>JAKQDD010000256.1 GCA_029556615.1 Verrucomicrobiota bacterium | reverse complement strand
GGAAAGGACTTTAGCCGTCGGTCGTCGGTCCTCTGTCCCCCTTTGCGCCTTTGAGCCGTTGCGCCTTTGCGTTGACTGCCCCGCCCGGAAGGGAACGCAAAGGCTCAAAGGCTCTAAGGCGCCAAGGGAATCTGCTTTGCGTTAGCGTCCTTGCGTTGACTGCCCCGCCCGGAAGGGAACGCAAAGGCTCAAAGGCTCTAAGGCGCCAAGGGAATCTGCTTTGCGCTAGCGTCCTTGCGTTGACTCCCCTCGCCCGGAAGGAAACGCAAAGCCGCCCAGTCCGGGGGTTTCGCGGATTGGGAAGCCCGCCCCCGGGGCGGGCTCATTCCCTCCATACCCTATAGAGCCCGCCCGCCAGCGGGCGGGCCAGCCCGGAGCCGACACCCCACGCGCCTTCAAGGCGAAAACCCACCAGGAGCCGATGGCGAACGTTCACGCCGCACGCGTTAGGCGAGGATCCGGGGCGGGCGCGCGCTTGTCAGATCGCCGGCTTCCGACTACGGTCCCGGCATGAACACGCACGTCCCAGACCCCGTTCGCCCCGGCCGCCTGAATCGGCGCGCCTTCCTGCTTGCCACAACCGCCATGACGGCGCTGGCCCCGGCGCTGGCCGCCGAGTCGAAGCGGCGGGTGGTCGTTTGGGCGGAGGGCACCGCACCCGAGGACAAGGTCTATCCCCAGGACGTGAACACCGCGATTGCGGACGGTCTCAAAGGGCTTGCCGGCTGGGAGATCGTGATTGCCGGGCTCCGCGATCCGGACCAGGGGCTCAGCCCGGAGCGGTTGGCCGGCACCGACGTTCTCATGTGGTGGGGCCACAAGCTCCATGGCGAGGTCAAGGACGACCTCGTGCAACGCATCGTCCGCCGGGTGAAGGAGGAGGGCATGGGTTTCATCGCCCTGCACTCGGCGCACTTCGCCAAGCCGTACCGGGCGTTGATGGGCACCCGCTGCTCGTGGCGCGAGTACAAGGCGGACGGCACCTCGGCCCGAGTGATCGTGAAACTGCCCGATCACCCCATCGCCCGCGGGGTGAAGGACTTCGAACTGCCCAAGATCGAACGTTACGGGGAGCCTTTCGCCGTCCCCACGCCCGAAGCGGTGGTGCTCGACGGCGTCTACACCAAGCCCAACGGCGAGAAGGAACCGGGCCGCATGGGGCTGTGCTGGACCGTGGGCAAGGGGCGCGTGTTCTACTTCACCCCCGGGCACGAGACGTACGACGATTTCTTCCGAGCGGACGTGCGCCAGGTGCTCCGCAACGCCGTGGAATGGGCATGCGCCGCCGGCAATTCCTTGCCCTGACTCCGGTAATCGCCGCCGGCTGGCCCTGGATCCGCCCCGCCAACGCCCGGGCCGACGGCGAGCCGGGCCTGAGCATCGGGCTGATCGCCGATGCCCAATACGCCGATGCCGAGCCCGGCGGCACGCGGTACTATCGGGCGTCGTTGCGCAAGCTCGAGGAGGCGGTGGCGCATTTCCAGGGACTCGACCTCGCGTTCTGCGTGAGCCTGGGGGATCTCATTGACCGGGACTGGCGGAGTTACGACACGATTCTCGCGCCGCTCGAGGGACTGCGGCATCCGATCCACCACGTGCTGGGCAACCACGACTTCGAGGTCGCTCCCGACCGCAAGCCGGCGGTCCCCCGGCGTCTCGGGTTGACCCGGCGCTATGCGGCGCTGGATCGCGGCGCGTGGTGTTTCGTGCTGCTTGACACCACCGAGGTCAGCCTGTTTGCGCACGCGGCATCAACGCCGGAGCACGCTGAGGCGGCCGCGGCCCTGCAAGCCCTGAAGGAGACCGGCGCCTCCAATGCCCAGACCTGGAATGGCGCCGTGAGCGAACGCCAGTTGGACTGGTTCGATGCCACCTGCCGATCGGCCGCGAAGGCCGGGCGCCGCGTGATCGTGTTCGCGCATCACCCCGTTTACCCCGAGAACAACCACAACGCCTGGAACTCGGCGCGGATCCTCGAAGCGATCGACCGGCACCCCAACGTCGTCGCGTGGTTCAACGGCCACAATCATGCTGGAGGGTTCGGCGTTCGCAACGGCGTCCCGTTCATCACCCTCCGCGGCATGGTCGAGACGCCGGACGCCAACGCCTACGCCGTGCTGCACGTGCACGCCGACCGGCTCGAGCTCGCGGGGCACGGCCGCGAGCCCTCCCGCGTTTGCGGCCTCGGACCCGGACCGCGCTGACGAAAGGTCGGAGACAGACAGTGCTCGGGTGCCTGGGCACCGGCGCGCAGTCCGCAGCGCGCCGCGGCGGAGCCGGTTGGCGGACTGTTGCGGGCGGCGGGCAGGGGACTGCCCGCCCTACCGACGCACCAACGTACCGGTGCGCTGCGGCGGAGCCGGCAGACCGGCCTTGAGTCATCCGGTCAGCCCAGCCAGAAACTGAAGTAGAGGTACAGGCCCAGGACGATCACCAGGATCGCTGCGGCCATGAGCTTGTTGCCCCAATCCCAGCTCTGGCGGATTTCCTGGCCTGCCTCCTTATGGATCGAGCCATAGGTCAGGCCCTTGATCTTCTCCGGCGGCGGCGGCGCGGTCATCAGCGAGACCACAACCATGATCACGGCGCTGGCGGCGAAGAGGAGACCGGTGGCGTAGTACGGATTGAAGTCGCCGATCCAGGCGAAGAGGGCCGGGTCGGCGATCTTCTCCTTGCCGAAGAAGGTCTGGAACGTCAGCTTCAGCATTCCCAGCACGAAGCCGCCCGCCAGACCCCAGGTGGCGCCGGCCGCGTTCATGCGCGCCCAGAACAGGCCCAGGAAGAAGACGGCGGTGATCGAGGGGCCGAGGTAGCCCTGAACGTTCTGCAGGTATTGATAGAGGCCGCCTCCCGAGATCTTGGCCATGACGGGGATCCAGACGATGCCCAATCCCACCACCGACGCGGTGGCGATGCGCCCCACCATCAGGAGGTGCGCTTCGGACTGGCCGGGCCGGAACTTCTCGTAGATGTCCACGGTGAACAGGGAGGCGCTCGAGTTAAAGAGCGAGGCGAGCGAGCTCATCAGCGCGGCGAGGAGGCAGGCCACGATCAGGCCCCGGATGCCCGCGGGCAGAAGCAGCTTGACCAGCGTCGGGAAGACCTGGTCGCCGTCGATCGTCGTGGTGGCGAGACCGTCCGGGCCGATCTTGAGGGGCAATTGGATGATTCCCTGCTGGTGCAGAGCCCATCCGATCATGCCGGGGACCAGGAAGATCAACACCGGCCAGACCTTCAGCAAACCGCCGAAGAGGGCTCCCCGGCGGGCGGTCGGCAGGTCCTTGGCCGAGAGCGTGCGCTGGACGATATACTGGTCGGTGCACCAGTACCAGAGGCCGATGATGGGAGAGGCAATCAGCACGCCCAGCCAGGGGAAGGTCGGGTCCGACAGCGGACGCCACAAGGCAAACTGGGCCTTGATGTCGGGATTCTCGCTGATAAGCCGGACCAGCTCGCTCCAGCCGCCCAGCTTCGAGAGCCCGATCGCGGTGATGACGAACGATCCGAACAGGATGATGACCGCCTGCGGCGCCGCGGTGTTCATGATGGCGCGCATGCCGCCGAACACGGTGTAGATGCCGGTGATGATCACGGTCGAGAAGGCGCCCACCCAGAACGCGTTCTCCGGCGAACCGAAGGTCTCGGGCAGCAGGGCCCGAAACACAATCGCTCCCGCATAGACGGTGACGCTCACCTTGGTGAAGACATAGGCGACCAGCGAGACGCACGAGAGCACCAGCCGGGCGGAGGCGCTGAACCGTTTCTCGAGGAACTCCGGGATCGTCTGGACGGCGGACTTGTAGTAGAAAGGCACGAACAGCCCGGCCAGCACGATCAGACACCAGGCGTGCAGCTCCCAGTGGGCCATGGCCAGGCCGGTGGACGCGCCCTGGCCGGCCAGGCCGACGATGTGTTCGGAGCCGATGTTCGACGTGAAGATCGAGGCGCCGATCACGAACCAGCCGGCGTTTCGGCCCGCCAGGAAGTAATCGATGCTGTCCTTCTGGTGCCGGCCATACCACCAGGCGACCCAGCCGATACAGAAGAAATAAAGGGCGATGACGATCCAATCGAGCCAGTGCATGCTGCGGGTCCTTTCTTGGTTAGACCTTGGGGTTTGTCGATTTGCGTTCCGATGGCTGACCGTAGTAGGCCGAAGGGCCGTGCTTCCGGAGGAAATGTTTGTCCAACAACGCCCGCGGCACCGGGCGCACCCGCGGCGCCAGCCGCTCCGTGTCCGCCGCCAGCCGCGCAACGTACTCGAGCGCCACCGCGTGATGGACGGCGTCGGCCGCGTCCCGCCCCCAGGCGAAGGGACCATGCCCCGCCACCAGCACCCCGGGGAATGCCGCGGGATCCAGTCCGGCAAACCGCTCGACAATGACCCGTCCGGTCGCGATCTCGTAATCCGACCGGATCTCCGCCGCGGTCAACGGCCGGGTGCACGGCACCGGGCCGTGGAAGAAGTCGGCGTGCGTCGTGCCATACGGCGGAATCGCCCGCTGCGCCTGGGCCCAGGCCGTGGCCGACGCGCTGTGCGTGTGGACGATCCCGCCCACGTCGGGAAACGCCCGGTAGAGCTCGAGATGCGTCGGGGTGTCTGAACTGGGCCGTAGCCCCCGGCCCACCGGCTCGCCCGTGGCCAGCGAGACGACGACCATCTGCGCCGGCTTCATTCCCGCGTAGTCAACACCCGAGGGCTTGATCACCACCCAGCCGCGGACGCGGTCGATGCCGCTGACATTGCCGAACGTCTGGACCACGAGCCCCTGGGCCACGAGCTCGAGATTGGCGCGGCAGACTTCCTGTTTCAGTCGGGTCAGCATGATCCGGATGTCCACAAGAACGGCGCTTCAGCCCCGGACGCGGTGCCGCAGATCGAGGAGCCGCTTCATCACGTCGTGCAGGTTCCCGCTCCAGTCGGCGGTCCCGAACGCGTCGTGCAGCTTCCGATACAGGCCGTAGAGCTCCGCATAGACCGCGTGCGCCTTGGGATTCGGCCGGAACACGCGCGGTTTGAGGCCGGTCATGGCGGCTTGGGCCTTGGCGCAGTTGGGATACACCTGTGCCGCCACCGCGCCGGCGATGGCCGCCCCCAGCGCGCAGGTCTGCGCGGACCGCGACACGCTCATCGGCCGGCCGGTCACATCCGCGTAGATCTGCATCACCACCGGGTTCTTCTCCGCAATGCCGCCGCAGTTGACGATCTGCCGGACCGCCACGCCGTATTCTTCGAGGCGATTGATGATCGTGAGCGCGCCGAACGCGGTCGCCTCGATCAGGGCCCGGTAAATCTCGGCCGGCGTGGTGTAGAGGGTCTGACCCAGCAGCAACCCGGTCAGCCGCTGGTCCACCAGGATCGTTCGGTTCCCGTTGTTCCAATCGAGAGCCAGCAGTCCCGACTCTCCGGGCTGGAGACGCGCCGCCGCCGCCGTCAGCGCTTCGTGCGACCCCGCCTTGCGTCCTCCCGGCTGGAGGTAGTTCACGAACCAGTTGAAGATGTCGCCCACGGCCGACTGACCGGCCTCGAGCCCGTAGTAACCCGGCAGGATGCTGCCGTTGACGATGCCGCAGAGGCCGGGAATGTCGGCCAAGGGCTGGTCCACCGGCGCCACCATCATGTCACACGTGCTGGTGCCGATGATCTTGACCAGCGTGCCGGGGGCAATGCCCGAGCCCACCGCTCCCAAATGGGCGTCAAACGCCCCGACCGCCACCGGGATGCCCGCCGGCAATCCCGTCCGCCGGGCCCAGGCGTCGCTGAGCGTTCCCACCGGCCGGTCGATCGTCCGGGCTTGCGGCCGCAACCGGCCCCGCAAGGCGCCCAGCTTCGGATCCAGTTGTCCGAGGAATTCCGCGTCGGGATAACCGCCCCAGGCGTCGTTGTACATCGCCTTGTGCCCCGCGGCACAAACCCCCACCGTGAGCGAGTCCGGCGCTTCCGTCCCCGTCAGCATCGCCGGCACCCAATCCGCGCACTCGACCCAGAGATGCGCCGCGTCGAACACCTCCGGGCTCGTCCGCAGACAGTGGAGGATCTTGCTGAAGAACCACTCGCTCGAGTACGTCCCGCCGCACTTGGCCAGGTAATGGGGCCGGATCTTGCCGGCCAGGGCCGTGATCTCGGCGGCTTCGGCCACGCCGGTGTGATCCTTCCAAAGCCAGGCCATCGCCGCCGGATGACGCGCAAACCGCTTCGAGAAGGCCAGCGGCCGGCCGTTCGCGTCGACCGGGATCGGCGTGCTCCCGGTGGTGTCGACGCCGATCCCGACGACCTGGGCCGGCTGAAAGCCGCGCACCGTGCGGCGGGCCACCGCCAGCGCCTGCCGGAGCGTCGCTTCAGCGCCCGCGACGTAATCCTCCGGATGCTGCCGCGCCAGGTTCGGGTCCCTCGAGAGCATCACGCCGTCCGTCCCATGGCGATACCCCCAGACCGACGTCGCCACCTCCTTCCCGTTGGCAACATTGACGAGCAGCGCGCGCACCGTGTTGGTGCCGTAATCCAGACCCATGACGTATTGAGCGGGCATACGAAAGGTTTAGCGGTCGGTGGAGTTTTTGACAACGTTCTCTTCAGACCGGCGCCACAGCCTGGCCCCGGCAGATCCAAAGCGCCCCGCCCGCCCTTCAGTCTCGACCGGCAGGATCAGGCGATCAATCCCCATGGCGACCAGGCCGGCCGCCCGGCGGCGCACGGCGGCGCGACAGGTCACCTCCCCGAACCGGCCCCACAACGTCCCCCGCTGCACCGCCCGCGACAGATGCTCGACGACCACCGGCGGCAGATCGCTCAAGTGCCCCGTGACCACCAGCCGGTTCAGCCCCAACACATTCAACGCGCCGGCAATGATGCTCCCCATCGAGTCCATCGCCTGCGCCAGCCATCCGGGAATCCCGCCTTCCGCCACCGCCGCCTGCAGTCCGTCCCAGTCTTCCCCCCAGCGCGTCCGCTCTGCGCGATGGCTCTCGATCAAACCGTTCCGCGATACCAGCGTCTCGATGCACCCGACCCCGCCACAGCCGCAGCGCCTCGTGTTCCCGGGAATCGGCGTGTGCCCCAGCTCACCGCTCACCGGCGAAGCGCCCCGCGGCACCCGCCCCCCTTGCAGCATCGCACCGCCTACGCCCTCGCCAAAATCCACGAGCAAGAGGTCCTCCTCTTCCGGTTCCGCCAGATGATGCCCCAGCGCCAGCGCCCGTTCCTCCTGCACCAGCTCGACTGGCGCGCGCCAGACCTCCCCGATCACCTCCCGCAGGTCAATCCCCTCGGTCCAGTGCAGGTTCGGCGAAAACAGAATCCGGCCTGCCGGTTCATCCACGATCCCCGGCACACTCACCAAAACACCCCACCACGCGCAGGCCGCCAGCCGCGCGGCGGCTTCCCGGAGTCCGCCACGCCACGCCTCCGCAGAACCGCCCGTTGGCACCTGCACCGTCCAGGCATCGTCCCCGTCCACACCGACCGGCAGTGCCGCAAACCGCGTCTGTGTCACCCCCAGCTCGATCCCCAGGAACCGTGGGTGCCGCCGATCCGCCTGCACCAGCCGCCCCGGTCGCCCCAAACGGCCCGACACCGCCCCCGCCGAGCGCCGGGGCAACGGCACTTCCTCCAACACACCCAGCTCGAGCAATTCCTCGACGATCTTTCCCGCCGTCGGCGCGCTCATACCCAGCGAACGCGCCAGATCCGCGCGCGAGGCAACGCCCACCCGTTGCAGTTGCTGGAACAAGGTGCGCCGATTCAGACCGCGCATCTGTGAGGGGATCACCACCATGGGACGAGCGCGGTGTGACTGTGGACCGGGTCGGGAAACGGGGCCCTCGCCGACCGCGATGGAAAGCAATACTTAATACTCCTAACGAATTAGAAAAGGCCGGGGGACGTGTCAAGCCAGAACAGTGCGCCAGTGCGCCAGTACAGCATGTGTTCACGTGAAAAGGGCTTGCTTCGGGTGGCCGCAATTTGGTAAAAGCCAACGTCCTAAGACCCCCAAACCATTGCGATGGCACACACACCATGAAGAGTCCCCATACCTATGCAGCCGCAGTCGCCGTCGGGGTGGCCGCGTCCTTCCTGGCGCAAGCCGCGACGATCACCGTCACCACGACGGAGAACGTCAGTCCGCCAGTCGGTCAGAAATCGCTGTACCAGGCGATCAGCGAATTACAGAACGGCGACACGATCGCCTTCAACATTCCCGGGGCGGGCCCGCACATCATTGTGACCCCGCTGGGAGGGTATCCGCTCATCACCGCGAGCGACGTCACGATTGACGGTTACACCCAGCCCGGGTCCAAGCCGAATGACAACGGCATCCTGGGCGGCAACAACGCCGTCATCCAAATCGTCCTGGATTCGACGTTGGACGACTGGGCGGAGAGCCCGAACCCGGAGACTCCGGAGCTGTACCTGCGTCGGTCGACCCGGCTGGATTTTTCCGGGTACGGCACGTCGGAGAATGGGATTCTGGGGGTGGTGGGCGGCGACAACTTCAAGGTGCGCGGCCTGAGCTTCATCGCCCGTCACACCGAGGGGAGCGATTCGGACCCGTCGATCTACGCGATTGCCCTCGTGCAGGAAGCGAAGAACGCCAAGGTGCAGGGTTGCTGGTTTGGTCTGGCGCCGGGGGACGACCCGGTTCAGGACAACATCCGGCCCTGCAGCTCGGCGGTGGCGGCGTTCCGGTATCGGACGGGCGGCGATGTCTACTCGGGCGGGCTGGTGGTGGGGACCGACGGGGATGGCACCAATGATCCCGCCGAGTTCAACGTGATCCTGGGCTGTCACATCGCGCTGGCCCTCGAGGCGCCCGACGTGCGCGTTTCGGGCAACTACGTCAACGTCTTCCCGAACGGCGTGACGTTCGTCGACATCGACGCCATCAACTGGATGTTGCAGGCGACCGGCCGGACTGGGAACGACGCGAGCGTCGAGTTCTTCGAGAATGGCCGCCAGACGGACAACACCATCATTGGCACCAACGGGGATGGGAAGAGTGACGGCAACGAGCGGAACGTGGTGGGGCACTCGGCCTACGACGTGGATATCGAGTTCTACAGCAATGCGAACAATGTGGTGGTGGCGGGCAACTACTTCGGCGTGGGCATCGACGGCACGACGGCCTCGCCGGTCCCGACGGTTGCAGCCCCCAACTTCATGTCGCTGCCGGGAACGTCAAGCGGCGCGCGGGTGGGCACGAACGGCGACGGCAAGAGCGATTCGCTCGAGAACAACCTGATCGTGAACCTGCCGGGCATGACGTTTGTGGAGGCCGGAGCCACAGTCACCCTCACGGCGCGCCGGGACCGGTTCGTCAACGCCTTCCTCGGTTGGTTCCCGTTCGAGGACGGCAACGGCGGCCGCAATTACGTGGACTACTACGCCAACGCGCTGATCGACAGCACGGATTGCCTCCCGGTGATCACCGAGATCACCGACGGCATCATGAAGGGGACGCTGCCCGCGCCGAACACGGCCAACTACGCCAATCATGTGGTGGACATTTACGTTGCGGATCCCAAGTCGCTCGAGTCGCTTTACACGGTACCCGGCGTCTACGCCGGCTCCTTCGTGGAAGGCTCGACCCAGGACAAGGACCCGGTGGCGAACCAGTTCAGCATCGACCTCAAAGGTCTGCCGATCGCGCCGGGCGCCTATGTGGCGGTTGCCGTCACCTACACCAAGGACGCCGCCGGCACGTCGGGCACCAACTCGATCACCGGCCCGCTCTCGGCCGCCGTCGAGGCCAACATCCCGGTCCTGGTCCCGGGCAGCATCGAGTCCGTCGGCCTGCAGCGGATCGTCCCGGACACGCCGATCGCCCTGTCGACGCTCAACGCCCTGGGCAACTGGGAGCCGTACGCCAGCGTGCTCGGGAACAGCGCGTTCCTGATCGAGGCCAACACCTTTGCCAAGGGCTTTGAGGCACCGAGCCCCGATGGCAAGCAGCGCTTTGTGGTCGCCCTCCAGCCCGTGGACGGCAAGGCTGGCAAGACAGTCGAGGCCTTCGCCACGGATGATGGCGTGCCGTACGACAGCTGGATGAACGCCTCGCGGCAGAACGGGAATCCGGGCCGCGTGGCGGGCGACAAGCGCCCCGGCGCGATGAATTACATGGCCGGGGCGGAAGCCTCGCCGCACGTGCTGGATGCGAACCTCTTCAACAAGGACGGCCGCTGGAGCCTCGGGCTCGACCGGGGTCCCGACAGCCGCTACGGCTGCGTCCAGACCTATGCCCTCGATCTCGCGACGCTCACCCCAACCGCCTTGTGTGATGTCCAGGACTCGGCCAACGGCCGGCTGACCTCGGGCACCGCGTACAGTGAAGCCAGCCGCTTCGGCGGCGAGCTGGCCGCCCTGAGCAACGGGAACTTCGTCTCCGTGGTCGAGGATAGGTCAAGAACCCGTGCGACGGAGAACTGTACCGTTGCCACGATCTTCGCCCCGGACGGCACGGTGGTGAAGGATAGCTTCGTGGTGGCCAAGAGCGACATCTGGTCCAACGTGGCGGCCTACAAGGATGGGTTTGCCGTCCGCTGCAAGCCCGCCGACGGTTCGGCCACCCGGGTCCTGCACCTGTTCGACAACGCCGGCAACCCGACCGGCACCATCGCCCAGACAACCTCGGGCGAGAGCTTCGACACCGGACGCGGCGACGGCACGCGCATCGCCGGTCACATCAACTCGCCGTACGTCTTCCTGGCGGGTAAGGTGACGACCGCCACGACGATCAAGCTCGTGGCCTGGGACACCCGCGACCAGAGTCTGGTGGCGGTGGCGGACGTAAGCGAACCGGCGTTCACCGGGGCGCCGGACCGCGTCAACCTGGCGGTCGACGCCCTGAACCGGGTCACCGTAGGCTGGGTCTCGCAGCCTGAAGGGTACGAGAGCCAGCAGGTGGCCGCGCGCGTCATGGTCCTGAACGAGGGCGCCAAGACGATCACGCCGCTCACGGCGAGCTTCCTGCCGTTCATCAACGCGGCGAAGACCGGGGGCATCCGCAGTGTTCAAATGAGCGTGGCCATGACCACCCGCCAGATCTGCATCGCCGCCAAGGGCGAGATCAACCTGAACAACAAGCCGGAGGAAGGCGCCGCCATCAACCAGGACACGGGCGAGTACCTGAAGGAGATCAACTTCTACACGGTGTTCACCCACCCGGCTCCGGAGAATGATCCGACCCCGCCGGTCACGAGCGAGCCGATCACGCTCGCGATCACGCGGGGCGCGGGCACGATGGCCGTCTCCTGGACGCCGGCCGGCGGCACGCTCCAGTACAAGAACAGCCTCATGGATTCGACGTGGACGGCGGTGGGCACGGCGAACCCGGCCACGATTGACACCACGTCGGGCACCCGGTTCTTCCGGGTCATGAAGTAGAGTTTGGCGGACGCTTCGGCGTCCTCGCTGCCGGTTGGGCTTCGGCCGGACCGGTCCTTTCGCGCGCGCGGCGGGTTGGGCAGGAGCCCGGCCCGCCGCGCTGCTTTCGGGGTCTGCAGTGCGGCTTCGCGCGGCACGCCGGCAAGAGGGCGCTGCGAACTGGTTTCGCAATCTCCCGTCTCCCTCGCCCCCTCGACTGCGCTCGGGGGAGAGGGCCGGCCTGTCCGCTGTAGCCTTGGCGAAGGCGGAGGAGAGGAGGGCCCTTCGTCAATCCGCCTGCGGCGCACTCCTCTCCCTGGGTCTCTCTCCCCACTCCTTCGTCGCGGGGCGAGGGAAACACCGGGGCGTTTATCCGAGCCGCTCGCCAACCCGTAGCGGAAAGCCTGCCAGGAAATCCGCCGCCGCCAGGCGGCGGCCGCCTTCGCGCTGGATCTCGAGAAGGCGCAGCGCGCCTTGTCCGCAAGCCACCAGCAGACCCTCCCGACCCAGGGCCAGGATCTCCCCCGGTTCACCCCCCGCGGCGGATTCGGGCATCGCACGCCAGATCTTGATGAGCCGCCGTCCTCCGGCCACACCGACCTCGGTGAAGGTCCCCGGCCATGGCGTCAGCGCCCGAACCCGATTCCAGAGTTCCTGCGCCGGCCGCTGCCAATCCAGCCGGCCGTCTTCCCGCGTGATCCGGGGCGCGTAGGTGATTCCCTCCGCGGGTTGCGGACGCGGCGTCAGGCGGCCGGCAATGTACTCCGGCCACGCCCGCTTCAAGACGGCCGCTCCCACCGCCGCCAACCGGTCATGCAGGGTCTGAGCGTTGTCCTCGGACCCGACAGGCGTCCGCTCGACAGCCACGATATCGCCGGTGTCCAACCCGGCGTCCATCCGCATCAGCGTCACCCCGGTTTCCGGGTCGCCGTGAAGAAGCGCCGCCTGGATCGGGGACGCCCCCCGGTGCCGAGGCAGGAGGGAGGCATGAACATTCAGGCACCCATGCCGCGGCATGGACAGCAGCGCGGGAGGAAGGATCTGGCCGTAGGCAGCCACGACGATGAGCTCGGGGTCGAGCGCGGACAATTCACGAAGGAACGCCTCGTGCCGACACCGCTCCGGTTGCAGGACCGAGATCGGCCACGCCCCGGCACAGGCTTTCACCGGCGTAGGCTGAAGCCGCAGATCCCGACCACGCGCCCGATCCGGCTGGGTGACCACTGCCCGCAGGTCAATCGCCGGGTCCTCTGCCAACACCTCGAGGCTCGGACACGCGAAGTCCGCCGTTCCGAAAAACACCACACGGACCTGCCCCCCCAATCCTGGATGTCTCATCGTCGCGATCCGTGCACCGTCATGATAGAGTCCTCGCCGGAAGGAGGGGAGGCCTGCTACCGGAGGGGCCGGAACTTGACCTGATCACCACGGATGGCATGGGGCGAGGACTCTAGCCGCGCACATCGTCCTTGTGCCGAATGGCGATCTGCGCCACTTCGCCAAAGGAAATGCTCACTTCCTTGCCGGCCCCGCCCAGCAGCTGCAGGAAGAACTCATTGGCCGAGATCCGCGTGATGCGACGCCCAACGTACTCGCTCTTCGGTGTCTTGATGACAAGAACCAGATCGCGCTCGGCCTCGCTCGGCACCACGCGGAAGAAACCCTGGAACGTCGTTTCGACGAACCGCCGGTTGAACTCGACTTCGCCCCGATTGAACACCCGAGTCTCGGCCTTGCCTGACGCCCCCTTGCCCGCCGAAGCCACCTTCAATGCCGTCCCCCCGCCCGGTATCGGCACCATCCCCTTCCCGATCGAGCCTCCCGAGGAATCCGCCGCGGCCAATTCCTCCGGCGTCGGCGGGGCTGCCGCCGCTTCGTCGGGAACCTGTTCCTCGAGGCTCGGGGAGACGAGGAAGATCAACGGGCCCAACAGCGGCAGCAGGGCCGATAGCCCGCAGACAACCGCCACCGGCCGGTTGCGGTAGATGGCGATCTCGTACCCGGCCACCAAGTTGCCAAGATAAAGCAGCGCAAGAACCGCAAGCCCCATCGGAGCCGTGAACGAACTGAAGAAACTGGTGCGGCCGACCGGCCGGTCAACCCGCGTCACTTCGCGGAGGACGATCGGCTTGGGCTTGGGTTTGGGCTCGGGCGGCACCTCGATGAAAGGTTCTGCGAGCGGCTTCAACCGTTCGTTCTCAGCCAGCAGTTTCAGCGCTTCCTGCGTGAACTTGCTGTAGGAAATCCGCTTCGAGAAACCGCCAGAGCTCAACCGGAACACCACGCCGTAGTCGTTGCCATCCGACGCCTCGCCGATGATGGTGCTGCCATCAATCAGCTTGTAGTCTTTCGCCCAAAGACCGCCGCCGAGACCGGCGAGCACGGCCAGGATCACTACCCAACACGCCAACCTGCGCATGGGACGACTCTGAACCACCCGACGCCCACGGCCAAGGAGAAATTCTGGCCCAAAAACACGTTGGCCCGCCGTAAGGCGGGCCAACGCGCGTAACCTAATCTGCGAACCGACCGGTGAGAAAACTCAGTAGGCGGTGGTCTTCCGAGGCGTGTGATACCGGGTCCACATGATGTCCTGGTCGCCGGACGTGATGCCGTAGTTGGCAGGGGCGGTCTTGTACGTGACCTTCTGGTTGGCGGGCAGCCTGAGACTCTGCACCCACTTGTGGATCTCGCTGTGGCCGTCGGCAAAAGCGAACCCCGAAGCCCCGTTGTGGTACGTCGCCGGCTGGTCCGTCCACGCCGCCTTCCCCTGCGGCGCAAACCAGCCCGCGTCATTGATGCTGTCCGGATGCTCGTCCAGGAACACAATCGACTCCGTCGGCCCCGGAATCGTCAGATCGGTCATCTTCTTCGCGTGCAAATAGGTCGCCGCATCCCAAGGACCCGTCTCCGCGTTGCCGTCCCCGACCCCGATGTTGCCCGACACGCTGCGCACACGCTCCGTCCATCCCTTGGCCCGCTGCGCCGAACTGACGTACTTGTCCGAGGGACACTTGTAGACGTTCCGCGCGTTGCCGAAATAAGCCGCCAGCTTCGAGTACCGGCGGTCCGTCAAATAGAGCGTGTTGGTGTTGTGACTCGATTGCGACCAGTCCAGCCAGCCCACGACCCACGGGGCCTGGGTATGGTCCACCGTCGGATTGCTCGCATAATCCCCGTGGAACGCCCCCGGGAACCGCTCGTTGTTGTCGCCAATGTACATGTGCCAGGCCACCATCAGCTGCTTGGTGTTGTTCATGCACATGATGCCCTGCGCCTTGGCCTTCGCCCGCGATAGCGCCGGCAGGAGCATCCCCGCCAGGATCGCAATAATGGCGATCACCACCAACAGCTCGATCAGGGTGAACCCTCGAAAGAGCAACGATCTGTTGCGTCGTTCTGATTTCATGACTCGAACGGTAATGGCGATGTGTTCGTGCTTTGCTGGACGGCATCTCATATCACACCCGCCCCCATCGTCAACCTTCGGTTTTCCCCACCCATCCCCCCGCTCACGTGGAGCAGGACGAGGACGACTGGCGTGCTGCGCATTCGACTCTACCGGTCTCCAGGAATCCCGGAAGTGTGTGTTTCGCTGCACACCCCCTCGCCGTGCGCCGGTGCGTCGGCAGGGCGCGCTGTCCCCCGGAACTCGGGCATGGTCGCTTCCCCCGCGGCGCTGATCCCCTCCCGGCGCCAGACCTGGGCCACGGTCTCCGCCAGAATCCGCAGATCCAGCCAGAGGCTGCGATGATCCACGTACCAGACATCCAGCGCCAGTTTCTGTTCCCAGGAGACCGCGTTGCGCCCCCGGATCTGCGCCCAGCCCGTCAAGCCGGGCCGCACCTCGTGCCGACGGGACTGCTCCGGCGTGTATCGGTCCAGATACGCCACCAGCAGCGGCCGCGGCCCGACCAAGCTCATCTCGCCCCGCAGCACATTGTAAAGCTCGGGCAGCTCATCGAGCGACGTCGACCGCAGCCAGCGGCCGAACGGCGGCAACCGCTCCCCGTCGGGCAACAACCGTCCGGCATCATCCCGAGCGTCGGACATCGTCCGGAACTTGCACAACCGGAACACCTTCCCCCCCAAGCCCGGGCGGTCCTGCCAAAACAAGACCGGCCGCCCCAGCCGGATCCGGACCAGAGCAGCCACCAGCAGGATCAGCGGCACCCAAAAGGGCGCGCTGACCATGACCAGGAGAATGTCAAGGGCCCTCTTCACGAAGAAAGGAGGGTGCGTCAGTGCGCCGGTACGCCGGTGCGTCAGTGCCGCGCTGAATTGGCCGCCGTAGCCACAGCGGTGGCGGATGCGTCGGTGGGCAGGAAGCGGGAAGCGGCAAGCGTCGGTGGGCTATGAGGTTGTGTGCTCTTGCCGCTTCGCGCTTACCGCTTTCACCCGCTGCGTTACCACCCACGGCTGCAGATAGGTGGCCGGCACGCTGACTGTCCTGAGGATCCACCGCGAACCACGCCAACCACGCGGAAGGGAATGCACGACACTCCCCAAGCTCCCCCACCGCTTTCCCTCCGCCGTTTTCCGCGTGTTCCGCGTGTTTTGCGGTTTCCTCCTTCTTCCTCTCTGCGGACTCTTCGAGCTCCGCGGGGAACCCTGCAAACAGGGGCACCCCGTCGGTCACCGGCCTTGCTGTTCTACCGCAGAGACCGCAGCGCCCGCAGAGAAAGAGGGGGGAAAAGACTTCATCCTGCCGTCCTCTGTCCTCTGACCTCCGCCCTCTGACCTGTGACCTCTGCCGTCCGTCGTCTGTCCTCGGTCATCCTTCCTCAGGCTCCCTGCTCCCTGCTCCCTGCTCCCTGCTCCTCCACGGATGCCCGGGCCAGTTCGGCCGCCGATTTCTCGAGCTTGGCCATCAGCCACGACAACACAAACACGCCCACCGCCGTGAAGATCAGGATGGACCACCCGGCCTGATCATGGACCTTTTCGATCGCCTCGACTCCCTTGGCATGCGCCGTCAGCGACAAGTAGAGGGACCTGACGAGGTTCCCGAACACGGCGAGGCCCACCCCAAGAGCCAGCAGCACGATCCGCAGGCTGATCCGCTGCAGGGTCAGGTAGCCAATGAACAGCGCGGCCATGATCGTGGACTGCAGACTTCGAATCCCGCTGCACGCCTCATCGATCCCGACCGTGCCATTGGGCAGGTGGATGAGACTGCCAACCTGCTGCGCCGGAATGCCAATCAGGTTCAGCACCTCCGTGTTCAGCATCGCCACCTTCCATTGCAGGCCATTCACCAGCGGCGATTGAATGATCGCCGGCAGCGGCATCGCCACCAGAATGAACCCATAAGGCATCGCGAATTTCACACAGCCCTCCCAGCCGAACACGAAGGCCACGTTTGCCGCCGCAACCAGCAACACCCCGAGCGTCAGACCCTGCATCGTCGCCGAGTTCGTGCCGAAGGCGGTCATGTAGATCTGCACCAGAAACAGCAGCCCCACCCCTGCCAGTCCTAAAAGCGCCGCCCACCACCGAAATCGCCACTGCACCGGCGGGCGCTTCTCCCACGACTCGTAGAACAAGTAGCCGCAGAGCATCAACACCACCCAGCCGAATTGCAGATCCGGCCGGCTGTTCCAGAAGTAGGCCGCTTTCGAGACCAGCCAGGCCATCGCCAGCAGGGACGGAGCTAGTAAAAACAGTGCTTTCATGCGAAATCAGACGACAGACGACCGAGGACAGACGACCGAGGACCGAGGTCAGAGGTCAGCACGGAGGGGGGGGCAGGGAGCCGGTGACTCGTAGCCGCGGACGTCAGTGCCGCGCTGGATTCCCTCGCACCGCGTCCTGCAACCAGGCAGGCGGGCGCCGGGGCAAGCGCGCAGAGGCAAGAGCACGAAACCTCTCAGCCTACCGACGCTTCCCGCTTACCGCTTACCGCCCACCGACGCATCCGCCTTCGCCAAGGCTTCCACCTCCGCTGAAGCTACGGCGGGACAAGTCGGCGGACAGGCTGGCGCACCGTCGCACTGTCGCACCGTCGCACTGGCGCACCGTCATCCGTGCCCATTCTTGGGTGCAGCGGGCTTCTCCGCCTCGGCTTCCTTGGGACGCGCCTCCCAGGCCCGCAGTTCCGCCTGGTACTCGACCGGGATGAGCCACTGCTCGAGCAGGCCGCGCAACCGATCGTCCGACTCCTTCACATCCGAGCCGGAGACGGCGGTCGACACGCGGACAAACTGCTTGGGCCCGAGCAGAGGCCGGCGGTGAACGAACGATTCCCACACCCGCTTCCAAAACCGCGTATCGGCCGCGCGCAGCGTGGTTCCCGTCTTGTCGGCGGCTTCTTTCATGGCGAATCGCATCCCCACCGACATGTTATGATCGAGCCGATAAGGCAACGGCCGTCCCCCCACCATCCCGCCAAAGTAAACGAGCTCCCGCTGCGTCCCGTGGCTGAACACCCTCCGCTCGAATTGCATCCGGACACCATGCACATCGATCTCGACCAAGTCGGGCATCACCGGCTCGAGGCGCCAGCCGGCTTCCGTCCAACACCGGTCCGGCGTGTGCACAAAAAGCCCAATGTCATTCGGCCGCTCCGTGTACCGCTTGGCGGCAAAGACGCGCACAGCATCCCGCGCAGTATCCCGGTCGGAACCGCGCTTGAACTCGCCGCTGACCAATCGATCCGCCGACAGCAGCCGCTCGGCGGCCTCCGCCACCGGGACCTCCCTGAACGACCACCCGGGAATCGAGTTCGTCTCCTGCAGCCAGACGCCTTCGACGGCCGATCCGGACCGCGTATACCAGTACTCCGGGAACACCCAAAGAGCCGCCACTAAAACGAGCAAGCCGACGGCAAAACCGATGGCGCCCCGTGGAATCCCCGGGGACACCGTTGTTGGTGCTTTATTCTCGTTCATGACAATCTAAGTTCGCAACATCGTGCCTCCCTCGCCTCCCGGCCACGCGAGACGAGGGAAGACCTGTCCGCCGACTTGTCCCGCCGTAGCTTCAGCGGAGGATGAAGTCTTTTCCCCCTCTTCTCTGCGGGCGCTGCGGTCTCTGCGGTAGAACCGCAAGGCCGGTGACCGACGGGGTGCACCTGTTCGCAGGGTTCCCCGCGGAGCTCGCAGAGTCCGCAGAGCAGAAGAAGGCAAACCGCGGAAATCTCTGAGAGCCTGTCTGAGAATTCCGTGGGGTCCTGCGGCGAGGGATTTTGGCAGGGACCAAGGCGGCGAGGCCCGAGCATCCCCGCAGCGGGCTGTAAGGGCCGAGCCAACGCCGGACCCGGCCAAAAGAGCCGCCGCCCAGAGGGTTTTCGCGGGGGTGGCCCGCTGGCTTTGTTGCTCGTCGGTCAGAGACCGCTGCGGGTATCCTCCCTCCTCGCGCCTCGCCATCGGGCCACCCCCGCGAAAACAGGACTCCCACGGAATTCTCAGACAGGCTCTGAGGACCGGAACGAGGGGAGTCACCCACAGATCTTCGTAGATCCCCGCAGATGGGGAGGAAATGACCGCGGGGCAGCCTCTGATCTGTGTCGATCTGTGCAGATCTGTGGGCAGACCGCCCGATTCGGTGTTCGTGGTCCGCGGTTGATCCTCAGGACAGTCACCGCACCGGCCCCCTGGCTATAGCCGCGGGCCGGGTCTGTAGCCGCGGGCGCTGACCGCGGCGGGCGCAAGGGGCAATGCGCAAAGAGGCAAGAGCACACAACCTTTCAGCCTGCCGACGCTTGCCGCTTGCCGACGTATCGGCCCTTACCGTTTTCCTTCCTCCTCCATCTCCCTGACCAGCTCCCGGATCGTGTCCGAGGGTCGCACCCCCACTTGGACCAACGGGTTGCCCGCATAGATCCCCCAGGGCTTCAAATCGTGGTGGACCACCGCGCCGGCTGCCACCACCGCCCCTTCGCCCACCACCACGTCCGGCAGGATCACCGCGTTGGTGAAAACCACCGCGTGCGCCTCGATCCGGACCACGCCGCGTCGGACCACCCGGACTGAGGCCGGCAGGGTCGGGTTCGTCAGCCCGCTGCCATCCACCACGTCCGTCCCCGTGATCAGGCGGACACCGGCGCCGATCCCTGCGTAATCGCCGATCTCGCAGCGCCCGCCGCCGGTGATCGAACAGCCCACCGCCAGGTGCACGTGCCGGCCGATGACCACCGCTTCCCCGGCGTGAACACGCACGTCTTCGTCGATCTGCGAACAATCCCCGATGCTGATCAATCCGGGAGGTACGAGCCGGCAACCGCGGTAGGCTTTGACCTCGCGCCCGCAGTGCTTCAAGCACCGCGCCAGCGCCTCGAGAGGGATTAGCTCCCCATCCGCAAGTTCAAGTGGAATCATAAAATCAGTGCGTCAGCGTGTCACGCCGAAGCCTTGGCGAAGGCGGATGCGTCAGTGCGTCAGTCTGCCCTCTGTCCTCTGACCTCTGACCTCTGTCATACTGTCACGCCGTCATCCCGCCGTCCACGACAAGCTCCGCTCCGGTCACGTACCGCGCCGCGTCCGACAGCAGGTAGCTCACCGCCCCGACCACATCCCGGGGTGCCCCCAACCGCTTCAGCGGAATCCGACGCCGGATCCGCTCGCGCTGGTCCTCCCCGAGGCTCGAGCTCATCTCCGTGTCGAGGAAGCCCGGCAACACGCAATTCGACCGAATCCCGCGTTCGCCATACTCCCGCGCCAGGCACCGGGAGAATGACAATAACGCCCCCTTGGTCGCCGCGTACACCGAGAGCCCGGAGAAACCGGTGCGCGCCACCACCGACGACACGAACACCAGGCTTCCCCCCCCGCGGCCCAGCATCCCTTTCACCACCTGCCGCGCCAGCAGCATCGGCGCGATCACATTGACCTCGAAGGTCTCGCGGATCGCCGCCTCCGGGGAGAGCGTCAGCAGTCCTTCCGTGCCGATCGCGGCATTCGCCACAAAACCGTCCAGACCCTCGATTACCCGGGCCTCGCCCGCCAGCGACGCCGCCGAGTCCGGCTTCGAGAAGTCGGCCGGGTAATGCTCGATCCGGCCCCGGCTCTCCGCCATCAGCGCCGCGAGTTCCGGCGAGACCGACCGTGAAACCGTCAGGACTTGCCAGCCCTCGGCCGCCAACTGCCGACACAGCTCCAGCCCCAAACCCCGGGAACCGCCAGTGATCAGAACGCGCTTCATAGGGAGGGATTGCCGCAAGAAGGCCAGCCGCAGAGGGATCGCCGCGAAAATGCGCACAACACGCAAAAAGAGAGGGAATCAACCGATTCCCATGTTCCGTATTCCGCGCCTTCCGCGGTTTCCCTCCTGCCCCTCTGAGAGTACACCGTCTGGAGTCCTCGACTTGTGGAATATGTGGTCAGCAGGTCAAGTTTGGTCCCTGCCGTTCCAATCCCACCCCCCCCCGCCTTCGAGGACTCCACATCAGCGAGGCGCAGGCCAGGGGATCCGGAAAGGCATGAAGTCTTCATGGGATCGCGGACTTGGCATGGTCTGAGGCGCGCCTCGCTGGGTGACTCTCAGGCAGGTCAAACCGCGGAACACGCCGACCACGCGGAAAGGAACGACGAGCAACGCTTCCTCTCTCTTGTGCCTTCAGCTTCGCGGCAATCCCTCTTCCTTCTTTGCGGCCGCACCACCGTCACACGGCCCGCTTCGCGTTTTTCACCGGCGCCACCGCATCGCGGACCCACCGGCGCGGCCACGCCGCCTTCGGCAAGCTCGCCCGCAACTGCTCCTGGAGCAGGGCCTCGATCGCCTCCGCCGGCTGATGCGGATCCAGGGCGTACCGGAGACAGACGATCTGCCCGGTGATCGGGCTCGACTCCGCAACGGCCACCGCGCGCAGCACCCCGGGAACCTGCTCCGCCAGTTCGATGATCCCGGCCAGATCGACTTTGGTGCCGGCGATGTTCGCCACCTGATCCGCCCGTCCCACGACTTTCAAGAGATCTCCCTGCGCCACCACCCGATCGCCTGTGGCCCGCCACGTCCCATGGTCTGCCACCTCGAGCACCTCGTCCCGGATCCGCCACTCGGGCCAGCGCCGGGCCAGCGACGCCGCCTCGTACCAGCCGTCCAAACGCTCCGTCCGCATCAGGACCCCGAACTCCGCGGACGCGTAAATGACAATGAACCGCGTGCCTGGAAACCGGGCGCGCAACCGGCGGCCCACCCCGGGCCGGAGGGGCTCCCCGCCCAGGGTCACTTGGACCGGCTGCCATTCGCTCCCCGGCTGTCCTTCGCTCTGCACCATCAAATCGAGAAATGTCGGAGTCCCTGAAACGGCGTCGATGCGCTCCTGCCGCACGCTCGCCCAGACCTCGTCCCAGGTCCGGGCATGCCAGGAGACGATCTCGCGCGACGTGGCCCAGGCTTGGAGGGCCACCTGGACGCCGGCGAAACTCGAGGGCCCATACGGCGAGGCCCAACGCCAGCGCTGCACCTCGGGACGCCGACTCGCCCCCGCCCGCAGCTCGGGCCACCGGCGCCACACGAGCTTCGGCCGGCCGGTCGACCCGGACGACGTCACCCCGATCCAGGGACCGGGTTCCGTCGGCGGCGCCACGTCCCCGGGGCCCACGCCCCCGATTGGAACCAACGCCACGCTGCGCCCCTGTTCGAGGACGTCGAACAGCGGGAACAGCGCCGCCAAGTCTGCGGGCGATTCAGTCATTCCCTCTTTCTGCGTATTCCGCGAATTCCGCGGTTCCCCTCCGGAACAACTCATTTGCAACCAGCAGCGGTGACCGCCCGAAGGATCAACCGCGGACCACCAACCACGCGAACACCAATCCGCTGGTCCGCCCACAGATCTGCACAGATCCACACAGATCCAATCGGCTCCGGAAAGCCGTGTTCGGCCAGAATCCCATCTCCGTCATTCCCTCTGATCTGCGGCGATCTGCGTCAATCTGTGGGCAACTCCCCCCCCTCGATCCGGTCCACCCGGACAAATAGGGCCTTGTCATTCTGCGGTTCCGCGGCCGCCCTCCGCAAACCGGACCACGTCCGCCCAGGTCCGTGGCGGTCTGGGCGCATCAAACGGCGAGCCCCCGAACTCCCGTTCCACCTCGACCATGATCTCCGCCAGATCGAGCGAATCGATCCGCAGCACCGGATCGAGCAGGCGAACGCTGAAATCCAGCTGCTCGAGAGTCCCCCCGTTCCGGCGGTGAACCCCCAGGACCAGGCGGCTGATCCGCTGCTCGATGCTGTCAGTATTCATGTGAGTTCGAAGCCCCAAGGGGTTAGAGGAAAGCGCGCCAAGAGGCAAGTGGCAAGCGTCCGAAACCACACACCTCAGCTCACCTGCCCTTCCCGCTTCCCGCTTCCCTCTCTGCCCTTCCCGCTTACCGCCTACCGCTTGCCGCTTGCCGCGCCATGCGCCTCGCGCACCCGGTCGATGACGAACTGCTGTTCTTCCTCGCTCAAGGAACTCGAGCTGGGCAGGCAGATCCCCCGCCGGTTCAGATCCTCCGCCACCTCGCCCCCCACGCACTCGCATCCCCGGTACAGCGGCTGCGTGTGCATCGGTTTCCAGACCGGCCGCGACTCGATGTTCGACCCTTCGAGGAAATGCACGAGATCAGCTGCCGACATGCCAAAACGGCTTTCTTCGACCAGAAAGCAACTCAGCCAGCGAATGTGGAAGCCGAACGGCGCCTCCGGCATGGGATCAATTCCCGGCAGATCCGCGAAGGCCTCCCGGTAGCGCGCGAACACGGCGCGTCGCTGCCGAATGCGGGTGTCGAGCACGCCGAGCTGTGCGCGCGCGATCCCCGCCAGCACGTTGCTCATGCGGTAGTTGTAGCCCATTTCCGAGTGGACGTAGTTCCGGAGCGGGTCGGGGTCGCAGGCCTGAGTGCTCCAGTGCCGCGCCTTCTCGACCCAGGCGGGGTTAGGCGACGACAGCATGCCACCGGCGGTGGCCGTGATGACTTTGTTGCCGTTGAAGGAAAACGCGCTTGCACCCCCGAAGGTGCCGACGAGCCGACCCTTGTACAGGGCGCCCAGGGACTCTGCGGCGTCCTCGACAACAGCGACACCATATCGGCCGCAGATCTCGAGAATGGGATCCATGTCGGCTGTCTGACCGAAGAGGTGCACCACCACCGCGGCCTTCGGCAACCGACCCCGTGCCGCACGCGCAGTCATCCAATCCGCCAGGCGCTCCGGATCCATGTTCCAGCTCGCGCGTTCACTATCGATCAGGACGGGCGTTGCCCCGAGGTAACATATCGGGTTGCAACTCGCCACGAACGTCAGCGTTGGCGACACGACTTCATCCCCCGGTCCCACGCCGACCAAGCGGAGGGCGAGCTGAACGGCTGCGGTTCCGCTGGCGATCACCACGGACGGCATACCCAGGCGCGCACTGAAATCGTGCTCCAGGGCGGTGAGATTCGGCCCCGTCGTTGACAGCCAGTTTGAGGCAAACGCCTCCTTGACGTAGGACTCTTCGGAGCCGCTCATGTGCGGAACCGAAAGGTAGATGCGGGGACGGCGGGAAGCGGGAGCCGCCGGCCCCTTTGTCACATCGGGCGCTGTTGCCATCGACGGCCCTGCATCGTGGGACGTCGCCTCCGAATCCTGCGGCAGACATCGATCGGACCCGGTCCCCGGCTGCAGCAGCTCCGTCAGCGTGTTGGTGATGTAGTCCAGTTCGTCGTCTTTCAGCGAGGGATAAATCGGCAGGGAGATGCACCCGCGCCAGATCGACTCCGCGTTGGGGTAATCCTCGGGCTGCAGGGCATACTTCTCCCGGTAGTAGCGCAGGCGGTGGATCGGCTTGTAGTGAACCGAGGTGCCAATGCCCCGTTCGGCCAGCAACTCGATGAGGCGATCGCGGTCGAGCGGAGCTTCCGGCCGCAAGATTATGGGGAACAAATGCCACGCGTGGTCCTCGATGGGAACGTGGAGGGCCGGAAGGTCGACACAGCCCAGGCCGGCAAGCCGCGCGTAGTAGTGCTGGGCGCACCGCTGGCGGCCGCGGCGCAATTCCTCGGCGCGTTCCAGTTGCGCCAGTCCCACGGCGGCGTTGATATCCGGCAGGTTGTACTTGTAACCGGGGGCGATCACATCGTACTCCCACGTCGGTCGGTCGGAAGTGAATCGTTTCCAGACGTCGCGATCGATCCCGTGCAGTCGCATGACGCGGCAGCGCTGCAGAATGGCTTCGTCCGAACTCGTCACCATGCCCCCTTCGCCCGTGGTGATCGTCTTGTTCGCATAGAAACTGAAGCACGCAACGTCGCCCAGACTGCCGATCATCCTCCCCTGCCACCGCGAAGGGAAGGCATGGGCCGCGTCCTCCACCACCTTGACGCCGCGCTGGCGGCAGAGATCCAGGATCCCGTCGCCGGCCGCAGTCGTCATCTTGACCGCCTGCCCGCCGAAATGGACCACCATCGCCACCCGGATATCGGGGTGCTTGTCCAGGGTCTCTCGCACAATGTCCGGGGTGAGCAAGCTGGTCCCGTAATCGACATCAACGACCACCGGGTCCGCTCCGAGATAGCGAACCACTTCGGCGGTGGCCGTGAATGTCCACGTAGGCACGAGCACTTTGTTGCCCGGGCCAACGCCGAGGGCTTCGAGTGCCAGGTGCAGCGCCGCCGTGCACGAATTCACAGCGCAGGCCTGGGGCGCACCCACGTACTCCGAAAACCGGCGCTCGAACTCGACCGCCTTCCCCGCGGTCGTCAGCCAACCGCTCTCCAGGACTTCGCGGACGTACTCCAGCTCGCGCCCGTCACAGACCACCCGCGCAAAAGGGATTCTCCGATGTCCACTCATGAGTTGAATGCACTCCTCACGCCGAGACCACACGCCGCCAGCGGCGGACCCGTCAGCTGCGTCCCGCTGGCGCGTTGGGACGGAGTGTGATCCGAAGCGTCCTGAGGATCAACACGCCATCGCCCCATGTCGAGTGCGTCCGAACATACGCCTCGTACAGCTCCAGCTTCCGGGGCAGAATCTCCTCGCGATAGGTGCGCTCTGGGTCCACCGCGCGGGCCAGCAGCCCCTCCTCGTTGCGGAACTCGATCGACGCCGGATCCGTGATGCCGGGGCGAACCGTGTGCACCAAGGCCCAGCGCTCGGGGTAGGCTTCGACCCATTTCCGCACCTCGGGACGCGGCCCCACCAACGCCATGTCCCCCGTGACCACATTCCACAGCTGCGGCAATTCATCCACCTTGAATCGGCGCAACACTTGACCCAGACGCGTGACGCGCTGCGCGGTTCCCGGGTCAAACCGACCCTGCTCGGCCCCAGGCAGAACCCGCATGGTCCGGAACTTCCAAATGCTGAAATCCCGGCCCCGCCACCCCACGCGGGTCTGACGGAAGAACACCGGCCAGCCGTCCGACCATGCAATGGCAACCGCCACCCCCAGCAACAAGGGGCTGAGGACCAGCAGACCGGCCGCCGCAAGCAGAAAGTCCAGTGTCCGCTTCACGCCGCTCTCCGCGACTGATGGCCAGCCGCCTTGTGATCGCACCGCATTACCAACGGCGGAGCTCAAGCCGTCTGTCCCGCCGCTCTTCACCTACATCCAGCGACGCAACTTGTAGTAGAGAATCCCGCCGAACTCGTGCAGGACTTCCCCGCTGAGTTGCATATTCGCCGCCGACGGCACGATTCGGGTGCACTGCTTGAGTAGCGGAAGCGGCGGCCCGCTCACGACACGGAAGTCGGTGGGTGCAGGAATGAACTCAATCTCCGGACTACTTCGCCGGAAGACACCCATGGACCGGGGCATATGCAGAGCTGACGTGACCAGCAGAGCTCGCCGCACGTGGTGCGCTCGGAGCAACGCGCATCCATGCTTGGCGTTCTCGTAGGTTGTACGCGACTGATCCTCAGTCCAGATGGCCTCTTGGGGCACCCCGAGCCACATCAGCATGGCGGCCTCGTCGTGAGCATACGGTTGCTCACGGGGACTCCCCGGCACGATTCCACTGGTGCAAAGGACCGCCGGCGCTCTTCCTGCACGGTACAATCTGGCGGCGAAGAGGGTACGGTCGCCTGCCTCGTCGACTTCAATCGAGCGGCGCGGAGGCAGTTGTGGCGCCAATCCCCCGCCCACGATGACGATCACGTCAGCAGCAGGAAGGGGTTCTGGCCCCAGGTGCCGCCACTCCAGTAAACGAGCCATGCCTGTCGCAACCCACCCGTTGCCGGCTCCCCAGAGAATGACGATCGCACCCCCGAGCAGGGCTCTGAACCATGTCTGGTGCTTTCGCACCAGGACCGCCGCCGCCATCAGGATGCAAGCCAGGCCAAGCGGTTGAAGGACCAACAGGATGATCTTGTAATAGAACACGCTCGGCTCACCACTCCACCGTCGGCAGTGCCCCGCCGGTGGCGACCGCCCGCAGGACGCTTTCCGTGCGGCTGGCGATCGCCTCGCGATCAAAACGCTGGGCGAGCTGCAGACTGTTCTCTCGTTTTCGCGCCCATGCCGCGCGATCCGCCGCCAACCCCCTGATGACATCCGCCAGCTCCCGGCCGTCCAGCGGCTCGAACACGGACCCGGCATCGTGTTCGAGCACTAGCGATTCGCCTTCACAACCCCGGGCGATGATGGGGGGCGTCCCTGCCGCAAGCGCCTCAAACAGTTTCGACGGCATTGTCCCCGGCAGCCGCGTCGACAAGGGAACGAGGCTCGCGTCGCACGAAGCCAGCAACGCCGGCATCTCCGTCTTGGGCCGCTGCCCCAGGAAGGTGAGATTCGTCAGATGGCGGTCCTGGGCCGTTTTCACGAGATGCCCCTTCAGGGGGCCTTCACCGACCATGAGGATCCGAATGTCTCGAAACAGAAGCAGGCGTTCTGCCGCATCCAGCACGACATCCAATCCCTGGGCCAAACCGTGAAGACCACAATAGCCCACGACGAAGTCCGTGGTGGTGACGCCCCAGGATTGCCTGAGCGCCTCACTCCGGTTTTCCGGCCTGAAGAGCCGGGTGTCAACGCCATTGCTGATGACGGTGGTACGTACGGCCGGGAACCGCGCGGCGACCTGGCGTTCTGCCCCGGGATTGGTCAGCGCGACAACATCCGCGTGGCGATAGCAGAACGACTCCAGCCACAGCATCAGGCTCAAACTCACACCGGGCCGGGCATGCCCCATGCGCACCAGGATGTCCGGCCAGATGTCGGAGACCATCATGATCGTCCGGGCTCCATGCAGCTTGGCCACAACCAGTCCCGTGGGCACAACGAACAGCGGGGGACTTTCAACCAAAGCCACGTCATGCCGACCGAGGCCAATCCCGCCCAAGGTCAGGCTCGACACGGCAAAGGACAGGTAACTGACCAGTCGCGGCAGGGTCCGGGCGGAATTCGACGGGTAGAACCATGTGCGCAGCACTGGAATTCCGTCCACGGTTTCCTTCATCCGCACGCGACCCTTGTAGGCGTCGAAGATCCGGCCCGTCGGGTAATTGGGCATGCCCGTGAGAACGGAGACCTCATGCCCCCGCCCCGCCAACCGCCGGGCCAACTCATGCAGCCGCGCTTGGGGCGCACCCGTCTCCGGCGGATAGTACGGCGTGATGATCAGGAGGCGCACGGGAGATCATCGACCGAACGAGCGAGGTAGATGCCCTCGGGAGTAGCGGTGATTTCCCGCCAGCCGGCAGCTCGGTACAAGGCAAGTGCGCGGTCATTGTCGTCATGCACACTGAGCCTCATGGCTCGATAACCCAGGCGGGCACTCTCCCACCGAAAGCCCTCCAGGAGATGCCGACCGATGCCCCGCCCCCGGAATTCGGGATCGACGCCAATCGATAGCAGACTCGACCACCGCCCCTTCATCTCGTCAGGAGACCAGGCGCCAGGAACCCAGCGCTGCATTGCCCCAAGGCGCCGGAGAACACCCAAGGCCCCCTTACCCACGTGCTGAGCCAAGCGCTGCCTGACACGGCGATGACGCACAGCCTGCAATGGGGCGGATGCCAGCAGCCACCCCAGACTCTGCGACACGAACGCCGCGCGCAGGCTCGGGTCTCCGCCGGCCACGGAGCCGGCCACACGGCCGGTCTTCCCATCCCGCCACAGCAGGCAAATGCCCTGCGGTTGGTGGATGTAGAACTCATAGAACAATGCAATGAACCGGCGCCCCATGAGAGTCATGAACTCGTTGGGAAACGCGGCCTGGTGACATCGCACGAGTCCAGGCAGGTCCGACTCACACGCCGCCTGCAGGCCCTCGAGCGACGAGCGATTGGGAGATTCCCGAGCGATGTTCCACTGAGACGCCCCTTTCACGTTGGGGTCGCCCAGCGGGAGAATCGTCTGCCGATTCCTCGCGTGATCCGGCCCACCGGAAACCGTGTCCTCCTCCCCGAGTACCGGCGGCACCTGGAATGCCAGAGCCTCATTCACGTGCAATTGCCGGATCAGAGAACCCACACTGCCGCACGGCGCCAACGTCATCCGATGGTCGGGGCCGTCATCCGAGGTCTTCCACGCGATGGAGTTGCATGCGTCCAAAGCAGTGACCTCAGCCTCGCAATCTAACGAAACCAGGGTGACGAAGCGAGCAGGCAGCGGTCGTCGCATTGAAGCTCGCAAGGTCGGAGCCGGGGTCCTTTCTCCGTAGTACCGGGACTCCCATCCCATGCGCCCGTTCCCATCGATCCCCGCAGCCGCGGTGAGAATCGCCGGCAAGTTGGAGAGGACCGTCAGGTTCCCGCGCCCGTGGTCGGTCCGGAACTGCAGTTGGTTCCCCTCCAACTCGTACTCCGCCACACCGAGATGCCAATAGAGATCAAGTTGTTCCGCGCTGCGGCCAACGAGATCGTCCACGATCACCCAGAAGCCCTCGCCAACCCGGCAGAGGGCGCGGCGGTGCGTGACGCGTGTCACGAGCCGCTGGTAGCCGTACTGCTCCCCTAGCCACAATTCAACCTCGCCGTCGCGCCAATACCCCAGCGTCTTGCCCCGAGCCACTGTGAACCAGCGGAACCTCGGTCCCTTCACCATCTGGTCGCAGTCAGCCACCACCACGGTGTTGTGGGCCCGACTCGACATGAAGTAGCGGCTCCAATCCTGCGGCGGATCAAAGTAGCTGAATGTCCCGCTGTCCCGCAGCACGTTGACGCCGTCGTGCCAGAGGTCCACGTGAAGAAGATCCGCCTGGCTGGGACGACTCCGATAGCTGTGGCATCGCACCATGGCCCAACTGCGCTTCCCTCTCAGCGTGTAGTAGCCGCCCTCCCAGAACCGTTGACTGGTTGGCGGCGCAGCCAGCCTCGGTGCCTGCAACGCCTCGGGCCCAAAGAACCACGCCAAATCCTCTGACCAGGGTCCCTCGGCATAGAGCTGCTGACGATGATAGTAATAGTGCAGGGAACTGAGTAGTGGTCGATAGTCGAGGTAGTCGCATTGGCTCAGGGGCATCAGAAGAGCGCCGTCATTCGCGCCATAATTCGGCAACCGCCCACTCGGTTGATCCTGCAGCTCATAGAGAAACCGCGCAGACTGCTGAATGGCGTCGCAGGTGCCCCCCGGAAACGGCAGCCCATTCAGCTCCGCCAGGCGTAATGCCACCAGGTATGCCCGCAGGGCCAGCCGTTGATAATTGAACGAATGCTGCACGTACGAGCCGTCGGGCCAGTTGTGGCACTGCACCTCATCCTCGAGCACCCATTGCCCGCACCGGCGCCACCGCTCGGCCTGCCGCAACGCGGGAAATAAAGTCCCAACCGCGAACAGCGCCAGGGCCTCGTTCACGGCATGGTTGCCCATCTGAATACGTGCATAGTTGATGTTCGCGTGGATTCGCTCCGCGCTGGCCGCCAGCAGAACGACTAACGCCGCCAGACGCTCCGGCGTCGTCGCCGGGCTCGCCCAGAAGACATGCAGGCCGAAGACGCACGCCAGCACCCTAAAGGCGATCTCCTGGCCGCACTGCCAGTGAATCCCCATTTGCGGGGGGTTCGCCGCGCGCCAGGACTCGAACAGGCGCCAGAAGGCTTCCGCATACCGTTCCTCTCGCGTCAGCGCATAGGCTCGGCCAAGGGCATACACCCACGAAAAGCGGGACGGTTCCCAAAAGAACTTGATATCGCCCCTCGCGGACTCAAAATCCCCGCAGGCACACCAGTGCCGCTTCGGAGGATCACGGTGACCGGTGAAGGGATTCAGGAACCAATCGGGCTCCGGAAAGCCCAGCTTCCCTTCAAACCTCGAAAAGTAGCGGAACACGCCCTGTAACAGGCGGTCCGCTTCCGCCACGGCCTCCTCCGCCCACTCCGGCTTCAGGCGGGGGGGTGAGCCAAGAGGAAAGAAGAAACGCGCACTGCTCTTGTCGAGAAGAGCGCGCACGCCGCCCTCACCGGCCGTCAAGGGCCGGATGAGCCACGTGTCGAGGGGGCGGTCCGCCCATTGCCAGACCGGGAACCTGCTTTGCACCAAGCCGGCGCGCCGCGCCAGGTCAAAGCCCGCGCGCCAGACACTGCGTCGGATGCCGTACTGGCCGACGATGCACCGCATCTTCGACCAAGCGCTGACCTTTTCCTGAATCATGAGATCCCCTGGGACCCCATCCGGGCATGCCCTCACGCGGCCTTGCCGGCGAGACTCTCGGTGAGACGAACGAATCGTTCCGCTTGCCGGCGCCTGTCGAAATGCTCGCAAACATACCGGCGCGCGTTGAGCCCCAAGCGGCGAGCGGTACCGACCTCGGTCTGAAGCCGTCGCACCGCTTCCGCCAGCTTCCCTGGATCGCCCGGTGGGACGCACAGGCCGCCTTCTGCGGCTTCCATCACGTCGCGGATAACCCCGTCGATCGCCAGCACCGTTGGGCGGCCGGCGGCCATGTAATCGAACACCTTGTTGGGGTATGTCGTCCGGAATGCACGGATGTTCATCAGGGTCGCCACGCAGGCGTCCGAGGCTGCAAGCCAGTCCTTCATTTCCGACTTGGGTCTCGCGCCGACGAACGTCACCCGGTCGAGTCCCCATTCGGCAGCGAGGTCTTCCATGCGGGCTCGCTCCTTGCCTTCCCCCAGGATCAACCAGCGGAGGTTCGGTTGCCCGCGGAGGTGGCGCGCCGCCTCGAGCAGCGTCCCGAGGTCATTCGCCGGGCCGATCGCTCCGGCGTAGGTCACCACGAAGGTATCAGCCGACAACCCATACCGCTGCCGCACCCACTCCCCCCTGGCGTCGGGATCGAATTGAGCCGGATCCACGCCGTTGGCGATCACCGTGACGCGATCCTCCGGAACTCCGGACCGGAGGAGATGCTGGCGGTAGGCGGGCGAGTTGACCACGACATGCCGGGCACGTTGGTATAGAAACCGCTCGAGACGCCGGGCCAGAGCGATGAGCGTGCGGTTGGTCAGGACCTTCATCTCGATCGCAAAGTCCGGCCAGAGATCCCGGACCTCAAGCACGAACGGCCGTCGCTTCAACGCCGCCACCAACCAGGCCGAGAATGCCTGCCCCAGGGGAGGACTCGTGCCAATCACGAGATCCACACCCCTGATCCGCAGCGCCGCCCACACTGAAGTGACGGCGAAGACGACATAGGAAAAAGCACGCCAAGCGAACGAGCGGTGGTGCCCCGGCGGGGCGTAGGCCCGTTTCAAGTGGATCCGGCTTGGTGCGTCCTCGGAGCCAGGCTTGCCGCACTCCCGGACACGCTCGCCGGTAAGGTACTCGCGATCGCTCCGCACCACGCTGAATGCATGGCCGCAGGCCGTCCATTCCCGCGCCATCTCGTAGTGTCGGGTTCCACCCGCCTCCGTCGGCAACGCGAACGCCTGATGAAGCAGCAGGATGTGCACAAACCGACCAAGACGACTACCAATGCCTTCGGCCTCGTCTGGACGCTTCAACTCCCAAGGTCGCTTCCCACCGCAAACACACTACACAAGGCGCACGATCGCAGCACAACGAATAGCCGATGGCGATTGGCAATCAATCCCTCACCCCCTCCAAGCAAACCACGGATTCCACGGATTCCACGGATTTCCCTTCTCTATCCGCGCCCATCCGCGTAATCCGTGGTTCCACTCTCCAAACCGACCATCACCTCCGCGATCCGCTCCCCGGCCTTTCCATCCCAGAGCGGTGGGATCCGGCCAGTCTTCCCATGACCATCCAGGATTCGATCCGCTTGCTCCCGGACGCGATCCATGTCCTGTCCCACCAGGATGTTCGTGCCGGTGGTGCAGGTGATTGGCCGCTCGGTGTTCTCGCGCATGGTCAGACAGGGCACACCCAGGTAAGTCGCCTCCTCCTGAATCCCTCCCGAGTCGGTCAGAATGAACCGCGCATGCTGCTGCAGCCAAAGGAACTCGAGGTACCCTTGTGGCTCGATCAACACGACTCGGGCCGGGTTCGCCGGCTGCAGGCCCGAGTCGGCCATCCGCTTCCGCGTCCGCGGGTGAATGGGGAACACAACCCGAATTCGTTGACCCAATCGATCGAGCGCAGCCGTGATCTCCGCCAACCGGTGCGGTTCATCCACATTCGAGGGCCGGTGCAGGGTCACCAGGGCATAGGCTCCATCGAGCCCGGGAACCCGGGGATCCTGAGCCTTCCCCAGCAACCTGACCAGCGTGTCGATCATGCAGTTCCCAACCCGATGGATCTGGTCTGCGCGAATCCCTTCATGCAGCAGGTTCGCGTCGCCGTCCTCGGACGGTGTGAACAGCAGGTCTGAGATCCGGTCGGTGAGCACGCGGTTGATTTCCTCCGGCATCGAGCGGTCGAAGGACCGGAGGCCGGCCTCGACATGGGCAATGCGCACGCCGAGCTTGGCGGCGACCAGCGCGCACGCGACCGTCGAATTGACATCGCCGTAGACCATCACCCAGCCGGGCTGGTGCTCCTGGACGACTCGTTCGAACCGCACCATGATCTCCGCAGTCTGCACCGCATGGCTGCCCGAGCCCACCTCGAGATTCACGTCCGGCCGCGGCATCTCGAGCTGACGGAAGAAGATGTCTGACATCCGCTCGTCATAGTGCTGCCCCGTGTGCACCAGCATCTGCGGGACGCTCCGCGCGTGAAGGGCCCGGATCACCGGGGCCGCCTTCATGAAGTTGGGCCGGGCACCGACGACGTGGAGGATGAGAGAGAGCATGGAGCAGGGAGCGCGGAGCAACGAGCGCGGAGCAACGAGCGCGGAGCAGGGAGCGCGGAGCAGGGAGCAAAATCACCCTGAGGGGACTCAGCTTCGCAGCCTGCGCTGAAAGGCGAATAACATTCGGCTCAGGTCCTCCAGATCAGAGAGCTTGGCGGAAAGCAACTCGCGATCGATGCATTCGCTTCGTGAGAGGATCACCAGCATGTTGGCCACCTCGAAGACGGATCGTCGAGAGACATTCAGGAAGTGGGCAAAATCGACGTCAGAGGTGCTTCCGGAGCCCTCAGCAATGTTGTTGGTGATGCTGAGCGTTGCGGCACGGAGTTGCTCTGCAAACCGGTAGAGCCTCTTCCTCTCCAAGTCATCGGCCAAGGCAAACAACCCCGGACTGAGTTCGGCTGCACGCTGCCACACCGTCAGATCCTGAAAGCGAAACTGCTTGCTTCCCTGCTGCCTACTACTCATCTCGCTCCCCGCTCCCTGCTCCCCTCCGAGTTCGCGCTTGCCCGCGTCCGAGCTCAAAGCTCCCCGCTCCCCGCTCCCCTCCGAGTTCACGCTTGCCCCTGTCCGAGCTCAAAGCTCCCCGCTCCCCGCTCCCCTCCGAGTTCGCGCTTGCCCACGTCCGAGCTCAAAGCTCCCCGCTCCCTGCTCCCCTCCGAGTTCGCGCTTGCCCACGTCCGAGCTCAAAGCTCCCCGCTCCCCGCTCCCTGCTCCCTGCTCAATTACCTCCCTTATCCTCACACTCGCCCTGCCATCCCCGTACGGGTTCTGCAACTGCGACCGGCGACGATACTCCGCCGGGTCATCCAGGAGTCGCGCGATCTCGAAGAGGATCCGATCCGGGTCCGTGCCCACAAGGCAGCACGTGCCGGCCGCGATACCTTCCGGACGTTCGGTCGTCTCCCGCATGACCAGGACCGGCTTGCCCAGGCTCGGCGCCTCCTCCTGGACACCGCCCGAGTCGCTCAGCACAAGCGTACATCGGTCCATGAGCCACACAAAATCCTCGTAACCCACCGGCTCGATCAACGTCACCCCCGGCACCCCTTCAAGCACCCGGCTGACCGGCTCGCGTACGTTCGGGTTCAAATGGACGGGATAGAGAAAGCCAAGCCCCGGATGCGCCTTCGCCGCCGACGCGATCCCGCGGCAGATGTTCTCGAAGCCTTGTCCGAACGACTCGCGCCGGTGGCCTGTGACCAGCACCCAGGGCCGGCCGGTTCCGTCCAAGTGAACCCGGACAAACGGGTCTGGGATGCCGCATCGGCGGGCGACGGTCGCGGCACCCACCTGGTTCCGGGCGAGCCGTTCGCGGGTCCAGAGCAGGGCGTCCACCACGGTGTTGCCGGTCACGTGGATCCGGTCTTTGGGTATGCCTTCGGCTCGGAGGTTCCGGGCCGCGGACTCGGTCGGGGCGAAGCACCAACGGCTGATCGGGTCGGTGAGCCGCCGGTTCATCTCCTCCGGCCAGGGCGCCTCGAAATCGTAGGTCCGCAACCCGGCCTCGACGTGGCCGACGGGAATCCGCGCGTAGAACGCCGCGAGGGCCGATCCCAGCACCGTGGTGGTGTCCCCTTGGACCAATACGGCTGCGGGTCGGTGCTTGGCGAGCGTCTCGCCCACGGCCACAATGACCCGGGCCGTGAGGCTTTCGAGCGTCTGCCCGGGCCGCATCAGATCGAGATCCAAGTCGGGCTTGAGATCGAACGCAGCCAGGGTCTGATCGAGCATCTGCCGGTGCTGGGCGGTCGACACGAGGACGGGCTCGAGCACCTTGGATCGGGCGAGCTCGAAGAACACCGGCGCCATCTTGATGGCCTCGGGCCGTGTGCCGGTGATTATTAGAATCGTCTTTTTCACTCTCCCTGTCGGAAACCGCGGATCACGCGGATTCCACGGATGTGCCGCTCTCCTCCGGGGTCGAGGGGGGAGCAGATGCGTCGACACGGCTGCGAATGACGCGTTTCCAGGACAGTGTGGCTTCCTTGAAGTTGAGCAGCAGAGCCACTTCCAAGCCCGTGATGTTCAGATAACCGAGCATCTGGGCTATGTGGGTCTCGTTGAAAGCCGTCACGACCTTGGGGTCAACGATGACCTTGCCATCAACGATGAGGTCGGGCACGAGCTTGCCAATGAGCTGTCCGCGGTAGCGGACAATGAACTGATGCTGCTGTTCCACGTCGTGTCCGCGTGCCCGCAGCTCGATCAGCAGCGCGTTCTCATAAAGCTTCTCGTCCAAGCCCGGTTTGAGCTCGTTCAGTACCGCCATCGCCGCGCCAATGACGTCTTTGGTGATCTCCTGATGCTTCACGCGCTCCCTTCGACTGCTCCTGCGCTCACCACGGATTTCCATTCTCTATCCGCGGCCATCCGCGTAATCCGTGTTCTTCACTGCTCCTGCCTTGACCGCGGATGACACGGATTCCACGGATTTCCCTTCTCTATCCGCGCCCATCCGCGTAATCCGTGGTTCCACAGCCAGACAGGGCGCCAAACTCCTGGTCCATTTCGACCGTTCTCCGCTGATCCGCGGAGATGACCGCCGCGAAACTCGCCAAAGTCACATTCACCAGTTCCCTCAGCGGAATCAGGGGTTCTCCCCCACGTTCCACACGCTCGACAAACGCGGCAAACTCCGCCTGGTGCCCCTTGTCCTGCCGCCACGTCGTGAAGCGCTTGAACCCGCGGAAACCGTAGCCCTCCGTCTTTCGGAAATTATCCAGCCGCAACACGCGACCCTGCGAGAACACCTCGAGCAGCTCCTTCGGGTACGCCTTCGATCCGTTGGCGAAGTAATTCACCGTGCCGACCGACCCATCCTCGAACCCGAGCAGGATCGACATCTTGTCGTCCCGGACGGCCGCGCCAGGGCCCATCATCACCGCCGCCACTGTCTTCACGAGGCTGCCGGTCAGGAAGACCATCAAATCGATGAAATGACACGCTTCGCCAATGATCCGGCCGCCGCCCCGGACCGGGTCATGGACCCAATGCTCCTTGGGGATGAAGCCTGCATTGACAGTCATGCTGAGCGTCAGCGGTTCGCTCCGCTCCGTCAGCAACGATTTCATCCGGACCGCATGTGGACTGAACCGCCGGTTGAACCCGACCATCAACAGCTGGGAGCTCGGAGCTCGGAGCTTAGAGCCACCCCCGACCTCTGACCTCTGACCTCTGACTCCCTGCTCCCTGCTCCCTGCTCCCCGCTCCCTGCTCCCCGCTCCCCGCTCCCTGCCCGCTGTCGTCTGTCGTCTGTCGTCTGTCGTCCGCCCCTCGCGCTCCCCGCTCCCTGCTCCCTGCCCGCTGTCGTCTGTCGTCAGTCGTCTGTCGTCCGCCCCCCCCGCTCCCTGCTCCCTGCTCCCTGCTGTTGCCACAATCTCCCGCACCTGCTCGACATTCATCGCCAGCGGTTTCTCGACGAAGACATGTTTGCCCGCCCGCAGCGCTTCGCAGACAAAGCGCGCATGCAAATGATGTCCCACAGCGACAAAGACCGCATTGACCTCGGGATCAGCCAGGAGCTGGGCCGCATCGGTCAGGGCGCTCTCCGCGCCGTGTTTCCGCGCCAGGTGGGCGGCCGCCGCCCCGTTCAGATCACAAACGCACTTGATCCGGGCCGGCGTTTTAGCCAGAGCCGGCATCAGGGTCATCTTCGAGAAATTGCCGGCGCCGATCACTCCAACCACCGCTTTCCCCGCAGCAGTCGCTGACGGCTCTCGCAAGACCAACCGTGTTTCCCGCCGGGCCTCGACCGGGTATTGCAGGATCACTCCCAGGGCGCCAGGATCCGATCCGACCACCCCGTAAGCCGCCGCGGCGTCGGCCAGGGGGAACCGGTGGGTGATGAGCTTGTCAACATTCAACCGGCCGCTGGCGAGCATCGACAGCACCGCCTCGAAATTCCGCTGCTCGGTCCACCGCACGTAGCCGATCGGGTAGTCCTGACCTGCCTGCTCGTACTTCTCGTCGTACCGGCCCGGCCCATAGGAGCAGGACACCTGGAAAGTCAGTTCCTTCTCGTAGAAATCACTCCGACGCAAATTCAGTCCCACCACGCCCACCAGGACGATCCGGCCCCGCTTCCGGCACATCTGGGCCGCCTGATGAACGAGTTCATCGCTTTTCGCGGAGGCCGTAATGATCACGCCGTCGGCGCCCACGCCATGGGTCCAGGCGTTGACGGCGGCCACGGGATCGCCTCCGGCCCCCACATTCACCGTCCGCGCCCCGTACTCCTCGGCCAAGGCCAGGCGCCTTGGGTTAAGGTCCACGCCGAGCACGTCGCATCCGTGGGCGCGGAGCAGTTGGACCGTCATCAAGCCGATCAAACCGAGCCCCGACACCACCACTCGTTCACCCAGGGTTGGCTGGAGCAGTCGTATCCCCTGCAGCCCGATGCTGCCCAGCACGGTGAATGCGGCCTGCTCGTCCGTCACCCCGTCGGGGATCCTCGCGCACAGGTTCCTGGGGACCGCCACAAACTCCGCGTGCGGCCCATTGCTCACTACGCGGTCGCCCGCCCTGAACTCGCTGCCCTCTGCCCTCCCTCCTCCCTGCTCCCTGCTCCCTGCTCCCTGCTCAACAACGACTCCGGCATTGCAGTAGCCGAGCGGCAGCGGTTCGTCGAGCTTCGCAAAAACCGCTTCAAGAGTGGGCACCACCCCGTCGGTCCTCAGCTTCTGAAGCACCTGCTCCAGCTTCTCCGGTTGCGATCGAGCCTTGGCGAGCCAGGACCCCTTGCCGAACTCCACAATGGTGCGCTCACTGCCGGCCGAGATCACGGTCGCCCGGGTTTGTATAAACACAACGCCCGGTCTATCGACCGGGCTTGGTGCGTCCGCAATGTGAGTTTCTCCCGTGCGGAGGTTCTGGAGGACTTGTTTCATGCAGCTGCTTCTGTCCGCACCGCGGATGACACGGATTCCACGGATTCCCATTCCCTATCTGCGCCCATCCGTGCGATCCGTGGTTCTTCACTGCTCCTGCAGCCCATGCGCCTGCAATAACCTAGGCGCCACGGACTCCCAGGTGTACTTCTCCCGCAACGCCGGGTTGATCCGGAATGTCGCGCGGAATCGTCGCGCCTCGGCGCTCAAGGTGATGAAGTCGCACCTCTCGCACCAAGGCAATACCATGCCTAGATTCTGGTTGCTCACCCACGTTGATATCTTTGTCTCCTGGTTGATAAGCACAGGAGTGCCGGCTTGAATCGCATCGTACACCTTGTTGGGACTTGCATAAATGTTGTTCCGGCACGACGGCTCGTACAGGCACAGGATGAAATCGCAGGAATGAGCGACCTGCATCGATCGCTCCTGGTCCACGGTCCCCAGGAACTCGACTCGCGGGTGTTGGGTCAACGCCTGCGTTTCGGCGTCGGCGATCCATCCCGCCATCACCACCCGCACCGACGGGTCGTCATCAAGCCAGTTCCGCAGGAACCTCGTCCCTCGTGCGCACCCCATCGAGCCGCCGTAGTAGATCTTGAGCGCTCCTCCCGCCCAAGGTCGCACGGGAAGATCGCAGCGATACGGGTAGTTCTCAAGAACGATCAACTTTGTCTGGGCAATCGGCGGCATCAACTCGGCTCGCGCGTCATCTGTAACAATGATATGATGTGGTGCTCCGTACGCCAACTGCTCGGCCATCGTCCGCAAAGGTCTGGGAAACGACCGTTTCAGGAACAGGCTATCGAACACGTCTAGCACGACGCGCTGTGCCGGAGCCAGGAACGGCCTCAGGAGCAGCCACAGGTCTTCGTTCACCACGTGCAAGCTGCGTGGACACGATGACCGGCAAATGCGTCGGATGGCGGCGGCCATCCGCAGCCAAGTCAGAGGCGACCGCCTTTTGCCCGTGATCCGGCAGCATTGCTTCGCATATCCTGCCACAAGGTTTGGTCCGCCATCCTGGTCAACGCCCACGAAATGCACATTCCATACCGGGGCGAGGGTTGCCACTTCCTTGTTGATCCGCGTGTCGGAGCCGTCGTTCGCCGAAATGTACACCAACGAAGGCGGGATTATCTCAGATCCGCGTTTGGACCCGGGGGGACGACCTGTGGCATCGGAGGGCCTCACGCGGTCTCCCTGCCGACGAGACACCCCTCGCGCCCTGTAGACCAGACACCCTGGACTTCGTGAGGCATGGATTCCAGCACCGCTAATGGTCAGAAAACGACCTGTGCCACCGCCGTTACACCGGTCCTCGAACTCGACTGGTTGCAGGCAAACCGCAACTGTCCTCTGTGCGCATCCTCTTCCCCGCCAAAACCGTGAGCAACGGCGTCACCCACCAGCAAGCATCGGAATCCGCCTCCTCGCTGGCCCCGCGGCCGCAACTAACCGCCTCTTGGTATCGAGCCGTCCGCGTCCCCGCGACGCACCTCGGCTGTACAGCGCCGTCAAGTAGAGAAAGTAGAGCACGCCGGGACTCGAAAGATCAAAGATCATGTAGTTCTCGCTCAACGAGCGAGCGAACATTGTCGCGACATACGTGAAGTACAGGGCCTTGGTATCGGCCGCCAGCGCGGGGTTCTTCAGAATTCGCAGCAATATCCACGCCAGGCCGGCCAGCACCACAGTGAAGCCGGCATATCCCAACTCGACGAGGGTGCTCAGCAACCCATTGTGCGTACTGCCCGGGCTGAAATTCAGAGACAGCCTATAGGTGGGCCCCAGTCCAGTGCCCCAAGGTTGCGCACGCACCGCCTCCAAAGCAGCCTCTTGCAACAAGAGTCTGCCTTCGGAAGACCGCTCGAGCCGTTCCATACCACTGAAATACGCTCGCGAGCCGCGGACTTTGCGTTCGAGGAAGGCTTCGCCTAATCCGGCGCCCAGAATTCCCGCTGCTCCGACGGCAGCGACCGCTAAGAAGAGGAGCAATGCCCGAGCAGCGTCTTTGCGAAAACGAAACACAAAGTACGGAAGGACGGAAATGGGCAGACTGAGCGCCGCACCGCCCGACCCGGAGAAGAAGATGCCCAGCAGCCCAGCAATGATCCAGGCGGTCCGCATCCGCGGGTTCGGCACAAACAAGCCCGTGCCAAGCATGAGGTTCGCGTAGAGGCCTGACAGGTGAAAGCGCTTCGTCACAACTCTTTCGTTGCCTCCCGAGACGTACACGTCCGCAATGATAATAAGATATATCACGGCGAACAGCCACGGCCATTTCGAGCGCATCTTGTTCTCTGTGCACTTCCCAGTCGCATTCGCCATCCAAACGGCGACCACGACAAGCGTCAGCCAAAGCCCCCATCGTCCGGCGCTTTGCAGGCGATCATTGGACACGGCCACATTGAACGCGGCCAATGCCAGGATCACCGGCACGTACCGAACAATGCCTCGGGGCATTCTCAGAGGACCGCGAGAGAAGAACAGAACCAATAGGGCAAGAACCAGCCAGACGCCCGTACCGACAACCGACGCCATGGCCCCGTATGTGACGGTGGGCGTAGAGGAACTCAAGCCGAAGATCAGCGCTGTAATCCAGAGAATTGCCATCACGCCCTTGGACGCTGGTGGTTGATTCGGCAATGACTGGGGAGCTCGCGCCAACCGTCCACCGGGCTCTCTGCTGAACCGCGATCGCTGTGCTTCTGGGACCATACGACTGTACTTCACATGCCTTTCCTAAACGCGCTCGCCGCCCAGGACAACTACCTGACCGCGTGCGAAAGGTAAAGCCTCCGCACCTGCTCGATCATGGCCTTCCGTGAAAACCGCTCCAGAATCGCTTCGACGGCCGGCCGGGGCCCGGGCCTGCCGCGACGATCCGATAGACCACGCGAAACGGCCGCCGCCACCGCCTGCGGATTCCCCGGGACCACGAGTTCGCCGCAGTCGGGATGGGTCATGATCTCGGGAATGCCGCCAACGCGACCCGCCACAACCGGCAGGCCGGCGGCCAGCGCCTCGAGAATCGCAACGCCAAGTGCCTCCGCGCGCGATGGCATCACGAAGACATCCGAATGCCAGAGCGCCCGACAAACACAGTCCGGCGGCTGCCGCCCGTGGAACTGGACTCTTGAACATCCCGCAGCAGTCGCGAGCCGTGGATACGCACGCACAAAATCAACCGAGTCCAACCCGATCACATCCAGCCGCGTCTCGGGCAACAGGCTCAACGCGTCGACAAGGGTATCCAACCCTTTTCTCCGAAAATCCGCGCCAACGAACAGCAAGCGCGCCCGGTCTTCAGGCCGCGCCAGGGGGTCGGGAGGCAAAGTCGGCGGCCGGCGAAAGCGGTCGAGATCCACAGCCTTGTACACCGTGATCACCCGCTCGTGAGAGGGGGGATGATAGGCGCCGAGCACCTTGCGTCGCGTGTGCTCCGAGTTGCAGACCGTGAGGGCTTGCCGACGCACGGCGAATCGCTCGAGACGCCGCCTCCAGAGCAATGCCGCACAGCGCCGGACCCCGTACAGCCGGAGATAGCTCAGGATCCGTGACACCACGTCGGTATTCTCATAATCATTAATCTGGCCAATGACCGGCACCCCCAACGCGAGCAACGACGCTCCCGTGTGACAGTTGTTCGTGTGCAGAAGGGTGTGAGACCCGAGTTGCCGAACAAGCTCCCCCGCCGCCCGGCACAACGCGCGATAGAATCCAAAACCGCCCGAGACGCAGCCGCTGGCGTGCCATCGCGGATGCGCTTCCGGGAACTCAGGCGCCACCACGTGAAACTCGATCTCCGGGTCGTCCCGAAACGCGTCCCATAAATAGCGCGCGTACACCGCCGGCCCCGTCCGGACGTCCTTAAAGACCGTCGTGACGAAGATGACGCTGAGCTGCGGAGTTCCGTGTGGGGCGAGGAGGGAGTCTGTCATGTCTCACTTCGCGCTCGGTGTTCAGGACTCCAGGGCGTCGGCGTCTTCACTGCAACGGCTTGCGCTGTGCAGTCTCATGCCAGGGAGCCACGCGCCGGCGGCCCGGATTCCAGGACTCTAATACCTTCGTCGCGTTCAGTGATCGGGATGCAGGACGGGGCCTCCACCCTTGTGTTGTGCTTGCAGCCGGTCCCTTTCCATGGCAAACACCGCCGCGAACTCAGCCCAGGTGTGCCGCGTGACATTTACGTGGTTGGCTTCTCCAAAGCCCCGCAGTTGTTGCGTGTCGCAGCCACGCAAACGAACCAGGGCGGTTTCCAGGCCGCCGGGTTGATAGACAAGCGCCGGCTGTGCCGAGAGACGCTCCCGAATGACGCCCAGATCAGGGGCGACGACCGGCTTGTGGAAGCCCATGGCAACCAGCAGCGAACCGGAGTTCTCGACGTCGACGAAGGGGAGGACAACGACGTCTGCCGCCCGATAGAAGACTTGCAGTTCATCCACGGGCACGAAGCGCGGGAACATCAGGATTCGAGAATCTGCTTGGGCAGCGCGACCGATGGCTTCAGCGTAGTCTGCCACATAAGGGCGGCCTGCAATCAGCAATCGCCAATGGGGTTCGGCGGCCGCACGGAAGCAGGAAATGAGATTCTCAAGTCCCTTGTAGGGCCTGATGCTCCCGAGCCAGAGGAGGATGAAGTGCTGCGGCTCGACCCCCAGCCGCCGCCGCGCCTCGTCTGCGGAAACCGTGTCCGGGTAATACCCGACGAACGATGCTTCGGGCACCACGCGCAACCGCGAGCGGTCGACGCGCAACACCTGGCACGCTTTGGCGGTCGATGCTTCCGAGAATACCCGGATCCAGTCCGCGCGTCGGGCCATCATCCGCTGCGCCCAGCGATGGAGCCACTCCGGGCGGGCGCTTTCGTGAGGCTTGAGGTTGTGCAGCGACCACACGACCCGGGTCCTGAACACCCAGCGTACTACAAACAAGTCGATCCAGAAGGCGATGGCTTTCGCGAGCGTAACAAGGGGATTCCGACCAACGTGGTAACGCGAGATCCAGTCGAAATGCAAATAGTCCGGCCGCTGCAACAAGCATGTCGCGATTCCGGCGAAGAAGCGGAGATCGACGCCGTAGGCGACCTCGAAGGTGCCATGGGCCCGCATGGCCTGCAGCGTCAGCGTCTGGCCCGGATCTTCGCTTCCTCCCTTGGGAAGGAAGCTGACCTTCGTGGGCTTGGTCAATGGCGACATGGCTGTGCCGAAGGGTCACGTTCTTGCCCGGGCGTCACCCCCTTCCATGCGGAGTGCCTGCGGAATCGAGCCCGCTCTCGATGACTTCACAGATCGTGTGCCAGGCGCACAAATGCACTTCCTGAATGCGCGCCGTGACGTCCGAGGGCGCGCAATAGCAGAGGTCGGCCAGGGCTCGAAGCGCACCGCCGTGCCGGCCCGTGAACCCGACGGTGAGGGCGCTCCGAGCCTTGCCTGCCTCAATGCCCCGGAGGACGTTTGGGGAGTTGCCGCTGGTGGAAATCCCCACGACGACATCGCCGGGGCGGACGATGGCCTCGACTTGGCGGGAAAACAACTGCTCGAAGGCCAGATCGTTGCCCACGGCTGTCAGGATCGAGGTGTCCGTCGTTAGGGCGATGGCCGGTAGCGCGGACCGGTCACGGCCAAAGCGGACCACGAACTCCGCTGCCACATGCTGCGCATCGGCGGCGCTTCCACCATTGCCAAACAGCACCAATTTGCTGCCTTGTTGGAAGGCAGCCTGGATGCTCGAAATCAGCTTCGTCAACGACGACACGTCGTCTTCCGCGGCCGCCGTCTTCGCGGCACTGCTTTCGCGAAAGCGGCGCCTGACCAGATCTGTCCATTCAGCCTTCATCGCTTGTATTCCGCCTTTGTTCTGCTGGCACGGGATCGCGCGCGATCACCTGCGGATGGCGTCCCGCAGCTCGGAAGGGGTGACGATCGCGGTCCCCACTTTGCCCACCACGATGCCCGCCGCGTGGTTGGCCAGATGCGCTGCCTCCTGCGGGCTTGCGCCTGCGGCGATGGCACCGGTGAAGGCACCAATGACGGTGTCCCCGGCTCCACAAACATCGAAGACCTGCCGGGCGACGGTGGGAATGTGCACGCGTGGCTCACCGCGCGTGCACAGCAGCATGCCCCACTCCCCCAGGGTGACGAGCAGCACCGCCGGAGACAGGCGCTCCTGCAGGGTCGCAACCACTTCATGCAACGCGGTGTCGCCGGCCGGATCCGCACTCCCGGGGCGATCCTGCGTGCGTGCCAATTCGAACGCTTCCTTGCGGTTCGGTGTCATCAGAGACATCCCGCGATAGTCGATCGTCCGTCCGGGCTTTGGATCCAGGCTCAGCCACGTGCCTCGCTGCTGGCACAGATCCCGGATTCTGCGTACCAACCGGTCCGAGAGCACGCCCTTCCCATAATCCGCAAGAATCACGGCATCGGCATCACGCAAGGCGTTTTCCACGGTCCGCTGCAAGACCTCCAGGCAAACCGGCTTCGCTTCCGTCCTTTGCTCCCGATCCACACGCAACACCTGCTGCCGGTGCGCAATGACCCGCGTCTTGACGGTCGTGCATCGGCCTTCCTCAGCCACCAAGCCGTCGCACGCGACTCCCTCCGCGCTCAGCACGCTCCGCAACTGGCGCGATGCCTCATCGTCACCCACCAGTCCTACGAGCCGCGTTTGGACCCGCAATGCCGCCAGGTTCCGCGCTACGTTGGCGGCCCCGCCTGGATGCACGCTGATCCTCTCGCATTCCACGACCGGAACCGGTGCCTCCGGCGAGATGCGCGTCACGTTACCCCAGACGAATTCATCCAGCATCACATCACCAACCACCGTCACCCGGCATTGCCGCATGCGCGATAGCAGTTCCTGCACCCGGCGTCTCTCGATGCCCCGGTGGTGAGCCGGGACGGGACGCAGCTCTGCCGCTGCGTTCGAAGTGCTATTCACTCGACGCTGGGCTCTTCCACGCGCGGCTTGTGACCCCTCCCATGGTTCCATAAGATGCCACTCGCGTCTCGGAAACGTGCTCAAGAAAACCAGCGCAGCAGATGGCCGCACACGTCTTCGGCCCTGATGAGATCCATGCACGCGGGCTTCTTGTCACAACGGGCGAGGTAGCAGCTGATGCAGTCGATGGGTGCAGCCAGCACATGCCCGTTGCCATAGACCTCGAGCTCCCAGGGAGAGGTCGGGCCGACCAACACAAGCGCCGTCACGTTCAACGCCGTTGCGACGTGAAAGCCCAGGCTGTCGGGGGTTACCAGGCAGCGGCAAAGAGCCACCAGGGAGCAGAAGTCTGACAACGTGTTCCCACAGCCGCCGTCGTGCGCGAGATCCCCCACTGCCGATAGGATCGCGGCATTGAACTCGGTTTCCTCGGGGCCGCCCAGGAGCAGGATCGGTACGTGTGGACGAGCCGCCGCGAAGCGGCGAATCAACTCGATGTACCCGGCACGCGTCCATTTCTTGTACTGCCACCGCATGCCGCCCCCCGTATTGACACCCAACACGGGGTGCCCCGGCGGCAGCTTCAGTCTTGAGCGCCATTCACCGACTGTGGTTTCGGTCACGAGCGGTGCGGGCAGCATTGGGCGGTGAATTGGACCGGCGAGCCCGCACAGGTCATATTGCAGACGCTGGTAGGTCTGCCGGTTCTCCCTCTTCAACTGGTCGTTCACTCCCATTTGCCACCAGGTCCTCGCCGCCGAGTTCGCCGGGATCGCACGACCGGAGGCGTTGTTGATGAACCCGCGTTTGTCCGACGCTTGCACAATGCGCATCACGGCACCGGAAAGGGGGTCCGCGTCAAGTCCATAGGCCACATCAAAGGACTCCCCGAGAAGGTATTCCAGGTAGTTATCCTCCACCGCCCACACGCGGTGCACGAGCGGGTTACCAACGAGCAATGGCGCGGCCGTGCGCCGCGTCAGCCACGTTACCGAGGTGTTCTCAAAATGCTGATGCACCGCCGGCAGGATGGATGTCGTCCGCAGAACATCACCCAGGGCATCGAGCTTGACGATCAACGTTCTGTGGCCAACGTTGCGATAATCTGCGCAGGCGTCACACGTCCTGCCGTCCCGCTTGTGAAAATCGCACGGCGCACTGCCCCTGTAGTAAAAACAATCGTCGCGGATTATCATGCGATGCGCAAGACCCCGGTTCTCAGTTCCCGTCAATCAGCACGCTGCCTCCATAGCAAAGTCGAGTTCTTGATTGGCTCGCGGACTATTCAAACAGCGGCCGGTGCCGGGGTGTGTACTGCAGGGCGCTGCGGCGTTCGCCGATGGTTCGCGCAGGAACGCCACCCACGATCGCCATCGGCGGGACGTCACTCGTGACAACGGCTCCGGCGGCAACCACGGCCCCACGACCGATGCGAACGCCCGGCAGGATCGTGGCGCGCGATGCGATCCACACGTGATCCTCGATCGTCACCGGCGCCCCTCGGTCTCGATGATGGTCATCATGCACGTCGTGTTCGAGAGTCCAGATGTTCGACTCCTGCGCCACGTCGACACAGTCGCCAATGGTCAGGCGACCACCCCGACCGTCCAGGAGCACGCCACGATTGAACACGCAGTTCCGTCCAATCGTCACATTCCGACCAGCCCGGATCTCGCAGTCGAGCAGGAAACTGCAGCCCGGCCCCAACCCTCCCAGGTACAGCCGCGCAATCCCCCGCCGCACGGTATGCGACGGAAACCGCATGACCCAGCGATTGAGCCCATAGTAGCTCAGCCGCACTGCCACATGCCCGAGTCTCATGGCTCCACACAGCTTGCGCTTTGCAGTCCTTTTCGGCCCGGAAGCCAGCACATCAGGGATATGGTCCGCACAAGGCCCGAGCCCCGCCGCTGCCTGTTCCCAGGGCGTTTCATGCCGCATCAGCGTCCCCCTCGCAGAGACTGGAGATCCTCGACCATCCAGGCGGCGACCTTTCTTCCCCAGGTGTCCCAATTGAGCTCCGACTCATAGGCGTCGCGCGCGGTCACGACCATCTGCCGATATCGCTGCTCATCGAGCCACAAGTCCCGAATCGCGGCAGCGTACTCCCGGGGACCTGCGGCCAGCGGTAGAACCAGGCCGGTCCGGTTGTGTTGGACCACTTCGGCCACTCCCCCAACGTCCGTAGTCACCGCCGGCAACCCGTAGGCCGCGGCTTCGCAGCACACCATGCCGTACGTTTCCGCCCGCGTAGGCATGAAGAATAGGTCGCTCTGTTGGTAGGCATCTCGCAACTGCTCTCGCTGCGCTGGCACGTTGATGTCCAACAGCCCGAGGATTCTGGCCTGCGCTGGTATGGAACCGGTCCACTGGCACCCGCAAACCACGAGGTCGCTGGCAACGCCCTGCCGATTCAACTCCGTCAGGGTCTCAAGGACGATGTCCAAGCCCTTGCGCTTGCCTTCTTTCCCCACGAAGAGGAGCCTCAACCGATCGCCGCGTGTGCGCCCGAGCACAGTGCCTCGTGCTGGAACCTCCTGCCGGTCAAGATTAGCACCCCAGCGCACCACTCGGATTCGCTCCGGTGGGACTCCGAGATCGGTGGTGAAGCCCTTTGCGCCCCACGCCGTGGTGATGAAGAACAACCGAACCCGTCGTGCATACTGTTGCCATAGTTCTAATGCCTCGCTGAACCAGTGCTCTGAGACGCCTCGATAAGAGGCATACCCCAGCCGCGAACATTGGAGCATCGTCGAGTCCCCGGTAGTATATACCGGAAGCACAGTTCGCAGCAACGCCGCGTCCCACCCGGCCATTCCGACGAAGATGGCGTCACAATGTTGCCCTGCAAGCAGCCTTTCAAGCCGGCGAGCCGCCAACCGTGAGTAGGCCCATGTGCCCTTCCACCGTGCATTGCGATCCAGCAGACGCCGACCACACCACCATGCCATCCGCCGTATCCACGACGGCCGTACTTGGCCGCAGCACAACGGGACCACGTCCATCCCTGAGGCCTTCAGGACGCTGAACATCTGGTATGTCGCGCCACTTGCCCCGAGCCTGTCCGTTACGGGTGTTGCACTGATGTAGGCTATTCGGTACCGTTCCATAAGGTTCTCCGAACCACTGCTCGGTGATTATCAACGAGCGACCTCTTCAACCCAGTCATTGAGCGGTAGCAATGAGTCTCTGCGCCCCCACCGCAGGCCTTCTTTGCCCTTACCTCTGGGGGGTAATCGCTGTTGCGGCTCATCCGGCCGAGGGCGAGTGGCACCGCGCTGGCTGTTCCGCCTTACCAGCCGCCAACGACCCACATCGTCCCAGCCGCCACCTCGCCAGCCACAACCCACATAGCCTGTCGCACTCGCCGGTAATGCAGACGGGCCGCCAGTTGCTGGCCGGCGGAGCGGCGAGGCGGTCTGCGCCCGCCATAGGGGTACGAACCCCGCCCTGGAACTCGCTGGAGGCGCTTTAGCCCAAGACGCAACGGAATAGCCAGGTGATGCCCGGGTGATTGCACCCGCAACACCGGGGCTTCGAGAAGTTGATTCCGCGCATAGGAGATCAGGCCGGCGTCGATTTCGACGGGCCGGGAGGATTGCAGCGCGAGCGCGTGACCGTCCCGTTCGAGGGTTAGCCAGCCCTCCGGGGTCGCCCGAATCCCGACGCCCGGACAGAGCAGAAACCGGGTGACGACCTCACCGTCGGCAACTGCGCTGTCCGTCACGGTGAGGGTCTCCGTCGCCAGGTCGAAGTCGAGCCTTCGCTGCAGCACTCTTGCCCCGCCGGCAGTAATCGCGGCGGCGATCTCAAAGCCGCCGTCGTCGCACCGCACCGATTCGATGGCGCACCGGTGCGAGTAGCCGAGCCTTGCATGCGTCACCCCGGACTGATTGCGGTGGCTCTTTACGCGGCGTGCCCGGTCGGTCTTCTCAGCCGAGTAGGAGCCCGGTGCGTTAAACCAAAACACGCCCTCATGGTAGAAACCGATCGCCAAAGCATCTTCGTGGCGATGGACATACGGGGGAAGATCCTGGGCGTTCAGGATGAGCTGCGCGACGATCCGCCCACCCTTAACGGCATTCAGCCAGACTAGGCCCGCGTCCGTGACGCCGAGATGGTAACCCTCCTGCCAGGCGGGGGGCACACCGCGTGCAGGCACTTCGTGCCCGCCGGAGGAATCGCCCAGGCGGTTGATGCGCCCCTGAATATTCGTGTGCGTCAGGAAGCGGAGGCATTGCTCGAGTTTGACCTCGCTGGCAGGATCCACGGGCAGGCTCAGCCGCCTAACCATGGCCTGAATGCGACTCAGCAGGTCATAGAGCATGTACCAATACGTCGTCGATCCCTCGAGGGGCACCCCGTCGTCGCTGATGAAGTAGTCCACCCGGCCCACCGACCGAGCGACGGCACGGAGGATGGATGCCCGACGGACCCCGAAGGTCGGAGGCAGCGAAGCGGCGGCCACCAGCAGGCAACGGTCTACGATGAGGCCGTGATTGGTGCAGTAGTCATACAGACGATCCGTCGCGAGCAACTGCAGGTGCTTCAACAGCATGCGGCACAATCGCCGGTAATCGGCCGGCGGCGTCTCCGGCAGCCGGGCCAACGCCCAGAGGCAATAGCGCAAGTTCAGCAGCCGGCTCGCGGTGGCGTGATCGTGCCAGGTATAATCATCCCGCAACATGGCCAGCGGCCCCCGCGACCATTCCCTCACAAGTTGCCAGAACAAGCCCGCCAGTCGCGGGTCACCCGTGGCCAGATGCTGGCGCAGGCATGCCGCATGAAGCTCCCACGCGTTGAAAGCAATCCGGGGCGCACTGCCCGCCGCGAACCGGCCAAGAACCTCCTCACCGGATCCCAGGCTGATGCGAACATCCGGGTAACCGCCGATGCGCACGACGAGGTTGTCGGTCTCCATCGCTGTGCGCAGGATCGTCCTTTCCTGATCCCAGGCGAATTCCTCGGCTTCCACCAGCGCGCCAGCTCGATCCTGCGCCAGCAAGTCGCGGCAGCACTTCTCCAGGACACGCGGGCGCACCCTGATGAACGTCGTGGTCTTCCAATACAGGACGAATACCACCAGCGACGCAACCAGGAGCACTTGCGCGGCCAACAGTATCAGGAGAAAAATGCCGATCATCGCTGCACCCAGCTTGATGCCTTCACACGGTCAGGTCGACGCCGATTCGGCTGCCGGAAGACGCTTCCGGGCTCCTGGCTTCCTTAAAGACCACAGCAACCACTCCGCCGCGTACGGACCGAGCAGGCGTCGTAGCCATCGATAAGGCAGGCGCCCAATACGGGGAGTATCGAACGCATAAGGACCTGCCATTGCCAAGATCTCTCTCGCCTCCGCTCTGTGGCCTATTTGGAATAGATTGCGGCCAAGAAGATGTAATCGCACAAACACCTCCTTTTTCAATCGATCCGGAATACCGTCCTGGTAGTGAGCGGCGATGGCCATTGCCGTGTGCCGCTGGCGCTCAATGTCCTTATAGAACAGCCTGGGGTCTTCTACGGCAAAGCTGATCCGGTGTGCTGAGTTATGTCTTCGATAATAATATACAGGTACTGGCGCAAAGACAAAGAGAACTCCATGCAATGCCAGCCGGACATGAAGATTCCATTCCTGCCCGCGCTTGATTGCCACGTCAAAGCCCCCGACGTCTTCAAGCGATTTGCGACGATGAAGTGGCGTGCTTGTCATTAGGTCTTCAGTGTAGCAGGCGAAAATCATCTCGTCCTGTGTTGTCGCTATTCCCGTTCGCACCTTGTCGAAAATCGGGCTATGCGTTTCATAATCGAAAACTATGCCGTATGTCACAGCGTGACCGGGGAGACTCTCCGCAGCAGCCACCTGGGCTTCTACGGCGCCCGGCAGGAGCATGTCATCAGCGTCCAGGAACTTGATGTACTCCCCGCGGGCCATCTTGAGGCCCAGGTTGCGCGCAGCAGGTGCTCCCCGGTTCGCCACCGTCTGCCAACGGATGCGCTCGCCATAACTCCGCAGGATCTCGACGCTTCCATCCGTCGATCCATCATCCACCGCCACGATCTCGCAGGCCGGATACGTCTGGTCCAGGGCGCTCTGGACAGCCTCGGCGACGTACTCCCGCGAATTGAAGCACGGGATAATGATGGAAACCAGTGGGGTCATGGCGAGGGTCTGTGATGATTCCGCGGCGGCCGGGCGGTTGTCCGGACGAGGCGGGGTTGCCACATCAGGAGCACGATTCAAGGGCGCGCATCCTTGAATACCCGGGGTGAGGCGGTCGCACCTGACCGACGGCACGGCCATACAGATCAGCGTTGCCCGTCGCGCGATCCGTGCTGGCAGCAAGGACTGCTCTGAAAGGCCCTGTGCCGAGGCGTCCCCTTCATGGCTGGCCCGGTCGGGAGCCCCCGTTCGCACCCGGGGTTGGCCGCAGACGGGCTGCTACCGGTGTGGGACTCATCGCGCTCCGCAGCCACGGAAGCAACACCGCCCGGGCACCGCCCACCGTCAGATGATTGCTGTCGCGGTACCAAACCACTCCGTCCTGCTCCACCCGGTAGGGCTCCTTGCCGTGTCCCTGGAAGAGCGGGCGCGGATCCAGCACCCGTCCGCCCGCCGCCCGCACCGCCTCGATCACGCCGGAGTCGGTGCCCGCCAAGCCGTTGAAACCATCGGGAGCCGCCACGTACGGACGTGGATCCACTCCGAGCAGACGCGCCCGCCCCAGCAGGCGCGGGACATCCACGGGGTGCCGGGGCACTTCGAGCATCATCCAGGTCATCACACCACTGCTCCGAAGTCGCTCCACCGTCTCGAGCACCGCCGCCTCCAGCTCCCGGCTACCTCCCCCAGCACGACCAGGGTACACCCGCCAGGCTCCCACCAGCACCACCTCGGGGATGCGGTTGCGCATGATGTATTCCATCACTGCCTCGGCGAACGGAACCGCTTCGCGGCCCAGCCCTTTGGGAGTATAGTAGTTCACCAGCGGCGGTGTGCTGGGTCGCGTCACCGCCACGCCTCGGCGACCGGATTCGCGCAGCCAGGCGTCCCAGGCGGGCATTGCTGCCATGGCATGGCTGTCGCCCCAGACCAGCAGGTCGGAGGGCACGTCAGTGTCGGTGGTCCCGAGGGACACGACACGGTCCTGGTTCACGTCCTCGACGCTCAGTTCGTGGATAAAGGCCATGTCCTTGCGTGCCTGGGCGCAGGTCAGCACCTCACTGGAAAGCCTCCGGGGGAAGCCCTCTCCCGTGCGGATCAGCAATCCGGCCCCGAACATCACCGCCAAGCCGGCTGCGCCTGCGAGCAGCATGCGAGGCTGGCTCGGACACAGGTTCCTCTTCCGAAAGGGCATCTCGACGAACCACCACGACAGCACGGCCAGGCCGAATGCTCCGGCCATCAGGATCACGCGCAACGCAGGGCCGGGAGGTGTCAGGGCGAGATGCTGGATGAGCACCAGCACCGGCCAGTGCCACAAGTAGAGCGAGTAGGAAATCAGCCCGACGAACACCACCGGCCGAAGGGCCATCCAACGCCAAGCCCTCGGCTGCAACCCGTCCCGGCCCCTGTCGGCGGTCCAGATGAACAGGGCCGCACCTAGGCGGGGGGTAGTGCGGCCAGTCCCGGGAAGGGCGTCCCACGGCGGTAGATGAAACACGGGATGAGGATGAGTGCCAGTCCGGCCCAGGCCGCCATCGCCCGCCCTCGTCGCCCGCCGGTTGACAGCGGCAGGAGCGCGACTAACGAGCCCAACATAAGCTCCCAGGCGCGGGACGGCAGGAGGTAGAAGGCGGCGACGGGACGAGACGCCACGCCATACACGCTTCCGGCGAAGCTTACCGCGAGGCTGACTCCAAGGATGGTTAGCAGCGGGCCACGTCTCTGCAGGGCCTTGAACCGAAAGAAGGTTGCCAGGAGCAGCGGCACGAACATGTAGAACTGCTCCTCGACAGCCAGCGACCAGGTGTGGAGCAGCGGCGCCTCCTCCGCGGCGGGGGCGAAGTAGCCGGTGCTCCGCCAGAAATACACGTTGGCCGCGAACGCCGCCTGCCAAGTTGCCGTGGTCCCGAGCCGCTCGAACTCATCCGGGAAAAGGATGAACCAGCCCGCCGCCAAGGTCCCCAGGACCATCACCGCCGCGGCGGGGATGATCCGCCGGGCACGGCGCTCCCAGAACCGTCTGAACGTGAACTCCCCCGACTCCAGATCCTTCACGATCAGCGACGTGATCAGGTAACCGGAGATGACGAAGAACACGTCCACCCCCACGAATCCACCCGGCACGCCGGACGTGGCATGGTAGAACACGACCGCCAGCACGGCCAGGGCCCGCAACCCGTCCAGCTCAGGACGGTAACGGAAATCGACGATCAGGGGCACGGAACGACTGGGGCGAGTTGCCCTCAGGCAACGCCGACTTGAAACTGTCTCCTGTCTGCTAGAACATCGGGTCCTGAAAGTACCAGCACACCCACAGTGCGCATGTCAACACTCACGACCACCTGCGGGTGTCCGATCATCTCCCGCCAGGCCTGCTTCATGCCGACGGACCACGCGATGTCATCCACGACCATAACAGCCGTATCAGCCAGGTAAGGCAATGACTGGAGAAAGTAATTGACCACGGCATCGTGGTCATGGTGTCCGTCATTGAACAGAAAGTCGACCGGCCGCATCGACTCCAGTGCGTGGATGTACGTCTCGTGGAACGGCCCCACGCTCACGCGGGCATTCTGCAGCCCCAAGAGATTGAACGTCTCCATCGCCACGGCGGCGACGCCGGGCGACCCCTCAAGGCTCAGCAGGTTTCCCTGGCCGTTGAATCGCAACGCTCCCGCCTGATAGGCAGCAGAAAGCCCGACACAGGTCCCGAGCTCCACGCAGGAGCTTGGGCGCAGGTGACGTATGAACCGAAAGAGGATCGCCCCCCAGGCTGGCGACTTGCTGGCGACAGCGCACACCTTGGCAAGGGGAGCCTTTGAGCGAACGCCCTTCCTCATCTCCTCAGGCGTGCGCACCTCGCCGGGCGCGCCCGCCCCGAAGTCGTGGACCTCGATCTCCGCCTTGGAGGCCAGCAATTCCCGACGCCTCATTTCCACACACTCAATGAACCGTCGCTCTTCCTCGCTCAGGTAAGCAGACCGGGCATCCTGAAGCGCGCGCGCCACGGCGGTCACCTGCGGCACGGGGCTTGACAACATGATCCGGATGGCCTGCCGTGACCTCCAGGAATGGAGAGTTGCCGCCATCCGCCGCTTCAGGGTACTCGGAAGCCTCCTCAACGTGTGGTTCATGGGTTTGATGTGTCAGGCATCCGCCACTGAAAAAGGCGAAAGGTTGTGTAGGGCTCAGGACTTGCTCGCACGCCAAGCGCTGTTGTCAGTCTGCTACGTACTCATCCAATGCGGGCGGCTAAACCCAACGCGCGAAGGTCTGCGCTCCGGGCGGGGCGCGAAAGCATCCAGAGATCTTCTAGCGCACCTTGCTGATGCGGATGTCCTGCTCGGCAGGGTTACTCGTCAAGGGCACGTCCGGAGCGCACAGAAAGGCCAGCACGCACAGGTCGAAGTCGTGCAACCGGTCGAGCAGCCTGGCGATCTTGCGCGCCGGGCCGGAGGGGGTGCCTTGGCTGTAGGGGCGGAGTCGCCGGCCCAACCTGAGGAGGGCGTGATAGCGGGCCAGCGCCCGCTTGAAGAGACGTTCACTCAACGGGGCACACCGTTGGCGTCGTCGACAGGCGCCGACCAGCCAGCGGCTGAGCCGAGCCGCCCACGCCTCGTGCTGTTCCTCAGCCACGAAGAGATCATTCCCTGACCCTCTCACTCCAGGCTCTCCAGGAGCTTCTCACAGACTTCGTCGATCTGTGCGTTCGTCAGCCTTCCGTGCAGCGGCAGTGAAAGCTCCGCTGCTCCCACCTCTTCTGTGACCGGCAGCTTACGAGCATAGGTACGAAAACACGCGAACTGATGGACCGGCGGATAGTGCATTGACGTTTCTATCTCCTGTTCAGCCAAACGCTGCCGCACCCGATTTCGCTTCCCATCGCCGATCAGAACTCCAAAGATGTGCAGTCCAGGGGAGCCGTCATGACTGGCGAAGGGGACATGGATATCCGGCTGCCCCAGTAAGTTTCTCCGGTATCGGTTCACCACACGCACCCGGCTCGCAGCTTCCTTTGGCCATTTACGCATCTGGACCAGACCTAGCGCTGCATGAATGTCATCCATCCGATAATTATAGCCATACTCCACCACGTCGTAGAACTCCCGCCCCATGTGCCGCTCATAGGCAGAGGTTGTCAGTCCATGAGACCGCAGACGACGGAGCCGCACCGCCAACTCATCATCACTCGTTATAACCATGCCCCCCTCGCCCGTCGAGAGATTCTTGTTCGAATAAAAACTGTAGCAGGCCGCATGCCCTAAAGAGCCTAAGCGCAAGCCCGACCTGATTCCGAATGGTGCATGACAGGCATCCTCGATTACGATGAGGTTGTGTTGCCGTGCAATCTCACAAATCTTCACCATGTCCGCACCGTGCCCCCCATAATGCATCGGAATGATTGCCTTCGTACTCGGTGTGATCACCCGCTCCAGGTCCGACGGATCCATCGTCCAGTCGTCCGGCGACACAATATCCGCGAAGACCGGCGTGGCGCCAGCGGCAAGCACACTGGCGGCTGTGGCCACAAACGTTAGCGAAGGAACTACAACTTCGTCGCCCGGGCCAACGTTTAGCCCCCGAAGAGCGACGTGAAGCGCAACGGTGCAGTTGGCCACAGCGATGCCATGCGCAGCACCATGCGCGCCAGCAAAGCCGCTCTCAAACTCCTGCACTCTAGGTCCCATCGATATCCAGCGCGACCGCAGAACCTCCCGCAATGCGCGCTCTTCCTCCACACCATAATTCAAAGTGAACAGTGGAATTCTCATTATGCTGCCTCAGATGTTGTAATCCCTCGCTTTGTATTCCATCGCGCACCCTGAGGTCCGAAACCACTCTATCGTTCTCGACAGGCCCTCCTCCAATCCTACCGACGGTACCCAACCCGTCAACCGCCTCAAATGGGCATTGTCTCCCAGCAATCGTTGCACCTCGCTTGTCTGCGGCCGCACGCGCTCGCTGTCCTCTACAACAATGGCTGCCGGGTTGACATGCCGAATCAGAAGGTCCGCGACGCTTGACATGCTCGCCTCGAAGCCCGTCGCAATATTGATTTCCTCACCAAGGCTCCCATCGCATTCTGCAATTCGGCAAAACCCCTCCACAGTGTCCTGTACAAACACCAAGTCGCGCGTTGGATCCAACGACCCCACTTTGACGTGCTCCGCGCCCGAAAGGAGCTGCACGATAATGCTGGGAATGATGGCGCGGGCGGATTGACGTGGGCCATAGGTATTGAACGGGCGCACAATGGTGCACGGGAGTCCATAACTGCGGACATAACTATGCGCCAACTGGTCGGCGGCGATCTTTGTCGCAGCATAAGGCGACTGCGCCTTCAGCGGATGCCGCTCATCGATTGGCACGTACTCTGCCGTTCCATAGACCTCGGACGTGGATGTTATCAAAACACGCACCCGCGCCAGCCGCCTCGCCTCCTCCAGCACATTCAGCGTGCCGACGACATTTGTGGCAACGTAACTTTCCGGCGAACGATAACTAAACGGAATGCCAATAAGAGCTGCCAGATGAAAGACAACAGTAATATCTTTCATTATTGCCCCCACGCTACCTCTGTCTCGGATATCACCTGGAACAACCTCGACTTGGCGCAATGTCTCTGCATTCAGCGTCTCAAGCCAACCCCAACGATTGAGCGCGTTGTACCATGACAGCGCTCGTACGTGGCAACCGCGGCGTACCAGGGCTTCGACAAGGTGCGAGCCAATGAATCCGTCCGCACCCGTTACCAGGATTCTTTCGTGTTGCAAGTTCACGACGATGTTTTTCTTCTGAGCCTGGGCCTTCCTATGTGCCGCCTCCCCTTCCCTCAGCCGCGCCGGCGACAATCGTCCGTCATGCCACGGCTGACGGGTCCAGGCAGGCGGTGGCCGAGCGAGCGCCGCACCCAGAGACCTGCACCCAGACGTTCGCATTCTGCCACAAGACGTCCTGCCGGGTACGGGACCCGCACGATGCGTGCGCTGCGGTGCCGCGTGGAGAGCAAGACGCCACATGCATATCCCCTGTGCGTGCGCGACTGCCCGACAGAACCCGGGTTGATCAACCAGCGTCCGCGCGCGGTCTTGATGAGACACTCGCGGTGAGTGTGACCCCAAGCAATGGCATCGTATTGGAAGCTCTCTAGTTCCCGCAGGCGAGGGCTGTCGCTATAGACATATTCGTTCAAGGGATCCCAGGGACTTCCATGAACGAGAAGGGCTCTATACCCATCAAGGGACAATGCTAGGGCGAGGGGCTGTTGCGCTAGCCACGATCGGTTTTGCGGTGTCAAAGTTCGCCGCGCCACCTCGATGCCGAATCGTACGGCATCGTCAGGACTTACCTGGCCTTCGTCCAGCACCATTTGATCGTGATTCCCACGAATGCATACGGCGTTGATGGCGCGTAGAGTATCAATCACCTCATTCACCTGACAATAGTAACCAAGCACATCTCCAAGACACAGCACAGCGTCACACGGCGGTACACGCATCAGCAATGCTTGAAGCGCTGCACTATTCCCGTGAATGTCAGAGATGAGCAGCAGCCTCACAATAGAACGCCGCTGTATGCTGAATTGATTGCGAGATGCTGAAGCGTGGCGTGAATCCCAGCTCCCGTGTCGCCTTCTCGATACTGAATTCGAATCGCACGCGGTCGTCCGGATCAGGACGGCCGAGCAATTCTGGCCTCAGCGAGGGCGCCACGACGCTTGCAGCACACTCCGCGAGTTTCCAATTCGAGATGGCCTCGTTCCCGGCAATGTTGAAGGTACCAGCCGAATCAGACTGCTCTAATGCCAAAAGCACCGCACGCCCGATATCTCGTACGTCGACGTAGTGCTGAATCTTGCTCCCCAGTCCCAGCACGTCGGGCGGTTTGCCGCTCAGGAGGCCAGAGATCCACCTGGACAAGAGCCTGTCGCGCGGCAGCTGGCCACCCACGGGCGATGGTACGCGGAAGCACACAGCACGGCCTCCCCATGCTCGAGCGCTATGCATTACGTGCTCGCCAAAGAGCTTTGATGCCCCGTATAAAGTTTCAGGTGCCGTCGGATGTTTCTCATCGATTGGCAAGTACTGCGGTGCGCCGTAGACGTTTGTACCCGAAAGGTAGATGTACCGGCGGATTTGCCGGCGCCTGCCAAACTCCAGCACCTGCAGCACGCCAAGGCAATTGGTCTTGACGAGATCGCGATCAACTGGCGCCAGCGACTTTGAAGCTGCACAATGCACGATAGCGTCCACGGCGGGCACGCTGTCGATGCAAGATTCCACGGCGTCGTCTGCGCCGAGCCGGATCTTGCCTCCATTCCGTGTGGTGAGTCCACAGACCGAGCAACCGGCCTCCAGCAATGCAGTGCAAATAGCGGATCCGATGTAACCCGTATGACCTGTAACGAACACGCTTCTCATATCCTGCCAAACCCTTCGATCGCTGCATGCGGGCGGTTGTCGCGATGCAGAACCCCTTGTTTGGCGAACGTCTGCGCCGCTGTGGAGGTCACGTAAACCTCATTCCAATATCTGAACGCCAAGCCTGAGACGATCTTCGGCAGGCGCGTTGTGTCCCTCCACAGGAAATGCCTGATGTTGGCCTCGACGTCGTTAAATCCAAAATGAGCACGTATGGGCGTGGTCCCCGACAGCCTGGCATTGATCTCGAACACGCACGGTCGATTCTTGTGAATACGTAGCTGAAAATTGCACGATCCTTCCGCATCCAATGCCTCCATCAGGCGACGGCATTCCTGCGAAATGCAACGATGGTCGACCACCTCTGCTTTTGTAGTAAAACCAGATTGTAGCAAACGCTTCATGACGATGCAATCGACCAGTCCCGTATTCGGTGACCTGAAGCACCCCACCGTGTACTCGTTCTCAGGGGTTCCCACGTACTCCTGAAACACGTAGTCATTCTTATTAAGAATGCACTCAAAGCCAGCGCTGTCTTCGACAACGTGTATACCCTGGCTACCTCGACCATAGATGGGCTTTGCAACGATCGGATACCCGGTCTCTTTGGCAAAGGCGAAAAGCTTGTCATCGGAACTCCACGGCGTGTAGCGTGGATGCTGAAAACCATGACTCTGCAGCCAACGGCAGGTTTCCAATTTGCTCTGTGCTATGTCCAAAATCCGCATTGACGGGACGATGGCCACGGCCCCGCACTGCTGCTCGATCTCTGCCCGATGCTGCGAAAGAAAGCGCACGACCGGTTCAATCCCTGTCAGGATGACAGCAACACCTTCATCGTGGCAAATCCTTACCAGCCACTTCTTAAAACGCTCGGGGTTCTCCTCCAGCCGTGGCTGCGCGTGCGCGGCATCCACGAGGTAGAGAAAGGCGCTGTTATGGCTGAGACACGTTCCCACGATTCGACACGCAACAGAGCTTTTCGCAAGGGCTTTGACGATGCCCTGGCTGACGTGACTCCCCAAGCCAATGACCAATACCGTAATGCAGTCGTTCATTTGAAGGGGATGCGACGCGGTCTTGGCGCGCGGCGCGCTCTACCGCATGCTCTGCGCTGCGGCATGCTACGTGATTCCGTCCGCGCTACGTCGCCTCCGAGGGTTGGCTGGCCGACTCAGCGTCGCTAGCGGGTTGGAGAAAATGACTCGAGTACTGCCGACGCGCCGTATCGTAGTCGTCAACCTGGCCTATGTCAAGCCAGTACTCGTGAATTAGGTAACGGGATATACACGCCGACCGGGCGAGCATCGTTTTGATTAACTGGTCAATTCCGAAGTACTCATTCTTGGGGATGTATTCAAAGACATCTGGTTTCAAGCAATAGACACCAGCCAGAATCTCGAATTGCAGATCCGGCTTTTCCTCGACGCCAATAATGTGGTTGTGCTCGTTAACCAAGACATTTCCGAACCTGAAAGGCATGGTCACCACCTTTGTCCCGACTGTAAGTGTGCAGTCCTGCTGCACGGCGAACTGGAGCATTAGCCGAAAGTCGAGCTTCGTGAGTATGTCGCCATTAATGAGCAAAAACGGTTCTGTAAGTTGATCGCGCAGAAGGCTCAGCGGACCGCAGGTGCCCAGGGGCCTCTCCTCGCGGCTGAAGGTGAGCTTGACCCCCAAGCGGCTTCCATCACCGAGAAACGCTTCAACTAGCTCCGAACGATAGTTTGTTGCCACGATAATGTCCTCGAAGCCGTGCTGTTGTAGCATGAGAATCTGCACTTCCATAAGGGAGCGCTCGCCCAAAGGAAGAAGGGGCTTCGGAATGATCTCCGTGAATGGCCGTAGACGCGTGCCAAGCCCACCCGCCAGAATTACAGCCTTCATAATTGCACCTGGCCACGTGAAGAGTCGAGGGCACCTTGATAGGCCTTTAGCCAGCCCTCACCGAGCCTTCGCTCGGCAAACAATGTAGCGGCGAGCGAAGAATTCGCAACGGCCTTGTCGCACTCGCTCCGCCAATCGTGTAGAATCGTGGCCAATACTGTCCCTGCGTCATCGGGGGAGTGCATTTCGTGGTAATGGAAGCCCGTCATGCGGCGCGTCTTATACGGCAGCCATGCACCTACGATCACAACGCTGGCCGCAGCAAGGGCTTGCGACACTGTTGCCGAAAAGCCGTCGGACACCGCGGCGAACACAAGAATGTCGGTGTCCCGCCGGAGCGCGACCATGGCCTCAGGAGGCATGAAGGCGTCGAACAGCCGAAACGTACAGCCGGCATCGCGTGCGAGACGGCGTATCTCTTCCCTATAGGACAGCGTCGCTCCGTACGTCATGGGGATGAGCAGTTCGATGTGCTGCTTGACGCTCTCAGGAAGCTTCGCAACAGACGCAAGAAGCCTTCGGTGATTGCCTTGCTCAAACCCGTTGTGGCCCAGGCAGACGCGCCACTTGCCCTCACAGCCGCGCACATAGCGCGGTGGCACCGAACCCAGGCGATTTAGTAGCGGCTGAATACCTGGGTTAAAATATGTATCATAGAGCCGCGCTTCCAGACGCCGTCCGTACTTTGCCAGGATTACCTCCCTGTTTTCAATTCCCGTCGTGGTGATGGCGCCAGCGGAGTTCAGCAAGTGGAGGTGGCCGAGCGTGAGAGACGGGTCAGACTCTCGAAGGATGTCGCTGCCCCAACAACTGATGACCAGCGGCTTTCGGATCCCTCCGAGCAACCATGCGTACGCGGCCGTCGGAAAGAGGCTCTGCAAATGCACGATATCGATACTCGCCAACAGGGGTTCAAAATGCCGGCGCCACTTATGTGAGGCCCAAGACCAACGCGCTGCACGGTACGCCACGCGAAGCCCTGTGAGCCATAGTCGCCGGTTGGTGCCCTGGCTCATGGACTCCGCGGTCGCTCCTGGGCGTCGCGGGCGGAATTGTACGGAGCGCTTTTGCGGCAGTTGGTACACCGCATCAAAGGCGGAGGAGCTTGTTAGGTAGTCCCGCCTTCCATCGGGGAGCAACCGGAACAGGCCATGGCATGCGATCCGGCAGCTTGGGTCCGCAATCCGGATGCAGCGCGCCAGCGGCTCGAGATGGTAGTTCTCCCCAGTACCTACCATGAGAATCCTCAAGGGCTCCTCGGCGCGCCTGATGGAATGGCGCTCCGTCATCGGGTTTGACCTCGCAAGGAGCTGTTCAACGTCTTCAGAACCCAGTGGAGTTCAGCCCGCCCGGAGGGAAGACAGCTCATTACGGCCAGGTACACCGATGCAAACACCATGGCACAACTCGCAAGCACGGTTGTCGATGCAGCCTCCGGCAGCAGCCATCGCAGCCCGCTAGCCGCAACGGCGGCGGTAACGCTGGCCATGGCGGGGCGACTGATGCTCGAGAAGAAGTCGCGCAGACACAGAGGTGACTTATGAAATCCCCACGCAAGCAAGGGGATGAAGCTTGCGTAGGTGATGACGCCATAAGAGACGGCCACTCCTGGCGCGCCCCAGCCCACCCCCACGCAGAAACCGATCGACACCAAGACGGCGGAGACCGCGCCGATCTGGAAGTAACGCGTACCCCGTCCGAGGGAGAGCTGGACGAGACCGTTCAGACTGAGCGGGGCTTGAATGAACGCAGGAAACGCCAGGATTGAAAAAATGGGTGCCGCTCCAAGCCACCGGCTGCCCAACACAACCTCGACAAGGGGCTTGGAGGCCACGAAGAAGAAAGCGCTGATAGGCATCGACAGGAGTGCAAGTAAGGAGGTGATCCTTCGGTAGTAGAGTCTAAAGGCGACAGGATCGTGTTGAAGCTTGCTCATTGCCGGAAACGCCACGGATTGGATGGGATTCCTCAGATTGTGAATTGGAAACATCAGCAACGCGTAAGCACGGCTGTACAGCCCCAGCACAGCGTCGCCCCAGACCCGGCCGATAAGAATATTGTCCAGGTTCCGGGCAAAGTAATTCACAACATCAAATCCAGTAACATTGGCTCCGAAGCGTAGCATCTTGCGCATCCCAGTACCCCTCGTCGGCCAGTTTGGCCGGAACTCTGAGAGACAAAAGCGCAGCAGCGTTCCAGTCAATCCACCAGCGAGTCCACCCCACACCAGCGCCCAATAGCGTGCTCCGTAGAATGCGAGTCCGATAGACACAGCAAGTCCGACCACCGCCCCGCTGAGAGTGGCGACGGCGAGACGGCCGAACTGGAGATTTCGCGCCAGCGACGCGCCGTGTTGGGTTCCGAAGCTGGCAATGAGAAAGCTGAGGGACAACGCGATTGTCAGCGTTATGAGTTCGGACTTACCATAAAACCAAGCCACAATTGGTGACGCCGCCGCCAGGCCGCCCGTTAGCATTGCTCCCGTGGCGACGTTCACCCAGAAGAGAGTACTTTGCTGTGCATGCGTGAGATCCTTCATCTGGATCGCGGCCGCGGATAGGCCCAGGTCTCGAAAGACCCCAGCGAACGCTGTGACGGCCCCTACCATCGCCACGATGCCGAAATCGTCCGGAGTCAGCAACCGAGCAAGCACAACCGTCGAGACCGTGTGGATTGCCAGGCTGGCCCCCTGCGAAGCCAGACTCACAGCACCGCCACGGACCGACTTTCGCTTGAGATCGGTCAGATCGGTTGGGGTCGCCACTCTATGCTCAGTTGGATTCGCTGTCGCTCCTTCCGAGGGATGCCTGGTGCAACCTCCCGGAGCCCAAATCCACGGCGAAGGGCGCCGCGGAACCGCGTCGTGATCGGAGAGTCTAGAGCGAGCGGCTCGCGCACCGGCATTCCGCAGCTGCACTCGTTGGGCTGGCGTCTCTAGGTTGTCGGACGAGGTTGGACCCGATGAAACCGGCGCCGCCGGTGACGAGGACCTTCATAGCGGATCCTGGAGAAAACCCGAACGCCGCTCGACGGCCCGGCAGACGAGGTCCACCGTCGGATGTTCGAGGAGCTCCTGATCGGACGCGAAGGCGAAGCCGGTGTTCAGGCCGTAGCTGGGCTCGCAGAGGAAACTCCAGGGCAGATGGTAGCGCTCGAACAGGAGGTGCGCGTAGCGCAGCGCGAGGGTCTGGAGACGGTCGCGGTCCACGGGATGATCCGGCCACCGCTCGAGGAGCCGGAAGTATTCTTCCCGGCTGGCCACGTCGAGGGTGAAGCCCTTTCCCCGATAATGAACCCCCGACACCACGATGCAGGGAATCCCCTCGAGGGGGAGCTCCATGCCGGGGGTGCTGGTGTGCACCAGGCCGACACTGGCGACGCGCATGATGGACCAGCTGTTCACCTTTTCCGCGGGCTCGATCAGGCGCACGTTGGCCGGGATCGTGGGGAAACGGGCCCGGATTTCTGCCGCGAACGGCTGGCGGGTGCCGATCACGACCTCGGCGGGGTGAATCTTGACAACGAGTTGCTTCTCCGGGTGCGCCGCGAACCACGCGATGGTGTCCATCACCCAGTCGACGGCGTTTGGAAACGCAATCTCCTTCTGCGCGCTGGCGGCGTCCCAGAGGACGTTCGTGAACAACACGAACGTGGGCTTCGCGGGATCCAACCCGAGACGCGCCCGGGTTGCCTCGAGGCTCTCCTCTTCCCCCAGGTTGTACCGGAGGGCGTCGGCGGAGTGGTTCAAGCGCGTCTGCAGGTAGGCCCGGATCCGCTGCTCCTGTGCGAGGGACAGCGGCTGGTCTCTGACGCTATCCCATTCCGCCGAGACGTTCCAATCGGTGAGACCCTGGACCCAGTTCATCACCGTGGTATTGCGCTTCTTGCCCTTGTTGTACACCGCCACCGGGATCCGGAGGCGATTGAACACGGCGAGGGCGGGCGCCCAGGTCGAGTAAACCCCGTGGCTCATGATCACCCGGTCCGGCTTCCAGCGGCTTAACCCCAGCGCCGCCCGGGCCGAGATCCGACACGCCTCGGCGAACCGGGTCCGCGCCTCGGCTTCCTCCGGCGTCCCCCGCAACCGGCCAATGCGGAAGTACTTGTAGAGCGAGCTCTCGATGATGTGGCCGAAGTCGAGTTGCTGCAGCAACGCCTCGGCCGTGGCGTCATCGACGGACGCGGTCAAGTCCGACACGCGCACCCAGGGCAGTCCTGACGCTTTAAACTGCGCCAGCCCATGCCGGTGACACTTGAAACAGGCATCCCCCCATCGGGCGGTGTTGCCGACCCCCTTGTTCTCGCAGACCGGCAGCGCCCGATCGCACAGCACAAGCCGGACCTCGTGTCCCCGAGCCCGCAGCGCCCGGCCGAGCGCGATCTCCGTTGCCACCATGTAGGAGTGGCTGCCCAGCATCGTGAACAGCCCCACCCGGAGCGGTTTCTCCGCGGCGGCGGGTTTTGAGAGCGGCATCTGGGCCAGTTGGCCGACCAGGGCCTCCGACCCGAGGCGAGGAAACCGCCGGACGAGCCCCGGGCCCCCGCCAAGGCCATACCAAAGGCGCGACAGAGCCGAGACGCCGTGCAGCCGCAGAAGGTACTTTGCCTTGAAAAGGGCTGACATGCAGCAGTGACTGATCTGTCACCGGAACCGAAGGCCGGCCGCCGCCGCGCGCGTTGCGCTGAGGCACCGCACCGCACCAAGCTCCGGATGCCGCCGCTCCAACTGCTTCATCCGGATCAGGTCCTCGACGGTATCCAGGGTGAGGCTGTCGGCATGGTCCAAGCCCAGGTAATCCGCAGGGAGCGACACTCGGGCGCGCGTTGCGTTCGAGCGGATGTCCCAGGTGACATGTTCCCTTGCCATGGCGCTCGGGCCATCGGCGAGGCACTGACGCAGCGCCTCGCAGCGGACTACTTCCCCGGCATAGTGCGACAGCGGTTCGACGTAGCCGTAATCGGCCTGGGCCTGAACCGTGGCCTCAAACAGCCCCTCGATCACGTCCGGTTGCGCCAGGTAGTTGTCGCAGGTCAGCCGGATCAGGTACTCCCCGCGATGCCCCTCGATCGCCTGGCAGAATCGCTCGAGTACGTTCGTCTCGCTGCCGGCAAAGAACCGGACGCCCTTCGCCTCGATCAGCGGCTTCATGAGGTGGTTTTCCGGGAGGTCGCCCGTGGCAAACACGACTTCCTCGACCTCACGCACCGCCAAGGCGATGTCACACATCCGCTCCCAGATTGTCTCGCCGAAGAACGTGAAGAAGCCCTTGCCCGGCAGGCGCGTCGAGCGCAGGCGGCCCTGAAGGAGGATGAGCATGAAGAGCAGGGAGCGGGGAGCAGGGAGCAGGGAGCCAGAGGTCAGAGGTCAGAGGTCAGACGGCACGGAGCAGGGAGCGGGCAGTCAGAGGTCAGGGGTCAGAGATCAGTGGTCAGCGCGCGGACGGTGACACAGGGAGCAGGGAGCGCGGAGCCAGAGGTCGGAGGTCAGACGGCACGGAGCAGGGAGCGGGGAGCAGGGAGCTAAGGGCCAGAGGTTGGAGGTCGGGGTATTCGTTATCGGTTCTTCGTTGTTCGTTCTTCGGGTACCGCTTCTCCACGATCTGGTTCGTATCGGACAGCGAGGAACGAATAACGAATCACCGACGCCCCTTCACTCCTCACCCCTCACTATTCACTCCTCACTAACAATGCGTCGCATACCCGGTCCGCGCCATGGCCGTCGATCAGGGAGCGGCCGCGCTCGCTCATCTGGCGCAGGCGTGAGGGCGAGCCCAGCAGACTGCGGGCCGCTTCGGTGATCGCTCCTGATTGAAGCCGGTCATGCCAGCCGAGGTTCACCGCCACGCCCGCAGCGTCCAGACTCGCTGCGATCGGGACCTGGTTCTCAGCGAGCACGATCGGGAGGATCGGGACCCCGAAGAACGCCATTTCCCAGCAAGTGGCGCCGCCGCCGCAAACTGCAAGATCTGCCTCCGCCAGGAACTGCGTCATGTCCGGCACATTGCGCTCGATCCTCAGACTCGGTCCGGCGTGCCGCGTCAGATTGGCAAGTTCCGCGGTATGCGGGTTGTTCGGCCCCAGGACAACCACAAGCTCGATGGATCCATCGAGCAGCGGGAGGAGTCCCTGGATCACTTTGCCGGTGACATTGTCGGCATCGGCACCGCCCAGCGTCACGACCGCCCGGCGCACTGTTCCGCGGTGCGCGCGAATCCGGCCGCGCCACGACCAGAATTCCCGGCGGAGGAGGACATAGCGGCTGCCCAGCAACCGTCTGGCACCCGGCGCACGGTTTTCGTAGGCCGCATCGGTCGCGTGCAGATTCTGGTTCAGCAGAGCCGTGGCATGATACTGGGGCTGATGGACGAAATCGTCGAGCACCAGCGTGGCCGAGGGACCGGTCAGGAGCCCGGCCTGGTACTCGGGGCCGAATCGATAACCATCGAGGACGACCCACCGCACACGCCGTGCCGCCGCGAGATCGAGTGTCGCCTGCAAGTCCTGCGGCGATGCTGGGGGCATTTCCCAGACGATCATCTCGATACCGTCGGCTCGCAGGCGTGCCTCGACAGCCGAATTTCGAGCGGACGCCACGAAGAACGCCACCCCCCCCCGCGCCATCCAGGCCTGGGCCAAAGCCAGGCAACGCATGACGTGCCCAACGCCGATGTCCGGGCCCGAATCCGCCCGGATCAACATGGATTGTCCGTCAACGCGCTTCATTCAGTACCGGACGGTAGCCCGGAAGAAGCGGGTCCAGAGGATCCGGGAGGTACCCGATGAACCCGGCAACTTTCCAGTGGCCAGAGGTTCTTCGGCAGACAAACAGCGATTGCCAGCGCAACACCAGCCGGTCGCCATCCTCGCGAAGGATCGAGCCGTCGAACCGTTTGTGTACCAAGGCCGTATCGCCCGAGATCTCGATCCGGCTGAGACGCATCGCGGCGTACAAGCGCTCCCGGGGGTCTTCCTGATACCGGGTTCGGGCAAACTCCTGGCTCTGGCTCATCCAAGCCTGACGGTAGGCCTCGAGCGTTGGGAAGGTGATCCGCCATTGGTCCGTGTCCGACGTGAATCGAGCGTCCCAGCCGACAAATCCCTCCGCGAGAAAGTCCCCCGCGACCACGCTCCAGTCCTGGCCCAGGAATCCCTCGACGTCGTGACGGACGAGGATCTCCCACAGATCCCGATCATCAGTCTCTGAGAACGGATTGTCCACGGCGGTCTGCATGGTGAACGAAGTCGGCTCTCAGCCCACGGATGACAACCGGACGCAATCGCCCGCCGCAACCGGTTCGCGCACGGTTCGCCCCAGCAACTCCGCCATGCGATACGGCGGCAGCGCATCGGGGGGGCAAGGCCGAAGGACAACCAGGTCGTTCCGCGTCAACCGGTCCCCCGGGCTCAGGCTCCGACCCGCGCGGATTGCCCGGCGCTGGACAATCACGGTCCCCTGCTCGTTCGCTTCGAGCCGCTTGACCCCATCGCCGAGGGCCACACTCAACGCCTCGCGATCGTCGACCGCCTCGGCGGTGAGCCGCAGGCGCTCTTCCGGGCCCGAAGCCCGGGCGATGGTCTTCCGGAGCGCCGCCGTGTCGTCGACCATCCGCCGCCACGTGGCCGGCGTCATCGAGAAGGCATGGTCCTGTCCCTCCAAGGTGTTATCCAGGGTGAAATGCTTCTCGACGGCGCAGCAATCGAACAACCCCACCGCGCCCAGGACCGTCAGGGATCCGTGGGTGTGATCGGACAGCCCGACGGGAATCCCCGGCCATCGCCGCTGGTAGGTCTCGAGGACGCGGAGGTTGATGTGCCGGAACCGGGCCAATCGCTGATCCCGTCCCTCGCCGACGCGCGCCGTATACTCGGTGTTGCACTGCATGAGGAGAATCGCATCGGTATGCTCGAGTGCCGCCGCCATGGCCCCCTCGACTTCCTCCATCGTGGATGCGCCGGTGGCCATGAGCACCGGTTTGCCCTGCCGGCACATCTCGACGATCTCTTCGTGCCACGTGATGTCGCCGGAGCCCAGCTTGAACGCCGCCACGTGAGGGGCGACGGCGCGCACGAGATCGATCGAGTACGGTGACGTGAAGTAATGGAGCCCCAATCGGTCGCACAGCGACTTGAGTTCGAGAGTCCAGTCCAGGGGAATCGAGGCCGCCTTGTAGGAGTCGAAGACCGACTGTTTCCACTGGGACTGATGCGTGCGAACGCCCTCGAGGTGCCTGAAGCCGTAATCCGAAACGATCGTTTCCGCGGTGAAGTTCTGCATCTTCACCGCGTCCACGCCGGATTCGGCACAGGCATGGACCAGCTCCTTGGCCTTGGCTAGCGACCCGCAATGGTTCGCAGCCAGGTCCGCAATAAAGTAGACGGGTTCACCGGGACCGACAGGACGGCCTTGGATCGTGAGGGGCATTGTAGGATGGGAGTTTGTTAGCTTCGGTGACCGGGCTCGTGTGAAGGGTGAAGGGTGAGGCGTGAGGGGAGGTCCGCTATTCGTTATTCGTTGCCCGCTGTCCGTTTTGAAGCAAGTCGTGGAGAACCGGTCCCCGAATAACGAACAACGAAGATCCGATAACGTGCTGCTGCCCTCTGACCTCTGACTCCCTGCTCGCTGCTCCCTGCTCCATGCCGTCTGACCTCTGACCTCTGGCTCCCTGCTCGCTGCTCCCTGCTCCGTGCCGTCTGACCTCTGACCTCTGGCTACCCGCTCGCTGCGCAGCGCACGAGGCCCTCGTATTGAAGCAGGCCGGCGATGGTGTCAGACTCCGTCGGCCGGGCGAGGTCAGGGCAGAGATCGTACAGACGGCCCGGCACCGTCACGAGGTTCACCCCCCGCACAGGCCCGGGTCGGACCCCGCCGGGGTTGAACCCGAAGGCCTTGGCGACACGCCGCAGGAAATCGACCTCGTCACTGGCGTCCTCGGTGCCCAGGTGCACCACTCCGGTCGCCTCCGCGACCAGCAGACGGGCCACGGCCGTCGCCAGCGCGGTATCCAGCAACCGATTCTGCCGGACGCCTTGGTCAACGCTCACCGTCTCCCCTCGCCTGAGTTTCACGAGGAACTTCTCGTTGCGGGTCCGCCTGTGTGGTACCCATCCCTGGATCGAGGCAAATCGCAGGATCAAGTGCCGGCAATCCGATTGAGCGATCAGGGCCGCCTCGCAAGCTTGTTTGAACTGCCCGTAGGGGGTCACGCTGCGGGCGGGCAGCTCCTCGGTGAGCGCGCACCCGGCGTATCCGTCCAGCGCCAGCGCTGACGAGGCATAGCAGTAGAGGCTCCTGCTGCCTGCACAGTGGCGAATCACGGCCTCGTGAATCTCAGCCCCGACCGCGTCCTCGCCCCGCAAGAGGTTCACGACGTGGGTCGGGGCGAAACGCTCGAGCGCCGACGCGAAATCCAATGCTGTCGCCGCCCGGCTGCAGGACACCCCCGGATACGCCCCATCCCCCGATCCCCGGGAGGTCCCGGCCACAGCAACGCCGGAGCCGTGCTTCAGCAGGGCCTCCCCGAGGCGATAGCCAATCCAGGACGTCGCGCCGAGGATCAGAATACGATGCATTCCGGTTCCGCGGGGATTCTCACACATCGAACGAGGGATCGACGTGTTCACGGATGAGCTGACGGATCTGTTCCACGGTCAGCCACTCCGTGTTGTTGCCCGAATGATAGTGAAAACCCGGCGCGACGGCGACCGACCCAAAGGCCCGGTTGAACTCGGCCAGATCCCACTTCGGTGATGGCGGCAGGATGGCGTAGTAGCGCCCCAAATCCACAGTGTAGAACGAGTCGGACTCGGTGATCATCTCCTCGTGGATCTTCTCGCCGGGACGGATGCCAACCACCGGCCGCTGGCATTGGGGACCGATCGCTTCCGCCAGATCCAGAATCCGATAGGACGGGATCTTCGGCACGAGGATCTCGCCCCCCCAGGCGTGCCGGACAGAGTGAAGAACCATCTGAACGGCCTCCGCCAGGGTGATGTTGAACCGCGTCATCCGCGGGTCGGTGATCGGCAAGACCCCTTCCCTTCGTTTCTTGAGGAAAAACGGAACCACCGAACCGCGCGACCCCATGACGTTCCCGTAGCGCACGACCGACAGCCGGATCTCCCGGGACCCACGAATGTTGTTCGCCGCCACGAAGAGCTTGTCCGAGCAGAGCTTCGTGGCGCCGTACAGATTGATCGGCGCCGCCGCTTTGTCCGTGGACAGCGCCACCACGCATTTCACTCCGCAAGCGAATGCGGCCGAAATGACGTTCTCGGCACCGCCGATGTTCGTCTTGATGCATTCCATCGGGTTGTACTCAGCCGCGGGCACCTGCTTCAGCGCCGCCGCGTGGACGATGACGTCCACGCCCTCGCACGCCCGTTTCAGCCGGTCCCCGTCTCGAACATCCCCAATGAAATACCGCACCGCACCTTCCCTCGTCTGCGGGAACTGCTGCGCCATCTCGTATTGTTTCAGCTCGTCGCGCGAAAAGACGACCAGCCGGCGCACTTCGGGATGCGCCTTGAGAATATGGCTGACAAAAGCCTTGCCAAAGGAGCCGGTCCCGCCGGTGATCAAAATGCACTTGCCGGTCAGATCCAGGGTGGGACTCGTTGTCATGAGTTTGCCTAGTCCGCTGCGTACGCGTGAAGCGTGGCTGGTGAAGGGTGAAGGGTGAAGGGTGAGGAGTGAGGAGTGGAAGGGGACGTTCTTCGCTGTTGGTTATTTGTTATTCGGGGTGTTTCGGACCTCAGAGCTTCCGCCTTCGCCAAGGCTTCCGCCTTCGCCAAGGCTACGGCGGACAAGACGGCGGGCAGGCTGACCTCTGACTTCTGACTTCTGATCTCTGGCTCTTAGCTCCCCGCTCCCTGCTCCCTGCTCCCTGCCCCCTGCTCCCAGCGCTCCCGGTACCACTCGACAAACCGTTTCACACCCTCCTCGATCGTCGTGGCGGGCCGGAACCCGACGTCGCGCATGAGATCATCGACGTCCGCGTACGTGGCCGGGACATCGCCGGGCTGGATCGGGAGCAGCCGCTTCTGCGCCTTGCGGCCGAGCGCGGCTTCGAGGACCTCGATCAGGTGAAGCAGTTCAACCGGGTTGTTGTTCCCGATGTTGTAGAGGCGATGGGGCGCCCGGCTCGAGCCGGGGTCGGGCCGGCTGCCATCCCAGTCCGGGTTCGGCTGCGCCACGCGGTCGGCCACCCGCACCACGCCCTCGACAATGTCGTCAATGTACGTGAAATCGCGTCGCATCCGGCCCTCGTTGAACACGTCGATCGGCTGGCCCTCGAGGATCGCCTTGGTGAAGAGGAAGAGCGCCATGTCCGGCCGGCCCCAGGGACCATAGACGGTGAAAAACCGAAGCCCCGTGGCGGGCAGGCCGTAGAGGTGGCTGTAGGTGTGGGCCATCAGCTCGTTCGCCTTCTTCGTGGCGGCATACAGGCTGACCGGATGATCCACATTGTCGTGGACCGAGAACGGCATCCGCGTGTTGGCCCCGTAGACTGAGCTCGAAGAGGCATAGACCAAGTGCTCGACCTGATGATGCCGGCAACCTTCGAGGATGTTCAGGAAGCCCACCAGATTGCTGTCGACGTAGGCGTACGGGTTCTGGATCGAATACCGGACACCCGCCTGTGCGGCGAGATGGATGACACGCCGGGGCTTGGTCTGCTCGAAGAGAGCCGCCATGCCGGATCGGTCGGCCAGATCGAGACGCCGGAACTCGAACCCCGCCTGGCCCTCGAGTTGCCGGAGCCGGGCCTGCTTGAGCCGGACATCGTAGTAGTCGTTGAGGTTGTCAAGGCCCACCACGATGTCGCCGCGGGCGAGCAAACGCCGGGCAACGTGGAAGCCGATGAACCCGGCGGCGCCTGTGAGGAGGAAGTGCATGGAGCAGGGAGCGGGGAGCGGGGAGCAGGGAGCCAGAGGTCAGGGGTCAGAGGTCAGCCTGCCCGCCGTCTTGTCCGCCGTCTTGTCCGCCGTCTTGTCCGCCGTAGCCTTGGCGAAGGCGGAAGCCTTGGCGAAGGCGGAAGCTCTGAGGTTCGAAACACCACGAATAACAAATAACCAACAGCGAAGAACGTCCCCTTCCACCCTTCACCCTTCACCCTTCACTTCCCCCAATCCCTTCGCCAGTTCCTTCAGAAACTCGCGGAACTCGGCGCCGACCTCCGGGTGTTCGAGGCCGTAGATGACGTTGGTCCGGAGGAAATCGAGCTTGTTCCCGATGTCATGCCGGCGTCCGTCGATCACGTAGCCGTACATGGCGGCGTCGCGCAGCATGAGCTGCATCGCGTCCGTGAGCTGGATCTCGCCGTTCTTGCCGGGCTGCGTCTGGTCGATGTACTGGAAAATCCGGGGCGAGAAGGCGTAGCGCGACGCGATCGCCAGGTTCGACGGCGCCTCGCCGGCCGCCGGCTTCTCGATCAGCGATTCGATCAGGTAAAGACCGGTCCCGATCGCCGATCCGCCGATCACGCCGTACCGCCCGACCTTCGCGGGATCGACCGGCTCGAGAGCCACCACGGTCTCGTTGTAATGCTCGTGCAACTCGATCAAACGCCGGGCCACCGAGACACGGCTCTGGATCAGCGTGTCGCCCAGCAGCAGCAGAAACGGCTCGCCATTCACATGATGCCGCGCGCAGCGGACGGCGTCGCCGAGCCCCCGGAGTTCCTTCTGCCAGACGAAATGCACCTCGGCCATGCCCGAGATCCGGCGAATGGTCTCGAGCTCGGAGAGCTTGCCCTTGGCCTCGAGCTCCGCCTCGAGCTCGAAGTTCCGATCGAAATGCTCCTCGATCGCCCGTTTGCCCTTGCCAATGATGATCAGGATGTCGGTGATCCCCGCGGCGACCGCTTCCTCGACGACGAACTGGATCGTCGGGGTGTCGACGATGGGGAGCATCTCTTTCGGTTGCGCTTTGGCAGCGGGCAGAAACCGCGTGCCATAGCCGGCGGCGGGGATGACTGCTTTCTTTATCACAAAATGGTGTCCGCAATGCGGAATGGCGAGGACAGACGACAGACGACGGACGACCGAGGACAGAGGACTGCGGCTAGTGTCGTGTTCCTCGAATGGGTGGACATTCGTTGCGCCCAAAACGGCCTGGGACGAGGACCTCGGCGAGCTCGGTCGAGCCGCGCGAGGAGGGAGTGTATCCTTGGCGATACTCGACCGACGGAGCAACGAAGCCCCAGGCCGTTTTCGGCGCAACCCCTTGGGCGGCCGTTCTTTTGCCGCCAGACGGCGTTGCTCGCTCCTCACAGATCTCTGCGGATATGCTCGTCGCTCGCGCGGCTCGACTGAGCTCGCCGAAGTCCTTGCACTCCTCGTCGAGTTGGCTGCACCCCTCCGGGGAGATGTAGCCGCAGGCAAGAGCCGTGGCGAGCCAGTGTCGGGTCTCGGCCTGCTCCCCGTCGGCATCGGTGAGCTTGGCGACGAAATGGGCCTCGTATCTTCGCTTCTGCCAGGCCTCAGCGAGGTTGGCGCCGATCGATCGTGAAGAGCGTCGCACCTGATCGGTCAGGGAGTAGGCTTCAACCTTCGGGAAGCCATTTGAAATCTCGTAGACCCGCTGCTGCAGCTCGAACGCTGCCGAGTACACGCGTAGGTCCTTAAACGACGAGATCCTCTCACTCATCACTCCCCCTCTGTCGCCTGTCGTCGGTCGTCGGTCCTCGGTCGTCGGTCGTCTGAACAGCCGGCCGCAGGGTCACGACGCCGATCGCGCCGAGGCGGGCCTCGAGGCGCTGGTACATGGCGTCGTCGGTGTACGTGCCGACGATGGCGCCGCCGGACCCGGCGAACTTGGCGCTGGCGCCCACCGACCGCGCGGCCTCGACCATCCGGAGGTTGCCCTCGCTGATGGGATAGATCTCGCGGCGCTTGTCGAAGTTCCGGTTCAACAAGGCCGGGATGGCGTCCCAGCGCCGCTCGATCAGGCAGGTCCGGACCTGGTCCGCCAAATCCGCCCAGTACTTCATCGCGTCGATGACCACCGGATCGCCCCGGTGGAAGCGGCTGCGGATGTCCGTGTGAAAGACCTCGGTGCCCTCCGCCAGATCCGTGCGGTACGCGACGTACAACGGCGGCAGAAGAGCCGGATCCAGCTCTTCGTACCGGCCGTAACCCTGCTTCTCGAGGGTTTCTCTGTGGAAATCCATGAAGACAACACCTTCGTAGACCTGGATGACCCGGTCCTGCAGCCCGGCGGGAATACCCAGCTCCTGCGTCTCGACCGACAGAATGACATGGGGCTGTACCGGCTTCGGGATCGTGACGCCGTAAAACGTCATCAGCGCCCGCAGACAGGCGGTGATGATCGCGCTCGACCCGGCCAGTCCCACCAGGGACGGAATCGTCGACTGGTAGCGCAGGGTGAAGTTCCGGTCGTCGAGCCGGATCCCATGCTCGCAGCAATACTGGTAGAACCGACGGACCGTGGCCTTCAGCAGCCGGATGCCGCCGTAGTAACCGTGGCGCGCGACGTCCTCGTCGAGCTGGGCGATGCTCTCGAACCGGGAGTGATCCCGCGTGTTGGGCAGAATCTCGAGCTCGGGCGTCTCGTAGATCAGCACCTCGGCGCTGAAGTTGCGGATCACAAACGAGATCGTCTTGCCGTAATAGCCGTCGGAAGGATTCCCGATCAGGCCGGCCCGGGCGTAGGCTTTGCCATGGATGATCATGGTGCGTCAGTGCGTCAGTGCGCCAGTGCGTCAGTGCGCCAGTGCGTCAGTAGGGCGTGCTGTCCCCAGCGCCCCGTCGCGGGGAGTGAGCTCGAGCGGCTCGACGGAGTCTCGCCCCCCAGAGTTGTCCGCGCTGACTTTAGGTGCGGCGAGCAGGGAGTCAGAGGTCAGAAGAAAGCGGATAACCCCAGTTCTCCCTTCACTCCTCACTCTTCACCCTTCACCACTTCTTCACTGACCCGACAACAGGTAATCGCGAAAGTGACCCAGGGCGGCGAGGATGACATCCTGCTCCTTCAACCATCGAGACGCGAGCGCGTGAACCCGGTCGCGGTCGAGCTCGAAGCTGTAGCCGTGACGGAAGAGATGCCTGAAACCCCGGAGATCATGCAGCATGGCGCGCGTCGTCTCGGGCATGACAGCGGGCCGCACGTCTGGAATCGTCAGGAACATCTTGTCGAGGAGTTCCCGGTGCCAGCGGCCCCGATCGACAACGTGATTCTCGAACGTGCGCGAGATCTGCTCGAAGGAATTCTCGAGGGCATTGTACAGATTGTGCAGGAGGTAGCCCGCCGCCGCCAGCTCGCGGAACCCACAGCCCGGCACCTCCAGCGCCGCTGCCAGAGACCCCAGCTCCGCCGCCAGCCGGCGCAACGCGGCAATGTCATGGTCAATGACCGCGCTCAGCGCTGCCAGGGATTCACGCTCGGGTTTCATGGGACGGGAATCGCCGCGGACACAATAGACTCCGAGGATTCACTCCGACCTTCCCCATCCGTGGTATCCGCGTAATCCGTGGTTCTTCACTGCTCCTGCCTTGACCGCGGATGACACGGATTCCACGGATTTCCCTTTTCCATCCGCGCCTATCCGTAATCCGTGGTCACACCCTCCAGGCAGGCACCAACCACAGTCGACACGGGGGGCGGGATTAACCACGGATGTCACGGATGACACGGATGGACCGATCCGGTCTTTCGCGTGCTCCGTAATCGCGTGGTTCACTGGACCTCGGCGCCAAAAAGCAATCGGCCGGTGCGCCGGATCTCCGCCTGCAGGGTCGGACTCGCCTCCTCCCACCGGACGAGGTCCACCGGAAGATCGAGTCGCGCGTCGAGCTCGGACCACGCCTTCGCGAGATCGGCAGCGGCCAGACCTTCGATGGCAAAATCGAGGTCCGACCGCCAGTCGAGTTGGCGTCCCTTGGCCGCCGAGCCGAAGAGCCAGATCCGGCGCACCCCGGGCAGGTGGCTCAGGTAGCCGACGGCTTTCTCGAGGTCAGCGGCAATTTGGGTTGCTGGAGGGTGTGAGGTCAGAGGTCAGAGGTCGGAGGTCAGACGACGGCGGGCCGGGAGCACGGAGCTTCGAGCTTGGACCGGGAGGTTGGATGCCTCAGAGCGTCAGTGCGTTGACTTCCTCCCCCCGTCCGGTCTTTCGCGTGTTCCGCGTGTTCGGCGGTTCCCTTCTTCTGCTCTGCGAGCTCGGCGTGCTCTGCGGGGAGCCGTGCAAGCAGCTGCACCCCGTCGGTCACCGGCCTTGCTGTTCTACCGCAGAGACCGCAGCGCCCGCAGAGAAAGAGGGGGGAAGAGACTTCATCCCCGCTGTCGGCTGTCCCCCTCTCTGTGCTCTTCGTGCCTCCGCGGTTGATCAGCCGCCCCGGCCCACCACAGAGACACGAAAAGCGCAGAGGACGCCCCCACGGACCCCAACGCGATCCCGCTTTGCGTTGACTGCCCTCGTCCGGGAGAAAACGCAAGGGCTCGAAGGCTCGAAGGCGCCAAGGGAAGAGGAAAGGCATCCCCGCCGTCGTCCCTCCTTCGCCCTCCGGGCTCCGGCGGGCAGGCCGTCCTCCGTGTGTGGGGGTCTGTGAGGGTGTGGGCGACTCCCCTCTTTATTTGTGGTTCCGCGGTCAGCGCCAGCGGCCACAGACCCGAACCGCGTCGAGGGCGGCGCGAGACCGACCTCGCACCGACGCACCGTCGCACTGGCGCACCGGAGTCACGCCTTCCACACCTGGCCGGGCGATGTGGTCTGACCGGCCAGGGCGTTGCGGGTGTCCACAATGCACGGAGCCCACGCGGCGAGCTCGGCGTAGTTCACAGCCCGATGATTCGTCGCGACCAACACGACGTCAAAACCACTGATGGTCTCCCGGTCCCAGGCGACGGAACGCAGGCCCGCCCAGTGGGGATGCTCGCGCGTCGGCCGGATCACCGGCACGTGCGGATCGCAGTACGCAACCTCCGCTCCCCGCTCTTGAAGGAGGTTCATCAGCACGTAGCTCGGTGACTCACGGTCGTCGTCCACGTCCGGCTTGTAAGCCACCCCGAGCACGAGGACGCGGCTGCCGTTGATCGGCTTGCGGCGGGCGTTCAAGGCTTCGCCGACCCGATGGACGACGTACTGCGGCATGCTGGTGTTGATTTCGCCCGCCAGCTCGATGAACCGGGTGTGCTGACCGTACTCGCGCGCTTTCCAGGTCAGATAGAAGGGATCGATCGGGATGCAATGCCCGCCAAGGCCGGGTCCGGGATAGAACGCCATGAACCCGAACGGCTTGGTCCTGGCAGCATCAATCACTTCCCATACGTCGATACCCATTGCTGCATATACGACTTTAAGTTCGTTGACAAGAGCGATGTTGACGCTGCGGAAGATGTTCTCGAGCAGTTTCGTGGCTTCGGCCGCCCGACACGACGAGACCGGGACCACTCGCCGGATCGCTTTGCCGTACAACGCAATCGCTCGCTCCCGACACGCCGGTGTCAGCCCCCCCACCACCTTCGGGATCTCCGCCACGCGGCTCGCCGGATTGCCCGGATCCTCCCGTTCGGGCGAGAATGCGAGATGAAAATCAACCCCCGTCTTCAGCCCCGATCCCGCCTCGAGCACCTCCCGAAGCTCGGTATCGGTGGTCCCAGGGTAGGTCGTGGACTCGAGCACCACCAGGGTTCCCCGGGCCAGATGCGGGGCGATTGCGGCGCCGGTGCGCACGATGAACGAAATGTCCGGCTCACGATTCCGGTTCAGCGGCGTCGGAACACAAATGATCACCGCCGCCGCGTCGCGCACCCGCGCAAAATCGACCGACGCAGAAAACCGGCCAGCCGTCACCTGCTCTTGAATTGCCTCTGATGGTATATGCTGAATGTAGCTTTTGCCGGCATTGACGGCTTCGACCTTCGTGGCGTCGATGTCGAGGCCGAGCACGGAGACGCCGGATCGGGCGAATTGCAGCGACAACGGCAGGCCGACATAGCCGAGGCCGACGATGCAGATGGGGTTGTTCTCAGGAAAATTCATAGGGTGGCACTCGAGAGCCGCACAAGGAACTCGCGGAAACAGGCCAGAGCCTTATCCAACTCGGAAATGAGGACCTGGATCGGGTAGGCGCCCACGATGGCTCGGACGATGCGTCGCAAGTCGGACCACGCCTCGGCGAACCGAAGATCGAGCGCGCGCTGTCGTCGCTCCTCTCGGCAGGCAAGCCAGGCCCGGGCTTCGTCGAGATCAACCGGCATGTTTCACAGCAATCGTTCGAGGACAGGGACCGCCAGCTGCAGTCGTTTCTGGACGCGGCGGAGTCCCTTGAGCCGCTCGGCGCAGAGGGCGTGGTCTTCGGGCGTGAGACTCCCATCGGCAAGGTCCTGGTCCAAGGCGGCTTCCATCCGCTCGAACCGCTGCTGCGTGGTGAGCAGGCGCGGCTTCAGGAACTCGCGATAGGCGTTTCGGATCAGGCCGCCGAGTTCGGGCACCACCTCGAAGAAGTCCTTGCGATCGCCGGGGACCCAGACCTGGCGGATGGCGCCCCAACCGGCCAGTTGACGGGTGCCGGTGCTGGCGCTGCCCTTGCTGATGTCGAGGGCTTCGGCGATTTCGTCGAGCGAGAGCGGTTGGGGGGTGAAGAAGAGGAGGCCGTAGATCTGGCCGAGGGATCGGGGCAACCCGACGCGGCGGCAGAGGTTCCCGGCGGCCTCGATGAACTCGAGGCGGGTACGCGACCGGAGCGGGGCGACGCCGTTCCGGGCAGGTTTTACTGGAGAAGGGGCAGGCACACTTCGTCCCGGTCACTTCGCGCGGTGGCGTAAGGCGGGCGCGATCGACCCAAAAGGACCAGGCAGAACGTTCAAATCAAATTGAACAAAATAGACTTCACGCGCAAAAGGCAAGTAAAAAGTGCAAGAAACTGTGAGAATCTGGAGGGAGACTATGAGTCTGTCACCTTGGTTGCGGCACCGTTCCTCGGGACTGGATGCTGCATCGGTCTGAGGCGGCGCCTCGCCAGAGTCCTGGACTTGTGGAATATGGGGTCAACAGGTCAAGTTTGGTCCCTGCCATTCCAAACCCACCCCCCTGCCTTCGAGGATTCTGCATTAGCGAGGCGCGGAAGAGAGGATGGGCAGGCACAGCAGGGTCTTCATATGCCTGAGGACTCGACCGGGTCTGAGGCGGCGCCTCGCTAGGCCGTTCGCCGAGACTTGCGCCCCAAAGTGGTTTGCCGGTACAACAGGTCCCCACAAACGATGCAAGCCTCGCAAAAAAGCCGGACCCTGCTGTTCGCGTTCGTGATGGTGGCCTCCCTCTTCTTCATCTGGGGGTTCTGCCATGCCATGCTGGACGTTCTGAACAAGCACTTTCAGAACATCCTGCACGTCAGCAAGGCCCAGTCGGGCCTCGTCCAGACCTCCGTGTTCGGCGCGTATCTGCTCGCGGCCCTGCCGGCGGCGTTGCTGATTCGCCGCATCGGGTACCAGCGGGGCATCCTTGTGGGGCTCGTGGTGCTGGCTGTTGGCGCGTTCCTGTTCATTCCGGCAGGACTGGTGTTCAAGACGTTCTGGGCGTTCTGCCTTTCGCTGTTCGTGCTCTCGACCGGCCTGGCGACCATTGAAACCGCCGCGAACCCTTATGTCACCGTGCTTGGCCCGAAGGACGGCGCGGCCGGGCGTCTTTCGGTTGCGCAGGCGTTCAACTCGTGCGCCTACATCATTGCGCCCGCGGTGGGCGGCTTTCTCCTTTTCGGCCAGAAGGTGGATCCCGCCAACCCGGACTTCCACCCGCTCATTCTGCCGTACGTCGTCCTCGGGTGCGTGGTGCTGCTGATCTTCGCCGTCTTCTCCTTCATCCGCTTGCCGGTCATTGACGACAGCGGGCCGGCCGGGGAGGCGGGCGATTCAGGGACGTTCAAGGCCCCGCTCGGCCGCCAGCCGCATTTCACGTTCGGGGTCGTCACCCAGTTCCTCTACATCATCGCGCAGATCGGCATCAACGCCTTCGCCGTGAACTACATCGTCGAGAACGCGATCGTGAAGGACGCTGGCGGGAGTACCACCGTGGCTCCGCTCTTTGCGTGGTATCAGTCCCTCACGCATGCGGCGAATCCCGACGCCACCGCCGCCTACGTGGTCACTTTCGCGATGGTGCTCTATGCGGTCGGGAGGTTCACCGGTGCGCCCATCGCCCGCGTCATCAAGCCCAACCTCCTGCTCGCGCTCTACGGCGTCGCGAACTCGATCGTCATCCTGTTCGCCATGGCCGACATCAAGATGGTCTCGTGGACCATCCTGCCGCTCTGCTGGCTGTTCATGTCCATCATGTTCCCGTTCATCTTCGCGATGAGCGTGCGCAACCTCGGCGCGCAGACCAAGATCGCGGCGTCGTTCCACGTCATTGCCGTCGGCGCTGCCGGCTCGATCTCCGCCGTGCTCATGGGCTGGCTCTGGGACCGTTTCCACAGCGTCGGCATCTCCTTCGCCCTCCCGCTGATTGGTTTCATTGCCACCACGATCTACGGCTTGGTCTACCCGCGCCTGCTCGAGCAATCGGCCCGGGTGGCCGGTTCGCCAGGGCCTTCGCTGTCGGCGCAACGGACCTGATGCCCGTCCTGCCGCGGTCGGCGTCCGCCTTCGCCGAGGCTTCGGCGGACAGGCCCGCTCACGCCCGCGGCTACAGACGTGTGGCTCCGCGCGCAAGGGGGGCGAACCGTTCGAGTTTCCAAGGGGCCACCCGCGGGGCAACCGAGCAGGCCGTGCTCAGGATGTACCCGCCGCCCGGCGCGCCGTCCCTGAGACAGGCGCCCACGGCGGCGTCGACCTCCTCGGGGCGCTCGCACTCCAGAAGCGCCACCGCATTGAGATTGCCCTTGAGGAAGAGCCGACTGCCCACCCGCTGTTTGGCGTCTCCGAGGGTGACGTTGCCCAGAGGCGGCGGATCGAGCGTATCGATTCCCTGGGTGCCAGTTGCCTCCATCAGGTCCAAGCGGTCGCCGATCCGGCCACAGGTGTGCGTGTAGGCGGGCACGCCGGTCTGGCGGATGGCGTTGATGAGCCGGCGTTCGTGGGGCAGGACGAAGCGCTCGTACATGCGCCGCGAAATGAAGCCGGCTCCTGCAAACGCGGAGGAGACCAGCACCGCATCCGCGCCGTGGCGGGCCTGGGCCACGCCCCAGGCGACGGCCGCGTCGGTCAAACGCTCGAGCAACGCATCCGCTTTGCCCGGGTCCGTGGCGAGGCTCAGCAGGGCGGCCTCGTAGCCCAGCAGCTCCTGGTACTGGGTGAACGGCGAGAACACCTCGCCATGGACCGACACGGCGTGACGCGTCTTCTCGCGGACCCGGTCAAGCGTCTCGAAGAAGTAAGCGGGCACGTCGGCGAGCGGCCCGCGGTCGCCTTTGCCGGGCAGCCAGGGGATATGATACGTGTTCCACACGTAGCCCGTCAGGTCATCCAGAGTCTCGAGGTGATCCGGATCGATCGCCGCAACGTCGGCCCGGGGAAGCGGATCCCCGCCCGGCCCCAGGTGCCGCGGATTGTCATCGGGCGGCATGACCGTGATGCTGCCGTCATCCCACACCAGCCGATCCCCGGCCTCTCCCGGCTCGATGCGACGCAGTCGAGTCCACAGGTCCGGCGGCCGGCCCGGCAGGTTCACCAGGATGCCGTCGAAGTCATAGCGCTGCTGGAGCCGGACGAGGGCCTCGGCGAAGCCCTCGCTCGTGAACCAGATGTCGCGCGGCGCGAGCCCCGAGTGAAGGAAGTAGTGGCCGAGCGCAAGCTGGCAGAACACCGGCACCCGATCCACGGGCTGGTGCCGCATCGCCGCCGCCACGCGGTCGCGTCCGTTCATGGTGCAGTCCCCATCACCCTTCTAGGCGAACAACCGCGCGATGCGGGCCTGGTAGTCCTCGGCTTCCGCCTGCGGATCGGGCGCCTTGCGGATCGGGCGTCCGACGACGACGTAATCCGCCCCGTTCAGGAACGCCTGCTCGAGGCCGACGACGCGCTTCTGATCGTCGACCGGCTTGTTGTCCACGGGGCGGATGCCCGGGCTGACGACGAGGAATCCCTCGCCCAGGTCGGCTCGGAGGCGGGCGGCTTCCAGGCCCGACGAGATGACGCCGTCGCAGCCGACTGCCAGGGCGCGGCGCGCCCGCGAGAGCACCAGCTCCTCGACGTTGCAATCGAACCCCAGGTCGCGCAGATCGTGGCGGTCGAGACTTGTGAGAACCGTCACCGCCAGGATCCGCGTCCCCTGCTTCGCGGAGACCGCCGCCCGCAGCATCTCATCGTTGCCGTGGACGGTGGCGAACGCGACGTCGCGGGATCGGAGCTGTTCGACGGCCAGCTTCACGGTCTCGGGCACGTCGAAGAACTTGAGGTCGGCAAAGACCTTTCTTCCCCGCTGCCGCATCCAGGCGATCAGCTCATAGTACCCGCCCGCCATGAAGAGCTGGAGGCCGAGCTTGTAGAAGACGACCGAATCGCCCAGGCGCTCGACCCATTGCCTGGCGTCCTCGACGGTCGGGACATCGAGGGCGAAGATGAGCCTCTCCCGCGGGGGGATGGCTTTGCCCGACAGCATGCCTGTTGCCTGCAGGGGCCCGTGATCAGTCGGCATAGGAGCAACAACGGTTCATGGCTTGCGGCCTCTCCCGGCCGCGGCGTCGTGCCCGGCCACACTCCCGCGCCGGCCAACACCCCGGGGTCAAGACCCCGCTCCCCCGATACCAGAACCGATGGCGCCGGATCAACACCCAAATCCGCGGACACCCAAATCCGCGGACAAGAAATGTCCACACCTTGACAATCAGGGTTGAGCACCGGCCCGGCTCGGCGATACACTCCCGCCAAGAGACGCACGAACCACGCCCGGCTGCGCTTTCCGGGTTGTCGTTCCGTGGCTTGTAGCATGAGCGATCTTGAGTTGCTTGTTGTCAACCACCCGTTCTGGCAGGGGCTCCGCCGTGAATTCCTGCCGCTGGTGGTCGAGTCAGCGCGCCTGGTGCGCTTTGGCGTGGGCGACCTTATCTTCCAGGAGCGCCAGGAAGCGACGCGTCTCTACCTCGTGCAGTTGGGTCAGGTGGCGTTGGAGGTGTTCCTGCCAGGACGCGGGGTGACCACCCTCCAAATCCTCCGGCCGGGCGATGCGCTGGGTTGGTCCTGGATGTTCCCCCCCAGCCCGTGGCACTACAGCGCCCGATCGGTCGACGCGGTCGAGACCCTCGAGTTCGATGCCCTCTATCTCCGCCAGCGGGCGTCCGAGAATCCCGCGTTCGGTCTCGCCTTGTACACCCGGATGACCCGGGTCCTTCTGCAACGCCTGCAAGCCACACGACTCAAACTCGAGGAATTCCATTACTTCAACGCCAGCCGGCCCCTCGACGATTGCCTCGGCGAGGTGGACGAAGAATCCGATCCCGACGATTACCCTTCTCCCTGAGTTGGCGCGGTCCGGAAGTCCCGGGCAATCCCGGCACGCCCGCAAGCCCCGCCACAGGGCATCCCCATGAAGATCCTGGTCATTGGCTCCGGCGGACGGGAACACGCCCTCGTCTGGAAACTCGCGCAGTCACCCCACGCCACACAGCTCTGGTGCGCGCCGGGTAACGCGGGCATTGCCTCCGAGCAGACTGCCGCGACGGGGCGCCCGGTCGAGTGTGTTCCCCTCGGGGCGGAAGACCTGCCGGCCCTGCTGGCGTTCGCACGGGAGCGCCGACCCGACCTGACCGTGGTCGGGCCCGACAATCCCCTGGCGCTGGGGATCGTTGACCTGTTCCAGCAGGCCGGGCTCCGCACTTGGGGGCCGAACCGGAAGGCCGCCCAATTCGAGGCGTCGAAGGCGTTTGCGCAGGAGTTCATGGTGCGCCACGGCATCCCCACCGCCCGCGCCGGCACCTTCTCCGAAGCCGATGCCGCCTCGAGGTTCGCCGCCGAGCTCGGCGGGCGTTGCGCCGTCAAGGCCGACGGCCTCGCCCTCGGCAAAGGCGTGCTGCTCTGCCGGGACATGATGCAGGCCGACCAGGCCATCGAGGAGTTCCTCGTCCGCAAGACCCTCGGCGAGGCCGGCGCCCGAGTCGTCATTCAAGAGCTGCTCGACGGGGTCGAGGTCTCCCTTCACGCGCTGTGCGACGGGCGCGTGGCCAGGCTTTTCCCGACGTCCCAGGACCATAAACGGGCCCTGGACGGCGACCAGGGGCGCAACACCGGAGGCATGGGCACCTACTCCCCAACCCCGTTCCTCGGTCCCAGCGATCTCGCGGCCATCGAACGCCAGATCCTCGAGCCGTGGCGGCGGGGTTGCGCCGCCGAAGGAATCGAGTACCGCGGGATCCTCTATCCGGGCCTGATGCTGACCGCGGACGGCCCCAAGGTGCTCGAGTTCAACGCCCGGTTCGGCGATCCGGAGACCCAGGTCTACCTCCCCCGCCTCGAATCGGACCTGGTGGAGCTGCTCCTGGCCTGCGTCGAGGGCACCCTCGAGACCGCTGACCTCCGCTGGAGCCCCATGGCCGCCGTCTGCGTGGTGATGGCCTCGGGCGGGTACCCGGGCTCCTACGCCAAGGGCAAGCCGATCGCCGGCCTTGAAGCGGCCGCCGACCTGCCCAACACCAAGGTCTTCCACGCCGGCACCGCCCGGGTCAGGGACACCGTCGTCACCCACGGCGGCCGCGTCCTCGGCGTCACCGCCTGGGCCCCCGACCTTCGCCAGGCCCGCGACGCCGCTTACGCCGCCGTGGACCGCATCCAATTCGACGCCGCCCATTACCGCCGCGACATTGCCGCCCGCGCCCTGCGGGGCGGATGAGCGCCACCAGGCGGGTGGCGGCACCCCTGGCTTCGGGCAGAACCGCGTGGGTGAGCGTCGCCAACAAGGAACGGGTGCGGTCCACGCCCAGGAAGGACTTGACCCAGCTCCATCACGGATGGGGCACCGGCATTCGGAACGCGTTCGGTCTGTGGGCCGGAAACAAGGCGCTGCCTTATCGGCCTCCTCGTGGCGGCGATTTCTCTTCCGCGACGATTTCCAGCAGCGGCACCTCCCACTCGGCGACCTGAAAGGCCTGCTCCTTGCCCTCGGGGTGTTCGCCTTCCTGCTCGGCGCTCCGCCGGACAAGGCCCAGCACCCGCACTGCCCGCACCTGCCCGCCCTCGATCCGATCGCGCCACTCCGCCACCGCCTTGCGCGAGAGCCGCGCCACCGCGACCTTCCGCCCATCCTGCAACGCAATCCCCCCCGAGTCCGGTTTCGGGATTACCCGGTCGCCCGGCTGCATCCGCGCCAGCGCCCGATGCACCGGATGTCCGGCCGGGAACTGACCGGCATATCCAAGATGCACACTGTCCAATCCCAGCGGCGCGTACTGACAGCACGCCGGTCCAGGGTGGGTCGAGCGTCCCTGCGAGCCGGCATCCTCCCGTGCGCGCGCGAGCGTGCGCACCACCGACCGGCCGGTCAACGCTGCCGTCACGCTCCGTGGCACATCCGCGCGCTCGACCACGGCCAGCGTCTTGCGAGCTCGCGTCATGCCGACGTAGAACACGCGCCGCAGTTCTTCGGCGGCGGCGCCGGACCCGTCGAGCGGCCACGCGCCAATCAGCAGCACATGGTCGTGCTCGGTCCCTTTGGCGGCGTGCACCGTGCTCAGCCAGACGCCGTCTCCGAAGGCGAAGCCGCGGCGCGCTTCGGCGCAGGCTTCATAGATCGCCTCCATCGCTTCCCCCGCCGGCAACTCCGCGTTCTCGGTCTCTTCGCGCCAGGCCTCCAACGTTCTCACGAGAAACCGGCGCCATGGATTCGCGGCGTCCCCGGCCGGGCTTGCCGCCGCCGCCTGCTCGAGCAACGCCTCCGCACGCACGCAGGCGCCCCGGCGGCCGGCGAGATCGGCGAGAAACGCGTGGATCTCGCGAACCCGGTGCAAGGGCGGGATGACGCGCGGATCGGCGAGCCAGCGCACGGGCACGCGCGCCTCTTCCGCGGCGGCCCGGACCTCCACGAGTTCCCGATGGCTGCGCGCGAGCACGGCAATCTGCGCCGGATCCTCCACGCCCCATTGCCTCAAGCGTTCGATCTCGGCCACCACCGCGCGGGCTTGGCCGGCCGCATCCGGCACTTCGATCACCTGGACACGACCCCCGGTCACGGGGTCGAGCCGCGCCCCTTCGCCCCCCGCCGGCGCCCGCGCCCGACGCCGGTCAACCCGGATCGGCCGATCCCGCTTCATCCGATCCCGGTTGGCGGCGATCAACGCATTTGCGGCGGCGATGATGTGGCCGGTGGATCGATAGTTCTCGACCAGGTAATGGACCTCGGCATCGTAGTCCTTCTCGAACCGTCGGATGAACTCGACATTGGCGCCGCGGAACGCATAGATGTTCTGGTCGTCGTCGCCCACCGCGAGCACCGACAGCCTGGCGTCCGCGTCATGAAGCGTCCTGCCCGCGATCGCGCTGATCAACTCGTACTGGGGCTCGTCGATGTCCTGGTACTCGTCCACCAGGATGTGCTGGAAGCCCGCGAGCACCCGGTCCCGCACCTCGTCCGGTTCGACCCCTGCTGCCGCCGCTTGCTCGCCACCCAGCAACTGGGCGGCCTCGACGATCCAGCCGTTGAAATCGGGCAGCTCGTCGCCTCGGGCCCATCCGCCGCCGAGCGACCGTCCCAACAGCCGCATGGCCAAGCCATGGTAGGTCGCCACGGTCACGCCGTGGGCGTCGGTCCCGACCAGGTCCCGCAGCCGTCGGCGGATTTCGATCGCCGCCTGCCGGTTGAAACAACACACCAAGACGCTGGCGGGCCGGACCCGCTCGACCCGCAGGAGGTAGGCGCAGCGATGCACCACCGTCCGCGTCTTGCCCGAGCCCGGCCCGGCGAGGATGAGCAGGTTTTTGCCCAGCGGTGCCGTGACGACCCGCTGCTGCTCGCGGTTTCCCAGGTCGGTCACGATCCGCTGGAACGACTGGGCAGTGGTCGCGTGCGTCAGCAAGTCCGGCTTCGTGTGCATGAAGCGCCGGATGAACGCCGCCTTGTCCATCGTGAAATAGGCCAGCACGAGCTTCAGCGCCTCGCTGACCCGTTCCAGCCCGCACCGGGCGTACTCGCTCATCACGTGGATCTGGAACACGCGCTCGCGGTAATGATCGCGCAACGGCCGGTAATCCCCGGTGGCGTACGACACACCGCGCATCTCGGGCTCGACGCGGATTGTCATGGCGGACCGGAAGACGGCCAGGCCCTGGTGCAGCACGATCACCCCCAGCTCGTGCATGAACATCAACGCCCGCTCGAGCGCCGCATCCATCTCCTTCACTTCGCTCCGCAGCACCAGATCCCCCTCGACCGCCTGGCGCAGTTCCTCGAGCGTGAAGGGCACCAGCCGTTCCGCGCTGGCCGGAGCGTCCGCGGGCACCTTGCCGAGGATGGCCTCGAGGGCGACCTTCGCCACGCGCCGCCGTTTCTCGGCGAGCTCGGCCGTTTGTTGCCACGGACGCCGCACCCGGACCCGATAGGCATCCCTGCCGAAGAACTTGAGCTCGATGCTCCCGTGGCTCCCGGCGAACCCGCGTCCGTCCTCGCCGAGGCTCTGCAGCAGCCTGCGAACCCCGTCCACCGTCGACTCGAAGCCCTCGTCCGTCAGCCGCTGGTTGAGCCGGCGAAGCGACAGCGGCATCCAGCCCTCCGGATCCGGTTCCTCGCGGGCCAGCAGGTCGATCAACGCGCGGTCCAACGCCGACACCCTTTCCAGGGCCAGGCGCGATGGATTCGCCACCTTGTGCCGGACATACGCGGAGAAGAGCGTGTCGCGCTGCAGCAGGTCCGCCTGGCACATCGACCGCAGAACCTTCAGGACCTTGGCGCTGACGTACTCCGGGCTCCACCGGCGGCCCGCCCCGGGAGGTTCCTCGCGCAAGGCGTCCGTCCCGTCCGCCGCGGGAGCGGCCCCCAACGCGAATCCCATGAACTCGGGCAATTGCGCCAACTGATCGACGCTGATCGGCGCGCTCGGCTGCGCGTTCATCATCTCCCGCAGGACCGCCAGCCACAGCGCCCGCTCGCCCGGCGAGAGACCCAGCCTGCCGATCCGCTGTTCCGCTTCCGCCATCGTCCGGACCAGCAGCCGCGCCTGGAACACCTGCGTGACATTCTCGTCCCGCTGGACAAATCCTGCACGCTCGAGCCACGCCACCGCCGTCCGCACCCGCGTGTCGGCCATGGACCCTTCCACCTCGAACTCCACATCCAGGTCCTCGTCGCGCAGGATCTCGCCGGTGGTGATCACCACCCGCCCGTCGTGCTGGCGACGCGGGTTGCGCAGGACCCGCAGGATCTGCGCGATGTCGCGCCGGCTCAGCTCGGACATCGCGCTCAGCCGGAATTGCTCTTCGCAATCGGACTCGTCGTACAGGAGCACGCACTCGGCCCGCCCGCCGTCCCGGCCGGCCCGGCCCGCCTCCTGGAGGTAGTTCTCGAGCGACCCCGGAGTGTCGGCGTGGATCACCAACCGCACGTCCTCCTTGTCGATGCCCATGCCGAACGCGTTCGTGGCACACATCACGCGCAGCGACCCCGACAGAAACTCGTCCTGGATCCGTTTCTTCTCGGCAGGCGTCAATCCGGCGTGGAAATGGGCCGCAGCCCACCCTTTCGACGACAGAAACGCCGCGGTTTCCTCGGTGAGATGCCGCCGGGAACGGAAGACGATCGCGCTGCCGCCACCCTCGAAGCCGAGGCGATCCGCCAGCAGATCGTGGATCCGCTCGAGCTTCGCGTGCGTCCCGATCGTTTGCACTGCGAACCGCAGGTTCTCCCGCTCGACGCCGCCTTCATACAGCGCCAGCCCGCGGTCGGTTTCCGTCCGGAAGAACTCGACGATCTCGCGGCGCACATCGGTTTTCGCGGTGGCGGTGAAGCAGGCGATCGGCGCCACCGGCACGCCCTGGCCCGCCGAGAACTCCCGGATGAACCGTCCTGCGTACAGGTAGTCCGGACGGAAATCATGCCCCCACTTCGACAGGCAGTGCGCCTCGTCGAACACCCAGCAGCCGATCTCCCGGTGCGCGATCGCTTCCCGGAACGACCGGTTCCGGAACTGCTCCGGCGACACGTACAACAACGCCACATCGCCCAGCCGGATCCGCCGCAGCACGTCGCCCCGCTCCGGCGGCGTCAACAGCCCGTACAACGCCGCCGCGTGCGGCGTCCCCGTCCGGCGCACCAGGCCGTCCACCTGGTCCTTCATCAGCGCCTGCAATGGCGAGATTACCACCGTCAGCACGCCCCGGCGATGATGCCGCACCAGAGCCGGCAACTGGTAACACAACGACTTGCCGCCCCCCGTGGGCAGTAAGGCCAGCAGCGATTCCCCGCGCATCCCCGCTTCCACAATGTCCCGCTGCAGACTCCCCCCCGACCCGCTCGCCGGCAACGGCCGGAACCCGTCGAACCCGAAGAACACGCGGAGCTGCTCCGGCGCGTTGTGCACGCGCCGGCAGTAGGCGCACGCCGCGGCAGCGCACGGCTCCTCCCGCCACCGTCGGATCAACTCGCCCACTGCGGGATGTTCCATGCGCACCCACGGCGGCAGGACCGAATTCGACCCCGCCACACGCAGCCAGCTCGCCGCGTACGCCAGCGCGTGGCGCCCCGATGCGCTCCGCCACAGCGCGTCGTCGATCGAGGCCTCGGCGCAACCGTACCGACGCACGTGCTCCCGGCACCACGCCGCCGCGTCCTCCCGGCTGAGCCGCCGTTCCCCCCGGCCGATCTCGCTGAACACCGCCTCCAAACCCGCGGCCAACCGGTCTCCCGGCTCCGACGGCTCCCCCAGCAAGAACCGCAGCAGCGCCCACAATCCCGGTTCGGTTCGACGCAGCCCCGCCAACGCATCCCACTCGTCCCGGAACAGCACCGCCGCCAGACGCGCGTCCGCCACCGGATCGCTCACACTCTCCCGCACCAGCTTGTAGTCCTTCACCAGCCGGTGATACGGATTCTCCGGGAACGCAATCGGCGACAACACCAACGTGTCCACGACCGGGAGCTGCAGAAGGCAATGTCCGGGGCGTTGCTCGCGCAGGATGCGAAGGTCGTGCCGGACCAGGTTGTGCCCCAGCACGCACACCGCATCCGCCGCCAACGCCCGCAACGCCGGGTCTTGCGCGACCGCCGCCGCGTCACCCGAACGCTTCAGTGTCCGATCCCCCAAGACCGCGCCCCACTCGCGGATCCGGCCGGTCGGCGTGACTTCCAGGTCCAGGAGGAGCGCACGCGCCAGGAGCGTCGACTGATGCCCTGCGGCGAACATGCATCCAGCCTAGCGAGGCGCCGCCCCAGACCCAGTCGAGTCCCCGGGCCCATGAAGACCCTGCTGTGCTTGCCCACCCTCTCTTCCGCGCCTCGCTAATGGAGAGTCCTCGAAGGCAGGGGGGGGCGGGTTTGGAACCGCAGGGACCCAACTTGACCTGTTGACCACATGTTTCACCATTCGAGGACTCTAGCCAACCCCCGCGCTGCCGCCAAGCCCGCGACCGCGCCGGATCAGTTGCCAGCGAATCAGGTTGGCGTTCCAGTCCCGACCGAGAACCCGCAACCCGGCGGCGTCGATATCGGGACTGATCATCGCGCCGCGTAAGCGGGGGAGGCCGTGGCCGGTGAAGGGGAGTCCGACCACGGGCTTCGCCTCACGCGGGACCGGCGGCCTGGCGACGGCGACGGAACTGAACATCCGACGGCCCCACGAACGGGGCCACGCCGACCACGGCTGGCTGAACTCGCGTCACACCTTCTCCTTCGGGGACTACTACGATCCGGCGCACATGGGCTTCCGCTCTCTGCGCGTCATCAGCGACGACCGGGTGGCGCCGGGCATGGGCTTCGGCACCCATCCCCACCGCGACATGGAGATCTTCAGCTACGTGCTGGAAGGCACGCTGGAGCACAAGGAGAGCATGGGCAACGGGCGCGACGGCTCAGCCAGGATTCATCAAGACGCTGACGTCTACCGCGTGCGGCTCCGTCCGGGTCAGACGGTGACACACCCACTGAGGCCGGGACGGGGCGCATGGCTGCACGTTGCCAAAGGGGCTCTGACGGTCAACGGTGCGCCGCTGACGACCGGCGACGCCGCGAGCACCGAAGCAGCCGGAATGCTGACCCTCACCGCGCTCGCCGGCTCCGCCTTGGCTGCCTCCCAGAGCTTCGATTTCAAAGACCCCAAAGGCGTGAACAACCCGGTGTTCAAGCTCGACGCGCCGCTCGAAGCGATCACCGGCAGTGCCAACGGTATCAGCGGCAGCGTGACGTTTGACCCGGCAGCCCCGGCGGCTACGCAGGGGAAGATCGTTGTCGCCGCCGCCTCGCTGCACGTGCCCAATCCGATGATGAAGCAGCACCTGCACAGCGAGCAGTGGCTTGACGTGGCGAAGCACCGGGAAATCACGTTCGAGGCCGCCTCGCTCAGCAACGTGAAGACCACGGGCGACAGCACAACGGCCGACGTGACGGGCACGCTCACGCTCAAAGGAGTGGCCAGGCAGTTCTGGAGACGATCTCTTCTTGCATCGATAGGATTCGCTTCTCCGATCGCAACGGTACGCCCTCATCCGGCCCTCTCGGGCGCCGAGATGTCTGGCAACGGCGGTCGGTTGCGGCGGGTGGTTCTGAAAAGGTGGGCGCAGGATTATCCGTCTGAGGGCGTGCGGTGCGGTTCGGGCCGCGAGCGCCCGGCGCGAGTTGCGCATTGACCGGACTCCGGCCATGGTATTACAGTAATACCGATGCCAACGCTCACATTCAAAGTGACCGCCGAGGAGGCCCGGCGCATTCGGATGCTGGCACGGCGCCAACACGTGTCGGTCTCGGAGTACCTTCGTCGGCGGGCGCAGACCCGACCCGAGAGGGTGCAGCCCCTTGAGCGCGTTCGGTGCGAGTACACGGGCGCGCTGATCTTTGCCGCCGCGCCCCAGCTTGCGCCGCTGACCACGGAGAGCGTGCGCGGAATGCTCGCCGACTTCCCATGAGGTATCTGCTCGACGTCAACCTCCTCGTCGCCTGGGGCTGGAGCGATCATGCGGAGCATGCACGGGCCGCGGCATGGATCGGACAGGCGAAGCGGACCCGCGGAACCGTGCTGTTTTCCTCGGCCATCCCGCAGCTCGGCTTTGTGAGGATTTCGGTGCAGCGCACCGGCGGCCAGATCACACCTGCGGATGCCGGAGAGGCGCTGGCTGGGATGCTGGCCAGTCTGGGAACGGTGCACCAGTTTCTCTCCGACGACCAGGCGGCGACGGTCTGGCCGGCGTGGTGTCGGAGCGCAGGCCAGACCACGGACGCGCACCTTCTGGCTCTGGCGAGGGCGAGCGGAGCCGAGCTGGCGACCCTCGACGCAGGGATTCCCGGCGCCTTCGTGGTCCCGACCGCCTTGGGCAAGTCATGAGCTGCTGGAGCCTTCGGCCGGCAGACGCGTGCCACGGTTCCGGGGCGAACCGGCTGTAGGCCAGCGGCTTGCGGTTGCGCCAGTGCTTGGTAATGTGGCGCGTCCGGCAGGACTTGAACCTGCAACCTGCTGATCCGAAGTTCTATCATGACGGCTTCCACCCATTTGGACCGACCGAAACCAACAAGGACAAATCGTTGATTCCGAGCGTCTTGCCGTCGCGCAGCCGCGGAACCACATGGACCCTTGGAGGCTCAATTCCGGGCATACAGTATACAATCGGCCCTGCGGGAGAAGCCACCTGATCACGGGGAATGGCGGCTCACCGCGGACGAAACTCCCTGGGTTTGCTGTGTCTGAGGATGCCATTTGGATGGGCCGCTCCTGGAGGTTGCATCCAATGAGAATCCTCTTGGCGATGGTGCAATTCTCCGCGGCGTGAAAGCGATCCTCCCTGCCGCCGTTCTCGTGATGCTGGGCGCCGCGCTCACTCTTCAAGCGGCGGTCCGCGGTTACCGACGCGTTCTGCGGGTAGACAACCGGGAGGAGGAGTCCACGTGCTTCATGAGCGTTCGCAACCCTGAGGCGTGACCTCAGTAATTGAACAGATCGGCGAGGGAGTAGCTCTTTCCGGTAGCGTGGTTCAGCGCCAGGAGGACTTTCGACTGCGTGTTCGACGTCAGCCCGGCCTTGCCCCAAGAAACCGCGGGCGAGACCCATCACCCTCCTGATCGTGATCTTGGCGCTGGCGAAAAGCGCGGGGGCGGCGGAGCGCAGTTATCGTTTTGACGGCCAGGTGTCGCGCGCGGTCCTCGACAATTACCTGTCCCGAGGTGCCGGGCAAACCGCAGGAAGGCGTGCTGAGAGCGGGGCATTTGGACACGATCTACGGCCGGAGCGCGGGCGGGTTGACACCCAGCGGTTGGGGTTGCACGCACCTGCCCTACCTCGAAGCGGACCTCGTCACGCGGGCGGAAGAGGTGGAGGTAGCCGTGCTGCCAAGTCGGACTCCGCGGAATGCACTCGAAGGTCAACTGGATCAGCCCATTCTCGAACAACTGGAAACGCTGGCAACTCTCCACCCGATAGTGCGGCGTCGGTGGCTGGCAGAGCTCGGCCGTGCGCTCATCGATCACCCGCAATTCCATCGGCGCGTTCCGCGGCTCAAACAGGACCGCCCGCTCCTGCTGCGTCCCATCGAGGATATGTTCGAGATTTAAACCCGCATAGGCCGGCACAAACAGATTCCGCGCTTGCCGCTCATGCCGCAGCGCGCCCAGCCCACTGTAGCCGGAGTGGAGCAGGACGGTGTGGCCCGGCTTGACCGGCGCTTCCGGATTGGCCGGTTTGCCCGCTCGATCCCGGAGTTGGATCCCTCGGGCTTGCAGGACTTCCTCGACGGTCCGCCACGGCCGTGCACGGCTGCCGTCCCCCTCCGGGCTGCCGTGGATCGGATCGCAGTGGAAGGTGGCCGCGCCAGCGGTCGTCGCCGCCAGCACAAGGCCGAGCACAAGTCGGGCAGTCATAGGAACGCTCAATTCATGCGGCTACGGGGTTCCACCAACACGCGCCCTTGCCTTCCACCGCCTTCACTGCACGGCGACGGATGTCGTCCATCTGCCCGGCGGTCAGTGGACGGAATCTCCGGAATGCCTCGAGAACGGTGTCCTGCTCGTTCGGGAAGCTCATCCCCAGCAGCGCCACGTCCGGGTCCAGCGTCAGCGTGTAGTGCAGGCAGTCCGCGACGCTCAAACGCGGGAGTTGCGGCTCCTCCCCCGGGGGCTGGCCGCCCGAGCTGAACTTGCCCCTTGGGCGCGGGTGCAGTGGTTGGTTGTAGCCGGTGGTGTCGCCGAGCAGCTTGCCGGCCCCGAAGGTCTTGAAGCACACGGTGCCCACCCCGTGCCGGCAGGCTAGCGGCAGAATCTCGTCCACGTAACGCCGGCGCAGCCGTACATGTCGGCCGTGTCGAAGAAGTTGATCCCCAAGTCGAGGGCGCGGTGGATGGTGGCGATGGATTCCTGCTCATCGCGAGGGCCATAGAACTCCGACATCCCCATGCAGCCCAACCCAAGGGCCGAGACCAGCGGACCGTCTTTTCCCAGTTTTCGTTGTTTCATCGTGTCCCCTTTCAAGCATGACCAACGCGACTTGAGCCTTCATGGCTTCCGATTCTGGCTAAACCACTGCTGCAACAGACGCTGGCGGTTCGTGGGCTCAGCGCTCGGCTTGGTATTGCTGCGATCCGAGCCGTGCTCGACGCTCCAGCCGCTCCATTCCCGAAAGGCGTGGTAGCTCCAGTCCCAACCGTGTGCCTCGAAAATCTCGATCAGGTCCTTGAGGTAGCGATAGGCGCTCTCGTCGGGTGCCCACCGAATGGCGCTGAACTCCCCGATGCAAATGTGCACGCCGTAAGCCCGCTGGAACTCGATCACCGGTTTCAGCGCCGCCTCCAGTGCCGCCTTGTCCCAGTTCCTACCCTCGATCACGCCCGGGTACCGCCAGCCGGGGCCGGAGCCATACACCCCCTGGTGGGTGAAGGCGTGCGGCAGGTACATGTGAACGCTGTAGACCACATTCGAGTTTGCCGCTGCCCGCCCACCCGTGCAGCGCGTCGGTCCCTTCAAAATCAGCCTGAAAGAAGACATGACCGCGTGGCCTCAACGCCGGCGCCTCGGCGACCGGCGCGATCGACGACTTGCCCGGGTCCGCCTCAATACCGTGTGCGTTGAACCAGGGGAAAAGGTCCCGTTCCAAGGCGACGCTCAGCACCCCCACCGTGGCATGGACATCGTACTGCTTGAGCTGGTCTGGTCCTGCCAACCGGCGTTTGGCTTGGAAGTAACGCGCGATGACATCCGGGTTGTCCTGGCGCAGCTGTTCAAAGACCCAGAAGGTCTTGCCCCAATGGATGTCGTTGGCCTCGCCCCTGCCCAAGGACCGGGCGCCGGCTCGGCCTTTGCCCTCTAGATCATAGAGCGTCATGGTCGGATCGAGTCGGCTCGCCCGCGCGATCGTGTCCCGGATGCGCCGTCGGGCCTCGGCCTCGTGCCCCATGTCGATCATGACCAGATTGCCGACGTACGTGGCGATGGGCTCATTCCAGACCTCGGCGAACGGCAGGACCCAGGAATGAACCGATTCGTGCGTGATGAACTCGATCATGCTGTCCTCGCGGTCCGGAAAGCCGCCCCAGAACACGGCCAAACCAAGGGTCCGACCGGAGGAGAAGCCGCCGCCGCCCGTCGCCAGCAGCACGATCTCGGACGCCATGCCCTCGGCAAGCGGGACCCCCATGCGTCGCTCGATCACGGGCCGGCAACGCGCGTGGATGTCCGCCATGGACTTGGCATAGGGCTTGAGGTAGCTGCTGTAACGCAGCGTGATCGGGCCCAGGCTCTCGCTGTGCTCCAACTCCCCCCAACCCCGGCTCCGAAACGGTTGGGCCGGATCAACCCGCTTGCCCGAGGCCACGTCCGCCAGAAGCGGTTGCCACCAAGCCGCATTGATGTTGTCGCTCGCATCCGGGTTTTGGCCGGCCAGTCCGCGGGCGCCCACCAGCAGCGTTCCTTTGCCCATGGTTCGCCGGGCCAGCATCGGCTTGCCCTGGGCATCCACCATCAGTACGCGCCACTGGTTCGTGTCCTGCAGGTTCAAGATGTCGCCGCCGCCGGCAATCTCGCCCGCGACCGGGGCGGAGGCAGCCCGCAGCGGCTTCTGGGCGGGCGGCCCGAAGGCGCAGCCAAATTCGCGCGCCAAGGCGTTCTGCGGTTCGTCCGCAGTCGAACCCAGCAGCACGACACCCCCGCCTTCATCGAGGAAGGCCGAGATCGTGTGGATGTCCTCCGGCACGTAACGCAAATGAGGATCGCAGCCCAGCAGGATGAGCAGGTTGGCGTTCGCGAAATCGTAGTGGAAGAGCGCCCCCCAACTCATCGCCACCGGCTGATCGGGCAGGTATTGCCGGTGAAACCGCCCATCGGCGTAGAAGGTGAACTGGTGCCCCAAGTCCACGACGGCATGCACCGGCGCGCGCTCCTGCGCGACCCCTGCATGGCCGAGTGCCAGGCTCACGCCAAGCCCCACCAGGACCAAGGGCAGAACCGTCAGCAGGACGTTGCGGCACCTGGCGCGGACGCCGCCCGGCCAAAGATCGGTCGCGCGGGCTTGCGCCCCGCCGAAAGCCATCGACCGGACCAGCGAGCCGAGCGAACCGACAGTATGCGTGAGGGACCGCAGGCACCCGAGTTGACGTGCCGAAATCCTCGGTCGGTTCTCTGCGCCTGTGGGCTGTCTCATTGTCTTGCCTTCTGAGCTTTCAGATGGAGCACGGCGCTTCCGGCGAAGGGAGCCTGGAACTGGCGGGTGCCATCCTCCGCCCGCAGGCGGTCGCTCCCCGCCGGTTCGGGACGGGAGGGATCGATCCATTCGAGCCGGTATTCTCCCGATCTCAACTGGAGGGAGAAGTCCTTTCCGCCCGCCGGTTGATACACAAGGTACTCCTGGCCCGGGCAAGCCAGGCAATAGCCGGTGGAGGCGAGTTCGTTCCGGGGTGTCATGGCCGCCAGGTTCAGCCGCTCGGCAACGCGGCGAGCGTAGCCCATGGCGGCACGGATGGGTTCCCAGCCGCGGTCCGCGCCCAGCACCGAGCCGTCGTAGGGATCCATGAAGATGGGGTTGTGTCCGCGGAGAAAGCTCTTCCAGACCCAGCCGGGGTTTCCGCCGACACCCCAGATGTGATCGGTGTCGAGCAGGCTGACCTTGTTTTCGTTCCAGGCCGGAGGATCTTCCGCGTAACCGTCAGCGCGCCCCGGGGAGAGCCACTCTGCCGGGCTGGCCAGCATGGTCGGAAGCCGTTCGGCGCCGTGGCCCGTATTCCCGACCGGATGTTGTTTCGGTTTGGCGCGCTGGTGATCATGAATCGTCTGGACCACCCACCAGTTCCACTCCCTTTCACCCCCTTCGTTGATGACCTCGTAAAGCACATTGTCCAGGTCGTTGAGTGTGTCCACGACCTTGCGCACATACGCGGCTTGGAACTGGTTAACCTCCGGGCTGCGCAAGGTGTGAACCCGGCCGCTGAACGGATCGGCGCCTTCGACTTTGGGAGCCTGAACAGTGTTGGCGGGGTTGAAGGGATGGGACCGCCAGGCCCAGCCGTCCTCCGTGCCGCGACGGCGGTTGCCGTGGAACAAGCCCCAGCCCTCGAACAGCATCACACTCACGTAAATCCCACGCTCTCCCGCCGTCTTGACTCGCGAGCGGAGCCGCTCGAAATACTCGGGGTTAAACTGAGCCAGATTGAATTTCGGTTTGCCGTCCAGAGCCGTGCCTGGGCCGGTTCGCGCCCACGGCAGCGGGGCGGCGTGATGGATGAAGTCCTTTCCCAACGCGCCATTGGCGCGGGTGTCCCAGGTCGTCGAATCCCAGGCCCACAACCGAATGAAGTTGTGATGGTGTTTCTCGAGGAAGCTCAGGTAGGACTCCCAATCGAACTCGTTGGGCGGGTCACTCCGCCCCATGTCGACGAGGTTGTTCCAGGTGTGAGACCCGGTGAGATAGACCGCGCGCAAGGAGCCATCCGACATGCGAGCGCCATCGGTGAAGTAGCGGGGGTTTTCAGGATGGATGCGCAGCGGTCCAGCCGGTGGCGCGGCCGCCGATTGAAAGGCGGGAAAACACACTGCAAGACCTAGGACCCAGGGACTTCGCAGCTTCAGCACAGACATGGTCCGATGGTAAGGCCATTCGGCGGGAGATTCACAGGAGGAAATCGCGGACACAGCCCACCGCCGGCCCGCGGAACGTGGAGGCGTTGCGGGTGGAACTCCCAGACCTGTTTGCCGTCGCGCGGGAAGTGCGGGGGCGTCCGGTGGTGGGGGTGGCAGCGTACAAGCCGGCCAACAGCCACCCCGAGAACGAAGCGCGGCTGTTCGACTTCGTGGGGATGCTGGGGGTGCCGCTGGTGCCCTGCCACGAGTTTCCCACGCGGGCAGCCGCAGCTTTCTTCTCCGTGCATGCGCTGAAGGACCCTGGCTTGACGGCGAAACTCGAGCGGTTGATCCGTACCGGCAAGCCGGTGCTAGTCACGGACGGCCTGGCCGCACGACTTACGAACCAGGTCGATCTGACGGCACAGAATGTCCAAGTGCTCTCCGTCAAGGGTGACCCCAAGTCGCTTCTCGCCCTGCCCCAGGACGCCTTGGACCGTCTCCGTCAACCGCTGCCCGCGCCCAACATGACGTTCCTCGACAACGGCGAGATCCGCTCCACATGCGCTATCGCTGCACAAACCATCGCGCCGACCAGACGCGGTATCGTCCTTGCCCGCGGGAGTTGCCGGCCGTGTACACGCTCTCCAGGCTCTGGCGCCTGATGTCCTATACCGGCGACAAGCCCTTCACCGGCGACGCGCGTTCGGACGACCCGAAGCACGGCTCGGCCGCCTATGTGGCCCCGATCCACGTGGAGAACTTCGATCACAACATTGTCTACGAACACCGGACCGATTTCATGATCGGCCAACTCGCGGACATCCGCCGACACTTCAATGGAGCCGCCACCAAGACAACCCCGGCCTGGCATTTCGTGAGCGACCGGCAACACTGGGTTGTGCGCGACGCCACGGATCAGGGCTTACCGCTGAAGGGCGAGTGGCGCATCAAGTTCGGTGCTCGCCTACCGCGCCTGGAGAGCCCGACCCAGTCGTGGCGGGCCGAGGGCGCGCTGGCGGTGACGGTGCGGGGCGGAGCTGAGCGGCCCGATCGCGTTCACGTGGACCACGTCGACGACGCATTCTATGCATCGCAGAAGGAACCGGAGGGCCAGAAGAAGCTGACGGTGCGCAACGGGGAGGGCAAAGGACTGTCGTTCCTCATCACTTGGTCGAAGACCGAGCCTTGGAAGCGCGAAGGGCGCGAACGAGCCGGCGAGGCGCCCGGTTCACCGAATCCACCGACCAACGGCTACCACGCGGTGGGCGTGGACGTTCGTCCCCTCGCGGCCAAGCCGCGGGGCACCGTCGAGGTCTGGGAATGGCCGTCGGAGGGTGGCTCGCGCCTCCGAGTCACGGTTCGACACTGATACTGGGTGAACCCCGTCATGCAGAAGAACGGAACGCTTGGTTGGTTGGCCCTGTCGCTGGTGCTGGCTCTGTCCCGCATCGCGACCGGCGCGGGGGCTTGGCAACCCCACGAGATTCGGCAGATCAACGGGACGGCGGAGGAGGTGCGCCTGCCCGCCCAACTCCAGATTGTGACGGAGAGCTGGAAGCGGGTGGTGGCGGTACCCTACCTCGCCTACGTACCTGAGAAGGATCGCGTGTTGATGCTCGTGGGCTGCGACTACCCGCATCATGCCGAGGTCCTGTTCAGCGACGATCAGGGGGCCTCGTGGAGTCCACCCAAACCTGCGACCATTGGGGCCGGCATCACCCGTCCCTGGTCCTCTTGCCGGGCGGGGACATCGTGATGACGTATGTTGTACGGAAGGGGTACGTCAACACTCCCGAGGGCTATCCGCAGTTCGGGATCGAGGCGGTGGTGAGCCGGGATCATGGCCGGACGTGGGACCTGGACCACAAGTGCATCCTGCACCATTGGATCGGTCACATTAGAGAGGGGCCGACGTCATGGTATCCGAGCAGCCAGGCGACCTCGTCCGCCTTCTTGCCGGACGGGTCGATGCTCACGGGTGTCCCAGCGAGCCACAATTTTCTTTGCCAAGCCCCTCCTGGCGTTCCTCATACCAGGCTTCAGCTTCCGCGATGTCCGCCTCGACCTCTGGACGGACGAAAAGCTGGCAGCTCATGGACTCAGCCGCTGATTGAGACGTGCCTCAAACTGGCTCCAGGGAATGGCCGCGCCGGGATTCCGTTCGTGCTCGGCGAGCCGCGCCTCCAACATCGCCTTCTCCTCCGCTGACAACTGGCCCTCGTCGAGCCACTCGTCGCCGTCTAGTTCCTGGACCTTCATGACCAGTTCGCGTCGCTCCTCGCGCGTCAGCTTCGGCAGTTCAGCAAGGATTTCAGCTTTGCTCATGGCGGAACCCTAACCTCGTCCGCGAGTGCTCGCAAGACCAGGAATGCGCGCCCATTGTGCTTCGAACGGGGCCACTCCGGCGAGGCATCAGGTTCCAGAGACGCCGCCGGCTACTCCGCGGACACGAGTCCCCTCACTTGACACGGATGATCCGTACCACTTCGTAGAAGGCTGGTCGGTTCTCGTGTGCCTGGTCGCGGCCCGTTGCTGCCGTTTGTGTCTTGGCGTTTAGGGTCAAGACTCTGGCGCCCTGAGACCCGCTAGAGTTTCCTTTGCCCGTCATCCGATCCTGACCACGGCCACCAGAAGGGCCTGCCGTGGCGCCCCGGTGCACGCCAGAGCCACCTGGCGCGATTCTGATTGCCGCTGAGTGTCACGAGAGCGGGTCCGGAATCGGAGTTGCCAGAACCCATCAGAATCGCAGAGCTTACATCAAGACCCGGTCCCCCGACACGGGCCGGGCCGCGACACCGCCGGAGCCGCCACGCCCACCGCACCGACCGGGCGGGGGCGCCGCTACCCTGTAAAACCCGGGCGCCGCGTCGAAGTGGTTCCTGCGGTCAGCCGCGAACCGGTAGGGCGCGACGTGTCGAATCGCTGGTCAACGGACGAAGGCGCGGGGGAGCCGGCCACCGGCGAAGCGGAAGACGCGCCTTGGCCGAAGAGGTTCAGCGGTTCTTCATTCGCCCGAGCGGCACCTCCCGCACCACCTCGACCAGCCTCCAGCCCAGATACCGCGTCGCCACCGCCAGCGTCCTGGGTCCCAATCCGGTTCGTCCTCCCCCGTATCGGCCTTGGCCGCCGCGCCCAGAATCGCCTTCAACTCCTGCGCCGGGGACAACGCCCGCTGCTTGTCCCACTCCGCGTTGCTACCGGACATTATAGCCACCGCGCGTCAGCAGGCTTTCAACATACGTTTCAAATGCCCGTTCGTCGGTCTGGCTCATGTTTGAGGTCCGAGGACGAACCGCGCCCGCTCGTGGCGCAGCATTTCAAACGGGCTCATGCACTTCACGCCAAGGCCGATGCAGGCGTTCGGAATCTTGATCTTCTTGGTGGAGGGGGCAGCGACCTCGTGAGTCACGACCACATGACCGTGCGCCAGCGCGTGGGCCACCAGGTAGAAATCAGCCGTTTGCAGGAACGTGCTTACCGCCGCCGGTTCGTAATTCTGGCCGGCGGCCCAATTACTGACCCTGGCCAGCGCTGGCAGAATGGCCGTGTCGGGCTTGAGAAAGAAACCGTCCCCGCGAGCGGCGGCCCAGCCCGCCAACTCATCAGCGCCGGCCTCAATTTCATCGCCGACCTTCTCGATGCTGAAGACCAAACCGGAAGTGTTCGAGACCACCAGCCATTCCCAGAAAGCGGGACAAAAATCCAACCCGTAGTGCAGGTTCTTGGCTTGGATGAAAGCGTCCGAGTCCAAGAGGTACTTCATGCGACCCCCATGCCGAGGCTGCGCCCCAATTCCCTGAACGTCGAGAGCTTGGAGAACCCGAGCATCCGGAACGCATCCGTGTAGCGGGTCTGGCCTTCCAATGTGCTGGCACACAGTGCAGCCGCGAAGCGTTTGCTCACCCGCGCCGCCTGGGTCAGATAGAAGTTGCCTCCGCGCCTGCGCGGAATCGCCCGCAGCCTTGCCACTTCCGCATGATACGCTTCCCAGAACTCCTGCTGGGTCAGCCCCCCCACGTCCAGGATGCGGCGCAAGATGACCAGCGTGCTGACCTTGAAACGCCGGGCCAACCGGCCGGCCTCGTCCGCCAAGTCGCCGTCGGGTTGATATGCCTGTCGCATCGCCTCAAGTGGCACGAGCAGTTCGGCGGCAACCTCGTTGCACCAACGCTCCACTTGCTGAACCGGGACAGCCGTTGGCTGAGAATCCGATACTGCCGACTGCCCCAACCAGATGTGCGCCAGTTCATGTGCCAGCGTGAACATCTGCGCCGCCTTGGTATCCGCACCGTTGATGAACACCAGCGGCGCGAGATCATCCGCCATGGCAAACCCGCGAAACTCCTGCGGGTCTAAATGCCGGTAGTTGTTGTTGTGCACCACGCCATTGCACATCACGAGGATGCCCAGACCGTCCGCCTGTTCGATCAAGTGCCGCAGCGCATTTGTCCAGGTCGGCATTCGGCGGCGAGCGTCGAGATCGACACCCAACTCCACCCGGATTCGGGCGGCGGTGCGGACCACGTCATCAGCCACCCGCACCGAACCCACAAAAGCCAGCGGTGACTCGCCCATCGATCGCGCGTAGTTCCGGAACCACTCCTGCCGTTGCTGGCAAACGTAGATCGTATCCAGCAAGTCGGGGGACGGGTGGCCGATGCGCTCGTTGCCAGGGGCGCGGAAATCCGGGATGGGAATCGCCTCAACCGGCGGCTCGGGCAGAAACAGGTAGCCCACAGGCGTGTAGGTCGTCTTCGCGAACGCTTCAAGCTGCTTCAGCGTCGGTTGTGCCGCCCCGCCCACCCAATCGGCCAGGTGCGGAAACTTGTGCTCCAGATCGGCAACGTCGAAACCGGCGCGCTCACACGCCCAGCGCAACAACTGCGGCTTGATGGCCACACGGTTCATGTGGGGAGTGTACGGCAGCCGCACTGCATCGTCGAGAACCGAGCTGGGAGCGTCGGCGATGGCGACCGGGGCGAACGGGCTGAAGGCCAGCGGCTTGCGGTTGCGCCAGTCCTTGGTAATGGGTGGCGCGTCCGGCAGGACTTGAACCTGCAACCTTCTGATCCGAAGTCAGAGTTGACTAGGTTTCGCCAGATTGTGCGGTGTTTTGCTGAATTGTCACAATGCCTTGATTTTACTAGGGAATATGCGATGTTGTCCACATCGTGACACAACCATCCAAAACCGCGGCACACTCACAAAGTGGCAAACAAGTGGCAAACACAGTCTCGCGCTTCAGCCCGCGATACTGGCGGACCCGGGTGTTCCGCCCCGTGGCGGTCCGCCCGGACGGCACGCGGGACGAAGCCCAGCACTTTTTTGTCCGGGTTGGACATGCCGGGCGCCGCGAGGCGATAGGGCTTGGCACGAACGACCGCGAGGCTGCCGCCAGGAAAGCCGCCGCGCTCTACGCCAAGTTGAAGGCCGGAGGCTGGGATCGAGTCTTGCGCGAGTTCAGGCGAGAAACCGCCGCGCCGAAGGAAACCGGTTTGAGCGTAGGCGAGTGGATTGCTCTTGCCAGCGAGTATGCGCCCAACCCGCCGCGGACCGCGACCAACTACGCCTACGCTTTGCGCCGTGTCGCCGCCGACATTGCCCAAGCCAAGCCGGCTCGCGGCAAGAGCCGGTTCGATCCGTGCGGCGCGTGGCGGGAACAGACCGACACGCTTGCCCTGGCAACACTGACACCGGTCGCCGTTGAAGATTGGATGCTCACCTTCCTGAAGCCGCACCGCGGGAAGCCACTGGCCGAGCAGAAGGCGACTCGGAGCATGGCCAGTTACCTGCGCAACGCCCGCGCCCTGTTTTCGCGTCGCGTTCTCGACGCTATGCGGAAACACAATGTCCCCTTGCCCAACCCGATTCCGTTCGCCGACGTCCGCTTGGCAGGGAAGGCAGGCTCAACCCGCTACCATTCGACAATAGACGCCCGCGCCCTGCTTCGGGACGCCCAAGCCGAACTGGCGGAAAGTGACCCGGACGCTTACGCCGTGATTCTGCTGGCACTCGGGGCTGGACTGAGGCGCTCTGAGATTGACGCGCTGCAATGGCAGTCGGTGATGCCGGACCGCGGCATCATCCGGGTGCAGACGACCGCGCAACGGCACGTCAAGTCGGAAGAAAGCGAGGGTGACGTCGTCTGCGACGCCGCCCTGTTCGTCGAACTGGAGAAGACCCGCCGCCCTGACGGGACGCTGTACGTTGTCCAGCCGAGCACCGAACACCCGCCCACCCGTGCCGCGCAGTTCTACAGGTGCAAGCCCACCTTCGACCGCGTGACGGCCTGGCTCAAGGCGCATGGCGTCCTGACCGCAAAGCCGCTCCACACGCTGCGGAAAGAGTTCGGTTCGCTGGTGGCTGACGCCGGCGACATTCACCAAGCCATGCTGCAATTGCGCCACGCCCAAATATCCACGACGGAAGCGTTCTATGCGGATCGCCGCCACCGCGCCACGGTGGGGGTCGGTGCCATTTTAAATTCACCCACTGCAACCTCTGCGACCATTGACGAGAAATGAACACACCTGAGGCAGAACAACTCCCGACTGTCGAGCAGCTTGCCACCTTGGCCGCCATGCTCGCCCGGGGGCCCGATGATCGGCCCGACGGCCTCGCAGCCCGAGCACTGGCCCTGTGGCGCGCAAGCGGCGTGGCTCTCTGGCGCGACTCCAGCGCACGGCGTCAGGCTGAGCGGAATCTGGCCAAGTTCAGGACCTTACCACCGCCGGCCGAGACTTCGGCCGGAGGTCCTGTCGGAACGGTCACCATGCCGCAAGAACAAAGACACGCCGCCCTGGACGCCATTGCCAAACGCCCCAGATTTCCGGTCGCTGCCGACAAGTTTGCTGGCTTGGTCGTGCCAAAACTGAAGGGGCGAACCGACGAGGCTGCGGACGCGATCAAGGGTTGGTTGTGGTGGCTTGAACGTAAACGACTCTCTGAACAAGCCGGCGTCCCGATGCACGCCGGCGAGGACTGCCACGCCGAGGCCGTGCAACCAGTCGTTGACGCCCTGTTCGCCAAGTGGCGCAGGCACAGACTGAGGAAGTCTGCATTTGAGGACCTGGCGGACAGCTTCGCCCTTTGGTACACGCACCAACACGCCGCCAAACACGCCGCCGAGATCAGCGCCGTCAGGAGGAAATCAGGTCGAAAAGGCGGCAACGCCAGCGCCAAAGCCCGGGCAAAGTCGAAAGTCGAGCCGTCGCAAGAAAAACGCTTGACACCCGCCACAACCTAGAAGACCCATCGCTTTTGCTTCGCCGCCACGTGGCTTCTGCTTCGTGGCGTTTTTGTTTGCTTCCCGCCCTTGCTTGGCGGCGGTCCCGTTTGCTTCGCCGAACCCGTCGTTTTGCTTCGCCCTTCGGCCGTCCGACCCCGCGAAAACCGGTGTGGTAGAGGTATGCCGCGGCGCAGAGAGCCGCACTGTGCGAGCGCATGTTGCGCTGCGAAGCGAAAGGCGAGTGAATGAAGAACGGAGCTGAAGAACGAGTGGCGACCGAGTTGAGGTTGTTTGAACCGGGCGACTTCGCTCGCCTTATTTCGTGGCACCCCGAGAGCGTTCGGCGAGCGATTCGGCAGGGGCGAATCAAGGCAGTCCGCATGGGGAACGGTTGGCGAATCCCAGGGGACGAAGTGGCGCGCATTTGTGCCGCTGGACTGCCTGCGACACGCTCGGACTAATTGCGCCATGACCGCGAGTGAGTTTGTAGGGCTGTTGGAGGCGCGTGGCTTAGGGCCGAGGCGCAGCAACGAGGGTTGGCAAGCGCGCTGTCCGGCTCACAAAGACATCCGCCCGAGTCTCTTCGTGAGCGAGGGCACCGACGGCCGAACCCTCGTTCATTGCCACGCAGGTTGCGAGGTAAAAGCCATTTGCACGGCTTTAGGCATCCGGCTGCGGGACCTGTTTGCCACGCCCTCGAAAACGCGCCATGGCGGCAATGGTGCGCCGCGTGGGCAGGTTGTGGCGACCTACCCTTATCAGGACGAGACTGGGACCCTGCTTTTCGAAGTTGTTCGCTTTGAGCCGAAGGCTTTCAGACAACGCCGGCCGGACGGCAAAGGTGGTTGGATCTGGAGTGTATCCAGTGTCCGCAAGGTCCCGTTTCGCCTGCCAGAACTGCTGGTGGCCGTGAAGGAAGGCCGCCGCGTCATCATCGCCGAGGGAGAGAAGGATGTCCTAGCACTTGTTCAGGCCAGCTTCGTTGCGACGTGCAACTCTGGCGGCGCTGGGAAGTGGCCTTCAGACTTCGCGGCGTACTTCAAAGGCGCGGACGTGGTTGTGATCGCGGACAAAGACGCCCCAGGCCGGGCGCACGCGCACGACGTGGCCGCGAAACTCCTTGGCGTCCCCGCGGCGGTTCGCGTGATCGAACTGCCAGACGTGGGCGGAAAGCCGGTGAAGGACGCCGCGGACTATTTCCAGGCCGGCGAGACCGCGGCCCAACTCGACGCAATCGCCAACGAGGCACCACTTTGGCAACCACCGGCGTCGGAGTCGGCGCAAGGAGTGGCAGCCTCGAAACACGACGAACTTGTCGTCACGTTTGGCCAGCCGATCTTCTTCTCTGAAGGCCGCGTTACCAACATCAACGAGCGTTTCTTCGCCGGGCTGGTTCAAACCGGCAATGACATACTATTCGATCCCGCCGAACGCCGCTTCTATGAATACGCGCATGGGACCGGGCTCTGGACGCCCGTTTCTGACGAACACGTCCGCGAACGAACTGCTGGCCAGATTCTGGCCTACGGACGCGAACGAGGCCTTGCGCTTGAATCCAAGCTGACGGCAGCAAAGACGGCAGCCATCCTCTCAGCCCTGCGCGGCATTGCGGAACGCCGCGGCGCCTTTGTTGCCTGCCCGGACCGCGTGCACTTGGCAAATGGCGTCGTTCGATTTGGCCCGGATGGTCGCGTCGGCCTAACAGACTTCCGGTTGGACGACTACAGCCGAAACCGCTGCTCGGTGGCTTTCGACCCAAAGGCGGAGTGCTCGAGGTTCTTGAACGATCTGCTCCTTCGGGCGCTCCCGCGATGCGACGTTGATTTCCTGCAACGCTGGCTCGGACTCGTCCTGGCCGGTGCGAACCCTGCCCAGCGGTTTGTCATTCTCGATGGCGTCGCAGCGACGGGCAAGAGCACGATCGCGCAAGTCGTCCGACGGCTGGTCGGCGTGGAAAACTGCGCCCAATTGCGGACCGAACTTCTCGCCGAGCGCTTCGAAGCGGCCCGGTTCATTGGCAAGACGCTGCTGTTCGCTCCAGATGTTCCCGGTGATTTCCTCTCACGTCGGGGCGCACCAATGCTCAAGGCGCTCGTGGGCGGAGACCCGCTGACCGCTGAAGCGAAGTTCTCCAACGAAGTCCTCGCCTTGTCTGGAGACTTCAACGTCCTCATTACATCCAACACCCGTCTCCGCGTGCGCCTGGACGGCGACGCAAGCGCCTGGCGGCGTCGCTTGGTCATCATCCGGTTCGAACGGCCACCGCCAGCTGTCCGAATCCCGAATTTCGCGGAGCTATTGGTTCGCGAGGAGGGGCCCGGAATCGTCCGCTGGGCCCTTGCCGGCCTGCTACGCGCCAGAATCGAATTGGCTCAAGCCGGCGACTTGCGGCTCACCCAGGAGCAGGAAGCACGCGTCGATGCCCTCCTTCAAGAGTCCGATTCTGTCCGGCGTTTTGTCGCCGAGTGCATCGAGCACGGGAGCGGCGACATCACCTCCGCTGAGGCCGTTGAGGCTTACTTCCGATTCTGCGCCTCCCGAGACTGGACGCCCCAGCCCGCGAAGACCGTTGAGCGGTCCCTGACCGACGCCCTGCTCGAAGCCCACGGCGTGTCCCGCCGCCATGACATTCGACGCGACGGTCGAAACGTCCGCGGTTGGTCCGGTGTGATTCTCCGTCAGGATGAAGAGGTCCGCGAAACCGAATCTGAACAACTTGCCCCGAGGTATGCAGAACGAGATTGACATCACTGACGCCCTCCTTGCGTTGTGTCCGGTTGTACTCTCGGACGGTTCGGACGGATCTTTTCCACCCACGCGTGTAAGGAGGGAGAACTTGCTTGGGGACGAGAATGAGAATGTGGGATTGGGAAATAATAGACTTTTACCCGTCCGAACCGTCCGAAGACCGCGGCCACTGGAAAGCGACGACGACTTCTGGGCCGCGATTGCCGACTGGCCGGCCGCGGCGGAACACCCGCGCTGGCGCAACAGGCCTGAACTCCAACGCGCCCGCGCCGAGCGCGGAGACCGTCACCGACTGTGGCTGCCGCCAGGAAGAGCCCGACGATGAACAAGACCAACGTGCCTTCGCTACCAGACACTGAAGCCGGTGTACCGGCGGTCACGACGGGATGCTCCACTTCATACTCGCTTGCGTCCGGGGACGTCGCCTTCTGTCATCCCATGAACGACCAGAAGTGTAGTTCGCCCGCACACGCGGAGTTCAACCGCGCTGGAGACTCTGTCAGTAACCATCAGCACTAGAACACATGAGCATGTCCACAAACGAGACCACCCCAGCGCCGGAGCCGGGTGCAACGCCGGTGTCCGTTCAGGAGCAACGCAAGAGCAAGCGCCCGGGCGGCGTTACCGGGCGAGGCTTCATGCCGGGGTGCTCTGGCAACCCGTCGGGCCGGCGGAAGGGTGTGGCCTCGGTTCAGGCCGCGCTCCGTCGGACCCTGACACCAGCCGATGCGACCGCAATCGCTAAACAGCTCATAGCCAAGGCCAAGGAAGGAAACACCACCGCGACAAAGTTGTTGCTAAACCACATGCCCACAAGTGATCAGAACGGCAATCCGCTGGATGATCTTCTGGGTCGGCTCTGAGGCCCCGCAAATGACAAGAACCTGCCTCGCCCACGCACGCGTCTGAACAGTCGCGGCAGCCCTCCACAGTTGACCGGCGACGCCCTCCTCCACATCCCTGCGAACCCGCGGCCATTGGCAACCCAAGCGCCTCGCCCGGTGCGCCTTGCGGGCTGGCCGGTCGCCGAGCCTGTCGATGGCGGGGCGCTCATCGTTGAACTGAGCGATGAGGAGATGCGGCTTTACGACGAGCGGAACGAGTTGCCCGCCCGGTACGCCTGCAAAGCACGCACCGCCCGCACGCTCGTCGTGCTCCCGCAGGAGGACGGCCAGGATAAGCGTGACGAAGAGGCGATTGCTCGCGCCCGCGCAGCACTTATGGTTGCCCAGGCGCACGAGTGTAGCAAGGGGAACAACGCAGCCTGTGCTGAGGGGAATGAAAACGGTGCGCAAGTCTGACTTCAACGGCGAGGTCGAACGCGGGACACCAGTGCCACGCCCAAGCCACACCGCTTCGTTGCGCCATCTCGAACCACTTCGGCGTCACCTACGCCTCGAAGAGCATTAGCGACCCTCTCACGCAGGCGCAGGTCGAGGCGATCAACGACGGGCTCGTGGCGGCGGTCACGCTCCTGAACGGGATCCCGGGGGCGCTCGTGGAAAGCGGGGTGCTGAAGGGTGGGGCGTAGCTCCCGAAGTCAAGTTCAGAACCGGCAAGGCCGTCCGCCGCTCAACTTCGCATGGTTACCGACAGCAAGATCCGGTCGTTGTTCTCGTCCTCCCCTCGGCAGGATCAACGACAAGGGCGGAACCGCGGTTCCGTATTGTCAGGGGGGATCCGGCGTGGTAGGCGTCTGTATCAGCGCCCATGCCTCTGCTCGCCGACATTCGCTTCGGTGGACCCACACCGGCTTTTCGCGGCAGGAGCGAGCAGAAGCTAAGGCGGAGAAAGGAACGTCATGAACGCGATGAAGAGCCTGAGCGCAGTGGCAGTCGTTGGGATTATACTGGGCCTGACGAATGCTCGGGGCCAGGCACAGCCGATCGTGATCGAGTCGCTGAGAGTGAACGGGGAACTGACCTGCACGGGTCTCGAGCCGGGCAGCTCGGCCACGGTGGAATGGGCTCCGACGGTGGACGGGCCGTGGACGAACAGTTGGGCTGGGCTGGATGCGGTAACGGTTGACGCGACCGGCACCATCCACGTAGCGGTTCCGATGTTCTACCGGGTGCGAGGGGAGCCGATGCCGCCACCGGGCATGGTGCTGATTCCCGCAGGCTCCTTCCAGATGGGCGACAGTTTCGGCGAGGGAGATTCTGCAGAGCTTCCCGTGCACATGGTGACGGTGAGCGCGTTCTATATGGACCGGACCATGGTCACGAAGGCGCTTTGGGATGAAGTGTACCAGTGGGCCACGGATCACGGGTACAGTTTTCTCAAACGAGGCTCAAGCAAAGCAGCGAGCCATCCCGTCTACTTTGTCAGCTGGTATGACGTAGTGAAGTGGTGCAATGCGCGAAGCGAGAAGGAAGAACGGGTTCCAGCGTACTACACGAGCGGTGCCATGACGACGGTGTACCGCACGGGGCAGGTGGACGTTCAGAACGACTGGGTGAAATGGAATACAGGGTATCGGTTGCCGACGGAAGCGGAGTGGGAGTGTGCGGCACGGGGCGGGTTCTCAGGTCGGCGGTTTCCGTGGGGGGATACGATCAGCCACAGCCAAGCAAACTACCGCAGTTATTGGAAAGACGGAAGACCTTACTATCCCTACGATGTCAATCCGACGGAAGGATACCACCCGACATACGCGACTGGCGGCACCCCCTACACCAGCCCAGTGGGTTCGTTTGAGCCGAATGGCTACGGGCTGTATGACATGACGGGGAACGCGGTGGCGTGGTGCTGGGATCTCTATGAGGGCACATACTACGAGGCCTCTTCTTCGTTGAACCCTCGTGGGCCAGCGTCAGGCGGTATGCGAGTGCTTCGCGGAAGCGGTTGGTATGCTCAGGCCAACCGGTGCCGAGTCTCATATCGCAGCGGTATGGCTCCAACCGATACTGTCGACTATATCAGTTTCCGGTGTGTTCTGCTTCTGGGCCGGTGATCGGATCGGTAGCATGGTGGTGGAACATACCTTCGCCTCTGCCGGGAGATGTCACCACCTCACGCAGGAGTCTCGTCCTTGACATTGGGGGGAGGGGTCCCTGCGGGGGAGGCCGGTGGGGGGCGGGGGCGGGTCGGCGCCCCGAGACCCACGTTCATTTGCCTGTTTTTCTTCCATGTTCGTCCATGCCTGCTTAGGGCCTTTCCCCAAGGGGCGATCGGCGCGTCGTTATTGGAGGCGCGTGGAATGAGGAGGCGCGCAGGCGAGGCCGTTTTCGGCCTCATCTGAGAAGTTTGTGTTTGCCCCTGGTTCCCAGGGCGAGTTGTTCTGGCGGCGTCAACGGGTCTCGGCGAGCAGCGCCTCCAGCGCATGCGGCTCTAGCCGAGGCACTTGTGAACAACCGCCAGGCGGTTGTTCAAGCCGCCGGAAACAACTCGCCGGGGCACGAAGTGCCCCCTCCAAACACAAACTTCTCGTGATGACCCCGTTTTCGGGCTCGGCGCGTAAGTCCGGTGTCTATGACGGGGTAAGCCGGCTATGAGTGGGCCCTGGCTTCCGTGGAGGGCGCCGGGGTGTCGAGCGACAGGTAAAACTCCCCACCGGGAAGAACCCCCCCATTACCACCCGTCTCGCCAAAACGCGCCTACGGCCATCCTGGCGCGAAGGAGGGGCATCCTGGAGGCACGCTCACTGCCGACCGGTCTTTCTCCGCTGAAGCGAGGCCTGGACCCGTCGTACGATGCGCTGGAGCTGTGTCGGATGCCAAGAGCCCTCCCCTGATCGTGTTAGGACATGCTCGGCATTCAGTAGGCCCGCGATCTCGGCATACGACTTCCCCTGTTCGCGCCAGGCCTGGATCCGCTCGATTACGGCTTGTTCTGCCGGCGTCGATCCATACGCTTTCCGGCCCTCACAGCGCCCGCCGGCGCGACGGATTCGCAGCCGGCTGGCCCGGAGCTTTTGGACGATCAGGCATTTTTCCCACTCGCTCACCGCCGAGAGAATCTGCCGGACGAGTTTTCCGGTTGGGTCGTCATTTCCCAGGGTCAAGTCCACCCCGCCGTCGGCCGACACGACTTTCACGCCAAGAGCCCTGAACTCGGCCAGGATGATCTCGCTCACCATCAAATCGCGGGCAATGCGGGTGGCGTTCTCGACGATCACGAGCCGGACGCCGTTCGCCTTCAGAGCCACGAACAGGTCGGTCAGACCCGGGCGATCCAGTGCCTCCTTGGTGCCGCTGACACCCTCGTCGCGGAACTGCTGGACGATCTCGATCCGATTCGCCTTGGCGTAGCGGGTGATAGTCTCGGCCTGACGCCGAAAGCCGTCGCCGTCGATCTGGCCTCTCCCGCTGACGCGGAGGTAGCTGAAGGCGGGCGTTTTCATGCCCTGACTGTGCCACAGGAGGATCTACTCGTCAACACGTATTCTGTAGAAATCGTGTTAACCAGTCCAGAAGGCCCTGATTCACAACAACATGCGATGATCTGAGCCGGTCTCCACTCCTGCGGGGGACTTGTCACGCCTCCCAGATCTTCAACTGGCCTGTAGCCGGTCTGAACTTCAATCGTTTGGGATTCGCCAGAACGAAACCGAAACCCTTGCCATTGAACCAGGGGCTCCTTGACTTCGTCACGACGTCCACGAGTTCGACGGTGCCGATGATGCCGCCCCGGAGCTCCACGAGGTCCTTTGGCCATTTCCAGCCTCTCGCTTTGACTTCGCGCTCGTAGAATTCCATGGCCCCAGCACTGGGTTTCGCTGACGCCGCGTGGATGGCGATCCGGCCGCGAAGACGGGTGTTCCACGTGCGGTTCTCCACGTCCTTGACGCCGGCAACGATCAGTCCCGCGAAGGGTTGACGAACAGTAATGGCTTTCATGACGATCTCTTGCTGGATCGAGTGCGACGCTTCGAGGGGGCGCGCTTCGAGCTCGGACGAAGCTGTCGCCACTCTGAACATGGGATCAATTCGAGGTATCTTATGCGACCGTCCTCGAATTCCCAGCCGAACGCCTCCCCGTCCGCCTCATTGCTGTGGAGAACCAGTTTCCCGCCTGCGCAGTGATAGCAGAGCCACACAGCGAACCTCCCTGCGTCGTACCACTTCCCCACCATAGCCAGGACGAATCCATCGTCGTCGGGGTCATCTTCATTGATGCCATAGGGATAGGCCCACCGTTCTTCAGGATCGAATCGGAAGTTCAGATAGCCCCCGTCGCTCATTCCCATCAGCTTCAGATACTCTCGCGCCACCTTGTTCCTGGCCTTTTCGGGGTTGCGCAGCAGGCGCTCGACATAATCCCGACGCCGTGGATCGACTTCGACGTCCAACAAGTGAAGACATGTCTCGTATCCCATAAGTCGTGCTCTGTATTCACTCCGCCTCAAACCCGTGATCTGTGAACTTCAGGGTCCGGCTGTTCTCGGTGACGACCCGAACGACATGCTCGGGAGCGCCGTTGGGAACCGAGGCCTCGATCTCGAGGGTGACTGTGACGTCCGCACCCAACAGACCGGTGAGGTGGGCGATGACTTCGTCGGCGATGCGGCTGGCGTCGCGGCCAACACGCGCCGGGTCGAGCGTGACGGTGCCGTGGAAACGCCGAGGCATCGGAGTCGGAGGTCGGGCGGGGGGCGCGCCGCCCCCAGCGGCTCCTGAGGACGCGGCCGTCCCTGCGGTCGTCCCCGGTGCTCCGGCGGTCCCTGCCCGATCGGGTCCGGCCATGGTCCCGGCGGCCGGAGTCTCAGCGTCCATCTGCCGACGTGCGACGTCTGGCTTCACCAATAGCCCCACGCTGTCGGCCGTCACCACGACATCTCGACCGCCCCGCAGACCCTTGTAGCGCCCTGCAGCTTCGTCGTAACTCTCGGCGTATGCGAACGTGTCCGTCTGCCACGTCAACAACGCTACGCCGTCCCGGATGGCTTGCACCAACACCTCCGGTGCAGCCACCCGCGACAGGTAAGTGTACCGGCTGAAATCTTCGACCAGTTGGCGGATGGACACGTGCTCACCCCGCCACAGGGGGACATCGTCCATGTGCTTGCGCAGGATGGTCGAGCCCAGGCTCGTCACCAAGAGCTCCTCGCTCTTCAGGCGCCGACTGGCGCGCAAGGCGAGCGGTTCGCCGCCGGCAAGCCGCAGTGCCTGCCACTCGACCGGCGCATGAGGGTTCGCCTGCACCGGGACCAACAACCACTGGTACGCCTCGGGGAGTCGTGCGGTCACGGCGCCGTCGGCAGCGCGCTGCTGGGCTTCGGCCTGACGCGCCTGATGCGGGTCAAGATTGAGCGTGTCACGCTCGGCCAGGATCGAGGTCCAGGCCAGGTACTTCCGGAGCGCTTCGTCCAGATCCTGAAGGCGCACCTTGTCCACGGCCAGAAAGACGAGCGTGTTGCCGCAGATCCGCGGCCCGGTGCCACGCGAGGCAAGGATCGCCTTCGCAGCAACTTCCGCCGGGCAACCCGCTTCCTTGCTGTACGGGTGCTCTGGACCGAGCACCACCAGGCGCACATCGAACGCATCGGCGACCTCCGCCCCCGGCGAAAGCATCGAGTGGACGCCGGCGAAATCACCGCGCCGTGTGGTATCCGTCTTGACCCGCCGTTCCAGTTCCTCCTCGACCCGGTCAGGATCCCGTTTCAGCTGCTCGGCACGGTCCTCGGCCAGCTTCGTGACAGTCGGCTGAGTCGAATACCAAAACCGGGCGCCGTCCTGGTACAGGTACGTGGCCGAGGCCGCGAGACGGCGAAGGGCATCGCCGAAGACAGCCGGCGCTTCTCCGGGGACCACGCAGCCGAGCTTCACGCGGCGGTCTTCGAGGCCACGGTGGGCTGCGGTGGCCGTCGGCGCTGAGCCCAAGTAGATTGTCCGAGCCACACGTCGCGCAGCGTGGACCTTGCCCAGATTGGGTACCTCGGCATTGATCCGGAGCGGCAGCGAGTTGGGGCCATCGACGTCCTTCTCGATGATGGGCGCCCAGTTGTCCGAGAGATACCGCGTGAGCTCCGACTGCACCCGGGTGTCGTCGATTGGCATCGTCGAGGGCATAATCAGCGGGCTGCGGTCGCCTTTCTCCCAGAGACTGTGGATGACCGCCGCCATGAGCCGCAACACACCACGGGTGCGCTGGAACTTCACCAGGGTTGACCAGTCCGTGTACAACCGGTCGAAGATCTCCGGGTGGATCGGGTACGCCGCCTGGATACGCTTCTCGTACTCGGCATCCCGGCACTCGCGGGGGAACTCGGCGCTCTCGGCACGATAAAGATCCGCGAACCCGCGTGCCGTGACGTCCCGCTGTTTGAAGGCGTCGGGTCCTGCCAGCGGTTCGAACAGCCGGCGCCGCACGATCTCGAATCCTTCCTCGGCAGTCGCCGGCCGCCACGAAGACTCAAGTCGCCCCACCACATTGCGCAACCGCTCGAGCGCCTCGCGCCCGCGGATCCCGCCCACCTCGGCATCGTCCGCCTGCGTGTGCGGTGAGCCGGTCGTGTCGGATGCGGGGAGCGAGATCACCAGCAGACAATTGCCCGCCAGCTTGGCGGATTCCGTCAGCACTTGGGCGAACGTGAACTGCGTTTCGAAACTCCCGGCCGGCAGATCGCTCTTCTCGTGGAGTTGGCGGGCGTAGGCCACCCACTCGTCGATCAGGACCAGGCATGGCCCGTGTTCCTTCAACAGCTCCCGGAGGACGTCCCCGGGGCTCGTGCCGTTGGCATCGTCGGCCGCAACCCGAGCGAAGGCTTGCTTGCCCCCGAGTTGATAGGCCAATTCCCCCCAGAGTGTCCGGACCACGGTGCCGTCGGGTTTGGTGACCGGGTTTCCCGGGGAGATCTTGTTGCCAACCAGCACCACACGCCGGACCTTGGGCAAGCTCTTGACCGCAGCTTGGGCCAGCACACTGTCCACACCGGCCAACTCCCCCGGGGCAACGCCAGAGAACAAGTGGTAGAGCGCCAGCATCGAGTGGGTCTTGCCGCCGCCAAAGTTGGTCTGGAGCTGAACAACAGGGTCTCCCCCCTTGCCAGAGAGCCGTTGCACCGCGTTGACCAGCAAGCGCTTGAGGCTCTCGGTCAGGTAAGTGCGCCGGAAGAACTCGGCGGGGACCCGGTACTCATCGGTACCCTCGCCCAGGTGCACTTGCCAGAGGTCGGCGGCGAACTCAGCCTGCTGGTATCGGCCGCTGGCGACATCCGGGTGCGGTGTCACAACCTCACGCCAGGGCTTGAGTGCGCCGGTGGCGGCGGCCTCAATCAACGAACCGCCCGCCTTGCGCTTCTCCCCACGAACCTGCTCGTCGAACAGAAGACGCCGCAGCTCCATCTTCATCTTCCCGACGTCCTCGGCTTGGGGCGCGGACACCGCCGCGAGGAGGCGCGCCATGGAATCGAGCGCACGATCGGCGTCGTCGCTCGAGAACGGCTCCTGATGCGCCCACTTGTTTCGCCAGTCGCGCAACTCCGAAACCAGTGAGCGCTCCGCCCGGCCGAGGGTCTTGCCGAACACGTCGTTCCACGACTCCCACATCAACTTCAGCAGGGCCGCCACGTCCCAATCCGCGATGCGCTTCTTGGCGACACCGCGGTCATCGCCCAAGTAGCGACGCGCCGCCTCTGCGGCTTGTTCTCCATGGAGGCTCGTGAACTCGCGCTCGACGAACGGGGCAAGCCCCACCCGGAGCAGTTCCATTGCCTTGCCGACCCGTTCCTGATTCGTAATAGCCATCTCCGTGCTCCCTGTTGCTCTCGTTCAGTGCTAAATCCCCAACTCCTGCTGCCCAGCCGGTGTCGGTGCTTCGCGTGACAGGCGGCTGATCTCGGGCCAGCTCTGCACGAGTGCATTGTACGACAACGCCTCGGCCGCCCGCTTCTTCCGCTCACACAGAGTGTAGAGGCGATACGTCAACTCGCGGGCCGTCTCGGCTTTCGATCCCAGCCTCGCCGCGAGCGCCGCCGCCGCGCTTTCGCCGCCGCCCTCCAGGCTGCGGATCAGGTGATGGACGATCTCCCACGTCGTGAGCCTCTGGTCCGTAGCCGGGTCCCAGTCGGCCGGAAGTTCCGCCGGCTTCAGCAACCGCACTTTGCCCCGGCTGGAGACGAGAATCCCGGCCTCCACCATGCCCGACACGCTTGTGTTCTTGGCCTTCGACAGCGTCTCGGCGACGCCATATTCCCCCTCTGCGAATCCGCTCTGCTCGAACCAGGCGACTGCCCAGCGCGTGTCGGCGTCGAAGTCGCCTTCTTGCTCCGCCAACGCTTCGTCCATAGTCTGGTTGATGAGTCCGAGTGCATCGCGCACCGTGAGCGCTTTGCCCCCGGCATCGAGCACCTTGGCATACCGCGTGAACACTGCCATGCCCGGACCGATGGCGGCCTGGGCGAGGTCCACCGGTGCAATGTTGCTTCGCTGCAGGTGGGCGAGGGCGGGGGGCAGCTGCGCTTTCAGTGCGCTGACAAAGTCGCGCCGCGTGGCAGATGCGACATCGGGGGCCCGCTTGCGGCAGACAAGGATTATGCTGGAGGCCAGAGCGTTCGACCCTGTGTCTCGCAGACGACCCGATCGCTCCGTCCTCATCGGCCAAGTTCCCGTGATGCTGAAGCCGGCGCGCATCACGGCGTCGAGGAACGTCTCCCAACCGGTGCTTGCGGTCACTGTGTCAGTGTTGCTCTCAGACTGCTTGAATGCGTAGTAGATCGTTACCGGAAAACCCGGGTGGGCCTGCTCGGCCAGGCGGTGCATGGCCTCGGTCATTCCCTCGAGGAAGAACGCCTCGGCTTTGAGCTTGCCGCCGTGACGGTAGGGGGTGGCAACCAGCTCCTCACCCTTGGGAACTTCAAGCGTAGCAAAGAGACCGGGGAAGACGGGCATCAACGACCGGCGCAGCCAAACATAAAAAAAGTCCGAAAGGTCCGCGTATGGGACGTTGTCGTAATAGGGAGGATCCGTGGATACTACCTTGCCGACACTAAGGGCTTGCGACTGTGCATCCGCCTGAGTGGCGACACCCCCTGAGCCGGGCGTGTGCGTCTTGAGGAATCGCTCTCCCCACGCAATCGCACTAGACCAATTCCCCGTGGATGAGCTTAACGGATTCCCCTCTGCATAGTCCCAAGTCATGCGTAGAACATGCATCCCGAATACATGCTCCACTTTCTCTCCCACTACATTCCATATCGCCAACGTCGCCCACTTGTCTACGCTTCGATCAAGAGCGAACGTAAGATACACTGCCACCGCATCTGCGTAGGACTGCGCCGTGCACGCATGATCCGACACACTCCTATCAGAAGCAACGCCTGCTTCAAATGCGTCACGCTCCACCCGCTTGCGCGCTTCCTGCACAAGATCACTGAATGTCGTCAATGCCGTAAGCTGTCGGTCCGTGAAGAGATGCTGCCACTCCTTGATCCCGTAGAGGCATGGCGTGAAGGCACGTGCATCTTCCACGAACGTGCCATCGGGCCTCCACTCCGGCCTCGCGTTACATACGACTGCTTCGTGCTCCTGCGTCGGCGTCAGATATACTCGACTGCGATCCCCTTCGACCACAATGGCCATCAGGCGTGCCCCTATGCGACCGGCTCTGCCCTCAGCCTTGATGTAGTCACTGGCGATCGGTGCTTCTGACATGAGGCACTTGAAGTTCGCGCCTCGAGCCAGCTTCGTGCCGTTCTTTGCAGCCTCGGCTTCGTTGGGCTTCCCCACCTTCACCGTAAAGCGGTAGCCGCCGTTCTCGATTAGTGGTTTGACGTAGACCTCTCTGCCGGGCTTCGTGCAGAGCATGAACGTAGAGGCGAGAGGCACGTGCACTCTCGCAAACGCAGGGTTCGGACTCTTGACCGTCCTCGCCCAGATCCAGGCAATCACGGTAAGCTTCTGACCAACCAAAGGCCTCAGGTCCGGCCGTTCTCCAGCCATCTCCGGCGTAACCTCGATCGTCGGGTAGAGATGCCCGATGCGCTTCTCCGCCTCGTCGCGCATCCACTTGCCGTAATATCGGACGTCCTCGGCCAACCCCTGGGCCCCTTTCCATTCCCGAGCGATCAGGGCCTTGTCTCTGCGTGCTTCGGGATTCACCGGCGGACGGCCGGAAAACCGCGGCGGGATCTCGATCATCGCTTTGTTGATGAGCACCGCCACCGGGTTCAGGTCGCTGGCGTAGGCCTCCAGCCCCAGGCGCTGGGCCTCGAGTGGCAAGGAACCGCCGCCAGCGAACGGATCATGAAAAGCAGGCAGCATGTGCGGGTTGAACAACTCCCCAGCCCGCGGGTGGCCAGCGTTGTCGACGCAGGCCCGGCGCCAGCTCTGCCAGATCTCCGCCCTGGCGCGTTCGAGCACCTCCTCGTTCGTCGTGTTTTCCCACTGAACGAGGTTCTTGATGATCTTGAACAACCGCTGTCTCTCCTTCTCCTGGGCCTTGGCCGTTGGAAACAGCTCGGGGCAACTTGACGGGTCGTCGACCATCTGGGCGAAGATCACCGCCCGGGCAGCCGCAAGCGGGCGGCGGGCCCACCAGAGATGCAGCGTGCTGGGGTGTCCGTGCCGAATCGACTTCTCGCGGGCGGAAGCAGCGTTGATAGCGTCGAGTGGGAGGGCGACTTCGATGAGTTTTCGTCGTATCTTCATAGCGCCACACCATCTAGACGTGCTTCCGAGAGCGCTTCCGCAGGCATCACACCCAACAGCGAGCCATCTGCAAGGACGCTGCCTTTGAAACCTCCGTCGCTCTGCGCCTCGGACTGACCGGTGTCGGAGGGGAGTTCCACCCCCAAGGTGGACGAGGGATCCTGCATCGCCTCACGGATGCGATGAAGAACACCGCGGAGCAGCCCAGCCACAACCACGTGTTCGCCTCCTCTGCGGGGAAGAAGAAAAGGCACAAGCCAATCCAGCTCGTCCGACGGGACAATAGCCTGTGGCCGAACAGCGTATTCCTCACCACGATGATCAACTAGGTGGAAGGCGACTTTTTCAGCACGTTCAGGGCGGACCTTCTTGCTGAGATCGGATGCCGCTTGAAACAATCCCATTGCGTGTAGCCAAGCAGCGTAGTTGCCACGTAAGATCGAATCGGAATCCGGCTCATCGAGGGTTGGCTTTCCATCATACCCAGCCCTGGTCCAGGCCACCAGCGAGGGCTCCGGGTGGGGGTCATCGCGCTCGCGAAGAAACGTGCCAAAGGCGAAGGAGTCCGATACTCTCTGATGGTCAGCGGCGTCGAGCTGATCAAGGCCATCCCGCAATGCGGCCTTGATGTTCGGCGTCCCCTCCACCTGCACGAAAGACCCCTTCGACTCTGCCAATGCACGGCGACTCGCACTAGTGTTGTGCTGGAAGACAAAGTCCGGTCCCCGTTTTCCATGGCTGCGAGGGTAGTTGCCCACGAAGACAAACCCACGCGCTTCCATGGCGAGAAGCATCACACCTTGACCAACGCGGCCAGCGAGACTGGTCTCGGTGAAGTCGGTGTATGCGCGGGCCAGACCATCGAACAGACGCAGATCGTCTCCTCGCCAGTCGAAAGTCGGCAATTGCTCCATGAGTAAGCCGAAAGGCGCCACGACATCGAAAGGGAGTCTTCTCAGCGAATCGGCCTTCTTGACCGAATGCGCGAGCTTCCACCCGGTGAATCTCAGGTGGGGAGGTGGAGTCGGCTCAGTCGGGCAGCAAGGGTCACCCGTGAATCCACGGGCCGGATCGAACGGGCGTATGTGCGTAGCCGGGTTACGCAAGTGCCTCTGATCCAACTCATAGAGGGGGAGGTGGGCTTGGCTCCTGAAAGCACGAAGAATTTGGCGAGCATATTGAGATAAGAATCGGATCATCGAGGTTCCTCCCCCCGTTGCAGCAGATCGCCGAGGTCGTAGTTGACGCTGGTGACTCCAAAATCCGGTTCTCGGCGGAACGGTTGGCGCAGGTAGCGGACCCGGTGGGCGCCGTCAGGAAGGAACTCGACGATGGCGAGGATGAAGTCGTCCGGCTTGTTCAGGCTGGTGAGGATCTCGTTCCTGGTGACCGTAACGACGTCAGCGCCAGCGACGCGGCCTTTGACCTCGATGAAGCGCAGCTTGCCGGTGCCGGGCACACGGCTCTCGATATCGTAGCCGAGCTTCTCCTGCTCCCGATCGACCGGTTCAAAGCCGAGGCGCCGCTCGACCTCCATGACGATGGCGCGGGCCCGCGCCGCCGCCGCCTGCCGTGCCGCAGTGGTTTGGGTTTCAGCGACGGCCTCACGAGTACCGCCCATCATGGCTTGGATCAACCCCCGCGGCACCACCACGAACCCTCCGAGCACCACCGGCGGCAGCGCCGAGACCTGGGCTTCCCGGTCCAACTCGGTCAGGCGCCGCTCCAAGCGTCCCTGAAGCTCGTCGGCACGCCGCCGGGCCTCCTGCGAATTGAGCGTGGCATTTGCCCGGCCCGCCTGTTCTTGAAGCTTGAGCTCCTCAGCGCGATGGTCCCAGTACGCGATCTCCTTGGTGAGCCGGTCCTTGACCGCTGCTCGGGCCTTTTCAATCCAGTGCAACCGCCGGTCGCGCACCTCGGTCAGGTGCTCCGGGACGACGGTGGCGATCGCGTGGTTCATCGCGGTCACCTCAAGGTCGCGTTTGATCCACGCGCACTCGGGCCGGGCGAGGATCTGCTCAACAGTGGGCTCGCCCGCTCCAAGCGGACGGTAGTCAAGGTATGGCGCGTATTGCGGGTGCCGTGCGACGCTGGCGGCGTCGAGCAGCACGTACATCAGGCGCCGGGAGACCGTGCGTCGCTCTCCGGAGGGCAACAGACTGGCGTCTTGGACGGCGTGTTCCAGATAGAAGAGCAGGTGCGGCTCCGTTCCCGGGTTGTCGTCATCGACCAGCACAGCCCCGCGGCGCAGGAGATCCCGGTGGCGTTCGAGGGTGAGATCGAGGACCGCGTCCAGGAGCGGGTGGCCGGGGCAGACGAAGGCGGCGAGTGGCTCCCCGGGCGGTGCGATCAGGTCTTTCTCGAACGCGATGCGCTCGTACCGTGCCAGCACGGGATCGCCTGTGCCGATCTGGCGATCCCGGTTGCGGACCGGTGCAGGGACGTGCGTGATTTCGTACCGACGCGGCTCCCGTTGCCGGACGGCGCCGCCCAGGCGTCCGAAGGCCTCGTGGAAGAACGACTCGATGTAGTGCGGCTGCAACCGCCGGGCTTCGACCCGCTCCATCTCTTCACGCACCCGGGCGACGCGACTGGGGTCCATGACATCTTGGGCCAGTGCGCGGTCCTCGAGCAGTCCTTGTACCCGGGAGAGGTCAACTCCGTTCTCGACGACCCGGTTGAGGCGCGCCCGCACCTCCGGTTGGTCGCCATAGCGGATGGCCTCGATCATGAGATCCCGGAGCGAGAGCCCCTCGAACTGGAGCTTGCCGAGCACGTCGAAGACCTGGCCCCCCAGGGTTTGGCGCGCTTCCTCGAGCTTCTCGAGCAACCGCCGGTACACGTCCCCTTCCCGGGTCTCCTCCGCCACGATGTTCCAGAGGTGACAAACCTCGGTCTGCCCGATGCGGTGGATCCGCCCAAACCGCTGCTCGATGCGATTGGGGTTCCAAGGCAGATCGTAATTCACCATCAGATGCGCCCTCTGGAGGTTGATGCCTTCGCCCGCGGCATCCGTGGCCAGCAACACTTGGACTTCGGGGTCGTGCAGGAAGGTCTCTTGCGCCTTGCGGCGTTCCTCCCGGCCCAGACCGCCGTGGATCATCACGACCGCTTGCGGGCGACCCAGGAGACCGCCAATCCGGCGCTGCAGGTAGTTCAGCGTGTCTCGGTGCTCGGTAAACACCACGAGCTTCTGACGCGGCGACGGTCTGGGCTTGGGGATGGGGCCTGCTCCGTACGGGGGCGGCGCCTCTGCAAGGCGACCGTCCAGTCCGGCAGGTGTGAAGATCTCCGCGAGCAGACGGGACAACTCGCGCCATTTGGTGTCCTGGCCGCTGCGGCGGACGTCGGCCGCCAGTCCCTCCAACCGTGTGAGCGTTGCGATCTCCGCCTTGAGCTCGGCGATCGTCCCGGCCGCGGTGGCTTGGTCAAGGATCTGTTCCTCGACCGCTTGGACTTCGTTCTCGGGGGCTTCGTTCAGATCCTCGACGTCATCGGGATCGAGCACCAACTCGCCGAGGGCAGGAGGCGATGTCGCGCCGGGGGGTGAGGCAGGACTGCTCGCGGGGACCCCGCGCTGCAGCAATTCAAGTTCCCGAAGACGCTTCTCGAGCCGTTCGCGGCGCCGCCGGAGCGACTGGAAGATGGCCTCCGGCGAAGACGCCAGCCGGCGTTGCAGGATCGTCAGGGCAAAACCGACCGTGCCTGCACGCTTGTCGTTCTGCAGCGCCTCGGCGCGGTTGAACTCCTCGCGGACGTACCCGGTGACTTCCCGGTACAGGCGGGCCTCCGGCTCGGAGAGCTTGTAGGGGACAGTGTACGCGATGCGCTCAGGAAAGAGCGGGCGGCCGTCGAACTTGAGCAGATGCTCCTTGACCATCCGCCGCATCAGATCGGAGACCTCGACTCGGTGGACACCATCCCGGAACCGCCCTTCGAAGCGGTCGCCGTCCAGGAGCGCCAGGAAGAGCTGGAAATCCTCCTCCTTTCCGTTGTGGGGTGTGGCGGTCATGAGGAGGAGATGGCGGGTGAGTCCCGAGAGCAGTTGTCCGAGCCGGTAGCGCTTGGTGTATTTCACCTCCCCGCCGAAGAACGTGGCCGAGAGTTTGTGGGCTTCATCGCAGACAACGAGGTCGAAGCGGCAGTCTGCAGCGCTGAGCTTGGCCTGGACGTCCGGGTCGCGGGCCAGCTTGTCGAGCCGGGCGATAACCAAGTCATTCTCGAGGAACCAGTTGCCGGTGCGGGCGGCCTCGAGCTTGTCGTTCGTCAGAATCTCGAACGGCAGGTGGAACCGGCGCTGGAGCTCGTCCTGCCATTGCTCGACCAGACTCCCAGGACACACAATCAAGCAGCGTTTCAGGTCGCCCCGGGCGATCAACTCCTTGATCAGCAGCCCTGCCATGATTGTCTTGCCGGCACCTGGATCGTCCGCCAGGAGGAACCGGAGCGGTTGCCGCGGCAGCATCACCTCGTAGACCCCCGTGATCTGGTGCGGAAGTGGCTCGACCTGCGACGTGTGGACCGCAAGCAGCGGGTCAAAGAGGTGGGCTAGGCGGATTCGGTGAGCCTCCGAGACCAGCCGGAAGAGAGCGCCGTCGCCGTCGAAGCTCCAGGGCCGGCCGACCTCGACGATCTCGAGCCGGGGTTCGTCGTGGCGGAAGAGGATCTGGTCGGCCACACGCCCCTCTGACATCCGATAGACCAAGGTGAGCGCATTCGACCCGTGCCACTGGACACTCACCACGGTAACCAAACCGTCTGGCAGGACCCCACGCACTCCCGTGCCTGGTTGCAGGTCTTCAAGTCTCATGCCGCCGGTGCCCGAAGCGAGACTATTCCACAACGCAACCGCAGAACGCAACTTCCGAAGTGCACCGGAGAGGAGGCTTTCGCCTTGTTTCGTCATCTCCGCTACCGCACGCTCAGACGAGAAGAGAAGCCTGGCCCCCATGATACCTTGGTATGCATGCCGTGAACTTGGAATCTGGCCGGCCCAGCGTGGATCAGGCTCGCCGACGACTTCTGCGGGAAATGGACGCAGCCCGTCGTGCTCGCGTGCGCGTCCTGAAAGTCATCCACGGCTGGGGTTCCAGCGGCGAAGGCGGCAAGCTCGGACCGGCCATCCGCAGATCCCTGCGCCTGCGCGTCAGAGAGGGCAAGGCACGTCTTGTGATTCCGGGCGACCGGTTCTCTTCGGACACAGCCGAAGGCCGTGAACTTCTCAGCCGCCACCCGGCGCTCCGATCCGACCCCGACCTCAACCGCGCCAACCCGGGCATCACCATCGTGGAGATCGGTCACGAATCCAAGCAGGAGCCGTGAGCGACGACAACCAGAGGGAGGAGACCCTGGGCTGGAGCGAGACGTGCCTGCACCGGACCGACGTAAAAGTCGCCCCGCGTCGCCGCAACGAGGTCGAGCGGCTGTTCCGCAATCCCGAATAGGAACCAGACGAGGATCTCTGCGAGTTTCTGCGGATGATCGCGATCCATCGCGGATACCCCTGGAACGGTTGCCGTCGACAGAACTCTATGTGTCCTTGCCCACCCGGAGATTCCGATGCCTGGGAATATCGCGTTTCAGCCAGTGCGGATGACGGCAACCTGCTCGCTTCGGCCGCCGGCAATTGTGGCGTCGAGCACCACTCGGTGCTCTCCCACGCGGGCCCTCGCACGCACTAGGCTGGCCCAGGAGCGGTTTTGTCTCGCGGCGAGGGGAACGGGGGGGCGGTCCTCCGACATGGACGCTTCTGGAGTGAGCCTGGCGGCTGTGCAACGGACCAGCTCAGCTCCAGAGACCTCGGGCGTAAACTGCTGTATCGGTTGCCGCCAACGACCAACCTCTCACGTTGCCAACACCCAACCGCACCGCCGCTTGGGCCGTCAATCAGCAGGCCGAGGTTTCGCAGCACCCAGGGCGGCACCATCCGCTTTCTGATGGACTCGCCTATCACATGAGGTGTACTCTTCGCGGCATGGATGCTCGCGTCCATCCTGGACGTGGCTCGTGCTCGGCGTCACGCCGTGGAATCCTGCCTCCGCTGCGACGGCCTGATCCAGGTCTCTATCAACCGCAACTATGTTACCCCTTTTCCACGACAATATGCTCATCAACTCGTTTGCTGCACAATCAACGTGAGCCCTAGGAGAACCGATCGATGGCTAAGCGAAAACTGATACTCGACGCATCGCTTGCCGAGGCGCTGCTGAAGTTCTGCGAGAGCAAGTTCATTCTGCCAGACGATCTTCTGCGCATAGCACTCCAACAGCCGCCAGAAGTACCTTTCCTCGTGGACGCCAGCGAGATCTCCGGTCACAACCAGACGCATCGGATGCTGCGCATCCTCGAGCACCTATACAAACGTGACCCAGGGAAGTTCGACAAGGCCGCGGCAGCGATTGGCGGACACAGACGCTTGTGGTTTTCCAGGAATCCGAACGAGATCTCCGAGAGCGGGAGTAGCAATACCCCCCAACGGATTGGCAGCACCCCGTGGTTTGTCTCCACGAACTGTCCCTTTGAGGGCATGAGATCTCGCGTGGAAAAAGTGATGATAGGTATGGGTTTCCCCCGGCGCTACACATCGCTGGTTGCGTGGTCGATCTCCATTCAGAAAGGCAGGATTGACGCCGCAGATTACTTTGAGATGGAAAAGAAGGGCTAGCCATCGTGTGGACCAACGGGGTGGGGAGTTCTTTATGTCGCTTCACAACTCTCCCACGCCGCCCTTTGCGCGATCTAGAATGCCTCAGGAGCGGTTTTGTTTTCCGGAGAGGGAAGGGGGCCCCGGTGGGCCTGGCCTCCGCCCCTCCTCGAGTGATCACCGGATCAGCGCTCCTGAGAATCCCGGAGGTCGGTTGCTCTCCAAAGGGGCCAAGGCTTCCCCAGAAGGGCCCGCCAAACGCTCCAGAATGGCCCAGGAGGCGTTTTCAGTCGCCGATCGATAGGGGGGGGGACACAGCGGATTCCCGCCCGGTGCGGCCTGCAGGCGTTCAGGCGCTCCGAGGCCTAGAACATGGCATGTCACACGCCGAAAGCCCTTTGGTGCGTTGCACACTGCAAACGCATACTCCTGGCCCTTCCTCGTGACGCAGACGCTGGAGCTAGCCCGGCTTCCTCAGGAAAGCCGGGCTAGCCCCGTTGGCGCTCACGGGAAGTTGACCGGGTCTGCTTACGGGAGGTTGGTAGGCTCAGGCCAACCGGTGCCGAGTCTCAAATCGCAGCCGTATGGCTCCAGGGTTGACGTATCGGTCCGCGCAAGACGCGCACAAGCACGACGGGTTTTATCGGGAACTGGCCGACAGGGTCGGAATATCGTTTGAAGAGGCCAAGAGCCTGCTGGCTTGACCATTGCCTATCCGTTTCTTGACCGCCGAAATGGGCGGTGCGGGATATTGGGCCTTCATCAAAGCCCGTCTTGGGACATCCTGCGGGCCGCCTCTTCGAGCCGGACCGCCTGAGCACACCCCCGCTGGCGTACCCAACACCCGGCCGCCCACAGCCTAGTTGTCAGCTCTTGGGCTTCGCGCAGGCAGCATGGGCGGCCATACCAATCCAGAACACGGGTGCGAGCCAACCACCTGTCAGAATACCAATGAGCAAGGCCATTGCGAGCCATGCAAACCCGGCTGCCCAATGTCCCTTGTACCACAGGCCGACTGGACCGAGCAGAAGACCGAGACATCCCGCCGCGGCATCTGACTTCTGGGGCACCTCAAGGTCGCTGCCACAGTGCTTGCACTTTATTGCACCGGCGAGGATCAGTTCCTTGCAGAATGGGCATCGAATGCCACCCGAAGTTGCACCTTGTGCGTCTGCCGTTGGGGCTGGCTGCGGTTGGGGGGGCGAAGGGGGCTGCGGTTCAAAGAACTCACGCGCAGATCGCCACGCCTGGGCGTGTTCATCCCAAACGCCGTCATTGGAGCCCAACTGACCCGCCTCCCACATCTTATGCAACAAACCCAGCGAGTATGGGCCGAGCTTCATTCCGTCCCGGTTTAGGAAGGTCGCAGCCTCGGTTTCTACTGTCACCCGGCAATGTGGGCATTCGAACGACCTGCCTCCCAGTTGATCGTCCACCAGCATCGGTCCACCGCAGCTCGGGCAGTATACTTCTTGGACACTCATCCTGGCGTCGCCTCACTGTCTGCTCTCATTGCTGAGCCTCGCGGAAGCCCTCGTCCGCTGATGGACAAAGTCACTCCACCTTTTCGAGCCGCCCAAGCTCGGCTCTAGCGGCTTGGTGGCCCTGCTCCGCTGCACGTTTGAAATGACGCTTCGCCTCCGGGACGTCCTTCTCCACCCCCTTGCCGACGAGGTAGCGCGTTCCGAGATCGTAAGAAGCTTCTGCTGAGCCGTCTTTTGCGCGTGCTTTCAGGAATTCCACTGTTCGTGCTTCGATAGCTGAGCGTTCGCCCTGCTTTGCCTTCTCGATCCGTTTTCGTTCTGCCAGCGCGTTCTCTGCCATGCGCCGCCTTCCCTCTGATTCAGAAAGGAGCTTGCCAACATCGTAGACCGGTATCCTGTTGCTGTTCCAGTTAGTGTAGCCAGCGAAAAGCCCGAAACTGACTATCGGGCTGCCGCTGTAGCCGCTGTAGTAACCAGCACGGCGCTTGGCCTCTTGTTCCCGTTCCAGAAAGGCAGCTTTGTCGACATCGTCGTGCAGGATGAGTGTGGGACGGACAGGATCGTCGGAAACAGTCGATATGGCACTTTCACGGCTAGCCTCGATTACTGAGCCACCGCCGAAGTCGGCAATAAACCGTCTCCAGCCTATCATTTGTCCTCCAGGCAAAGGACATGGCCCCAGGTATGCGCCCCGCCACTCGCGGGCGAACCGGATGTTGTACACATTGGTTCCGTACTCTCGAAACTCGTCCGGATACTGAATCGCCTTCTTGTTCCCGACCCAGACCTCTTTCTGGCCTTGGCCCGGCTTGAACGTCGTCTGCTGGCAAAGAGCGCACCAAAGGACTGCGCCCGTCACGCCGCACACGAGAAGCGAGAAACGAGGTTTCAAGTCCTCGGATTGTCTGGGTTTCATGCTGTGCCGAAGGCTAGACAGGTGGGAGATCGAAAACAAGCCCATCCCGGCGAGACCCGAGGGGGGGCGAGGGCGGACCGGCAAACACGCACCCGAAAGTGGCAAACATGCCCTGGCCGGCGAGGCTTCAACGGTTGTTCTTTCCGCCCGAGCTTGCGGCGAAACAGCCCCGAACTCGGGCCGGGTAATTCTGGCTGCCAAGCGGCAAACAGGCGGCGTGAGCCTCCAAAAGTGGCAAACAAGTGGCAAACACGTCTCAATGCGCTGGATTGAGTACATGCGTAACTCCTTGCAGCAGAATGGCGCGTCCGGCAGGACTTGAACCTGCAACCTTCTGATCCGAAGTCAGAAGCTCTATCCAATTGAGCTACGGACGCACTTCATTACGAGCAACTTACGTAGCGCAAGAATAGAATTTCTTGTGTTAATCTACTTTCTTGCCTACTTTTTGTTCCAGCGTTCATCAAGCACATGACCAAGCTCAGGATAGCCTTTGAGAAAGTCAAAGACAAGCGGAGAAAACGCTTGCGTGGACTTTGGATGCGAGGCGGCGTGTTCTACGGGCAGATTCGGGTGACGAATCCCGACACTGGCAAGCGTCGTCCACAGAAGTTCTCCTTGGGGAAGGATGTCGCCACCATCCCACAGGCATTGCAAGCTCTGGCCGAGTTGAAATCCCGTGAGCGAAAAGGACTGCTCCGGGAGCGGGGTAGGGTCTGGTCGTTTTGCGACTACCGAGAGTACTACCTGCGACGAGCAACCAAGTCCCCACACTCTCTGGACAACGAACGATCATTTCTTGCCGAGTGGGAGCAGTTTTTCGGAGGGGACATGCCGTTGGACAGAATTAGCGAGCCTGCCATTCGGGAACATCTCACACGCTTGCGAGAACAACCGAGCGCACGAACGGGCCAACTGCTGTCCGCACAGTCCCGCAACCTGCGACTGTACGCATTGCGGTCAATGCTGCGTATGGCTTTTAACGAAAGGCGAATCTCCCGTTTCCCGTTTGACGGCATCAAGAAGGAAAAACACGTCCCCCGAAAGAAGGAGATTCCCGCTCTTGGCGACATCGAGAAATACGTGGCGACCGCAATCGA
>JAKQDD010000247.1 GCA_029556615.1 Verrucomicrobiota bacterium | reverse complement strand
TGACCAGACGCCTTGAGCCGCCCAGTCCGGGGTTTTCGCGGATTTGAAAGCCCGCCCCCGGGGCGGGCCCATTCCCTCCAAACCCTATAGCGCCCGCCCGCCAGCGGGCGGGCCACCCCGGAGCCGACACCCCACGCGCCTACAAGGCGAAAACCCACCACGAGCCGATGGCCCACGTTCGCGCCGCAGGCGTTAGGCGAGGATCCGGGTCTGCGGGCTCGCCTTGCCGGTCGGCTCGTGCGAAGCTGCCACCAGCATGAGACGCTCTCGAGTCCTCGACTTGTGGGATATGGGGTCAACAGATCAAGTTGGGGCCCTGCCGTTCCAACCCCACCCCCCTGCCTTCGAGGACTCTATATTAGCGAGGCGCGGAAGAGAGGATGGGCAGGCGCAGCAGGGTCTTCATGAACCTGAGGACTCGACCGGGTCTGAGGCGCGCCTCGCTAGATCAAAGGTGCGAACCCGGGAAACGGCCATCGCCGACGACTGCCTGCGGATGGCCCTGATCGAGACGCCGCTCGGCCCCTTGCTGGCCGTCGTGACTCGCAAGGCGGTCTGTCATCTCGAGTTCGCCGAGCGCGGTCGGCACCGGGCCATCCTTGATCGATTGCGGCGGCGGTGGAGCCTGCCTGTCGTGCCGGGCCGGAATCCGGTGATGAATCGCCTCGAACGGGAGCTTGGGGAGTATTGGCTGGGCAAACGCCGGCGCTTCACCGTGCCCACCACAACGCGAGGCACGGCTTTCCAGGAGCAGGTCTGGCGCGAGCTCGAACGAATTCCCTACGGACAGACCGCCAGCTACGAGTCCATCGCGCGCCGGATCGGCTCGCCGAAGGCGGCGCGGGCGGTGGCCCGGGCGAACGCAACGAACCCCCTCTCCGTCCTGGTGCCGTGCCACCGGGTCATCGCCAAGGACGGTTCGCTCAGCGGTTACGGCGGCGGCGTGTGGCGCAAGCGCCGGCTGCTGGAACTGGAACAGGCAACCGACGGTGGCGTTCACTCGGTTGCGCGCCGGTAGGTGAAGAGACCGGATGAACGCGTGGCACAGAAGCCCCCGGGCAAAGTCCCCGCCTGCGATCCGCAGTGGCTTGCCAGCCCGGGCGTTCTTGATCACGGGGCCGTGATTGGCCAGCACCTCGAGAGCCGGCCCGGTCGGCACGGGCGCCGTCTGACCCGCAAATCGCGCGGCGACCCAATCCCGGCGGCGCACTAGAGTTCTCGACCCGCGCAATGTGTGGTCAACAGGTCAAGTTTGGCCCCTGCCGTTCCAGGCCTCCCCACCTTCCGCCGAGGCCCCGGACCCGGCGGATTGGGGTCCGCCGGATCCGGGGCTGGCTTGGGTGGCTTCCGGTGAACCTCACCGGCATGGGAAGATCAGATCCGTCTTCGTAAAAAGAGCGCCACGGCCCCCAGGGCGAACAGGGCCATGGTCGACGGCTCGGGTACCGCGGTGAAGGTGACCTCGTACGCCGTGCCCCAGTCGTCGGTGGCGCCATTCTGTTTCATCACCTGCGCCGCGTCATTGAGGAGGTAACCTTTGCCCTGGCCCACCGTGAGGTTGTCCCCGCTCGTGTTCACCTTGAACCGGAAATTCGACACCTCGCCGTCGGCGTTGTCCTCCGAAAACACAAACCAGTACTTCACACTCGATTCCAGAGTGAGCCCGCCGAAATCGAAGGTGTAGGGCTGGTCCGACGCCGTGCTGTTCCAGGTCACGGAGGAAACCGACGAGCCGAGGTACCCGGTGAAAACGCCGGATTCGAGTCCGCTGTAGACGTCCAGATAGACCGGCGCGTCCGCCGAGGTGATCTGGCGCGCGCCCGTGCCGATCGCGGGGGTGGTGGTGTCCGCCGGCCGGTACAGCGTGACGGCGTCAAGGAAGAACGGCGACGTCAGGGCTCCCACCGGGATGACACTGTCCGGGTAAATCCCGGCGTCGGCCTTGAAGGCGAACGCGGCGCAATTGGCCTTGTCGCCGGATACGCCCGACCACAAGTTCACAATCGTGTCCGCCTTCGCCGCGAAAGCCGCACCCAGAACGAGGAGCGAGCCGATGCCAATTTGAGTTCTCATGGACGATGTGCACCGAAGGTGCCGTTGTTCTCTATCTGCCTGTGATCATAAGGACGAATGGGGGTTGTTCGTCACGGGGTTTCTTCTTGTATTATCATAAAACAAGCGCCACTACCCAGCCAGAGCCATCCCCGATGCCTCACGCTTCAGGGGGTCAGGACACGATAGAAACGGATCGGTTCCGTCATCGCAGCCAGGGGATGCGCCATCCACGGGCCCGTGGCGATCCGGTCCCGGGCGTCGGCTTCCAGCCTCCAGTCCCCCGCGGGATCGGAGGCGCCCCACAGGGAGTAAACCCTGCCCGGCACGGTCGTCCATCGCAGTTCCCAACCGACGGGGCCGACCACCGGCGGCAAAAGCCGGAAGACGGACCCGGGATCATTCGCCATCGTGCCAGCCTCGAATTCATCGAGGTTGGTCAGGCCATCGCCGTCGGCGTCGGCGTCGGCATCGTTCACCCCCTGGGTGAAGCCGTTGATGCCCTCGTAGTAGTCGCTCAGGCCGTCGCCGTCGGTGTCGACATCCGCCCGGGTCAGCCAATCGAGGCTGAAGCGAACGAACGTCAGGGTCTCGTAGGCCGTGCTGTCGCCGGTCTCATACAACAGCCCAACGGTGCCGTCGGCAAGAACGGTCAGGTCGGAATAGGCGGCAGGACGATTGTCGATCCGGCGCTCGACGGTCCAGGTCTGCCCCTCGTCTTCGGACATCCGGATCGTCATCTGGATCCGCGAGGACGCCGACCCCGGATTGGCGAACAACAGCCGGTTCCGGGGCGCGCCATCAAGGGTCGAGCTGTGTCGGACGAGGCTGGCCTGGCAAACCGGGTCCGGCAGGTTGTAGACGAGCGGAGACCAGCTTCCATTGCCCGGCGTGCTGCCCCGGGTGTACGTGGACCAGACCCGTTTGCCGCCGCCGCCGCTGGGCGCCCTCGACGACACCAGGATCTGGCCCGAGTTGAGCTCGACCATCTGATTCTCGTTCAGCTGCGGAGGAATGGTCGGGTTGACATCCGGACTGGCCAGCCAACTCTCGCCCCGGTTCGTGCTGTAGATGAAGAAGGCCCGGGCGTTGACGCCCCCCGGATCCGTGTGCTGCGAGGGAAACAGCAGCGTGCCGTCGCGGAGTTGGATCCCATGGCCCGGCCCCTGGAAACAGACGCCCCAGCTGGTCTTGACCTTGGCCTGCGCGGTGATGTTGATCGGCGGCGACCAGGAGAGGCCGTCATCGTCGCTCCGGGTCAGGACGTATTGGCCGGTCTGGTTGGTGCCAAGGCCCGCCCCCGAACCGGTGTAGGCGCGGTTGCCAAAAGACCAAAGGGCCGCCACCCACAACGTGCCCGTTTCCCGATCCACCAGGATCGCCGGGTCCCCCACCCCGTTCCCGCTCGAACCAACGACGGTCTTGTCGTAATCCAGGATCGCCTTGCCCTGGGTCGGCCAGTGCCATGTGCTCCCGCCGTCGGTGCTGCGCAGACACCCGACATCGACGTTGGCCGGCAGATCCGCCGAGCTGTTCCATCGTAGGTCGAACACGGCGATGAGCGTGCCCCGTGGCGTCGTGACGAGTCCCGGAATCCGATACGTGTGCACGCCATCGTCGCCCGACCGACGCAGGATGGTGCTGAAAATCCCGTTCCCGAGGGTCAAAACCCCGGGCGGACTGCCGACCAGCGGCGTCCGCACCTCGCCCACCAGACTGACGTCCAGCAAGGCGGCATCGAACACGTGCCCCCACGGCGCGCTCCGACGCGGCTCGATGGCAATCCAGAAGTGGTTCACGCCGGGCTCGAGCGTCTGCGTGCCCGCAACGGAAAGCACACCGGCCGCAGGACGCTCGACGGCGCCAAAGCGCGCCAGCGGCCGGAAGTCCGCCCCCGTGCCGGTGCCATAGACACTCAGCGCCGCAACGTCGGCAACGTCCGTGGTGCCCTCGAGGGTGAACGTCAGATTCGTGACGACGCCCGGACCCAGCACTTGCACATCCAGCAACGCATGAAGGCCAAAGTCCGGAACCACCCGGCTGGTCTGCGCCACCGCACACCCCGCCGGCGGGATCTCGACCGGCGTCCCCCACGTGTCAACGAGGTAACCCGTCACGGCCTCGCTCTCCGTCTCGGTCAGCACACGATCATAAATCAGGACTTCCGCCACCTCGACCTCGAGACCGCGGCTCGCAGCCACGTTCTGGCCAAGGATAAACCCGCCAAGACCGCCGGTGAGGCTGTTCGTGTAACGGAAACTCGGGCCGCCGTGAATCGCGTGCGTGACCACCGTGGACGCCGCCAGCCGCTCGAAGGTGAAGACGTGCGCTTCCCACGTGTTGGTCGAGGCGGACAACGTGACGGGATCGGCATTCGCACCCCCGCCGCTGGGCTGCAGTCCAACCTGCCACGTGCCGCCGCGAACCTGAGCGCGCGTCAGGCCCCCGGCGTTGGCTGAACTGTCAAAGAGAAAGCCATCGCCCGAGCCCGTTCGCTGGCAATAGACAATCACCGTCCGGCTGCCGCTGAGCGTTCCAAAGGCCGATGACGCGACCCAGACACCCGACGTGCCATTGCAGCGGACGATGCTGCGCACGCCCGCCGGAGTGCGCACCCCTACGGATTGCGGCGTCCCGCTGATGCGGTCCAGGTTGCGCAGCGCCGGTGTGCCCGTGGCGGCCTGATTCTGCCATGCAGTGACGCGGCCCGAGGCATCGGCGACCAAGCCCGCGTCCCCCCGGTACCAGGCGTAAAGCGAACCCGGATCCGGTGCCGCAGCCTTCAGCGAAGCCACCGCGAGCACTGACCCCACAAGCCCCATCCAGAACATGTTCATCGCTCCCCCCAGTCTAGGGAATGCCCCCGTGGCTCTCCAAGGCTCATCGACTTGTCTCATGCTCAGACAAGGCCGGGGGCGCGGGCAGCCTCCTCCGGCGCTTTGCGAACAAAGCGGCTGGGGGCAGCCGCACTCCACGACGCTATCGCGCGGAACGACGGCGCATGGCGCGGGCGCGAGCTTCTGGCCTGTCGCGCCGTAGCCTCGGCGAAAGCGGATCAAGTCAGCCGTCTTTCCCCCTGCCTTCGCTGGGCCGCGGTCTTGCGCTTCTAGTGTGGCGTCCTCGAAGGCGGGGGGGTGAGTCTGGAACCGCAGGGACCAAGCTTGACCTGTTGACCGCATATTCCACAAGTCGAGGACTCTAGGGACACGCCGACAGCGATTCCCCGGGGACAAACTGAGGCATCAGCCGGTCCTCGCGGGGGCGGATGACTCCGGTCTGAACGGTGCTGACAACCCACTTCGAGACCTTGCGCGCCATCGCGGCCGAGTCGGCCGAATACCGGGCCACCGTCGGCAACACATGATCGAGCAGAGGATCGTCATCCCTCGAGATCACCGAAATATCCTGGGGCACGCGCATTCCCCGGCGGCTGAGGCATCCCAAAACTGTCAGGACATTCTCCGGTTTCGCCACCAGCAATCCGGTGGGCCGGCGGGCGCGCCCCAGCAAGGCGGAAAGCTGCCGGCAGATGTCCTTGATGCTGCCGTCGTGGCGCGCAATCACCGCCTCGATGGCAGGTCCCCGCGTCCCTCGCGCGCCCTCGAGAAACCCCTCCTCGCTCGCCTCGTCGCCCGCCAGTCCCGTGTCGACTTTCAAGAAGGCCACCTGCCGGTGTCCCCGGGCCAGAAACAACCCGCACGCATGCCGGCAGACCGCCCGATAGTCCACATCCACCGAGGGCAATCGCACGCCCGGATGACAGGAGCCGGCCACGACGCAGGGCAGCGCATGCTCGGAGAACCACCGCTGGACGCGAAGACCGAACTGATACAGCACCCAGCCGGCGGGACGAAGCCGTTGCGCCAGGCCTTCGAGCACCAGCTCCGGCCGGGCCGTCGTGCAGGCGCGGCAGCGATGCACCTCCATCTCATACCCGGCTCCAACCAGCGTCTGGCGCAAATCGTCAATCCAGAAGAGCGCGAAACGCTGCATGACTTCCAGCGCCACGGGGGTGAGCAGCACCACGAGATTGCGCGTGCCTGCCTCACGGCCCACGACCGTGCCCGGCACGATTTCCCGGCGCTGCCCCTGGCGGCTCCGAATCAGGCCTTCCCGCTGGAGCTGCGCCAAGGCCGCTCGCAACGTCACCCGGCTCACCTGCAAGTGTGAGCAGAGACTGTGCTCCCCCGGCAGCCCTCGAGTCCAGTAGCCGGATCGGATGTCCTCCCGCAAGATCGCCACCGCCTGGGCCACCAGCGACACGCGCTGGGGAATTCGGGTCATCACCGCAGACCATGCTCCAACGCCGACCCCCTGTCGAGAGGATCCGCCTTGACGGAACGGAGGTCAGGGTTACGCTGGCTCATCATGAGAACCATGGCCCGATTGTCTTTGCTCCTGGCGCTGGCGCCGGGATCTGCCTGGGGTCAGGCCCCAGCGCCCGTGCTCGACACGAAGCCGGCCTTCATGCAGATCGTCACCAATTACACCCACAAGACCAATATCGTGATCGTCACGAACTACGTGGTGGTGACGAATGCCATCGTCACGACCAATTTCTACAACGCCCAGGGCCAACTCCTGATGCCGGTCGGGCCCGACAAGACCCCCCTGCCCGGACTCATTCCCGTCCCCCAAACCAAGCCTGCCGGACCCGATCCCGCCGTGGTGAAGGCGACCCAGCTGAAGGCGACCCAGCTGAGGGCCGTGCGCGACGTCCTGATCCTGGGCCTGGCGTCCAGCTCGAACCAGATCAGCGCCCCTGGCAGTTTCTCGAGCAACATCGCCCACCAAATCCAAATCCCCCAGGGCGTCACCTCCTTCGACCGCAAGAAAAGCCAGACCCTCTCGGCCGCCATGAACCTCACCGCGGAGAAAGCGGCCCCCGAAGCCCTCGCGCTGCTGACAAAGACCGCGGCGCAATTCGCCAGCGACGATCCCGCCGCTCTCCTCAAGGGCGAAACCCATGCGGTAACCCAGGCCTTCCTGACCGCCCACCGGGAAGCACTCGAACCCCAGGTGCTGGCGATCGTCCAGCAGGCGGCCGTCGGCGCCAGGCTCCGCGAAGCCTACAACGCGGTGATGCTCAAAGGCGGCGGCCTCCTCGGCTCGGTGCTGGGATCCGGACCCACGGTCGACATCGATGCCCATGTCTCCCAGGGCCTCTGGCGCGTGATCGCTGACCGCCTTGCCGACCAGGAACGCCTGATCCGCACCGACGCTGCCGCCCGCAAGACGCCGGCCCTCAAAGAGGCGCTCTCGCCTTGAACCGCATCGCAGGGCGCGCCACGCTGGCCGAAACTGTATGATTGCGGCCATGGGTTTCGTGAACCGGCGGGTGGTGCCGGTTCTGTCCGCGCTCAGCGAAAACACGGTCCTCTCCGCGATCCGGGCAGGCATGGTGTCCGTGGTCCCGCTCACCATCATCGGCGGCTTCTTCATCATCGCCGCGGAATTGCCGGTCGCCGGCTGGAACGAGCGGGTCGCCCCCTACGCCAGCCTGCTCCAGATCCCGGTCACCGCCACGTTCGGGCTGCTCAGCCTCTTCGTCTGCTTCGCGATCGGGTACGACTACGGCAAACGCCTGCGCCAGGAGGCAATCGTCAGCGCCTCGATGGCGACGCTCGTGTTTCTCATGATCCAGGTCCAACGGCAGGATCAGGCCCTCGCGATGGATGGCCTCGGCTCAAAAGGGCTCTTCACCGCCATCCTCGTCGCCCTGGTCTCGGTCCGGGTGCAACAGTTCTTCACCGACCGGAACTTCGTGATCCGGCTGCCCCGAAACGTGCCGCCGATTGTCTACGAGTCGTTCTTGTCCCTGAGCCCGATGCTCTTTCTGGTGCTGGTGTTCTGGGCCATCCGGTTCGTGGCCGGGGTGGATATCAACGCCGTGGTCCAGACGGTCTTCCGACCGGTGGTGTTCGCCCTCAACACCCTGCCCGGTATCCTGGTCTACGCGTTCTGCGTCACGCTGCTCTGGTCGGTGGGCATCAACGGCGACAACACGCTCGACGCCATCGTGGCCCCCGTGTTCCTGCAGTACCTCGCGGCAAACGTGGACGCCGCCTCGGCGGGGCAACCCCTGCCCTACGTGACCGCGCTCGGCTTCTTCACGTCCTTTGTGAATGTCGGCGGCACCGGCGCCACCATCGCCCTCGCCCTGATCATGATCAACTCGAAGGAACCCGGCTTCCGCAAGGTCAGCCGGCTCTCCCTCCCTACCCAGGTGTTCGGCATCAATGAACCGATCTTCTTCGGCTTCCCGATCGTCCTCAACCCGGTCTTCATGGTGCCCTACATCCTCAACGCGCTGATCCTCACCACGGGCACCTACCTGCTGATGGACTGGAACATCATCCACCGGCCCTTCGTCAACGTGCCGTGGACCACGCCGCCCATCATCGGACATTACCTGGTCTCGGGCGGCGATTGGAAAGCCGCCGTCTGGGGCGCGCTCTCGATCCTCATCGCCATGGCCGTCTATTTCCCGTTCGCCAAGGCCGCGGAACAGCAGCGCCTTCGCGCCGAGGCCGCCGGCCAGGCGCACGAATGACGGCAGCAATCCTCCCAGGCCGCGGGTCGTCCTCCGGGGGGCGCCGCAGCCTCGGCGAAGGCGGCGACCCGCAGCATCGAGAGCGACAGAGGGGGCTGCCGCCCTCCCAGCCCATCAATACTCCCGTGTCTTCTTCACCCCGGGCTCGGGCTGCGGATACCGTCCGTTGGCATCGGCTAGCAACGGCGCCGGCGAGTCCATCGTCAACCGGTCGACCCCGGGAGCGAACTCCTCGTCGCCCGCGAGCATGTCGTCGTAGGTCACAACCTGGCCGGTGTGCACGGCTTTCCGGCCCATGGCCACGACAAGGCTGCCCTGCGCGCTGCGGGGCACCTCGTTGTACGGCTGGTCCTGCAGGATCGCCTCGACCAGGTGATCCCATTCGAGCTGGTACGGATCGGGCTCGGGCTGCGGAAACTCCCAGACCATTTGATCGCGGGTCAGACGATGAGACTTGAACAACCGGCACTTGGCCGGCGTGTGCACAAAGGTCGAAATCACCGCCGAACCGCGCGTGCCGGTTGCGTAGCTGGCGAACTCCTCGCGGCAACCGGCCATGTAACGCGAGTTCAGGAAGAGCTTCGTGCCGTCCGCAAACGTGTACTCGATCGCGTAGTTGTCGAAGTTCTGGTCGACGGCATCTCCGCGGTAGACCCGTCCGCCCTGACCCTGGGCGCTGACCGGCCACGCGTCCTTCATCCAGCAGCATTCGTCAACGTTGTGCGCCACATAGTCGTGGAACACGCCGCCGCTGGACCAGAAGAAGCCGAGGTACCCCTTCACCTGGTACAGCAGTTCGCTCATCGAGCCCGGCCGGGGCCCAACGAACCCCGCGGGCGCCACCTGCCGGTACGTCCGCAGCATCGTGATCTCGCCAATCTCGCCCGCGCGAATCCGCGCGTACAGCTCCCGGCGCGCTTCGCAGTGGCGGCACATCAGGCCAACACCCACCTTGAGGCGCTTCGCCGACGCCGCCTCGGCCAGCGCCAGCATCTTCCGGGTCGTCGGGCCGTCGACCGTGATCGGTTTCTCCATGAACACATGCAGGCCCTTGGCGATGGCATACGTGAAGTGCGGCCACCGAAACGCCACCGGGGTGGTGAGAATCACAAGGCCACCCGGCTTCAAGCAGTCCATCGCCTTCCGATAGGCGTCGAAACCCAGGAACCGCCGGTCCGGCGGCACGTTCACCTGGGCGGGATCGATCCGGGCTATCCAGCTGTCCGCCGTGCCCTGCGTCCGGGGAGCGCTGGCCGTCCGCAGGGTCTCGTAGCTTCGACCCAGGCGTTCAGCAAAGACGTCGGCCATCGCCACCAGCTCGAGCCGGCCCTTGCGCGTGGCCAGCGCATTGGCCGCCGCACCCGTCCCCCGCCCGCCACAGCCGATCAAGGCCACTTGAAGCACATCGCTCCCCGCAGCATGCACGTGCGGCAGCGCCACCGACGCGAGAGCGGACGCCGCGGTGACCGTCCCCACGGACTTCAAGAACTCGCGCCGACTGGGACTCGTCGAGGATCGGGTGGCTTCGGGTCGGGCGTCGGAGGTTTGCACACCGGTTTCGCTACGGGTTTCCCGCAGCGCCGTCAAGCCATCGATGCAGCCCCGGGGCGACTTAGTAGACCCACGGTATCAGCCGTTTGACCCGCCGCGCGTAGGCGTCGTACTCCGGAAACCGCTCCCGCAGCCACACCTCCTCCCGAGCTGACTTGCACCCCAGAAACGCGATCAGGACCGCCGTCGCGGCCAAGGCAGGACCGCTGCCCCACCACAAACCCCACCCCAGTGCAAGACACCCCACACTCGTGTAGAGCGGATGCCGGACACAACCATAGACGCCGTCCTGCACCAGCTTCGATCCCGCAAGAGGCTGCGGGAAAATCGTGCGATGCGGGCCGAGCGCCAGCACGCCGGCGATCCCCAAATACGCCCCCACTGCCACCAGCGCCACCGCTAACCCCGCCGTCACCCACCCCCGCCACCCGCCCACACTCGAGGGCCCCAGCACCGCCACCGCCGCCATCAGCAGCACTTGCGCCGCCACCCACCCCAATCCCCGCCCTGTCGCACGCTCCAACATGGGTCTCATCCCGCGCCCCACAACGATGCCGACAGCGACGAGAGACCAAACCATTGGCTAGCGAGGCATCCCTCAGACCCAGTCGAGTCCCCAGGCACATGAAGAGCCTGCTGTGCTCGCCCATCCTCTTTTCCGTGCCTCGCTAATGTAGAGTCCTCGACGGAAGGTGGGGAGGCCTGGAACGGCAGGGGCCAAACTTGACCTGTTGACCACACATTCCACAAGTCGAGGACTCTAGCCCCACCCGCGCCCATCCGCAGGAACCGCTGGAAACTCGACAGATCGCGCACGTTGATCATTCGACGAACGTCCCGCTCGACATAGGTGCTGACGTCGTTGGCATACCACAGGCTCGGTTCCACCCCGCGATCGTGAACCGCCGGATACGCACCACGGAACAGAGGCTCTTCTACCTCCTCCGCAGACCATCCGCCAGCCTCGAGTTCGTCCCGGGAAAAAGGGAGCCATGGCAACAGGCCAACCCGCCCCGCCAGGCTCCGCCTGACCTCTGCCAGCCACAAGCGCCATTGCCATTCGGGTCGCATCTCAAGAGCTGACATTCCATGCCTGAACACCAACAAGCGGCACCCGCGCTCCGGCGATTCGGACACCGAACCCGGAACCCTGCGCCGATCCACGTCGTCCAGGAGGAACACGTCTCCTCGGCGCCCGCGACGCATCACAGGCTACCACGCGCGCGCTGCCTCGATCCGCTACGCCCTCGCCCCACGTCCACACCAGCACCCTCGCACCACTCCATAGGTCAACTATTTAGATGCGACCCCATTGGTTTCTCATTGGTTTCTCTGGCGCTGATGTTTGCCAACCGCCACCCGGCCGTTCCACGGCCACCAGGTTCTACCCGTTCGCGCTCGTCGCTGGCGGTGGGCCGATCCGCGCCTTCACGAGGTCGAGTAGCCTGCCGACGGCCTCGACCTGTTGCCGCAAGCCTGGCCAATCCGGGTCGTCAAAGTCGAAGCCAGGATAGCGAACTGCGAAATAGACCTGGTCGAGACCCTGGACCAGCGGTGAAGCTGCCGCGAGAATGGGCGACTGTCTCCATCACCTCCAGGCAACGGGCGAGCGTCTCCCGTTGGGCGCGGAGCGATGGCGGCAGATTGTCAAGCAGTAGCTTCATGGGCTTAATCTACCCCGTTTCGGTCGGGCCAAGCAAGACTCCTCAGCCGACACCATCCCCCCCGGAGAGGCTCTCGGTAACGAATCGCCGCCGCGCGACGTAATATGGGCATGAACGAGCATCGACTGCGTCTGCGCCGGGTCTTTCTGGGGGCGATGGTTCTTGGGGCTGGATCGCTCGCGGCCCAGCAATCCCTGCCACAATCCCGTGTCGGCAGCGACCTTGCCGAGCGATTCAGCCAACACGACAACAACGGTGACGTGACGCTCGCGGAGGCGGCGAAGTGACTGATGTTCGATCCGTGGGATACCAACCGGGGCGGAGAAGTGACGCTGGAGCAGGCCACGGCCTTGTGCGCGAAGCGTCGCGCGGCCAGCCAAGGCAGCGATCCGCGGCCCGTCACGCCTGCGCAGCCCGCTCCGATCACCAGGGCGCCAGAACCGCCCGCACCGCCCGATTTGACCGTCACAGACACCCATCGCCACCGCGACTTACCAATTCGGGTCTTTCTGCCCGCCGACCCGAAGGCCGCGCCTGTCGTCTTGTTCAGCCACGGACTCGGCGGCAACCGGCAGGCCTCCGGCTATCTTGGACGGCGCTGGGCCGCGCGCGGCTATGTCGCCGTCTTCCTCCAGCACCCCGGAAGCGACGACGGCGTGTGGAAGAACCAGCCGCTGCGCGAGCGCAACCGCGCCATGCGCGACGCATCCTCAGGTGCGAACTTCCTGCTTCGCGTCAAGGACGTTACCGCCGTGCTCGACCAGCTCGAGCGCTGGGAGCGTACCACGAACCCTCCGCTGGCCCGCCGCCTGGACCTCACGCGCGTGGGCATGAGCGGCCACTCCTTCGGGAAGGTGACCATTCCTTGGCTCTTGATGACCGGCACCAAGGTCGAGCCCGCGTGGGCACGCATCCAGTCCCGCACGCCGTGCAGGAGTTCACGGCTGAAGGCATTGGAGGTCTCCACCAGGAGTGCGACGACAGGCAGGCGTTTCCTTTGAGGCATGAAAAGGAAGGACGCGGCAGTTTCAGAACTGCCGCAATCACGCCTACTCGATACGCCATCCCGCATGGACAGTGAGCCGCTATTCCGGCATGATGCGGGCTGATGTGCCAACCCAGCGCAGCCGCAGACGCGAAGACCTGCCGCATCGCCGCTTTGCCCGTAGACGGCCTCCGTGTGGATGTGTCGCGGCAGGCCGTGCACGATTCCGCCTCCAGCGCCCGGGTCTGGGTCAGGACAGTGAAGCCAGCCCAAGTGATGGTGCTGGTCTCGGTGGCAGGCCAGGAACGCCCCTTCGGCCCCGTGCCCAGCACGATCGAGAGCGATCTCACCGCCGTGGTGCGGGTCCACGGGCTCCAGCCGGACACCCGTCATCCGTATCGCGTGCTGGTCGATGGTCATCCCGTTCCCATGCCAGCGGGTGCAGCCATCGTTACCGCACCCGCGCCGGGCGCAGCCACCCGAATGACCCTTGCCTTCGGAGCGGACTTCCACAAGACGGGCTTGTGGAACCGCCCCTTGCTGGACCGCATCCGGATCCGCGGGAATTCCGCGGTGCTCCTGTTGGGCGACAACGCCCTGGACGACCGCGACAACCGGGTGGGGCTGCACTGCTCGGATTACCTGCTGCGGGACCTCTCTCCCGCCTGGCGGGAACTGGTGGCCACCACCGCCGTCTATGCGACCTGGGACGACCACGATTACCTCAACAATGACCAGTCCGGCATCCCGTCCCGGTTCACCGAGGCCGACCGAACGGCGGTACGCAGGGTTTGGACCCAGTCGTGGAACAATCCGTCCTATGGCTTTGAAGACCGCGGCCAGGGGATCTTCTTCCGGACGCGGCTCAGTCCGTGCGACCTGATCATGCTAGACACACGCTACTTCCGGACCAAGCCCGGATAAGACGATGGCTTTTTGGGCGCCGCACAGATGCGGTGGTTGGCCGATCAACTGGCCACCTGCAGGGGACCCTTCGTCATCCTGACCAGTGGCACCATGTGGAGCGACGACATTTCGGCGGGCAAGGACTCCTGGGGCGTGTGGGATTCGCCGGGTCGCGAGCGCATCCTGTCGCTCATCGAGGACCGCCGCCTCGGCGGCGTGCTGCTGCTGTCCGGCGACCGGCACGGCGCGCGCATCCTGCGGATTCCGCGTCCGTCGGGCTTCGCGTTCTGGGAATTCGAACTAGGCAGCCTGGGCGCCCACGCGGGACCGGCAGCGATAGGAGCCCAACCGTCGATGCAGCCCTTCGGCCTCACGAAGCAGGCCCTGTTCGGCGAATGCACCTTCGACACCACCGTCGCCGATCCAACCGCCACCATCCGCATCGTGGATCCGGAAGGCGAGGTGCGCTGCCAGGTGATTCTGACCCGCAGTCAGCTCACCCCACCGGAGCGCAGACCAACGGCTGCTTCGGAGAACCAACCACTATCGACCACGAATTCATGAGCGCCGACGCCCCATCCAACTCGGGACATGAAGTCCCCGCCACTTTGGTGCCTGGATTCCGCGGACTCGATCATCTCGCCATCGCCGTGCCTGACACCGAAATGGCATTGACCGTAGGGCGGGACACCCTTGGGTTTCCGGTCCTCTACAGAGAAGTCGTCAATAACGGCACTATTCGCCTCACCCATCGGGACCTGGGCAACGCCCCGTTACAGTTCGTCGAACCTCTCATACCGGATCATCCGCTGCAGGCGTGGCTCGCCAAGCATGGGGCGGGCCTGCCGCGCTGAAGGAGGTCGTCCGCAAGCTCGAACCCACGTCCAATCAAGCGGCCGCATCGCCACCCAACCCGCCATGAACTCCTACTGGAAACGGTTCCGTGTTGCTGTCCTGCTGGCAACGAGCGTCGCGTCGCCGGCGGCCGGATCGCCGGCCCCGAATCGCATGGTCTGGGATCTCACCCCGCTCCACGATCCCGCGCGCGTCCTCGTGAATCCGCACAAGGGGTGGTACCACCACTTTCCGGACAACCACCCCAACAAGTACCAAATCGCCCGCGACGAGGACCTGCTGGCGTTCCCGGGCATGGATCATCTCTACATCCGGCTGGCGTGGGCCTACCTGGAACCGAAGGAAGGCCAGTTCGATTGGGAGATCCTCGATCGCCTCATCGAGAAGTGGACCGCGCACGGGTTGGGCATCGCGTTCCGCATCAGCTGCAAGGAAACCAGCACCGACCGGGTGGAACAGCAGTTCGCCACGCCCCGCTGGGTCATGGAAGCCGGCGCCCGAGGCGGCCATTACCGCATGGGTCAGGCCGTGGGGCCGGAGGGACCGTGGGAACCCGAGTTCGGCGATCCCATCTTCCTGGCCAAGCTCGACCAGTTTCTCGCCGCCTTCGCGGCACGCTATGACGCGAAGCCCTGGCTGCGCTACGTGGACATCGGCAGCATCGGTGACTGGGGCGAGGGCCACTGCTGGGCCGGCAGCCGAAAGGACCTGTCCTTCGCCGTGCGGAAAGAGCACGTGGACCTTCACCTCAAGCATTTCAAACGCGCCCGGCTGGTCGTTTCCGATGATTATGTCCACGCCCTGAACGACCCTGCCGAGCGCGCGGCGCTGCACCACTACCTCCTGGCTAACGGCATCAGCTATCGCGACGACAGCATTCTGGTGAACGGCTATTTGCAGGGCACGAGCGACACCTTCACCGTCCGCAGCCCGGAGTTCTTTGCGGAGGCTTATCTGCAGACCCCGACCGTGTTCGAGCTGGAACACTACGGTTCCGTCAAGAAGCCGGGCAACTGGGACGGCCGCCCAGACTCCGGCGTGGCCAGGTTCGGCAAGGGAAAGAAGGGCCCGGACTATTGCCGCGGGGCGCTTGGACTGTTGCACGCGACCTACATCGGCTACCACGGGGACGCGCGCGAGTGGCTGGCCGACAATCCTGAGCTGACGAGGGAACTGCTGAACAAGTCCGGGTATTGGCTCTTTCCGAAGTCCCTCGAGCTGCCGGACCCGGTGGTGACCGGCGCCACTGTGCCCATGGCGCTGACGCTCGAGAACCGCGGAGTTGCACCGCCCTACGCGCCCTATGAGCTGCGGGTGAAGCTTTCCAGCGGGGACACAAACTGGGTGCACGTTGCGGGCAGGGCCGGGAAATCGTGGCTGCCGGGCCAGCCGATTGTCGTCCGGTTCGACCTGCCTTTGCCAGCCGGCCTCCAGCCGGGCCACTATCCGTTGGCCATCGGCCTCTTTGATGCCGCCGCTGCGAAGGAGCGACCGGTGGAGTTCGCGCTTCAGGAGTCGGCGCGCGATGCCGGGGGCTATTACCGCGTGGGCGTCGTGGCCGTATCCCACACGACGGTGGACGCCGGGGCGGGATGGACCCGTCTGTTCAACGGCATCAACCTGGAAGGGTGGACCGTCAAGTGCCGGCCAACTGACCGGGACAAGGCGGGATACTGGCAGGTGGTGGACGGGGCGATCACGGCCGAAACCCCGCCCGGCAGCAAACACCACTACATCTGGCTCCTGACACAAAGAGAGTATGAGGACTTCACCCTCCGGCTCAAGGTCCAGACGGACAGTGCATCCACCGGAAACAGCGGGATCCAGGTCCGCAGCCGGTACGACGACGACGCAGGGTGGCTCGATGGTCCGCAGGTGGACATCAACCCGCCTGGCCCGTGGCGTAATGGGTTCATCTACGACGAGACCAGGGGTGTTCAGGTTTGGTTGTGGCCCGACGTGGGGCCGCCGGCCAATGCCAGGCCGGAGCACGCTCCCCCGGGATCAACCTGGCAGCATGCAGGCGATCGGGACGCATGGAACGACGTCCAGATCACCTGCCGAAAGACCCGGATCACCACCGTGGTCAATGGCGTCACCATCGCCGACTACGACGGGGCGGGACGGTTGGACGACGAGACGCACCGGGCCAGGAACGTCGGCATGAAAGGGCGTATTGGGCTTCAGATCCACCCCGGCGGCACGTTGCGCATTCGATTCAAAGACCTTGAGGTCAGGAAGCCGTGAACACTTTCATCGCCGGAACCGCCGTACTCCCTGCGCCGCGGTCCCGTACTTCAATCCCTCCATCCCCGTAACGCCCTGGCCCGCTCTTCCCAACGCCCCCCCGCACGCGCTGCCCACCACATCCGTCGTCAGCCACCCCGGCCCCCGCTCCGCACCCCCATACACCCGCCACGAACTCCACCGCTAGCCCTCCAGGACCCGAAGCCGCCGCATCACCAAGTGATCATGATTGTCCGTCCCGGCTGCGCCGGTGCCGCTTGACAATTCTCAACTCCGAGCAAAAGGTCAGCCGTCGAGGGCGTTCTGCATGAACGACGATGCCTGCTCACAATGCTCGGAGGCCTCAGAGCGGTCCCCTGCTCACTCTGAAGCCCTCTGCCCGAAATGCCTGCTTCCCGTCGACACACAAACCGAGACGTGCCCTCATTGCGGGCAGGCCCTTTACGTTGTCTGCGGGACCTGCGGGCACCTCACCTTCCGCGGCCTTGACGTATGCACGGCCTGTCACCACCCGTTGCGATCGCTCCGCTTGGTGCTGGTTCCCCGGCCGGAATTGCGCCCAAAGAAACCGACACGCGCCAGGCGGACTTCGGTTCGCGACACTTTCCTGGCTCTGATCCTCGTCGTGGTGGGTTGCATGGTCCTGGCCGGCGCGTTTGGCGGATTGGGCCGCATTCTGGATTACTATGCCCACAACCCGCCACCCATCGAATACACGCTGGGCCTGCCTCCGTTCGAAAACCCCGACACTCCACCGCCACTCGCACGTCACTTCGACCCGCCCTTGCCGAAGTCCCCACCACGCTTTCCCGACGCCCTGGAGTCGCCGGCATCGACGTATCCGGGCGCTGACTGGCCGACCAAGGTGCTGGTTGTAGCGATGCTGGCCGGGTTCGTCGGCGCGCTCTGGTTGCTCGAGTACGCCCTCGATCGGAAGGACCGCATGCCTTCCCACTGATGAAAATGCAATGCGGGCAACACATGCCGCCGGCACAGTGGCCAATGGGGTCGCATCTAAAGAGTTGACATTTCATGCCGAACGCCGCCAGGCGGCACCTGCGCACCGACGATTCGGACACCGAACCCGGAACCCTGCGCCGATCCACGTCGACCGGGAGCAACGCTTCGCCTCAGCGCCCACCACTCGTCACAGGCCCCCACGCGCGTACAGCCTCAGCCCGTGACGCCCTCGCCCTAGGCCCACACAACACCCTCTCACCACCCCATATGTCAACTATTTAGATGCGACCCCATTGCCTGTTTCATCGGGGATGAAATCCTGCTTGGCTGGGAACCAACCCTGGTGAGCGCAGGCCGGTACACGGTCAACGTCCTGCGCTCGCAGCTCGGCACCACGCGAGGACAGCAGGACGTCGGGGCCGAGTGTTGGTGCGTGCAACTCGGCGAGTTGCCGCTCTTAGAGTGGTCCCCGCCCAAGGATGCGGTGTCCGTCGGTCTGAAGGTCCAGCCCCAGCTGCTCCATCGCGAGATCAGTCTCGCGGACGTCGCCAAGATCACGCACTCGATCCAGCGCCGCTCCCTGCGGCCGCTCGGGCCGGCCAACCTGACCGCCAACGGCGACGGCGCGCACCCGACCTACGCGAGCGGCCAGAACGTGGTTCTCGACTGGACCCTGACCAGCGAAGCCCGCGCCGGCAGCGATCCCGAGGTGGACCTCGATTGCCGCGCCGACGCCTGCGTGCTCGAACTCTGGGCCTGGCCCGCATCGATTCCCCATTCCGGGTGGCTGCCAGCTTGGGCACCCAAGTTGAGAATGGATGCGGGCCAGAAGAGCAAAACCGCGCCAAAGACAAACACGGGGAAAGAGAGGAATCCCACTACGTAGCCCTGGGAAGGAAGCCTTCTTCATGAAGCGAGAGGGTCCTTGCCGCTTCCTGTCCCGGCGCGGTTTTGCCACAGCCCGGATACCGATGCCTCGCGAAGCTCGTGGAGTATCCGGGCTCGGACAACACGGAGCCACCAACGTCGCCGAAACCGTCGACGCCCTGACCCGGCTCATCCAGTCCCTCCGCCCCAGCCCTTGAAAGGACCCCCATCATGTCCACGATCCCTTCACACTCCCGCCTCGCCGACGTCAGCAACGCCGCCCTGTTCCGCGAAGTGACCGCCGACAACTTCGCTATCCTCGCCGAGGAGATCGGCCTGCGCCTAGCCAGCTACCAGAACGGCAGCCCAACCACCATCATCGGCCCGCCGACAGCGGGGACGTCCGCCCAGAGTCCTCGCCTCATGGAAGGCGTGGTGACGTCTCGAGCTTCGGTCCCTCCTGTTCCATCCCTCCCCTCCTTCCGGCGAGGACTCTACAGTGGCGAGGCGCAGGACGGGCGGTGGGGAGGGACACCGGGCTCTTCACGGACCTGAGGACTCGACTTGGTCTGACGCGCGCCTCGCCAGCCGAGTTCTGGCGCGATGCGCTGGGCGGAGAGTGGCGCTGCACCGGGGCCGGGACGCCCGGGACGTGGATCCAGATCAAGCCGGCGGCGGTCCCCGCCGATCCGGCCAGCGGCACCATCCCAACGGGTTACCTCATCCTGAACGTCACCACGGGCCACATCAAGCGCTACGCCGGCGGGTACGTGTGGGAAATCCCGGCGGCTTAGGCTCAGAACACAGGCTTGCAGCAGGGCGCGGGTTTCGGCCATGGTCGGGGCATGACGCAGGTGAGCCGGCCGTGTGGCGCGAAGCGCGTCCACGTTCTGCAAGGGGGTGCCCAGCACGTCCTTGTAGAAGAAGGCGATGGCGTTGAAGGCTTGGTTCTGGGTGCTGGCGGCGACATCATGGCGCTGCGCCAAGGCGACCAGGGACCATTCGACGTGCTGCTCGCTGGTGAGAGTGCGGGGCATGTCAGCGAGGGCGGTGATGTAGCGCCGCAGGCAATGAACGTAGCTGGCCTCGGTGGCGAGCGCTTTGTGTTGCCGGCGAATGACTTCCCGCAGTTTGGTGATCGCTTCGGTGGCAGTCATATACGAACCTCCTTGTATTCAATATACGAACCAGCCGTCGTATAATCAACGTTCGGCAACATCATGACGCTGCCAGAGGACATGCTCGCTACTGCAAATCGGGAATCCAACGAGGAGGCATGGCGACTGGCCGATTTCCCTGCCGTCTTAAAGCGGGCATCATTCCACAGGTTGGCATGTGTCGGCGGGCAGTTTCAGTTCCGAGGACCAATCGGCACCGCCGAGATGTATTGGCTGAATGCCGATTCTGCACCCCGACGGCAGGGTGAGGATTGGGACACTTACGTTGGCCGAGCGAACTCGGAGGTTCTTAGCGCATTCACGCAAGTCGTCGAGCAGACGGACTTTCAAGCTGAGGCGCGTCAGTGGAAGCACCTCACCGAGGCTATCGAGCGCGGGACAATGTCTGACCCGACGGAGCATCTCTACTTCGTCGCGTATTTTAATCGAAACCCCGAGATTGCCGAACCATGCGCTCCACCGAATGGCGGCCCCGCCACGCAGCTAGGCAATTCGGGAGTCCCTGAGGGGCCGCCATCGGTGAGCTGAATCGTTCGGTGAAACCTCGCCGCTCGTGACACGCCGCAAGCGCAACATCATCCTCATCGTGGTTGCGGCCCTGCTCGCTGGGGCTGGCTTCGTGGTCTGGTTTGGCTACCAGGTATTGCAGGTTCCCAGGGACGCCTACGCCGTCTGGTGGACTGCCGATCTCGTGATCGAGCACATGGAGAAGCACGGCGGTTCCTGGCCCCGCAGTTGGGACGAGCTTCAGACGACCAGCGATCAGGCATACAAAGGCACCACTTCGACCAACCGCGACGGCACTTGGATTGCGGAGTTCCGACCGCGTGACACCATCGACGAGTTGAAGCAGCGCGTCGAGATTGACTGGAAGGCGGATCCGAAGACGCTTGCGAAGGCGGAGTTCAAAGAGACGGGCCGTCCTTTCCGCGTGATCTGGCTTCGGAATGGCAAGTCCACTCATTATTCAGGCAAAGAGCCGAACGATATGGTCTTGGAGTATTTGAAGTGGAAAGAGAAAGAGACAAACATCACCGAACCAGACGGTGCAGCGAATCGGAGCCAGCCGATTCACGCTGAGACGAATCGAGCGTCAGTGCCGGCTGGCTCCGATCGCTGACCTTTGCGTTCGGCGTAAGCGTATGCAGTCCACCGCCACATTGAGCCGCGAAGGTTTCACCGAGTTGGCGGCGTTCGTGTTCGAGTCAGGCGAGCCTGTGGTGTTCCATGCCTATTCAGGCTACGGTCAGCCCCTTCGCAGCTTCAGGAGTCCGTCGGAACTGATCGCTGACATTGAGGCGGCATTTGCGGACGGTCAGAAGTCACTCGGCTTCGCGCTCCACTATCCCGATACCAAGGGGCACGTTGCCGAGCGCAAGATCACACTCGATCCAAAGACATGCGACGGGCACACATGGCGATACACCGTTCAGGGCTGGGGATTGATCCAGTTCCAAGGTGACCTCAGACGCGCTCCTGCGGTCGAGTGCCACGTCGCAGTAAACACCCAGAGGCGGGCAGAGGGATGGGCTGACACATATCCAGAGTTACGAGATCCGTCTCTATGGGATTGGAGAGTCGTTCAGCACCACGCAGGACGCATCATTCGCAAGATGAAGAAGATCGCCGAACAAACCGGCTGCACCGAACGCCGGGATCGCGCCTCAGTTGACAATCGGACACCATTGGCCCGGCGTCGGTGAGCCGGAGCGTTAGCCGTCATCACACACATGCCATCCATTGAGCTTGTATGCACAGAGCAGTCAGAGCCGCTGGAGTTTTCCGATTTACCCTTCGCGTTGATTGCAGATCGCGAGCCGGTATCGCATCGGACGCAGCCCTTGTTCCAGCGCGAGCTTTCACTGCTGCGAGGTTGCACGTATCACGTAGGCAATCCTCAGTGCGCCAAGCCGGGTTATCGGGGAGCATTTTTCGCCTACGAGGTGTTAAGTCAGGAGAGTCGTCACCGGCAGAGGCGACGGTTCTTCGAGCTTGCGCCAGAGTTCCGCGAGAGCATTCGTCGTCTCGTTCGCGCATTGCTCGACGCATCGCCAGTACAGTCAGTGTTCTTTTACACGGACTGGCAGTTCGGCCCGACACGCGCGACACGTGGCGGCGTTATTTCGGAGTCGGTTTTCTGGCAGAAGCATGATACTCGTCAGCTCAGGCTCAATGCGTGTTACACGATACAACGGGACGGCTAACCAGTCGCTGGACCGAACAGCAGCGGGCCATGGCAGT
>JAKQDD010000246.1 GCA_029556615.1 Verrucomicrobiota bacterium | reverse complement strand
GTTCGGCACGCTCAGCGCGTGGTGGAAGTACTCGCCTTTCCGGGCGGCGGTGTTCCCGTTCACCGTCACGTTCGCCGTCGGATTGGCGATCCCCAGAACATCCGCGTACGCCGCGACCGTGCGACTCCCGTACTGGTTGCGTCGGTCCACGCTGTACGACGATGCCGCCGAGGCCCGGCCCCCGGTGTTCTCCCGGTTCCCGATATCGTCGAACGCGTACTCGAACTGCTCTCCCGCCACCGGGGTCCCGTCGCCCCAATACCGTCGGCCCGACACCACCTGCCCCAGGGCGTCGAACTGGTACAGCCAGTACGATCCGTCCGCCAACTTCATCCTCGTCCGCTGGTGCGCCCGGTTGTGCCGGTACTCGAACCCGTTCACGGTCATTCCGGCAGCCATCGTCACTCACCTCATCACTGAGGGCGATGCCCTCCGTTCCTCTCTTGGCGCGATCGTCCGATCCAGCCTCCGAATAAGATCCGCAGCAGCAACTCCTTGCCAGCACGAAGTGCTGCAGCACCCAGCATGTACAAGAGCGGCAGCACGGCAAACCCTATTAGTGGTGGACACGGCTCGCGAAACAAGAGTATCGTTATGACGCGAACCCCCCCCCACGCGACAGACAAGACACATGGTACCAAAAGTGCACGTCGCCATGTACCAGCCAAGGGTGCGTATAGGATGACTCCCCCGACCGTCAGGTAGCCAAGAATATCTCCGATGATCAGCAAAGCACGGTGCATCTCACTCGGCATGACTCGGTGTTGGCCACACACCTGATACTGTATAGGGCAAACCCAAAAGGCCCAGCGGAGCCAAGAGCCCATTGTGGTGATTCATGCCACCACTCCAGTCTGGACTTGAGAAGGGGAACGCATATGTGTCCAGAATGCGAGTGTAAGAGCCGTCATTAATGTACCGAAACTGGCCTAAGCTGAGTGCCACCCACAATGTGGCAAACGGATTCCTCCAGGAACCATAGTCAGCCCAGGTGAGATTGTTGAAGGAATCCACTTCAGGCCATGGCTTGTCTTGCTGAAGCTCGGAGAGCAGGCCACTAAGGGGCGGTCCGATCGTCGCGGGTTCGTCGCTGTTTTCCAGGAAATTCAGAAGGCCGCTGATGGGGCCGCTTAGAATCCTCTCCCACTTACAGAACGGCGACTGCATTTTCCCATCGGGCTCATAAGTGAATCCACCTTCTAGGCCAAAGTAATCAGCGCGCTCTACGGGATCGTTACCGGCAAACCGATGTAGATTGATGTCTTCGTGCTCGCGCAATGGATCCCTGCTCAGCCACCTCTGCAGGTTCGGCTCATAGAACCGGTAACCGTAATAATACAGCCCTGAGGCAGCGTGCAGTTCCTTACTCGAGAACCGGTACAGATTCGCGTGCGCCAGCCGGCCCGCCTTCGCGATCAGGTTCCCGTACGGATCGTACAGGTATCGCGCCGCCACCGCCCCGGCCCCGTCCACCAGACACGTGATGTTGCCGTTCCCGTCCGCCTGGTAGTAGGCGTGCGGGGATCGCCCCCCGGGGCTCAGGAGCAGCGCGTTCTCCGTCCGCGCCACCAGGCCCCCAATCCCACCCGCTCCCTCCCGGCTCCCGCTCAAATCCCGCCCCCGCGTGTACGTCGCCACCGGCAGGTTGTTACCGTCCCGCTCCTGAACCACCAGCATCCCATCGTACACGTACCGCACCACCGCGTTCGTCACCCACGTGCTGTTCTGCCATACGCACTCCGTCCGCACCCGCCGCCGCCCGAACCCGTCGTAGAGAAACTGGCTCCGCCAACTGTTCGTCACGGTCACCCGCACCAACTGGTTCTCCGCATCCCACTCGAACCCCCGCCGCCCGTCGCTCACCAGGTTCCCGTTCCCATCATACGCATACGCCACGCTCGCCGGCAGGGTCACGCTCACCACGTTGGTCTCCACCCGCCCGAGCCCATCCCGCGCCACCGCCGTGAACGTGTCCGGACCCGCGCTCAGCGTGAAGCCCTCCTTCGCGAAGCTCCCGTCCCCATAGAGCGCCGCCGTGTACCCGTTCACCGTCACGTTCGTCGCCGAACCGCTCGTGCCCCCCGCCACCGTTAGCGTGTTCGCCCGACCCACGCTCGTCAACTGGTTGAGCGCGTCCACCGAGAACGTCTGCACAAACCCGTTGTTCGTCCGGTACTGCAGGTTCCCGCTCGCATCGTACCCGTAGCCCAACTGCTCGTGGAGCCGGCTCGTGGCCCCGCCCGCTTCCTTGCCCACCGCGCTCTCGAGCTGCCCGACCGGGTCGTAGCCGTAGTCCACGTA
>JAKQDD010000192.1 GCA_029556615.1 Verrucomicrobiota bacterium | reverse complement strand
CTACGAACTCGTGGGGGCCCTTCGACCGAACCGGACCACTCCCGTCGTTCGCTTTGAAGGCATCCCGGGTGAATTCAGCCAGCACGACTTCGGCCAGGTGACCGTTCGTTATGTCGACGGATCCCGCGAGAGCCTTCACATGTACCTGCATCGTCAGGCTGCTCCGTCGCTACTGCCCGCGAAAGCGTGAACGGTTACCCTTCCATGGAGTAATCGATAGTGGCGACCTTCCGGTCGCCGGTCGTGTATGCTGTGCGGCCGAAGCTGATTCGGACGAATGGGTCAATGGCAGTCGTCGCTAGGATTGCGAGATTGTGAGACCACCCCGCCGCAATGGCCACATAGCCCGTGTTCGGCGGCGGCGCTTTGCATTGGCCGTAGTCGTTATCGCCCCACGCCAGTCGCTCGGAGTGCGAAATTGTGAGACTCCCCCGCCGCAATGGACACATAGCCCGCGTTCGGCGGCGGCACATCGCATTGGCCGTGGCCGTTCCAGCCCCACGCCATGATCGATCCGTCGGCCTTGAGGCCGAGACTGTGCCCCCACCCCGCCGCAATGGACACATAGCCCATGTTTGGCGCCGGCACTTTACACTGACCCTCCTGGTTATAGCCCCACGCCACGATCGATCCGTCGGCCTTGAGGCCGAGATTGTGAAACCACCCCGCCGCAATGGACACATAGCCCGTGTTCGGCACCGGCATTTTGCATTGGCCGAAGTTGTTATCGCCCCACGCGACGATCGATCCGTCGGCCTTGAGGCCGAGACTGTGCTCCGCCCCCGCCGCAATGGCAACATAGCCCGTGTTCGTCGGCGGCACATCGCATTGGCCGTACTTGTTATCGCCCCACGCGACGATCGATCCGTCGGCCTTGAGGCCGAGATTGTGCCCCAGCCCCGCCGCAACCGCTCGAAATCCACCGCTGAGATCGACGCCGACAACCTTACTTCCCCAACCAATGATCCGGCCCTGTTCCGCGGACAATCCGACTGTTGTCCCTAAAGCCAGCGCGCCAATGATTATCGGGACGGCCGAAGCGGTTTTGACCTTCATGGGGTCTCCTTGAGTAGGAACTCTTGTCTCCTGTCAAATCCTTGCAGACGTGCCCGCGATTGAGATTGGTCCGGCTCCGTGATCACGTACTCGCCGGGCCTGAGCAGCACCGTTTCGCCATCGGCAGCACCGTCCATCGACGGCTGAATGTCGGCGTACTCCGCGCCGCCGTTCTGACCCATAGGACTTCTCGTTGGCGTTTTCACCATGGACGATGTTATTGGAGACACTTCAGCGGGTCAGTTCCACGTCGTCTCCTACTCTTACGGGGCCAACCTCGTCACAGACGCACGAGATCTCCACATCTGACGATGCTTCGCGGACAGACACGACACGTCCTTCAGCTACGTACGTGCCTCCCTCCCTGGTTACGAAGGCAGTCATTCCAACGCTTACTCCCTCTCTTTTCCCTACGGATATCACAGCCTCCTTTCCATGCACAGATTCAATCTTACCCACAAGCGCCTCATACGGCGATCTTGCAGGACGCGATGCATCTGTCGTCGTACATCCCAGCAAGCACATCACTGCAAGTAGCTTCCGTAACATTCGCCACATCTCTGGGAAAGTCCAGCTTGCTCCAGTCAGATCGCGTGCCAACGCTTCGCTGCTTTCAGCCGGCCGCACACACGCGGTTCTGTTAACAAAGAGCATTCCTATCCCCTCCTCTTAAGTGAGTCCCAAATCCTCGCGGTCGCCGGCGTAGCCGTCAACGTCACCGCCAAGCAACCTTCCCAACTCACGAGCAGCCGCCAGGCGCTCGTTCTCTTCGGCACTCATTTGCCGCGCCTTTTTCTGACAGCAGGGACAAGCAACAATTGCCGCCCCGTCCCGGACGAACCTTTCGGGCTCACCGTGAAGCACATAGTCAAGACCCCGGGGCTCGCCGCAACCACAAGAGACTAGTGTATGTGGGACGCAAAAATGAAAAGAAATGGGACAACCGAGGTAACAGTTCGTTCCGCCGAGCCTGGCCAAGAACCATGCTGGCCATAATAGTTACACGGGAGTCCTCGGTCAAGGAGATTTTCCTTCACCCGCGGGAGAAGTGGCTTGGGATGGGGACAGTTTTCAATCGACACCTTGGCTTTGATGCGTTGTAGTCTGCCCAGTTTCCAGGCATCGTCTAACCTCCTTTTCTTTCGAAATAGTTCGTAAGCCACCGTCAACACGCGGCCTCACGTTATCACTGGGGCGATGACCGTGTCAAACCGGGGTTGACCGCGTTGGTAGCCAGCAGGCGTGACGGACGACGCGTGCCCCAAGCAGTCGTAGGGCCATGTGTCCTCGGGCGACGCAGTGGCACTCAAGGCTTCCTTCCGCGGCGCGGTCCCCGGACCACCCGGGAATTGCTTGAGGTGGAAGAGAAACGGAATAGGCTCTGGCGATCCGTTCCCACACCCTATTTCCGAAGCGGGGCAAGGTCTGATGGGCTCCGTGGGGCACTGCATGCCGGCCATGCGGAAGGGAAACTCGATGAGATCGGAGAAAGGCTGGCCTCTCTGGGCTGCTCGTGCGAATTGTCCATGCAGGAGGCCCAACCGGGACTCGACCCCTGCTGGCCTGCCTGCGTGCAAACGGCGAGCCCATGACGGTGGCGCGATGACGAATGCTGTAGTGGCCTCGCGTCTGAGATCGGTGTTCATGGTAACCGGACGGAAATGCACGATTAAACTTGACTTCCAAGAAATGTGCGGCTCGCGCCGTTTTTCATTTGCAATTCGGCGGGATCGCAACATCGATGAGTATCAGGGAACGCAAAGCTTCATCTGTGGCGCCGAGACGCTGAGGGCGCGGCGATGCGAAGCACGGGGCTGGATCTTGTGAGAGTACCGTCAGCGGTTGAAGCTGCTCCCCTCGCGCCTGCACTTTCCCCGCCCTGTCGAGGCCGAGGTCTCGCAGCTGCTTGTATCGAGCACGCGTCTCGGCTTGCCGTGCCCGATGCCACTTCCCTCGAGCCGTTCTTCAGCATCATCGTTCCCATTCGGCCTGGCGGCTCCGCGCCTGCTGCCTGCGGGTGCCTCGGAAATCCCGCCGTGCCCGCGAGGGCATTTGGGGTGCTGGTTGCACGCGGCAGCTCGCCTTCAGCCCAACGCAATGCGGCGGAGCAGATTGATCAAGTTGCGCGCAACTTTGGCTTGCCAAGAACGCTTAACCTTTGGTGAGGAGTGTCGTATGAAATGTAATTGCGTGCTTCTAAGTCTGAGCCTTCTGGCAACGACTGTAATGGGGGAGTGGTGGTCAACGGGGAATCGCGTCACCGAACGTAGTGGTTATCTGCTCCTCTTCGAGGAGGGCCGAGACCCTGAATGGACGATGCGAGTCTTGAGTTACTCCCTCCGCGATCGCCAGACTTTTGAGATCGTACGAGAACGAGGATTTGAACGAGGATTTGTTGGACGTCAGAGATCCGAGTTTTGTTTTTATCCCCCCGACGAGTTCTCCTGGAACGCCTACTGCCTTTTTTGGACCCACGTTGTGTTCACACCGCGTAAAGGATTACAGGAGGCCGTGCTTGATAGGCGCTTCGCAGTGCAGAGTTCACGGTCTCCCGACGGGAAATCCATTGCCTTTATGGGACACACGGAGGAGTTGCGGATTTCCGCAATTCATGGCAATTGGGGCGAGATTGATGGGTCTTCCTGGTTGCGATTCACTGTGGGGACCTTGTGCATCTCAGACTTGAACATGGCGAACGTTCGGGAATTCCCCGAGCTGAGGATCACCGGGCTCGCATGCCACGGGGGCACCGGGGCGTGGTCCCCGGATGGGGAACAGGTCCTCTTTTGCGCTTTTCGTGACCCACAATGGTATCGGAAAGAGTCGCTTGAGAATATCCTTCTGAAAGACAAAGCAGACTTTTCCCGCAAACTTCCGCAATTTGTCTATACGTGTCATGTGAAGGACGGAGCAACGAAGGCGCTGTGTGAGGGGCAGGCGGGGCGGTGGAGCCCCGACGGCAAACGCGTTGCGGTCCTGCGGGACGGGTATCATCTGTTTGTGGCTGACAGCGAAGGGAAGAGCACGCCCCTGCATCTGCTCTCTGAGCGCTGGCGGATTCCCGATTTCTGTTGGTCCCCCGACGGCAAAGAGATCTGCTACCTCGGTCGTCCTAAACGAACTTGGGAAGACGTGGCCCAGGTGCTGATGTTCGGAATCGACTGGGATCGCGGAATATGGATGGTGAGCGCCGACGGCGCCAAAAAGGAGTACCTGTTCTCCGGAGACTTCAAGCGCGTCTTCTGGGTTAGTACGTTCGGGGAGACGACGGTGCCAACCCCAGGGACGGAGGCAACCGGAAGGCCATAAGGTTGTCCCTTGTCCCTACCGAAAACTCCGTCCGTAAGTAAGCTTTCGGCAAGCCCGCGTGTTTTGGTGGCGTGCAGGCTGTAACCTTTACGGCGGACCTTTTGAGATGAGGGAGGACCGCCGATGCAGCGACGATTCGAAATCAATGATCCCAAGCTGGAGCAGGCCCGGAATGCGGTGGCCGCCTGGCGGGCGCGGAGAGCGTGCTTGGGCCCGATGCCGGAGCGGCTGCGGCGGGCGGCTGCGGCACTGGCGCAGCGATACTGCGTAAGCAGGATCTCATCGGAGCTGCACGTGAATTACGCGCGCCTCCGCGCACACCTTTGCGCAGAGGCACCCCCGGGCATGCCGCGGGAAGATGCGCCGCCGCCCGCGCCGACGCTCGTGGAGTTGCCGACAATTCCCAGCGCCCCGTTCCCCGAGTGCCCGATCGAGATCGAGCGCGTCGGCGGCGACCGCCTCACGATGCGCCTTCGGGGACAACGCGGCGCGGACCTCGCGGCGGCCTTGGGGTACGCGTTCGTCGGTGAACGCTGATTGGGTTCGTTGTGATTTGCCATTGCCATGGGATTAGGATGGCGGAAAAGTTTTCGGGATTAACAGTACTTTGGTTTCTTGCGCTTGCAGGCCTTTCGGTCGTGTTTCCCCGGCGGAGAGGAGGTGGCGATGCGGTGGTTTCTTCTGAGGCTCGTAGTTGGTTTGGTTCTCGGCGGCGGGGTGCTGTGGTTGTGCGCGATTTCATCTGCGGCCGGGCCGGCCGCCCCGGCGGGTTACACGCTGAACGATGTCTACGATTTCATCGACAAGAACACCAAACCCGCGGCGGGAGATCAGGAGGTCAAACCGCCACGGCCTGAGGCGGGTGACGGGAAGACCATTGAGGACATCATGGCCCTCTTGAAGGCGAGACTGCCTTATGCCGGAAGGGCGTGCGCGCTGCCCGCCACCGGGCAGACGAAGTGTTACGACTTTAAGGGAAGGGTGATCAACCGCGGCAGCGCGGATTATCCCGGTCAGGACGGTTTCTACCAGGCGGGCTGCTCGAGCGCGGGGCGGTTCACCGACAACGGCGACGGAACGGTGACGGACAAGTGTACGGGGCTCATGTGGCAGAAGGAGACGGCGCCCGACAGGTACACGTGGCAGCAGGCGCTCAAGTACTGCGAGAATCTGACTCTTGCGGGCCACAGCGACTGGCGCTTGCCGAACGTGAGGGAGCTTCAGAGCATCGTGGATTACGGGCGGCGGAATCCGAGCATTGATCCTGTGTTCGGCGCGGTGCCGTTGTCTTACTGGTCGGCGTCTAGCTGCGTCGCTGAGCCGCAGTACGCGTGGCGCGTCCTCTTCTTCATCGGCAGCGTGCTTGTCAACGATAAGACAGAGGGTGGCTACTCTGTGCGCGCCGTCCGCAGTGGCTCATGATCATTCGTTGATTTAAGTCATTTGATTCTTTTCGTTTCGGCGGAGCGAAGCGAGGCTGGACGGTTCATGGGGCATCGGTTACGCCCTCGCATGGTATTGCAAGCTTGGCCTTTATGACGCTGTATTTCCATATCTCAGACGGTGTGGCGTGCCGCCCCCCGCCGAAGGTGCGGGTCGAGAATCTCGACCAGTAGCAGCGGCTCCAGTCGTCGCGCAATGTCCTTGGCGTGGCGGGGAGCACTGTTGACGATGCACAGAACATGATCGGCAAACGTACTGAGCAACCGAGCCCATCGGCACTCGTTGAGACGATGCCGTTCTCGCCGGAGTCTCTGGCGAATGGCGGCGAGCACCTGCTTCCTGGGCGCGAGCGTGAGACCCCGAGCGCCGCCTTGAGTTTTCTCACGCTGGACGGCCTGATCCCCTGGCGCAGCGCCGTGATAAGGATCCGCGCTCTCGAGCTTGTTTCGGTACCTCGAAGAGTACAATCTCATATACTTAAACCCGGCCGAGGGCGCGAAACATCCCGAGCTACGGCTGCGCCGCCATGCGAAAGCCGCTGAGCCAGACGGCCGCGGCCGTAATCCGCGGGCGCTGACGCGCAACCACCAGTCCGGACACGTGGCGGCTGAAGTCGAAGACCTTCTCGAGGTACGCGCAGAATCTCCGCATCATGGGCGCTGACCCCCTCGTCCGGTGCGCTTTTCTTTCGCGGCCTGGAGGCGTTTAACACACTCGCCGGACATCTTCTCCACGCACTCATGGGCTTCTTGGTAAGCGCGCACCCACTCCCTGACCTGGGTTTCGAGGTCGGGAGGGACATAGATCATCTTGCGGGTCTTGCCCACCAGCGCCGACACGTACAGGGAGACGTGTTTCTCGCCCCTTTGGCACCTGCAGTTCTCCTTTCCGCAGGTTCTCGCCATGGTGACGAGGCTCCCGTGCAGGAGAAGCGGGGTCTGGATGAGGCGGAGGAGGCGGGAGCGCGCGCTGCGTTCCACCGCCGAGAGGCCGCGTCCACCGAGCCTTGGCATAAGCAAGTCTCCCTGGAGATTGATCTGATATCGGCTCTTATCTCCGATTCAGGGTAGAAAGTCAAGCCTCTTTCGAATGCGAATTTGCTTTTTTCTCGTGGACGCCTCAAGGCGCGGATTCAGGCCGGCTGACGGCCTTGGCGCTCCCCGCGATGCGGAACTCCCGCGGCCGGGAGGAATGCGGGCGGCAAGCCGACGGCCGTTGCGGGGCTCGGAGACCGAACTTCCGCGGCGCGCGCGGGAAGTACGCCGCGAGCCGGCGGCCGGCCAGAGCCTCCATCGGGCCGGGCGCCGCGGCGAGTCCGCAGGCGGGCGATCTTTGCGCCAAGCCGCGGATTTTCGAAGCGCTCGGCGGGTCGCTCTCTCGTTGACTTCGCCGGCGCGCGCGGGCACAATACCCGCGGCGCCGGTCTGCCGCGGCAGGTTCGCCGCGGCCCCGGCCGCGCGGCCTGCGATGGTCGGCGCCCGTGAGGAGGAGGTGAAACCATGGTGCGGCGTTACCGGCAGATTTCGGCTTTCGTTGCCAACATCCCCGGCACTCTGGCGCAGATGCTCAGAATTCTGGCGAAGGCCAAGATCAACATCTTCGGCATGATGGTCACCGATTCCATCGACCATGCCGTGGTCAGGATGGTGGTCGGCGATCCGGACAAGGCCATGCATCTCCTGGGCAACCACGGCATCCTCGTCATCGAGAGCGAGGTCCTCGGCTTCCGGCTCGAGGACAAGCCGGGCGCCCTCTACGCGGCCGCCCGCAAGCTCGCGGCCGCGAAGGTGAACATCGCCTACACCTACGCCACCGATGGCACGGGCGGGACGGCGACGGCCTTCATCAAGCCGGCCAACCTCGCCAAGGCCGCCAAGGCGCTCAAAGGCCTCAGCCGCGGGCGCTGAGGAGGCGGGCCGCGGGGCGCGCGGAGGATTCGGCGCGCGTCCCGCCCGCCGCCGCCGATCCCGCGAATTTTCCTTCCCGCGAACACGTGGCACGATTGTCACGAACGTGACACGCCCCCCTTGTCGGCGCCCTAAGGCCGTGCTAAGCTGGGAATGTTTCGCCCCGATGTATGGCGGGGGCGGCGGCAGCGCAAGAGAGGAAAGAGGTTTGTCATGCGAGTGATTATGGCGTTAGTCGCGGGTGCGGCGTTGAGCGCAACGGGATTGGGCGCCGTGGAACCTTCCACGGAGGAGCCGCCGCCGGGAGCCACGGTGGAACTGGAGGATATCGAGGTCGTGGCCCCGCCGTTGGTGGAGCAGACCGAGGTGGACCGCTTCGGCGGGATGAAGTCGACGGTGACCGGCGCCCAGATCAGGGACCTGAACGCGCAGGACGCCGCCGCGGCCCTCAGAACCGTGCCCGGCGTGACCATTTCGCGCTACAACCCCATCGGGGCTTTCGGCGGTGGCGAGGGCGGCGCGGTGTTCATCCGCGGCATGGGCTCGAGCCGGCCGGGCGGCGAGATCCAGATGCTCATCGACGGCGTGCCCGTCTACAATCCCCTGTGGAACCACGCGCTCCTCGACCTCAATCCCATCAACGGGGCTCAGGCGATCGAGGTATACAAGGGGGTTCAGCCCGCGGTGTTCGGCAACGGTTTCGGGGCCATCAACATGGTCCCGAAGCACCGCACGAGCGAGGGTTTCGAAACCGCGCTCCATGGGGCGTACGGGAGCTACAACACCTATGTCGAAACCGCCGAGCACGCCGGAAAAATAGGGCGGCTGGACTACTTCGTCGGACAGGGGCTGCGGAGGTCCGACGGCCACCGCCACCTTGCCGGCGGACGGCTCTTAGATTTCCGCCTGGGAGGCGGATACGCGTTGTCGGATGAGTGGAGCGCGCGCGTTTTTCTGCTGCGGACGGACAACTTCGCGCAGGATCCCGGACCGCGGCGGCACCCGGAGCTGAGGGAGGGTGTCTTCGGGACGGAGGAGTGGCTGACGACCTTCGCCGTGGCGAATCGGTACGAGAAAGCGCGGGGCGACATCAAGTTTTACTGGAACAATGGTGCGGCCGACTGGCGCAACCAAGCCGGCCCGGCCGACGACACGCTGAGTCGCTGGGACCTCTACGGTCTGCGCGGCCGGGAGACTTTCGACGTCTGGTTTGATGCCCAGTTCACCATCGGCGCGGATTTGGATTGGATGACGGGCGGAGGGCGTTTCACGACGGACAGCGGCGGGGCGAGCCGTTTCGACCGCAAAACGTTCTTCTTGGCATCGCCGTACACGTCGCTGAGCCGCAAGTTCGAGCACGAGAGCGGCTGCTACCTGACGCCCTCCGCCGGGCTGCGCTATTACGCGCACAACGAGTTCGATCCCGAGCCGTCGCCCCACGCCGGAGTCGTCCTGGGATACGCGGGCACGGAACTGCACGCTTCCTACGCCCGCGGCGTCAACTATCCGGGGCTCAACACGGTGGTCTTCGGCCGGAACGTCATCCCGGCCCTCGGCGAGTCGTGGAAGGATCTGGACCCCGAGTTGCTGGACCACTACGAGGTCGGCCTGACGCAGAAGTTCGGCGACTACGTCAAGATCGACGCCGCGGCGTTCTACGAGGATGGCCGGGATCGTTACGTCATTGTGCCCCCGCCGCCCCCGCCGCCCGTATTCGACAACGTCGAGAAGTTCCGCATTCGCGGAGCCGAGGCGTTGGTGACGGTCTTTCCCCTGCGCGATGTGGCCGTTTTCGCCGGCGGGACGTATCTAGACCCCGATCCGTCGGATCTGCCTTACGCGCCGCGTTGGACGTACTCGGGGGGCGTGACGCTGCGCCTTCTGGAAGCTTTCCGGATCTCGACGGACATGCAGTATGTCGACGAGATGCAAGCGGAATCCCAGGCGCGCCGAGCCGGCGCCAAGAATGACAAGCGCGTGGACTCCTACTTCCTGTTGAGCGCCAAGCTGGCCTACCTCTTTTCCATCCCAGGTTCGAAGACCGAGGGCGAGATCTTCGTCGCGGGGGAGAACCTCACCAACGAGAGGTACGAGTATCGACCCGGCTATCCCATGCCGCGCGCGAACGTCATGGGAGGCTTGACGCTGCGCTTCTGAGCGCGGGCGCGGCCTGGCCGCGCGGGAAGGACGAGGCGCGCACGCCGAGGGCGGTTGCGCTGTGGCGATGCAAGCACGGCGACTGAGGCGCACCGAGGGTCCCGCAGGGCCGGATGAATGACGGCCCCACCACCTTCTTGACCGCGTGTGCCCGTCCTTGGCACAATGAAGGCGTGGTCATTTAGGTTTTTGTAAGGAGGTGTTGCCATGAGATCCATCGTGCTTATTGCTGTTGGTGTTCTGGTCGGCATCGCTGTTACGCTTTCCATTCCGCATGAGGCGTCGCAGGTCGTGTACGCGGGTACGCCGTCGGGGAACGGAGACGTGAACGGCGACGGCATGATTAACCTTGCGGATGCGATTTACCTGCTCGGCTACCTGTTTGCGAACGGGCCAAAGCCGGATGCGATCGCGTGCGACTCGTGCTGTATGCCTGTATCTCCGTCCGAGGGTTTTCCGGCGACGGGTCAGACGAAGTGCTACGGGTATGACGCACATTTGAATGAGTGGGTAGAGGTTCCGTGCGACAGCGCGGATTGTCCCGGTCAGGACGGTTTTTACCAGGCGGGCTGCCCGAGTGCGGGGCGGTTCACGGACAACGGTGACGGGACGGTGACGGACAAGTGTACGGGGCTCATGTGGCAGAAGGAGACGGCGCCCGGCGAGTACACGTGGCAGGATGCGCTCAAGTACTGCGAGAATCTGAGCCTCGCCGGGCACGACGACTGGCGCCTGCCGAACGTGAGGGAGCTTCAGAGCATCGTGGATTACGGGTGCTCGGGTCCAAGCATCGATCATGTATTCGGCGTGGTGTCGTCGTTTTACTGGTCGGCGTCTTCCTACGTCTACAATCCGGCGACCGCGTGGATCGTCCACTTCAACAACGGCGTCGTGTACGACTACGATAAGATGAGTGGCCACTATGTGCGCGCCGTCCGTCGAGGCTCATGATTATTCGTTGATTTGAGTGATTTGATTATTTTCGTTCCGGCCGCGCTTCGCGCGGCCGGACGATTATGAAAACGGCGGCTTGAGAATAGGCTGGCGGTCGCCGTCAGCAAGGGTGCGTTGGGCGGGAAAAAGGAGGGGTGCGGTCAGACGGGAGCGGTTGAGCGCGTGAACGAGTCATCGCCGGGGCGTTGGTGAGAGAGGCGGTTGCGCTGTGGCGATGCAGGCAGGATGACTGAGGCGCACCGAGGGTTCCGCAGGGACGGATGAGCGCTTTTGCCGCCTCATGGCGACGATTTCAGGCGGGGGTTTCCGCGCAGACAGCGGGCAAACCTAGCGGAATTGCAGGATGGGGACAGAGCATCTCCGTGCCCCGATGGGGTTCTCGTCGGCTCCCCAGATCCCCGACCGGCCGTCAGCCGGCCAGCTTCTCTCTCATGGCGCGTTTCAGGGGAGCCAGGCGCATACGGCCAAGCGTACGTTCGGACTGCGGACGTGCGGCCAGGAGCGTGGCAAAGCCAAGGTGCGCCACCATGATCGCCCCGACGTAGGCGTAGAACCGAGCAGAGCCGGTTATGTTTCCATCGTCCACGCCCCAGAAGACCTTGAAGCGCGCATTGACACGCTCCACCGACGTCCGCTCCTTGTAGAGCCGCTCGAATTGCTTCGTCGCCCGTGGAATGGCCGGAAAACGACGCAGGTCAATG
>JAKQDD010000188.1 GCA_029556615.1 Verrucomicrobiota bacterium | reverse complement strand
GCGGGTCGTCGCCGAGGCATTGGCCAAGAAGGTCACTCAAGGTCCTTGAGCTGCCGCTTCAGCCAGATCAAACCAGCTGTGCCACGCTTCTCCCTCGGGAGTGTCACGCCACTGGATGAAGCTCGGAATAAACCGCTCTCGCGGGTATTGAACGACCTGGTCCATCGCAGCCTCGACTCCCATCTCCCGGACAAGGCGGGCACAGAACGCAGCCTCAACAACCGCTCCGCCGACAGTGCCCGTTGACTCGCCCTCCGGTCCGACCACCACAACGGCCTCCGGATGTTCCGGGTACCACTCCAAAATGCCTCCTTGCTCATCCCGGCCGCTCAGCGCCAGTCCCTTGATGCACGCTCCTTGAACTGCGCCGCGCCATTGCTCCTGACCCGCAACGTGCCGCCATAAAGTGCGGCCGCTCCAATACTCCGACATCGCCCCCGCCCGCAAGAACGCCAGCGCCTCATCGCTGCGTTGCGCCAAGACTCCGCACAACACCGGGATATACAATAGAACGCTCCGGCTCTCGTCGCCAAGGCTGCGTCCCGAGCTTTCTTCGGTCACCGCCCAGCGCAGGAGCTCGCCTGCCCTGTCGCCTCCGCCGAAGGCCAGCATCCGGATGATGCCAGGACGCCAGCTCCCCCGGTCTTTGCCTGTGCCCAACCCTCGACGCCTGCCCCCGACACCCGCACGCCTCCATCCTCGAACCGCGGCGCCTCCGTCTGCGCCTGCGCCCCGCTCGACCCCGGCCCCAGCACCGGCAACTCCCAGCCCTCAGCCGTCCGAGTCCCTTTCCCCGCCGCCGCTGTCCGTTGCACCTTCCCACGCACCCCCTCGATCCGCGCCTCCCCAGGCATCGGCAGCCCCTCGAGCAACCGCCCCAGCGCCACGTACTCGACTGACTCGATCAGAAACTGCCGGCCCTCGAGCTTCTCCCAACTCTTCCGGATCCGCACCCGTGCCCCGCTGCCCCCGCCCTCGACCCCAAACGCCACCCCTTCCCCCACCGTCATCGTCCCAAACCGCAGATCCCAATCCCCCGATCTCGCAACCACCTCCGGCTCCGGCGCCTCGTAGAACTCGCTCAACACCACCACCCGCGCCCGCAACGGATCCATCCCCGCCGCCACCACCAGCTCCGGCGGTATCTGTTCCCGCAGAATTACGTTCTGTTCGAATGACCGCTCGGTCAGCCGGTAGGCGATGTCGCCGGGTGATAGCCCCTCGAACGCATCCCGGTAGAGCACCTCGTTCGCCGCCACCCATTCCGCTTCGCACCCCCGCACCTCCCCCAGCATCACGCTCCTACCCGTCCCAGGATCCACCAGCGCCAACCCCACCGGCCGCGACCGCAGCCTCAGCCCATCGGGCGTCAGCAGGTCCACTGACCCCTCGACCCTTAAGTCCGGCCCCAGAATCACCTGGTGCTGCGTCTGCCGCGCGATGAAGTAGCCCTCGGCCGTCCGTTCGAACTCCGCCTTCGCCGGCACGTACCCGCCACGCTCGGCATCCAGCCGGTTGAGCCCCGTGGCCACTTCCACGTAGGAACGCACCTCCTCCTCGATCGCCCCCGAGAGTGACCCACCACCCGCACCACCTGGTTCCAGCGCCGATGATGCGGCCCCGCCTCGACCAGCACTGGATCCGAGGCGAGCGTGGGATTGGGCTGTGGGAACGCGGACACCCCGCCCAGGAATACCGTGCTCAGGAGGACGGGGAGAAGAAACGGTCTCATGACGACGAGAGGCGGCCGCGACCGGGCCGATGCCGCAGCGTGCCTTGGGCTTTGATATTGCGTACTGCTTCGCTCCGCTGCCGGGCGAAGTCAAGGGACAATCGTGCGTGCGGGACGGTGCCGCAGTCCGAGGCGATCGCTGGCCGGCACAGCGTGAGCGGAGAGTTGGACACGGTTTGCCTCCAGAAACAAAAGGCCGCCAAAACGCGCAGACGGCGCAAGAAGGCGATCGCGAGAGTCTCGATCTTGCGCGTCTTGAGCCTCTTCGCGGCCATCCCCCTCCTTTTCGCGGCTCCGGTTGCGGCGGCACTCGAACCGTCCTCGCACGGAAGCCATCGGCCACGTCGCCGCCGGGCCTTGAACCCGCCCTCATCCGGCCCTCTCCAGCGCCGAAATGTTTGGCGATTGTTTGGTTCCTTTTCAGAGCTTTTCAGAGCTTTTCAAACCTTTTCACGGAACGGCGTCGATTCAAGAATCGTGCCAAAACCGGGGATAACCCGCTGGAAGTCAGTGGCGTAAGTGGTTGATGATCAACGACTGTCGGTTGCGGTGGCGGTTTGCGAAAAGGTGGGCGTAGGATTATCCGTCTGAAGGTCTGAAGTTCAGTTTCTCTTGTCCCCCCAGCGCCATATTGCAGCAATCCCCGTCGTGGGGGCCTCTTCGTGGGCGGTCAGACAGAAGCCGCGAAGAGAGGTGCGAACCGCCAAGAGGAGAAGGCGCAATAGGGAGAAGGCTCCGGGTGGGGAGAGCCAGCTGGGTCTTCATGACCTGAGGACTCGTTTCTCGCAACCTCTGGACGGGTCCACACCCCATCTCAGGCGATCACTCTCCACTCGACACTTGCCGCCAGCTTCTCGAAACTCGGCAAGGCATGGCACGTCTCGTCCTTGAGCACGTCACCCGGCGTTTCCCCGGCGTCGGAGACAGTTCGGTTGCAGCGGTGTCGGATGTGACGCTAGACGTGGCGGACGGTGAGTTGGTGGTGCTGGTGGGACCTTCCGGGGCCGGGAAATCGACGCTGCTCCGCCTCATTGCCGGCCTCGATCAGCCTACGGAGGGCATCCTTCGCATCGGGGATCGCGTCGTCAATTCGGTCGAGCCGGAGGGGCGCGACGTAGCGATGGTTTTTCAGCATCATGCGTTGTATCCCCACCTGACGGTGTTCGAGAATCTGGCGTTCGGGCTCCGTCTGTTGAAGCGCCCCCGCGTGGAGATCCAACAGAAGATCACGGACGCCGCCGAGACTCTGGAGTTGGGGAGTCTACTGCACCGCCTACCGAGCACGCTGTCCGGCGGCGAGCGCCAGCGGGTGGCCTTGGGTCGCGCCCTGGTCCGAAACCCCGGCGTGCTCCTGCTCGATGAGCCGCTCGCCAACCTCGATGCCTCGATGCGCAGCGACCTCCGCCGTGAAATCAAGCGCCTCCAGGCGCGCCTTCGACCCACCATGATCTACGTGACGCATGACCAGGTCGAAGCCATGACACTCGGTCAGCGGATCGTCGTCCTCCGCCACGGACGGGTCCAGCAGGATGCCGAACCCCTGCGCATCTACTTCTCACCAGCCAACCTGTTTGTCGCCGGTTTCATCGGCTCCCCCCCCCTGAACCAGGTGCCGGGGACGCTTCGCCGTGCGGACACCGGTTGGCGTTTCACCGCCCGAACGGCTGCCGGAATTCCGGCGGTCGACCTTCCCCTTCCCCCACAGATCTCTTTCAGCAACGAACCGGAGACAGGAATGGCGGTCGTTCTCGGCCTCCGCCCCGAGCACATCTCGAGAGCACCCTCCTCCGGGTCGATCAGCGAACCCTGGACCCTGAAGGCGCGAGTCGAGTTCCTCGAGCCACTCGGCCCGGAGACGCTGGTTCATCTTGTCTCGCCCCTCGGTCCCTTGGTGGCCCGATGGACAGGCGCCTCACAGCCCGCCGAAACCCGGGAGTACCCAGTCCGGCTTGATCTCGAGCACGCCCTGTTCTTCTCGGCTGCGACTGGAGAAGCCCTCCGCCAGCGCACACCCGCCGGCCCCCAACCGGGATTCCCCCAGTGAAACCGCACGCGTCAACGGAGCGATTCGTCCCGGCCAGCCACCTTCTGGCGTTAGGCCTGCTTCTGGCCATGCTGTGGGGCACCGGTTGCCGCCATCGCCAACCGCCCATCACTCCGCTCCGTCCCATTCCTGCGGGGGAACCCACCCCTCCTGTCGCCCCACCCCCGCCGCCTCCAAGCCTGCCGCCCCCCGACATCCCCCCTCCAGTCCCCGTGCCCACGGTGCTCAAGACCGCCGGTCAGGGTTGGATCCCCGTCGAGGTCTGGGCGGCCGAAGTGGGGCTCGGCATGCCGGTCACCTCCGGCGATGGAACCAACACCGTGTTCCTCCTGCCGCACCTCGAGAGCGAATTGGCACTGCCCCTGGGCCGACAGCAGGCCCGCTGGCGGCAAGCCGAATTCTGGCTCGGCTTCCCGATCCGCCGGGTTGGCGGTGTTCCCTGCATCCACGCGGAGGACGCCAACCGGACGGTATGGCCGCTCCTGACCGACGACGGCCAACCTCTGGCGGGGACCAACCGGGTGATCGTCCTCGATCCGGGGCACGGCGGGGCCAATCCAGGGGCGGTTTCGGAAGCCGCGGGCCTCAAGGAGAAGAACCTGACGCTGGATTGGGCCCTGCGCGCCAAACGCCTGCTCGAAGCCAAGGGCTGGGAGGTTCACCTCACCCGCACCAACGACACGGACTGCACACTCGCCCAGCGCGTGGCCACCGCCGATCGCCACGGGGCCGGTCTCTTCTTGAGCCTTCACTTCAACGACTCGAGTAATCCCGGCAACCGATCCGGCATCGAAACCTACTGCCTCACCCCCAACGGCTTGCCGTCGAGCATTACCCGCGGATTCGCCGACGACACGTCGGAATCTTGCCCCAATCATGCGTTCGATGATCTGAACCTCCGGCTTGCGATGCGGGTCCACAAAGCCCTCGTGCGGCGGACGGGAAGCCCTGATCGAGGAGTCCGCCGCGCCCGTTTCATGGGCGTCCTCCGCACGCAACAACGCCCCGCCGTGCTCATCGAGGGCGGTTACCTCTCGGACCGCCATGACGCAGGCTTGATCGCTTCGGGGGAATACCGGCAGAAACTGGCGGAAGCGCTCGAGGAAGCGCTGGGCAGCCCTCCCTAGAGTCCTCGACTTGTGGAATATGTGGCAAACAGGTCAAGCTTGGTCCCTGCCGTTCCCAACCCGCTCCCCCCGCCTCCGAGGACTCTACATTAGCGAGGCGCGGAAGAGGGGATCCGAAAAGGCAGGAAGGCTTGATGAGATCGCGGACTTCGTTAGGTCTGAGGCGGCTCCTCGCTAGCGGATCGAGGGTTGGTAGCTCGCCGGCGCGATCGCACCCCCGAGTCGGCCAGGGGCAAAGGCCCGAAACGGATCCGGATACCCGGCGCTGAACACCGGCGCCGTGCTGGGCATCGGTTGGTTCCGGGGCGCCCGACGGACCGCATAAGACTGCCACCCGGCCAATTCATGCGGCCCGGGCAGATGCTCCCGCATGGCCTGGGCCTGCCAGGACTGCCGGACGAGATCCCGCGACGCGCTGAACCCGAGAAGGTACGTGCAGCTCACCAGCACCGCAAAGAGTCCCAAGGCCGCGGGCCGAAGCTGAAATCCGGCCAGCAAGCCGCCCAGCCAACCCAGGGCGTCCGGTTCCGGCTGCTCGATCAACCGGCACTGAATCCTGCCTGGCAATCGGTCGAAATAACCAGGCGGCGGCCGCTCATGGCGCTTGAGCGCCAGCAACCGCTGCAACGACCGGCATTGAGAATCCCCCGGGTCCATGTCACTTCAAGTAGTCAGACAGGTAGGCCTGCAACTGCTGGCGCGCGTAGAACAACCTCGACCGCACCGTGCCCACGTTGCAGCCCATGATCGCTGCAATCTCCTCGTGGGGCAACCCCTGTATGTCATGCAAGGTTACCACCAGTCTGTGGGGTTCCGACAGCTTCTGCATGGCCGTGTTCAATTTCTCCTGCAGCTCCGCCAGATTGACCTCGCGCCGGGGCGTCCGCTCCGAGATCAGCGACACCAGGTCGGGATCGTGCTCCACGTTGAAATCCAAGTCGTTCAAGCTGAGGTGACCGGCCGGGTTCCGACTCTTCCGCTGCTTCAGGAAGTTGATGGTCTTGTTCACCGCAATCCGATAAAGCCAAGTGAAAAAACTCGAGTCCCCCTTGAATGACTTCAGCGCCCGAAACGCCTTGATAAAACTCTCCTGCGTCAAATCATCGGCATCCTCATGATTGGACGTCATGTGGTAAATGGTCGCATACAGGCGCTCCTGATGGCGCCGCACCAAGGCGTCGAACGCCTCGGAATCGCCCGCCTGCGCTCGCCGGACCAACTCGCCGTCGTCAACCGGCGGAGCCGCCGGCGGGATCTCTGCCGAGGGTGGCGCGAGGGCAGGCATGGGGAGCCGGGGTTCTCGGCGACGTCAATGAGCCGGGGGGCGCCGCCCATCGAGCGCCGCCGCCTGCTGAATCAGATACTCAGTCACCGCTTTGAGCGATGCCACGCCCGGCCCCGCCGGCAGCCCCGTGAGCGCCCGCCGCGCCGATCGGCAAAGCGACTGCAACACGCCCGCCGCCTCCGCAAAAGCCCCGTGTCGGTCAAGGAACTCGAGCAACTTCGGCAGATGCCGCGGCTGCCAGGACCCAAGCCATTCCCGGGCCTCCGCGCTCTCCGCCGCCGTGGCCCGTTCCAAAGCCACAATCACGGGCAGCGTCACCTTGCCCACCGCAAGGTCTGTCCCCAGAGATTTCCCCACCGCACGCTCCTCGCCGAACAGGTCCAGACAGTCGTCGTACACCTGGTAGGCCGTCCCCAAAGCCAGGCCGTACTCTCGCAACGCCCGTTGCTCGAACTCCCCCGCGCCGCTCAGTTGCGCCCCCAATTCGCACGAAAGCGCAAATAACTCCGCCGTTTTCATGCGGAGGATCCGGAAGTATTCCTCGCGGCTGAGGCTGATCTGACCCTCCTGGAGCGTCTGCAGCGTCTCGCCGCTGCAGACCGTGCGCGTTGCCGCCGCCACGGCCCGGCACACATCCGGGGTCGGAAACCCCGCCGCCAACTGCAGCGCGTGCGCAAAAAGGCAGTCGCCGGCCAATACCGCCAGCGCGTTGCCCATCTGGGCCGCCAGCGTCAGGCGCCGACGCCGGATCCGAGCCTCGTCCATGACGTCGTCATGAATGAGCGTCGCCACGTGGACGATCTCGATGATCGTGGCGACGGTGACCAGCGAGTCGTTCAACCCGCCGGTGGCCTCGGCGCTGAGCGCCACCAGTGCCGGCCGCAGTTGCTTCCCCTGGTGCGTCAGGGCATCCCTTACAATCCCGGCTATCTCCGGTTCAAACGCGTCCACCTGCTCCGCCAAACGAAGATTCACCGTCTCGAGAAACGGCTCGACCGGGGCCACAATGGGTTCCCAGGCGGCCGACCTCTCACGGGAGGAGACGACGACGGGGCAGACGCCCGCCGCTTTGCTTCCTGCGACCAGCATGTGAGCAGAATCTAAGTTTCGCGGGGGAACAAGTCAAACGCTTATGGCCCACCGACTTGTCCCTGGTGCGCGGATGCGCTATAGTCCTCGCCGTCAGGAAGGAGGTTGTTCGCATGTTCCACGCCCCAGCCGGTGTCCGCCCGTCGTCATCGTGCCATGCCGTGAAACCGGCCCGCACTCATCACCCGCGCGCGGCCCTCACGTTGGTCGAATTGCTCCTCGGCATCACCCTGCTCGCCATCCTCGCCGCCCTCGCCGCCCCTGCGCTGGCCAGGGCCAGGAACCGTGTCCAGGGTGCAGTCTGCTCCAATCACCTGCGCCAGTGGGGCTTGGCCACCCACTTGTACACGCTCGATCACGATGATTTTCTGCCCCCGGACGGCACCCCGAATCCCGGTCCATCCTCGACAAACCAGGGATGGTACATCGCGCTGCCCCGGCAGCTCGGCCTTGCGGCCTACCACACGATGCCGTGGCGCACGAACCCCGCGGTCAACCCCGGCCCCAGCATCTGGCTCTGCCCATCAAACACCCGACGCAGCAACGGCCGAAACCTCTTCCACTACTGCCTCAATGAGCACGTCAACGGCACCGGGGAGAATGATCGCCCGGTCCGTCTCACCCCGCTCCAGGAGCCCGCGTCCCTGGTCTGGTTGTTCGACTCCAAGAACCTGCCGGCCGTCGGCGACTGGTCCTATGTCCACACCAACCTCCACGCCCGCGGCGCCCAGTTCCTGTTCCTCGACGGCCATGTCGCTCGATTCCAGCAGGCCGCCTCCTGGGATCCCGTAACCGGACGCGCCCGGACCAACCACCCGGCCCTCCGCTGGATCCCGTGATCACACGCTCCGGTGCAGCCCCCGTCCCGGATCCTCGCCTAACGCCTGCGGCGCGAACGTGGGCCGTCGGCTCCTGGTGGGTCTTGGCCTTGATCGGCGCGTGTGGTGTCGGCTCCGGGGAGGGGATGGGCCCGCCCGGGGGCGGGCTTCCAAATCCGCGAAAACCCCGGACTGGGCGGCGCAAGGCGCCTGGTCCAGTCCAGAAGGTTGAGCCGCAAGGGACGCTGACGCGCGGATTTGGGCCCCCGTCGAATCCCATTGCGAGTCTCCAGCCTCTCTGAAACTCTCGGATCATGCTTCGGAAACCTGCGAAACCCGACACCGGCTGCAGCCCGGTCAGGTCAGCGCGCATGCGCTGGAGGATGGCGAGTCTGGCGAGATGCGCCTCGCTCGGAATCGGGATCGCCATGCTCCGGCTCCTGCCGGGACCGCACGCCGCCGACCTCGCCGCCCGGGCCGTCGACTTCAAACGACAACTCGAGGATCGCGTTCTGCCCTACTGGTACGACACCACCGTCGACTGGCAATGGGGCGGATACCGACTCGCCGACGACGCCGCCCGGAAGGTGCCTCCCGCCACCGAGAAGCAGGTCGTTAGCCAAGCCCGCATGGTCTGGGGCTTCGCACACGCTCACCTCCACGGATACCGCGACCCCCGCCGCGATTACCTGAAGGCCGCACGCCAGGGTTATGAATTCCTCATCCACCGCTTCCTGGACCGCGAGCGGGGCGGGTACTTCTGGAAAACAGACCTCGAGGGCAACCCCGTCAATGATCGCAAATACCTGTACGGGGAAGCCTTCGTCGTCTACGCCCTCGTCGAATACCACCGGGCCTCCGGCGATCCGCAGGCCCTCGCCCATGCCATGGACCTTTACCGCCTGCTCCAGCAGGCGGCCCACGACCCCAAGCACGGCGGCTGGGGCGAGCACTTCGAGCGGGATTGGACGCTCATCCACCAGCAGGACGCCCGGATCGAGGTCGAACGCGCAGGACTCAAGAGCGCCAATGCCCATCTGCACTGGATGGAGGCCCTGGCTGAGCTCTTCGAGGTCTCACGGGATCCCGCCGTCCGTCGCTCTCTCGCGGAAGCCCTCCGCGTGAATCAACAGTGGTTCTACCCCAGGAAAGCCGGCAACGCGCAGTTCCACCGGAAACCCGACTGGGGCCGGGTCGAGGATCCCCAGAGCGCCGGCCTATCCTACGGCCATAACGTCGAGTTCGCCTGGCTCATGGTCCGCGCCCAGCAGGTCCTGGGCCGAAAACCAGCCTGGCGGCACTTCGACGCCATCCTCGATCACGCGCTCCAATTCGGAACCGACCACGAACGCGGCGGTCTCTACAATCGCGGCTATGACGATCGACCGGCCACCGACACCGCCAAAGTCTGGTGGGCCCAGGCGGAAATGATGGCGGCTCTCAACGATCGGTTGCGTCACCAATACACCCCCCCTCTCGAAGCAACTCTCGACCGACTCGTTCAGTTCCTCGTTGACCACCAAATCCAGGCCGCGGACGGCATCTGGCTCGACACCGTTGCCGCCGACGGCCGTCCCGTGAGCACCAGCAAAGCCCACCTCTGGAAGGCCAATTACCACGACCTCCGCGCCCTCGTGAAGTTCATCCAGGCATTTCACCCGGACTCCCCGCACCGGATCGCCACCCCGCCCCCCCGCCGGGGCGCCCGCTGATACGGTCGGAGCGGGGCCGGAGCCGCATGCGCCGGGCTCACCCGGCGACACCCCAGCCAGCGCCGCCACGACGGCCGCCAACGACGCGTCTCCGCCACCAGCGCCAGCCGCGCCCGGTGGGCTTGGGCGACCGGATCGGGCGCCTCGACAACCCGCTCGGCCTCGGGAACTCTGGGTGCCTGCCGCGCCACGCCCAGGACCATTCCCACCGCCGCCAGCAGACACACCATGTCCGATCCCCCGTAGCTGACAAACGGCAGCGGTATGCCCTTGTTCGGCAGGCTCGCCGTCGCCACCCCAATATTCACCAGAGCCTGCAAGGTGATCAGGGTCGTCAACCCGCCGACCAGCAGACGGGCAAACGGATCCGCCACCCGCCACACCATCCGCATTCCACAAGCGAAGATCGTTGCGTACATCGCCAATACGAACGAAGTCCCGACAAACCCAAGCTCCTCGCCAATCAGGGAGAAAACGAAGTCCGTCTGCTGCTCCGGGACAAAGCCGAACTTGTGGCTGCCCCCCCCGACCCGGCTCCCCCACAGCCCCCCCACGCCCAGCGACAGCAAGGAATGCCACTGTTGCCAACCGGGACCATCTGCGTACTTCTCGAGATCCCAGAAGCAAAGGAGCCGGAGCTTCCGGCCGGGATCGAGCTTCACCAGCAACGCCAGCACCGCCGCCCCCAGCGGCACCAAAGGCAGGACAAACACCAACCGCGTCCCCGCCACCAGCAGCATCACGGTGCCCGTCCCCGCCAGCAACAGGGCCGTCCCCCAGTCCTGCTCGACAAACACCAGTCCCGCCACCAGCCCGATCACCGCCATCGGCTTCAGAAAACCAGCCCGAAAACTCCGCAGACACCCGGCCCGTGCCGCCGCGTAGGCCGCCACCCACAGTGGGAGGATCAGCTTGGCCAGCTCCGAAGGTTGCCCGCCAAACCGAAACCACCGCCGCTCGCCGTTGACTTTCTCCCCCACGCCGGGGATCAGGACTGCGACGAGCAGCAGCACGGCCGCTCCCAGCAGGAGCCGATGGACCCGCGGGTCCTTCAGCCAGCGGTAGGGGATCAAGGTGGCCCCCACGCCCGCCGCCAGCCCGCAGCCAAGCCAGAGCAGGTGCGCCCTCCACCGCGCCGCCTCCCATTGCGTCACCGTCGCGCTGTCGATCATCACCACGCCCACCGTCAACAACGCCCCCACCGCACACGCCATCGCCACGGACTCCGCCTTCATCGCGTCCTCCCCGGATTGCGCGACGCCGACGCCACCGTGACGCCCTTGTCCGGAGCAATCCCGAGAACCGGCGCCATCGCAGCCGCCAGCTCCCGAAACACCGGGGCGCACACGTCGCCGCCATAATACCCCTGACTCGGCTCGTCGAACACCACCGAGATCACCACCTGCGGACGCGACGCTGGAAAACAGCCCACGTACCAGGCCGTATATGCCCCCCGGATGTACCCCTCCTTGTTCGACTTCGCCGCCGTACCCGTCTTGCCCAGCGACCGGTGGTCGGGCAGCACGGCTCTCGATCCCGTGCCCTGCGCGCTCGCGACGCCTTCCATCGCAACCTGCACGGCCCGGGCCACCTCCGGCCGGATCACCTGCCGACCAGGACGCGCCGGAAACCGTTCGACAATCCCTCCCGCAGGCGATTCAACGCCACGCACCAATCGCGGCGGAACCAAACAGCCGTCGTTGGCAATGGCGGCAGCAATCAGCGTGAGCTGCAACTGACTGAGGGCAACCCCCTGCCCGATCCCGGCCCGGGTCTTCGTGTGATCCGTCCACTCCGCCGGCGGCGGCACCCAGCCCGCCGTCTCACCCGGCAACCCCAGCCCCGTCAACTGGCCAACCCCAAACCCGGTGATGTAGCGATACATCCGCTCCGGTCCAAGCTCGATCGCCAGCTTCGCAAACGCGATGTTCGACGACTTCATGAAAGCCACCAGCACCGTCAGCGTGCCGTAGGGATGGCTGTCCCGCAGGTGCACCCCGCGGTAGACGAAATGCCCGTGCTCGCAGTCCAACAGCCGGTTCAGCGTCGCTATCCCCTCGTTCAACGCCGCCGCCAGGGTCACGATCTTGAAGGTCGACCCGGGTTCGAGCCGGTCACCCAACGCATGGTTGAACCAAATGTCCGATGGCCCCCACCCCGGAGCCAACAGACTCGGTTGCGGCCAGCTCGCCCAAACCAGGATCTCCCCGGTCTGCGGCACGATCGCGAGGATGCTCGCGCTTCGCGGCCGGCGCTCGGCCACCGCCTCCCCCAGAATCCGCTCGGCCACCTGCTGCAGCCGCGTGTCAAGGGTCAATACCACGTGGTTGCCGTCCACCGATGGCGTATTCTGAACCCGACGGAACGGCAGCTCCGCACCCCCGGCGTCCTTCTCCGAAACGCAAATCCCCCGCTGCCCCGTCAGCTGCCGGTCGAAGGCGCGCTCGACACCACAGGCGCCCTCCCATCCCACACCCCCCTCCCGCCGCCGCGGGAAACCCAGCACCGTGCTGCACAGGTTCGTGAAAGGATAGACGCGAATCTGGTCGTCCTCGCCATACACCACCCGCCGCCTCACGCGCGCCAGCGCCGCTTCCTCCCGCCGTGTCCGCCGGGATTGCGGAAACTCGAAGGTCGCCTGCGCCAGAGCATTGGTCAGCGCATCCCACTCCGGCAACGACACCTGCCGCCGCAATACCACCGAGCGGGCGCGCTGCCCCCCCTTCGAGCCCGCCGCCACCGCCAAAGGAGCGCGCAGCATCCCCGCCACCGCCGAAGCCGGCAAACCCAGGTGCGGCGCCAGCACTGCGCTCACCGGTTCAATCCGCGAGGCACAAACTGAGAGATCGGCGTAAACGGTCTTCACGGGCATGCTCACCGCCACCGGAACCCCCGCCCGATCCCGAATCTCCCCACGCCATGGTTCGGCAAACCGCCGGGTCTTCGTATACCGCTCCGCCTTCGCCCGCAGGACGTCGCCGTCCACGAGCTGTGTCTTCGCCAGCCGGCATTCCAACGCCACAAAAGCCCCCGCCACCAGCGCCACCAACCCTCCCATCCGCAGGAGAAAATTCGGATCGACCATAGCCGCCTCCGTTGGTTCCAGGAATCCGCTTCGGCCCTCAGATCCGGCCCGGCGTCCGCACCCGCGGGCGCGCCGCCGAGGCCTGCAGCATCCCGGCTTGCCCCCGACCCGCCTGCAGGGCCAGCATCCCGTTCATGGCGCGATTCACCATCGCCAGCTCGCGGTTGCGTTGTTCTGCCTGCCGCAGTTGCATGGACATCCGATAGGCCACCCGCTGGTGCTGCACCCGATCGAGCGCGATCACCCCACCCGCGACCACGGCACAGAGCAGGACCGCCGAACTCCACGCCACCCATCGGCCTGCCCTCCCCCACGACGCCGACGAACGCGCCGGACTCGAACCCGGCACCCACGCCACCGGGTCCGCCATGGACGCCACCGCCCTCGTCGTCGCCCCCGGCAAAGGCCGCCATTTACGATTCAGTCGATACGGATTCCCGTCCGGCACACGAACACACAGCTCCGGATTCAACACCAGGATCGATGAGGCACTCATAACGTGATTCGTTGAAACGCTTCCGCCGCCAGTTTCCGGTTCTCCTCCTCGACCTCCGCATAGCGCCCGGGACTCCAGATCTCAAAGCGATCCAGCATCCCGATCAACAGGACTTCATCCTCCAATCCCGCGCCCCCCACGAGCGGCTCGGTCAAGGGCAGCCGACCCACCTTGTCCAGGCTCTCGTAAGAATGCGTCGACCCAATCTGCCGCAACAACGCCGTCGTCCCCGGGTCCGACAGCGAGTGCTTCCGGAGATTCCCAACCATGTCGCCCCATCGCTCCGGAGGCAAAACCAGCAAATGACGATCGACACCGATCGGCCATTGGATTATATAGAACGTGTTGGGTGAACCAGGTGCGCGCCACCTGGAGGGTAAGGAAAGCCGATGGCTCCGATCCAAAACATGCCGAAAGCGCCCGCAGTACATTGCGGGAGCCCCGGGTACGCTCAGGTTCGTTGTCATCGCCACACGGTCCGGGCTCATCCCCGTTCATCCCCGAAAAACCCTGACCGCTCCTAATTTAAACCCATTCATCCCCAAACGGGAGAACCAGTTGTCCACCGGTCCCGGGCGTTTCTTCTCTCCGGAACCGAGTTATTCACATCGAAAAGGGTTGTCTTCCCGCCCCGGCGCCTTAGCGTAGTTCCTCAGCCGATGAAGACGTTCGCCGAGCTCGGGTACCCCGGCCGACTGGTCGCCGTCGAGGGCATCGACGGCTCGGGCAAGTCCACGCAGATCTACCTCCTCCAGCGCTGGCTCGAACAACAGGGACTCAAGGTCTTCTTCAGCGAGTGGAACTCCTCCGAGTTGGTCAAGAGCGCCACCAGCAAGGGGAAGAAGACCAACCTCCTGACCCCCACCACCTTCAGCCTGATCCACGCCACCGATTTCGCGGATCGCTACGAGCGGCAACTGGTGCCGTTGTTGAGAGCGGGCTACCTCGTTCTGTGCGACCGCTACATCTTCACCGCCTTCGCCCGGGATGTGGTGCGCGGTTGTCCCCCCCCGTGGGTCCGGGGCCTCTACAGCTTCGTGGCGCTGCCGGATCTCACGTTCTTCTTCAAGGCGCAGCTCGAAGTCTCCCTCCGCCGGATCCTCGAGGGCCGCCCCCAACTCAAGTACTTCGAGGCAGGCATGGACCTCCGGCTCTCCCAGGATCCCTACGAGAGCTTCCGCATCTTTCAGGGCCGTCTCCTGGAACAGTACCTGGCCATGAGCACCGAGTTCCGATTCCGGATCATCGACGCCAACCAGCGCGTCGAGGCGCAGCAGACGGTGCTCCGCCAGGTGGTGGCCGATCAGATTCCGCTCGCCGGCTACCGGGCTCCGAACCGCTGAAGTCCCATGGCCAAACCCCGCGCAACGCATCGTGCCCCCGTCCCGCCGCCGGCGCACCGGCCGGCCGCCGCCCACGTCGTGGTGCCCAAGCCCACCCCCAAGAGCTTCTACGGACACGGCATCCCCGGCTGCGACGTCTCGCAGCTCACCGGCAAGCTGATCGTGATGGAAGGCGCCGACGGCTCGGGACGATCAACGCAAATCAGCCGCCTGGTCACCTGGCTCGAGGCCCATGGACACGCCACGGTCCAGGTCGGCCTCAAGCGGTCCACCCTGGTCAGCGAGGAATTGAGCCGCGCCCAGGCTGGCAATGTGCTGAGCCGAATGACGCTCAGCCTCTTCTACGCCACCGATTTCGCCGACCAACTCGAGAATGTCATCCTGCCGGCCCTCAAGGCCGGCTTCATGGTGCTGGCCGACCGCTACATCTACACCCTCATGGCCCGCGACCTGGTACGGGGCATGGACGCCGAATGGCTCCGGAACCTCTACGGCATCGCCCTCGTTCCCGACGCCGTCTTCTACCTCCAGGTGTCGCCCGAGGAACTGATCCAGCGCAACTTCGCCAAGAACCACGCGCTCGACTACTGGGAGAGCGGACTCGATCTCGGCCTCTCCCGCGACATGTTCGACAGCTTCGTCGATTACCAGAAGCGCATGATCGCCCAGTTCCAGGAACTGCAGAAGATCTACGGCTTCACCATCGTCGACGGGAACCGACCCGTCGACGTCCTGGGACGGGAGCTCCAGCACAAAATCGAGTCCGTACTCACCGGCAATGGGCGATAACCCCAGGGACTACTTCGTGGGCGCCGACCTCGGCGGGACCAAGATCCTCGCCGGCGTGTTCGACGACAAACTGAACTGCCTGTCGCGCGCCAAGTTGAGCACCAAGGCCCAGCGCGGCGCCAACGCCGTCATCGAGCGCGTCGCCCGCTGCATCCGCGACGCCGTTGACGAATTCGACCTCGATCTCAAGTCCATCCGCGGCGTCGGCGTCGGCGCCCCCGGCGCCTGCGACCCCGAGTCAGGCCGCGTGATCTTCGCCCCCAACCTCGGCTGGGAGAATGTCCCGCTCCGGAAGGACCTCGAGAAGCTCCTCGATGTGCCGGTCTTCATCGAGAACGACTGCAATCTCCTAACCCTCGGCGCCTATGAAAAGGAGCTCAAAGGCAAGCCGCGCCACGTGGTCGGGATCTTCGTCGGGACCGGCATCGGCGCCGGGCTGATCCTCGACGGGAAACCCTTCTCCGGCTTCAACCGGACCGCCGGGGAGATCGGGCACATGGTGCTCGAGGTCGGCGGTCCCAAGTGCGGGTGCGGCAGCAAAGGCTGCTTCGAGGCCCTCGCCTCCCGAACCGCCATAGCCCGCCGCATCCAGGCCGCAGTCAAGGAGGGACAGAAGACGCTGCTCACCGGCCTGGTCGGGGACGACCTGCCCGACCTCCGCAGCGGCGATCTCCGCAAGGCGATCCGCCGCGGCGACAAACTGGCCGAAAAGGTCGTCGAGGAGGCCGCCGAGTACATTGGCATCGCCGTCGCTAATGTCATCAATCTCATCAATCCCGAGGTCGTCGTCCTCGGCGGCGGCGTCATCGACGCCCTCGAGGAGGAAATGCTCGCCATCATCGTCGAGACCGCCCACGACTACGCGATGCAGGGAACCGACAAAGGCATCGACATCGTGGCTTCCGCACTCGGCGATGACGCCGGCATCACCGGCGGCGCGGTCCTGGCCAAAAAAGGCGCCAAGTAGTCGCGCCCGCATCCGACGCATCCGGTCATTGCACTCGACCGGCCCTTTGACTAGCGTCGGGGCATGACGTGTTCGCCCGCACCCTGGCACGCGTTGGCGCTGCTGGGAGTGACCCTGGCTCTCATCGGCCTGGCCGGATGCACCCCGCTCACCGATCCCGGCGCGGAGGAGAAGAACCCGCTCATCGGCGATGCCCGCGCCAAGAAGGCCGCCTACAACTACGCCGGCGCCATCGAGTCGCTCGAAAAGGCCCTCGAAGGCAATCCCCGCCTCGCTCTCGCCCACTGGGAACTCGGGTTGATCCACTACCAGAACGGCGGCGATCCCGCGGCCGCGATCTATCACCTCGAGAAACTGCTGCGGCTGCGACCGGACTGGCGCCAGGCGGACACGGCGCGCCAGCTCATCAACGCCTCGAAAGTCGAGCTCGCCAAGAGCGTCCCGCTCGGCCCCCAAACGCCCGCGGTCCAGCAGCAGATCGACAAGCTCACCGCCAAGGTGCATGAACTCGCAAACCAAGGCGCCCAACTCGAAGCGCGAATCCAGGCGCTGCACCTCCACAACCAGCAGCTCGCCCTCGAAAACGCCCAGTTGAAGGACCGCCTGCGAATCGCCGTGGCCGCGCCCACCAATCCCCCGCCGAGCCTGCCGCTCCAAGGCGGCTCTGCCGCCTCCGCCTCCTCCGCAGGCGCCCTCGCTCCATCGACTCCGTCTCGCACCAACGACCCCGCGCCGCGCGCCGTCGGGCCGCCCACGGCCCCCCGAACCCACACGGTGCGCGCCGGAGACACGCTCTCGAGAATCGCCCGGCGCTACGGCGTAAGCCTCCGCGACCTCATCTCAGCCAACCCCGGCGTCCGACCCGAACGCCTGAAAATCGGCGAGCCGCTCCGCCTGCCTGCGCGCTAACCCGCATGTTTCACTCCTTTCCGGTCAACACACAGCCGGTGCCTCTCATCACTCAAGGCATGCGGGTTAGAAACGCGAAACCGCGCCCCAGCGAAGGTCGGGGGAAAGACGGCGCACTGTCAGGACGAGAGTGCATGTCCCAAAACCACTTCATCCTCTCCTCCGGCAATCAGGGCGCGGTTTCGCCAAAGCCCGGAAGTCCTTGCACCGGTTTTCTTGTGAGGTTTCCGGGCTAAGACCGTCACCGACGGATGTTCAAACGCCTCTACTTCGTCGCGGTCACCCTGTTCTGGGTGATCATGAACCTTCTCCTCTGGCGCTCGGAGATCGCCGCCCACCGCAGCTCCGGCAGCCCCGTGTCGGTCCACTCCGTCTGGGAGCGCATCCTGACCGCCCCGGACGATTCCTCCCTTCAGGTGCTGCATCGCGGCAAGCGCATCGGCTATTGCCGGTGGCAGGCGGCCCCCCTCGAACCGGAGGCCACCCCGCCAACCACCGAGTCCCCGGATGTCATCGAGGGCCAGATCCGACAGGTGACGGGTTATGCGGTGAACGTCGAGGGCAGCCTGCTCCTCGGAGACGACTTCGAGCGGCTTCGCATCACCGTCCGCCTCGAGCTCGATGCCGACGGAACCTGGCGGACCTTCGAGGGGCGCGTGGCGTCCAAGCCGGGCACATGGGAGCTGCGGGCGAGCGCCCTCGCCCAGGCGATCGAGGTGCGAAGCGAACGAGCGGGAGCAACCTGGGAGCGACGCTTCACGTTCCGTGAGATCGCCAACCCGACGCTCTGGCTCGGCTTGATCGGGCCGGCAGGGACCCTCGGCAACCTGGCCGGGTTGCTTCCGCCCGAGGCTGCGCGCCCCCTGACTCCCGGCTCCCTGGCCCTGAGCTGGCAGGCCCGAACCCACTGGCACACGATCGGACATTCCCGGCTCCGGGCCTACCGGCTCGAGGCGCAGGTGCTCGACCAATACCGCGCAGTGATCACCGTCAGCCGCGTGGGCGAGATCCTGCGGGTCGAACTGCCGGACGATCTCGTCCTGCTCAACGAAGCCCTCGAACCATTCTGAATCCGGCATGATCGAACTCCGCCATCTCGTGAAACTCTTCGGCGACCTCGTCGCCGTCAACGACCTCAGCCTCGAGATCCGGCCGGGAGAGTTCTTCGCCCTGCTGGGGCCCAATGCCGCAGGCAAGACCACGACGCTCAAAATCCTCGCCGGCCTGATGAAGCCCACCTCCGGTTCGGCCCGCATCGCCGGCTACGACGTCCAGACCCAGCCCCTCGAAGCCCGCCGGCGCCTCGCGTACGTCCCCGACTTCCCCTTTCTCTACGACAAACTGACGCCGCGGGAGTTCATCCGGTTCACCGGCCAACTCTTCCAGATGACCGCGGAGGCCATCGCCTCGAACTCCGAAACGCTCGTGACCCGGTTCCATCTGGATCCCTACCTCGACGAGACAATCGAGAGCCTTTCCCACGGCACGCGCCAGCGCGTGGCGATCGTCTCCGCCCTGCTCCACGCGCCGGAGGTCTTCATCCTCGACGAGCCAATGGTGGGTCTCGACCCGCATCACGCCCGCATCCTGAAGGACGTTCTCAAGGAACGGTCCCGCGCAGGCATGACCGTTCTCATCTCGACCCACCAACTGGGTCTGGCCGAGGAGATGGCCGACCGGATCGGGATCATGCACGAAGGCCGCCTCATCGCCCTGGGCACCCGCGACGAGCTCCGCCAGCAGAGCGGCACGGCGGGCGCCCTCGAACAGACGTTCCTCTCCCTCACCTCCCAGGGGGTGCCCCAAGCCGCCGACCGCCCACGACCGGCCTGAGACCCTCCGCGCCCCATGCCCCCCACCTCGAACCCGACCGCGCCGCCGCACCCGCTCCGATTGCTCGTGCAGGTGAACCTCCTGCAGGCCTGGCGCCGCCTCGCAGCCGTCCGACACCAATCGCGCTGGCTCACGGCCCTCATCCTCACCTTCCTGGGAGGATACGCCGGGCTCGCCTTTCTCCTCTTCCACAAGGGCCTGCGGTTCGCCTCCTCCTTTCCCGGCCTGGGCGCCGTGCTGATCGAGCGAATGCTGTTTCTGCTGTTTGCATTCCTCTTCGTGCTGCTTTTGCTGAGCAATCTCGTGATCAGCTACACGAACCTGTTCCGCAACCGCGAGACCGCATTCCTCATCCCGCTTCCGGTGGCGACGAACACGATCTTCCAGTGGAAGTTCGTCGAATCGACGCTGCTGGCGTCCTGGGCGTTTCTCTTCCTGATCGCGCCGCTGCTCCTCGCCTACGGTCTCAACCAGCAGGTGCCTTGGCACTTCTACCCGGTCACCCTCGGCCTGATCGCCCTCTTCATCGTCCTGCCGGCCGCGGGCGGCGCCTGGCTGGCTGTGCTCCTCGCCCGGCACCTCGACCGGCGCGCATTCCAGGTCGCGGCCCTGCTGGGCGCCGTCGCGCTGATCGCCGCCACCGCGTTCTGGCTCCGATCCGACCCCGTCACCGACGAGCAGCTGGAGACCCGTGTCCTGGTGGTCCTCGACCGCCTTCTCATGCGAACCCGGTTTGCCCTCTCGCCCCTCCTGCCCAGCTACTGGCTTTCCGCAGGGGTCCAGGAGTGGGCGGAAGGCGCCTTGGGCACCGCGGTGTTCTTTGGCCTCGTCCTGCTCAGCCACACCTTGTTCTTCGGCACGTTGACGCTCGCAGGCATGGGCGCCCGGTTCTATCACGCGGCGTCCACCGTCCAGAGCCGGGGCGGCCTCCTGGCCCGTTGGACCTGGCTGCGAGTGTGGCGGCAACGCCGCCATCGCCGCGCACGGGCCCGCAGCCCGCTCGAGGCCCTGGCGGACCACTGCCGCTGGCTCCGCCCCGACCTGCGGGCGCTGCTCGTCAAGGATATCCGGGTCTTCTGGCGCGACACCACCCAATGGGGCCAGACGCTCGTCCTCTTCGGCCTCCTGGGCGCCTACATCCTCAACCTCCGCCATTTCAGCCAACAGTTGACCCACCCGTTCTGGATTGCGCTCGTCTCGTACCTGAACCTGGGCGCCTGCGCGCTGAACCTGGCGACTCTGACAACGCGTTTCGTCTTTCCGCAGTTCTCGCTCGAAGGCAAGCGCCTCTGGATCGTCGGTCTGGCACCGCTGGGCCTGCCCCGCGTCCTGCTGGCCAAACTCGCCCTCGGCAGCGTTCTCTCCCTGACCATCACGGTCGGGCTCATGCTGCTCTCCTGTTGGATGCTGATGCTCGCCTGGAGCCATACGCTCGTCCTGACTCTCACCGTCGCTGTGATGACCCTGACGCTCAACGGACTCGCCGTCGGCCTCGGAACGGTCTTCCCCAACTTCCGCGAGGATAATCCCAGCAAGATCGTCAGCGGCTTCGGCGGCACCTTCTGCCTCGTCGCCAGTTTCCTCTATATCGTCGGATCCGTCGCGTGGCTCGCGGTCGCGGCTCCGCTGCATTCCCTGGGCCAGGTGGGCGCAGTCCGGCTGGCCGCCGGCGGGGCGGCCTTCCTGGCCGTGTCGGCCGCCATCGGGTGGCTCCCCCTGCGCCTGGGTCTCGCCCGCCTCCGTGCCTTCGAACTTTGAGGCGGCACCCCATCAAAAACCTGTTGTCCTTCCGAAAGTCGGGTTAGACTTCCGCCATGAGTCTGCCGTCCGATGATGCGGAGTTCGTCGATCGCGAGTTCCCCTCTCCCGCTGAGGGACCAGGATCGGGCTCCCCCTCCGGACCGGCACCACGGCCCCCGACGCGCGAAGAGCTGGAAGCCCGAGCCGCCACCACCCAGCAACGGATCACGGAGTTGCGTCGCGCCCAGGAGGAGCTCGAGCGCGAACGAACCACCCTCGAGGAGGCTCGCAGACGCCGCACGGAGTTCGAGGCCGGCCGCGGCGAAATGATCCAGCACCTGACGCGCGGCATCGCCCTGCTCGAACAGGCGGAGTTCCAAGCCCGTCGGGATGCCGACCAGATGGCCAAGACCCTCGCCGCCTTCCGGGAGGCGCTCGGCCGGCTCGAGTCCATCCAGGAGGAAACCTGGACCACCCAGAACTGGAACACGGAACTGACTCGCGCCCTGACGGCCATCGAAAACGCCCGGATGGAGTGGAATGCCGCCCGACTCAAGTGGACGCTGCTCGACGGCGTCGCGCCCGCCGCGCCGACGGCCCCGCCCGGCACCGCCGCCCCGGGCGCGCTTCCCCAGCTGGGCTTCTGGAGCCTCTGCCGCCTGGGATTCGCCTTCACGTGGCCCTTGGCCGCAGCAGTGCTCATCGCGGCCGTGGCTCTGCTGCTCGTCCTCCTGCGCCGCTAGTCACCCCCCGCCATGGCATGGTTCCGACGCAAGATCGACCCGATCCGCGCCAGCGAAGAGGCGCTGAACGCGAAGATCGCCGCCCTCGAGGAACAGATCCATGACCTGAACCGGCGCCTCACCGCCCAACAATCGCAACCCCGACTCCGGTCCACCGCGACTCCGCAGCCGCCAGCACCCGTCCACCCGCCGCAGCCTGAGGTCCCCGCCTTCGAGGCCGTCGACCACCATCGCGTCCGGGAACCCGCCGCTCCGGAGACCACCCCGGCTCACTATAACGAGCTCGGCATCCGAAAGTACGATTTCATGGCCGTCGTTCGCCGCTGGCTGCGGCGATGGCGGGGCACCCCCGCCGCCAACCCCAAGTTGGTGAATTACCTGGCCGCAGGCAGCATCCATGGGCTCCGTCCCCTGCGCTACGAAACGCGCATCGCCCGGAACCGGTTTCTGGCGCTCTGCCTGTTCTTCATCGCGATCATCTGGGGCCTGGTCTACTTCTACCTGCGGAACCGATGAACCCCCGCCCCCCCCATCGCCTCCGCGGGCGCCGAGCCGCCCTGGCCCTGACGATCGCCGGCTCCGACAGCGGCGGCGGCGCAGGGCTCCAGGCCGACCTGAAAACGTTCGCCGCCTTGGGCGTCCACGGAACCTGCGTGGTGACCTGCGTCACCGCTCAGAACCCCTGCAGCGTCCGCAGCGTCAGAGCCTGCGCCACAACCCTCGTCGAAGCGCAACTCACCGCCTTGCTCGACGAACTGCCGCCCGCCGCCGCCAAGACGGGGATGCTCCTGGCCCCCGACATCATTCACGCCGTCGTCCGCCTCCTCGCCGGCCGCCGGTTCCCGCTGGTCGTGGACCCGGTCATGGTCGCCACCAGCGGCGCGGTCCTCCTGCGCCCGTCGGCAGTCCGCGCACTGCGCGACCAGCTCCTGCCGCTGGCAACACTGGCCACGCCAAATCTCGATGAGGCTGGAATCCTGGTGGGAACCAGGCTCGAAACCCCCGAGGATCTCCGCGCGGCGGCACGAGAGATCCACCGTCAGTCAGGGTGCGCGGTCCTCGTCAAGGGCGGCCACCTGCCTGCCTGCCGCGAGGCGGTGGACATTTTCTACGACGGGCGCCGGGAGCTCCTGCTGTCCGCTCCCTTCATCCGGCACGTCTCGACGCACGGAACCGGCTGTACCTATTCGGCGGCGATCACCGGCTGGCTCGCGCGGGGACTCCCGCTCCCCGCCGCCGTCCGAGCCGCCAAGGCCTTCGTCACCCAGGCCATCGCCGCGTCCGTTCGGATCGGACGTCATCAGGCGCTAAACCCACTGGCGAGGCGCGCCCCAGACCTAACGAAGTCCGCGATCCCATGAAGCCTTCCTGCCTTTCCGAACCCTCTCTTCCGCGCCTCGCTAATGGAGAGTCCTCGACGGAAGGAGGGAAGGCCTGGAACAGCAGGGGCCAAGCTTGACCTGTTGACCCCATATTCCACAAGTCGAGGACTCTGGCGAGGCGCAAGTAGTTGGCCCCGCTTCATCCCTGTCGGTTGACACGCCAGAGCAGGAAGCCACCCACGCACTGAAATAGCAGGTTGGGTACCCACAGGATCAGCTGCGGATGGTACTCGGGCCGGGTCTCCCACGCCTGGCCAAGGATGATGAAACCATAGTACAGCGTCACCAGAAGCAGGGCGATCCCCACCCCGGCGCTGGTTTCCCGCCGATGCGCCCGCACCCCCAGCGGGATCCCGACCAGCGTGAAGCCGATGCAGGCAAACGAGAAAGCCACTTGCCGGTGCATCTGAACCGCCACCGGGGTCACGTCCACGCCGCGCCGCCGGTATTCGTAGTACTCGGTCATCAGCTGCTGGAAGGTCATCTCCTTCAGCCGCGGCGGCCGGCGATCCGGCTGAGTCAACCGGGCCGGCAGCTCGAGGATCTGGTCCTTGCCGCCCCCAGGCTGCCAGGAATCAAGGTAGACCCCCTCGACCTCCGACATGTGCAGCCGGACGACCTGCTGCGTGACGTCAAGACTGACCACCGCCTCGGGCGCAGTGAGGATCATCGTCACCTTCGGAAGATCGGCCGGACCCGACGCCCCGTTCGTCGCCGGAGCGTTGGTTTCCATCTGGTAAACCACCAGGTTCCGAAGCAGATCGCCCGAGGCGCTCCCCACATAGAGAATGTAGCCGGGAAACTGCTTGATGAACTGGTTCTCCGCCAGCAAACCCGTCGACCCGGCAACGCCCAATCGATAGAAGAGCCGCTTGTACGCGAGACGGCAGCGCGGCGCGAGATCCAGGTTGAACCAGCCGCTCACGCCCGTCAGCACCAGGCTCAGAAGCAGGATCGGCGTCACCAGCGCCACAAGGCTCACCCCGCCCGCCCGCACCGCCGTCAACTCCTGGTCGGCGCTGAACCGCCCGAACACCAGCAGCGTCGCCGTCAGCATCCCCATCGGCAACGCAAACACCAGGACAAACGGGACGAGCAACACGATGGCCTGGGCGACAATCCCCAGAGTTGCCTGACGGTTCACCAGGAGCCCCAGGATCTCCCGCAGCACGTTGCCCAGCATCAGGACAAATGTGAACACGGCCACGGTCAGCAACACCGCCGCCAAAACCTGCCGCAACAAATACAAGTGAAGCGTCCGCACGCGCATGGGCGCGGAGTCCCGCCCGCGGACTGGCCGCCGCCCAACATCAGGGTGCCGGGGCGGACGCCCGGTGTCCAATCCCAAAAAGAAAGCCGCCCCGGCTTGGCCGAGGCGGCTCGAGATCCTACACCGCCGTCACTCCCGGGAAATCCCGGGAAGCGATGGACGGTTCGGCTTGCCGTTTAGTAAACGGTCGTGCTCTCCATTTCGAGGATCGGCGTCTCGCGGAGCTTGGTCGTCACCTCGACGCGGAGACGGCTGTCACCCGCCTTCACACCCTTGGCGCGGATGGTGTAGGTCACCGACTGCTTCGGCGCCAGCGTCGGCACGACCGGCCAGGTCACGTTTTTGCCGCTGACCGAGCCGTTGTTCGAGGCGCTGACCGGCGAGGTCTCCTCAGGGAACATCGCCTTGACGTTGATCGCCTCGATGGCACGCGACGAGCCCTGGTTGGTCACGCGCAGGGTGAAGGTGGTGAATTCATCCACCTGGATCGGGTCGGGATCGTCCACAACCTCGACGAGCACGCCAGTCACGCCAATCCAGTCGGTGCACGCCTGGGCCGACTCCCTCAGGCCCTGGGCCGTCACCACCGAGGCGCTGTTGCAGTAGTTGCCCGGCACCTTCGAGGTCAGCACCACGTCAAACGACTTCTCCGCCCCCTTGTCCAGCGTGCCGACGTTCCACGTCGCCACGTTCCCGTTGATCGTGGCACCCGCCGCCGACACGAAGGCGGTCGGCGCCGGCGCCGTGTCCGTCACCACCACGCCGGTGAGCGGCACGTCGCCCGTGTTCGTGACCTTGACCTGGTACTTGGCGTTCTTGTTGATGAGCTGCTCCTTGTCACCGACCTTCGTGATCTTCAGGCCAGGCATCACCACCGTGGTGCAGGCGTCGTCGGTCACCTTGCCCGACACGTTGTTCGCCACCGCCGTCGCTACGTTGCAGAAGCGGCCGCGCTGCTTGGCCTTCAACGTGACAGGGATGTTCTTCGACTGGTTCGGAGCAAGATCCCCCACGTTGAACGTCAGCTGCTTCTGGCCCGTCGCGCTCGCCAACCCGTCCGGAATGTCGTCGGTCACCACCACGTTCTTCGCCACCGCATTGCCGCGGTTCGACACCACCACCGTGTACGTCACGTCCGAGTTGAGCTGCGCCATCTCCGGTCCCGATTTCTCAATCGCCAGCACCGGCTTGCCCACGAAGGTCTTCGCGCAAAGCCGGGGATCCGCCGTCACCGTCGCGCACCCGCCGATCTCACCCTCGCGGTCCGCCCGCATCCAAACGCGGATCGGAACCGTCTGGCCCGGCTCCATATCGCCCAGCTTCCAAACCAGGGTGTTGCCCACCACTTCGGCCTTCGGCTCGCTGCGCAGATACGTCGCACCCGCAGGGATCTGGTCGGTCACGACCACGTTCCCCACGCAGGCCACCGCCCGGGGCGCCAAATCATAGCTGAACTCCTGACCCAGCATCACCTCCCGCGGCATGGTCTTGGTCATGTGCACCCAACCGGTGTTGATCACCTCGCAGTTCCCCGTCGGCGCGGGCGCCGGCGCCGGCGCCGGCTGGACGGCGGGAGCCGGGGCTGGGGACATCTCGACTCCCGTAAACGGGGACCGACCCGAGTAGTACTCGCCCGGGGGCACGTTGAAGTTCCTTCGGGTATGGCGAGTGTCACCGGCGGTGCCCGTGGGGGATTCCTGCGCGAACGCTGTGGCGAAAAACAGCAGCGACGCCACAGCCGCTGCGCCTCTGAAGAGTTTTGTCTTCATATTGTGATCTTGTTGGTATCCGGGTTGTTCTCTGGGCCGCTTGGGTTTGACTTTGTTCCTGTGTTGTCTTGCCGAATCGTGTTCCCCTAACAGGGTGGCAATGCCACACCCGACATGCCGACATTGTCGTCCTTAGCCTTGACGGGCTGCACCCCCTTTAAGGGAGCAAGATGGTATTATATAGATCCCATTCCGTCCCCTAGTCAAGGTATTTGCCAGACTCGACTGGACCGCCGACCGCCCTAAAGAGCCGCCGGCGCATCCCCGATGCGGGATGCGCCGGCTAATCCAGCCTTTCACCAGGCTTCACAGCATCGACTGCTCAGGCCACGCTCACCTGGATGCGACGCGGCTTGGCTTCCTCGGGTTTCGCCAGCCTGATGGTCAGCAGCCCGTCCCGGTAAACCGCCCGAACTCCGTCCGGCGCAACCGCCTTCGGCAACAGAATCGAACGCCGGAAACGCCCGAAACACCGCTCCTGGCGCAGAAGGCCCGCATCCTCAGACAACTCCTCCTGAACCCGCTGACCCTCGATCGCCAAGACGCCATCCCGAACCGCCACCTGGATGTCGTCCTTGTTCACTCCGGGCAACTCCACCGTCACCACGAAGTCGTCCTTCTCTTCACGCAAGTCCAACGGCGGCAGCCAGTCGGCCACAGCCTCCGAAACCCGATCCCCATCCGCCAGCGAGCCGCCAAACAACCGGCTGATCTCGTTGCTCCACGCCTGCATCGCCGCCAACGGAGAGAACGGCACGGTCGTCGGTCCATCGATTCTCATCAGTTTCATGTTCTGTTCCTTTCTTTATCACGTTCTTCTTCTCTATCGCTGGCTTAATCTCCAAGCCAAACCAGTGCCAAAAGAAACAGAAAGACAGGATTACTGTTGTAAATACTTCATCATTAATTTGTTGCATTTGATCACACGACGCTGAAGAGATGTCCTGAATGTGTCATTATGGCACTGTTAACACAAACAGCGTCCCGTTAGAGTGACACAATGTCGCCATTAATACCCTCGACTTGCGGAACACGTGGCCAGAAGGCGAGGTTTTGTCCCTCCGGTTCGAAGCCTCCCTTACTGCCGTCGAGGACTCTACACGTTAGGAAACAGTGCTTCAGTGTTTCTTTGTCAGTGGGTCCTTCAGTCGGAGGGTGTGAACAAGAAAGGCCCAGCGGTCAGCCGCTTCGTCGATCAGCTTCGCCGTCGGTTTTCCGGCGCCATGGCCCGCTTTGGTCTCGATACGGATGAGGACAGGAGCAGGCCCACGCTGGCACTCCTGAAGGCGCGCTGCGAACTTGAAACTGTGAGCCGGCACGACCCGGTCGTCGTGATCGGCGGTTGTGATCAGGGTCGCCGGATAGCGGGTGCCGGGACGAAGGTTATGGTACGGAGAGTAAGCGTAAAGGGCGCGGAACTGCTCGGGATCGTCGGCAGACCCATAGTCGCTGCTCCATGCCCAGCCGATGGTGAACTTGTGGAACCGGAGCATGTCCATCACGCCGACGGCAGGGAGACAGGCGCCAAACAGCTCGGGGCGCTGGGTCATGCAGGCGCCGACGAGCAGTCCGCCATTGCTGCCGCCGGCGATGGCGAGTCGGCCACGCTCGGTATAACCCTGGTCGATCAGCCATTCCGCGGCGGCGATGAAATCGTCGAACACGTTCTGCTTCTTCAGCTTGGTTCCGGCCTGATGCCATTCCTCGCCGTATTCGCCTCCACCGCGGAGGTTGGCGACGGCGTAGATGCCGCCCATTTCGAGCCACACCAGGCTGGCGACGCTGAAGGCCGGCGTGAGACTGATGTTGAAGCCGCCATAGCCGTAGAGAAGGGTCGGGTTGCGGCCGTCGAGCCGGGTCTCCTTGTGGCAGGTGATGAACATCGGAATCCGCGTGCCGTCTTTGCTCGCAACGAAAACCTGACGAGTCTCGTAAGCGTCCTGGGAAAACCCAACCTTCGGTTCCTTCCAGAGCGTGCTCCGGTCGGTGGCCACATCGTAGCGGTAGATCCGGCCGGGGACGGTGTAGCTTGCGAACGCGTAGAACGTCTCCGGATCATCGCGCCGGCCGCCGAAGCCGGAGGCCGACCCGATGCCCGGGAGGGTGAGGTCGCGAAGGTGCTTGCCATCGAGGGACCAGACCTGGATTTCGCTGCGGGCGTCCTTGAGACGGGAGACGAGGAAACGGTCGCCCACGACATCGGCGGCCTGGATGGTCTCGGGGGACTGCGGGACGAGCTCCTCCCAGGCGTTGCGCTCGGGATGCCGGCTGTCGATGGCGATGATGCGTCCCCGGGGCGCTTGGGCGTCGGTCAGAAACCAGAAAACCGGGCCGTCGTTGCCGATGAACTGGTAGGAGGCATCGAAGTCGTCGAGCAAGACGACGACGGGCGACTCGGGGGCGGTGAGGTCCCGGTAATAGACGCGGTTCTTCGGATCGGTCCCCTGGTTGATATGGATGACAAGGTAACGTCCGTCCTCGCTCACCGCCGCGGCGAATCCCCATTCCTTCTGGTCAGGCCGATGATAGACGAGGGTGTCCGCAGACTGCGGGGTTCCGACGCGATGATAGTAGAGCTTCTGGTAGTAGTTGACCTTGGTGAGGCGCTGATCCGGCGTCGGCTCGTCGTAGCGGCCGTAGAAGAAACCGCGGCTGTCCTTGGTCCAGGAGGCACCCGAGAACTTGACCCACTCGAGGTGATCCGGAAGGTCCTTCCCGGTGGTAACATCCCGCACCCGCCACTCCTGCCAATCGGATCCGCTGGCCGCAAGACCGTAGGCCAGGTACCGGCCGTCTTCGCTGACCGCCATCCCGGATAGCGCCACGGTGCCATCGGACGAAAGAGTGTTGGGATCGAGCAACACGGTCGGCGGACCGTCGAGGCTGGGGGCCGTCAACAGCACAAACTGGTTCTGGAGCCCGTCGTTTCTCGAGTAGAAATACCGCCCGCCCCGCTTGTAAGGCACGGTGAACCGTTCGTAGTTCCAAAGCTGGGTCAGGCGATCCTTGATCGCCGGCCGGGCCGGGATCCTCTCGAGGTACGAAAACGTCAGTTGATTCTGGCGCTCGACCCATGCGGTGGTCTCAGGCGCGCGGTCATCCTCGAGCCAGCGATAGGGGTCGGCGACCAGGGTCCCGTGGTAATCGTCCACCTGGTTGGTCCGGGGAGTCACCGGGTACGCAGAGCGGGCCAGGCTGCGTCCGCCCGGGCTCGAACACCCCGAGAGCCAGATACTCAGGGCCAACGCCAGCAGTGCCGTCATCAACACACCGCCTCGAATCGAGTCCATCGACCATCGTGATGCATTCATGCCCGGACAGAGTGGCAAGGACCCGGCACATTGAACAGGAAGTTCGTCGGCCGAGGATCCGGGCCGCGCATCGCCGCTTGCCCGCGAACCCCGCCCTTGTTCTACTCCGTCCATGGCGCTGCCCTACAAGATTGCCACCCTGCTCTACGCCTTCAACCCGGCGGAGGAGGTCCTGCTCCTCGAGCGCGCCCAGGAGCCGAACCGGGGTCTCTGGAGCCCGTGCGGCGGCAAGTTGAAGACCGAGATCGGGGAATCCCCGTACGCCTGTGCCTGCCGGGAGGCGGAGGAGGAGCTCGGTCTGCGGTTGCGGCCGGAAGACCTGCATCTCACGGGCTTGGTCAGTGAACACGGCTACCAGGGACAGGCCCATTGGCTGATGTTCCTGTTCGAAATCCGGCCGCGGCTGGATCGCACCCCGCCTCCGATCCGGGAGGGCCGTTTTCAGTTCTTCGCCCGGGGGTCGATCGAGGCGTTGCGCCTCCCGGCCACGGATCGGGAGCAGTTGTGGCCGTTGTTCTGGACGCACCGGGGCGGTTTCTTCGCCGCCCACTGCCACACACACCCCGGCGGGCAGAACGACTGGACGATCGAGGAATCGTCAACCCCGCCCGCGACACCATGAGAGCGACGCCGGTCGTGGACTTGCAGAGCGACGCCCATTTCATGGGGGAGGCCCTCCGGCAGGCCCGTCGCGCCACCGCCGCCGGCGAAGTCCCCATCGGGGCCGTCGTCGTCCGGGGCCACCGCATCATCGCCCGCGCCTTCAACCAGGTGGAAACGCTCAGGGACGCCACCGCCCATGCCGAGATGCTGGCGCTGACCCAGGCGCAGGCGGCAGTGGGCGATTGGCGCCTGACCGACTGCACGCTCTACGTCACGAAGGAGCCCTGCCCCATGTGCGCCGGCGCCGCGGTGCATACGCGCCTGCTGCGGGTGGTGTTTGGGGCCGGGGATCCCAAGGGCGGAGCCGCCGGAAGTGCATTGAACCTGTTGCAGAACCCCGGCCTGAACCACAGGTGCGCGATCACCGGCGGCGTGCGGGCGGCCGAATGCGCGGCGTTGCTGCGCTCCTTTTTCGCGGCTCAACGCCGGGGAACCGGCGCTTCCGGGTAGCCATGCAGCCTTCAGCTTACCGCGAGCATCGAGACCCGCTCGTTGCGGGCATTGCGGGCGATCCCCTGGGCCCGGGGATCGAGGACGACTTTGCCATCGACCAGGAAGACGTAGAGGTGGTGGCCGTGGTGGAGCGGGATCTGGATGGCCCACCCGCCGTCGGGTTGGCGCTGCATCGGGTTCGCCTCCGCGCGCCACTCGTTGAAGTCGCCGAGCACGGCCACGTGCTGGGCCTCGGGCGCATGGCAGAAAAAGTTGACCGGCTTGGTCATCCGCTTGGCGGAATACCGGTGGAGACCACCGCCCGAAAAGGCGGCCATCGCCTGCATCGTCTTCGGTTGCGCTTGTCCCGTCATGTCATCAGTCAGCACCGTCACAATGACTGTTGGTGTAAGCAGACTTCGTGCCGGACTCCAGGACAACGACACTCAGGATAGAGAGTCCGGCGAGGGCAGGAGGCTTTCACGAGGCTGAGGACGGAGTCGAGTCCGGGACGCACCTCGCTAATCGAACGCCATCTCGTAACTGATGACGTTGCCGCTGAACTTCGTCTTGAGCTTGCAGTTGCTTTTGTTGAAGACAGCCTGCATGGCCTTGTTGTCGGTCAACACCTCGGCGCTGAAACCCCGGATGCCGTTCCGGCGGGCGGTCCGGATCAGGGTCTGGAGCAGGAACGTCCCGATCCCCCGGTTCTGCCAGTCATCGCGCACGACAAAGGCCACTTCCGCCATGTTGGTCTTGGGATCCAGGTAGTAGCTGCCGACCGACATGATCTCCTCGCCGGAGGCCTCGGGGAGGGTGCCGACGATGGTGACGTCGTTTCGGTGGTCGATGTAGACGAACTCCTGGATGGCCCGGCGCGGGATCACTTTCCGGAAGCTCATGAAACGGTAGTAGATCGTCTGCTGGGAAAGGGCGTAGAAAAGGTCCCGCATCCGCGGCTCGTCGGTCGGATGGATGGGGCGGAAGTTGACCTGGGTCCCGTCCTTGAGGAGATAGGTGGTCTTGAGTTCCTTGGGACCAACCAGGATCTTGCCCTCGATGTCGGCCATCGAGGCGGAGAGGTACTTGGCTTCGATGGCTTCCCGCAGCAGTTGGGCCCGGTACTTGGGATGCGCAATGCAAATCAGGGCGAGCGCCCGTTCCTGGATGCTCTTGCCGTGCAGGTACGCCACCCCATACTCGGTCACCACGTAATTCACGCCGGCCCGGGTGGTCACCACCCCAGCCCCAGGACTGAGCCGGGTGACGATCCGGGACACGGACCCGTCCCGCGCGGTCGATGGGAGAGCAATGATGGCCTTCCCCCCTTTGGCCTTCGCGGCGCCCCGGTTGAAGTCCACCTGGCCGCCTACCCCGGAGAAAAACCGGGTGCCCAGCGAGTCCGCGCAGACCTGGCCGGTCAGATCGACCTCGAGGGCAACGTTCACCGCCACCATCTTGTTCTGCTTGCTGATCACGTACGGATCATTCACGTACTCGGTCGGGTGAAACGAAAACATCGGGTTGTTGTCGATGAAATCGTAAAGGCGCTTGGTCCCCAGACAGAAGCTCGTCACCACCTTGCCCCGGTCCACCGACTTCCGTGACCCCGTCAGCACCCCGGCCTCGATGAGTTCAATGATCCGGTCGGAAATCATCTCGGTGTGAATCCCAAGGTCGCGCTTGTCCCTCAGAAACTCGAGCAGCGCCTGCGGGATGCGGCCGATGCCGATCTCGATGGTGGACCCGTCTTCGATGAGCGCCGCCACGTGCTCGCCAATGTGCCGGGTCTCCTCCGTGATCTCCATCGGCGGCACTTCGAGAATCGCATCCTCGACCGGCACCAGCACGTCCAGGTCATAGACGTGGACCAGGGAATCGCCGAGGGTGCGGGGCATGTTGGGATTGACCTGGGCGATGACCAGCGACGCGTTCTCCGCCGCGCACTTCACGACATCGACCGACACCCCCAGGCTGCACATGCCCCGTTCGTCGGGCGGTGTCACCTGGATCAATGCCGCATCCAGCGGCAACTGCCCCGAGTTGAACAGCCCCGGCACATCGGAGAGGTGGATGGGCGTGTAGTCCCCCAGGCCCTCCTGGATGATGCCGCGAACGTTCTCCGCAATGAAGAAACTGTTCACGCGGAAAAACTGGGTCATGGCCTTGTGCGCGTACGGCGCGTCGCCGTAGGTCAGGAGATGGATGATCTCGGTGTCCGGCAACTCAACCGCCCGCTGGGTCAGCGCGCTCACGAGGCGCAGCGGTTCGGCACAGCCGGTTCCGATGAAAATGCGCTGGCCCGGCCGGATCCTGGCCACGGCCTCTTCGGGCGTGGCGACCATCGACCGGTATTTCTCCTGCCAGGCCGGGTCGTACGTCTGAGTCGCGGTCTTCATGCTAGTTTCCCACTTTCGCCAGAGTCATGCGCGCATCCGCGGCGTAGGCTTCGGTGCCCACCTCGCCGACGATGAACGGGTTGATGTCGAGTTCCTTGATTTCCGGATAATCGGTCGCGAGCTGGCTGATGCGCTGCAGCGCGCTGGCAATCGCCATCAGGTCCACCGGCGCCTGCCCGCGGGCCCCTTTCAGCAACGCGTACGAACGCGTCCCCATCAGCATGTGCATCGCCTCCTCCTGCGTGATCGGGGCAAGATAGAACGTGACGTCCTTCATCACCTCCACAAAAATGCCCCCCAAGCCGAACATCAGCATCGGCCCGAACTGCGGATCGCGGGTCATTCCCAGGATGACCTCCCGCCCCCGGTGACCCATCTTCTCGACGTAAGCCCCCCGGATGAACGCGTTCGGAGCACGCCGCTGCACCCGCAGCATCATCAGATCGAAGGCGTCCCGCACCTGCTCCGCGTTCGCCAGATTGACACGGACCCCGCCGAAGTCCGACTTGTGGACGATGTCCGGCGAGGTGATCTTCAGCACCACCGGATAGCCAATCCGATCGGCAATCTCGACCGCCTCGGCCGCATCCTGGGCCAGGGCGCCGCCCAGGATCTTGAAGTCGTAAGCCCGCAGGATTTCCTTCGCCTCGACCTCGCCCACGCGCTCGACCTCGCTCCGGATATGCCACTGGATGACCCGATCGACCCGGCGGCGGTTGACCGGGAAGCGGTTGACGATGCGCGGGGGACGCCCGCGCCAGGCGGCATAGTCCACCATCGCCCGCAGCGCGGCCACCGCACGGTCCGGGGCCGGGTAGTTCGGGATGCCCAGATCCATCAGACGGGCCTTGCCCGCCGCCACCTCCTCGCCCCCCATCAGCGCGGTTAACAGCGGTTTCTTGCCCTTGTTGGCGGCGGCAAGACGCTCCGCCAATTCCAGCGGCCGCGTCATGTTCTGCGGCGTCGCCACCACAATGATCGCGTCAATCGTGTCGTCCTCCTGGAGGATCTCGAAGGCCTTGATATAGCGCTCGGGCTCCGCGTCCCCAATCACATCCACCGGATTCCCCACCGCGGCCGTCGGCGGCAGCACGGCGCGCAGCCGCTCCTTGACCGCTTCGCTGGGCGCCACCATCTTCAAACCGACGCTCTCCGCGGCGTCCGCGGCCATGATGCCCGGTCCGCCGGCGTTGGTGATCACCGCCACTCGGTCGCCCGCCGGCAGCGGCTGGGTGGCAAACGCCAGAGCGTAATCGAACAGGGCCTCGAAATTCTCCGCCCGGATGACGCCCGACCGCTTGAACGCGGCACCATAGGCGATGTCCGCGCCAGCCAGACTCCCGGTGTGCGAGGACGCCGCCTTGGCGCCGGCCTGGGTGACGCCGACTTTCAGAATCACCACCGGCTTCACGCCGGCCGCCTGCTCCGCCACCCGCAGGAACTTGTCGCCCTCCTTGATGCTCTCGAGGTAACCGGCGATCACGCGGGTCTCCTTGTCCTCCGCCAGGGCCTGGATGAAATCCACCTCGTTCAAATCAGCCTTGTTCCCGAAACTGATCACCTTCCCAAGGCCAAGACGCTGGCTGGCAGCCCAGTCCAGAATCGCCACGCACAAGGCTCCCGACTGGGAGATCACCGAAATCTGCCCCGGCGGCGGCACAGACGGAGCAAACGTCGCGTTCATCGCATGGTGCGTGTTGAGCACCCCAAGGCAGTTCGGCCCCATCATCCGCACGCCGCTTGCCTTGCACAACTCCACCAGCTCCTTCTCCGCCTCCGCCCCCTTCGCGCCCACCTCCTTGAATCCGGCGGTGATCACGATGATCGTCTTGGCACCCGCCTTGATCGAGCTCTGAATCGCGTCCTTGACCCATTTCGAGCCCACCACGATCACGCTGAGGTCGATCTTGCCCGGATACTCCTCGAGGCTCTTGTAGCACTTCACCCCGAGAATCTCGGGGGCTTCGAGGTTGATGGGCACCAGGGTCCCCTTGAACCCGCATCGGGTCAGGTTGTGCATGAACGCATAACCCACCTTCTCCGGGTTCCGCGACGCCCCCACGACCGCCACCGTTTGTGGGTATAGAAGTGTCTCGAGCATACTCTTTCGATCTCCCCAAAAACCGCCACCGGAGCCGGCCCCCTCGCGCTTCCATCCCCCCGCCGACCCCGGATCATCCACCGCAGCACACCGCGGCGGCACGCGCGATACCAATCGCGCCCGCCGACCGCCGGCGGCCTCATCCAATAGAGGATAGACCGCCAACCCCGCATCGCCTTGTCCTAGATTGGCGAAAATCGGTCATTTTTTGGCGCCGCGCTGTCCAAGGCCAGAAACCTGCCGGCAGCCGCTGGCGGATGTTCGTGCCAAACGCCTTGGGCGAGGATCCGGGCCGACGGGCCGGGATTGACAGACCCCCGCAAACCGGCTATGGGACGCCCATTCATCAACAGATTCGCCATGAAATGCTGGAAGGTCTTGCTACTCACCGGGCTGGCGACGGCCGCAGCACACGCCACCATCATTCGGAACTACTCGGCCGCAGCCAATGACCTTTACCTGGAAGCAGCCGGGTTCCCTCCGGGACCGGCCGGCGCGTCGGTGACCCTGAACCCGACGCTCCTCCAAAGTCTGGTCCCTCCGTCGCTCGACTGCGATTTCTCAGGGGTGGGCTGGAGCCCGACCACCCTCCAGTGGGCAACCATGCTCACCCCGCTCCACTTCGTCACGGCCACGCACTACTACCCCGCCAGCGGTTCGCTCTACTTCGTCAATCAGGCCGGCATCCTCAAGAGCTACACGATCGATGCCGCCTTCTACAACTCCGGAAGGACCTATTACCATGACCCCGATTCCGGAGGCGACTACGTCTCTGATCTGATCGTCGGCCGCCTCACAAGTCCTATCCCATCGACGGATCTCGTCACCATCTACCCGGTGCTCGCGTACCCAAACCTGGATGATTACCTGGACCGCGACCTCGTCTTCGTCGGCAAGGTGGGAGGAGACGGAAGCGGGGTCCCCCCGCCAATCCGCCCCGCGGCCGGCATCAATACGCTCGACTTCCATGAGGCCGTCGATCTGCGAGATGACGATGGCAATCCGCTCACCAAGGACCCGGACACTGTGTGCTACGGGATGATCTACGACACCGCGCCCGGAGACACCTACGCCACCGGCGGCGACTCGGGCGGTCCCTCGTTCTTCCTGCATAACAACCAACTGGCCCTGGCGGGAACGCACTCGGCCGCCGGAACCGCAACAATCGACGGGATCACCTACCAGGTCAGCGTCGACGCCTTCCTGGGGCATTACCTCGGCCAGGTGCAGGGCATTGTGAATGCCGACGGCTACTCGCTGACGCTGGTGCCGGAGCCGGCCGCCGCGGCGTGGGCGGCCGCACTCGTGTGTCTGGCCGGCCTGGTCTGCCGACTGCGCCGATCCAAGACCGAAAGGCGCATCGACTAGCGAGGCGCGGCCTCAGACCTCTTCAATCCACTGGCGGTCCTCCCACACCGCGCGCAGCGAGACGACGTTGCGGCGGTCCAGCAGCCGTCGGGCCGCGGCGATCAGGCGGCCGCGCCGGAGGTGGTTCCAGGCGTCGCTGGCGCTGATGGCCGCGTACTGCAGCACGCTCGGATCGCGGTAGCAATCGATCATGCAGCGCGTGCAGCCGTCGCGGATCCGACGGGAGTCGTCGAACTCGTAGATGCTGCACATCGGCGTCTCCCAATAGTGGCACCGGTAGAGATCGAGATTCCAGTCCAGGTAGAAGTACTTGTGCCCCCCCAGACAACCGAAGCGCTCGGGTTGTCCGCGAATATGGCGCTGCATCTCCGCCAGGGACTCCATCGGATTGACCACCGGAAAGCCGCTCGCGCGCTTCAGTCGCTGGATCTGCTGGAACACGCCAACCAGTTCGTCCGGGGTGTAGGCCACAAGCTTCGAATCGCTGAAGCTCAGGTAGGTGGACCCCAGCGTGGTCAGGGGGTAACTGAACGTGCAGCTGCGGAATCCGAGCTCCCGCAGAAAGGCAGGCAGCCGGCTGTAGTCGTCGATCAACCGGCTCGCCGTCACGCTCGCCGTGGTCTGTACCCCGAGTCCGCCCAGCACTTCGTTGGCGCGCCGGATCTTCTGGCAGACCCCCGGCAAACCGCGATGGCGCTCGTGGCAGGCGGCGTCCGTGGCGTCAATCGACATGATGACACTCGCCAGACCGTCGCTCGCCAACAACGGGAGGTTCTCCTCGGTCCAAAGCGAGCCGTTCGTACAGATCATCGGGCGCACGCCCCGCAGGGCGGCATACCGCACCATCGACCTCAGATCCCGATGCACCATCGGTTCGCCGCCGACGAAGAGCAGGTAGCCAATCTGCCGCCGCACGCAAATGTCCACCACGTCCTGCGCCTCCGCCAGCGTGACGCTGCGTCCCTGACCGGGATCGAGACGGTCCACCGCAAAACCGCAAAACTCGCATCGCGCATTGCAGCGGTTGGTGATGGCGAACTGGAGATAGCCGGGGCCGCCATGATCGAGAACTTCCCGCAGCAGGCGCCACGGGCTCGTGCGCGGCGCCGGCACACTCCCGGTCATGTCCACCGCCCGGGCCGCCGTGCTCCGCCCAAACCCGCCGGAGACTGTCGTCCTGTTGCCGCCATCCACGCCCCAAGTCTGCGGGCTCCCTCGCCCCCCGGCAACTGTTTCCCGTCCTCCCCAGTCTGCGCGTCGCGGACTCTCACTCCTCGAGACGTCCCGTCATCGGAACGAACCGGACGGGGAGCACCGCGCGCCGTTCGACCCCACCGCCCCGTTTCTCGAGCACGATCAGGTTCTGGTCCCCGACTCCGCCCACCGGGATGATCATCCGCCCGCCCTCCCGCAGTTGGGCCACCAGCGGCGCGGGCACATGATCCGGAGCACAGGTCACCATGATGGCGTCGAACGGCGCGGCCTCGGGCCAGCCAGCATAGCCATCGCCAGCCCGGACACTCACATTCGCGTACCCGAGCCGACGGAGGTCCGCCGCCGCCCGCATGGCCAAAGGCTCGACGATCTCGATCGTGTATACCTCAGCCACAAGACGCGACAACACCGCGGCCTGGTATCCCGACCCGGTGCCCACCTCGAGCACGCGATCGGTCGGCCGGGGATCCAAGTGCTCCGTCATGAACGCAACAATGTAGGGCTGGGAAATCGTCTGCCCGTAACCAATCGGGAGCGGGTGGTCCGCGTACGCCCGGCTCCGCTGCGCCTCCGGCACAAACTCGTGCCGGGGCACCTCCGCCATCGCCGCCAAGACCCGCGGGTTCCGTATGTCCCGTCCCGAAGCCTCCAGTTGCTGCGCCACCATGCTGCGGCGCGCAGGGGCAAATTCGTCCTCGACACTCATGCGCGATGGGGGGACCGCGGTCGGCTGACACCCGGTCCCAACCCCAAGGGCGAGAACTCCCAGGATGACCGTTCGGTTCACAGGACTGAACCTACGCCAAAACCGGGCGAGATCAATGCTGGCGAGGCGCGCCTCAGACCGATGACGCACGCAGTCCCGAGGAACCGGGAAAGAAACTTGACATCTAGGCTTTGTTATGCAAAGTGAATCCATGGAACCGAATTGGGCTGCTGACCATCTCCAGGTCATCCGCACCCTCATGGAACGTTCCGCCGTCTACCGGCGGGCTCTGGCGCCGATGATGCTCTGGGCGGGCGCCCTAGGAACCGCGGCCGGCGCCGCCGGTCTGCTCTGGCCCGTGGATCATCCCGTCCGCTTCATCCTGTTCTGGTTGGCCATCGCCTTGGTGACCATGACCGGCTCCTTCCTGATGGTGCGACGACAGGCGCTCCGCGAGGCCGAGCCGTTCTGGTCGCCCCCCGCCCGGCGGGTGGTTCGCGCCGCAGCCCCGGCAGCCGCCTGCGGGCTGGGACTGGCCCTGGTGATCGGAGCGCATCTGCTGGGCGAGGCCGGCGATTCCAGCCTCTGGCGGCTGATGACGTTTCAGATGCTGCCGGTGATCTGGGCCGGGCTGTACGGGTGTGGAATGCACGCGGCGGGTTTCTTCATGCCCCGGGGTATGAGGTGGTTTGGGACGGGGATGGTCGCCGTGGCCCTGGTCCTCCTGGCGGCGGGCAACCCGGGTCTCGAGCCCTTTCAGTGGGGACACGGCGTGATGGCGATTTGCTTTGGCCTGCTGCACCTCGGCTACGGAGCCTACCTCGTCTCCACCGAACGTCCGCACGCCGCACTGTGAACCCGGAACCCTTCCTCCAACTCGACCGGGTCATCCACGAGAAGGGCCGGTTGCCGATCGTGTCGCTGCTGGCGGCGAACGCGGAGCTTTCGTTCACGGAGATCCGCGACCTGCTGCAAATGACCGACGGCAATTTGAGCGTCCATCTGCGGACGCTCCAGGAGGCGGGGTACATCGCCATCACCAAGACCTACCGCCAGCGAAGACCGCTCACGACGTGCGCCCTCACCCCGGCCGGCCGCGAGGCGTTCACCCGTTACGTCGGCTTGCTCGAGGAAATTGTCCGCCAGACCCGGGGCGTTTAAACGCAGCCCCCCGCGATCAAGTCACTGTCTCCAAATGCTTTGCAACACAAAGATTAAGTGCCTATGAGGATCCTGCGCGCTTCGCACCTTGGTCTCTGCTTCGGCGTCCGCAACGCCATCCACCTGGCCCTCGATCATGCCCGCCACGAGCCGTTCGCGCTCCTCGGGCCGCTGGTCCATAACCCCACCGTCACCGCCCGGCTCGCCGCCGCAGGCATCGCCCAGGCCAACACCCCGGACGCCCTCCGCACCCGCACCGTCATGATCACCGCCCATGGCGCCTCGGAACGAGCCAAAGCCGACCTCGCCCTCCGCGGCTTCCGGATCCTCGAAGCCACCTGCCCCTTCGTCCGCCATGCCCATGACACCCTCCTTGCCCTGGCGCGGGCCGGCTTCCATCCGATCGTGATCGGCCAACCCCAGCACGTCGAGGTGCGCGGACTCACCGGCGACCTCGACGCCTTCGACGTGCTGTTGAACACGGACGACGTCGATCGCCTCGCTCCCCGTCCCCGGTTCGGCGTCATCGCCCAGACCACCCAACCGCTGGAACGCGTCCACCGATTGCTCGAGCGTCTCCGCCACCGGTTCCCCGACTCCGAGGTGCAATACCAGGATACCGTCTGCCGCGCCACCCAGGACCGCCAGCAAGCCGCCCTGACCCTCGCCCGCCAATGCGACGTCGTGGTCGTCGTCGGCGGAGCCCAAAGCAACAACACCCGCGAACTCGCCGACACCTGCCGGCGCCATTGCCCGCGGGTCCACGCGCTCGAGACTGCCGCTGACTTGTGCCCGTCCTGGTTCCACCCCGCCGACGACGTCGGCATCACCGCCGGAACGTCGACGCCCGATGACGTCATCGACGCCACGGAACGGCGGTTGCTTGAGATCGCGGCGGCAAGCCGCGCCCCGACTCCCGAACCCGCCCTCGCCCCTGCCGCCGCGGCGTCCGCCGACCTCGTCCTGGCGTGAGGCGGGGATCGCCCCAGGCCAGCGTCTTGCAGCCGCGGATGGCGCGACGCAGCCGGCACCCAAATCCGCGCGCAAGCGTCCCTCGCGGCTCAACCTCCTGAGCTGGACCAAGCGCCTTGAGCCGCCCAGTCCGGGGTTTTCGCGGATTGGGAAGCCCGCCCCCGGGGCGGTCTCATTCCCTCCATACCCTATAGAGCCCGCCCGCCAGCGGGCGGGCCACCCCGGAGCCGACACCCCACGCGCCTTCAAGGCGAAAACCCACCACGAGCCGATGGCGAACGTTCGCGCCGCACGCCTTAGACGAGGATCCGGGCGGCACCTTCACGCTTGTCATCCATCGAACACGCAACCTACTCCGGTCACGCGCTGCCTGGATCACTCGGCAGGAATCCACGGCGACAAGAGGGTCACTTGGGCGGCGCACCGCCTGCCCGGGTGTCCAAACGCATCGCGCTGAAAGGACGACATGTGGCGAGTCAGGCTGATCACAGGAGCCGCGGGGCGGTTGAGTTGTTCGTGGCTCTTTTGTGCCGCAGTCTTGCAGGCTGGTTCCTTTACCCTTCATGAGTTCTCCGGGGGAAGCGCCGACGGGGCGAGTCCCTATCACGGCGTACCCTATGTGTCCGGTTCGACACTCTACGGCTTGACCCGGGATGGCGGCGCTTACGGCGCGGGAACGGCGTTCCGCATGAATACGGACGGCACGGGGTTCACCGTTCTGCACACCTTCGCCGGCGGCGAGCGCGATGGGGGGGACCCCTACGGATCCCTCACGCTCTCGGGCTCGACCTTCTACGGCATGACGTCGTTGGGTGGCCTGGGCGGCTGGGGAACCCTCTTTCGGATGAACATGGACGGCACCGGACTGACTCTTCTCCACGGGTTCAGCGGCAGTAACGGCCGAATGCCGCTCGGTTCCCTCACTCTCTCCGGCTCGACACTTTACGGCATGACCCAGTACGGCGGCACCAGCGGCAACGGCACGGTGTTCAGGATCAACACCGACGGCACCGGCTTCGGGTTGTTGCACTCATTTGCCGGTGGAGCCAGCGACGGCGCGAATCCCGAAGGCGACCTGACGATCGTCGGCTCCACCTTGTATGGTATGACACGTGCCGGCGGGGATACCGGCAGAGGCACAGTGTTCAAAATGGACTTGAATGGCGCCGGGTTCGCCCTCCTTCACGAGTTCGCCGGGGGTAGCAGCGATGGGGCCAAACCGTCCGGATCGTTGACCCTCTCCGGCTCGACGCTTTACGGCATGACCCTGATGGGCGGCGATGGCAACTTCGGCACCGTCTTCCATTTCGCCATCATCCCCGAGCCCCCCTGCTTGACCCGCAGCGGCGGTCGCCTTGCTCTTCCTGGTCCTCCTCAGGCGACTTCGCTGAACCACGCCGCGAGGCCGCGGGGCGGTTGAGTTGTTCGCTATCTGGTCGCGCGACGCAGCCTGAAGTATCGCTCGCCCCCCGTCCAATCGACCCGTACGCGGTACCGATTCAGGCCTGTCTCGGGAACGGTGCTCAAGCGCTCCCACCGGCTGGGTGACAAAGTGGGGCTCGTCTCCAGGCGGTAGCTTGCCGCCGTCAGTGGCCAAGACAGATCGAGACCCTCAGGCTTGCGCTCGCACATCAGATCCGGCGGACCAAAGCTCAAGAAGCGGATGTTCTCCACGGTCACCTGCAGTCCTGCCGAGGTTCCACCCAGCACTCCCCAGCCCATCTCGGCCTGAGCGCCCGCAGATCGAGACACATCAATCGGAGGACTGGCCGCTCGGGCGCCGTCCTTGATGTGCTTCAATGGTTGTGCGAACACGAGCGCCCCGTCGCGGTGCACCGCCAACACGTCGTCCACGGGGTCCCCTGACACGGTGAACTCGAACGTCATCCACTCCGCGGACTGCGGCAGCTTCAACGGCAACCAGGCATAGGGAGCGGCAGCCTGATCCATGGGCGGCTGATGCAGGAACCCTCCGCTTCCCCCTCCCTCCGTCTCGAACCGCAGGGAAAGTGCCGGCATGTACGCCAGATCGGCGGCGCTCGCCAAGCCCTTGGCAAGGTCATCGCCCATGTCCCTCAAGAGCTGTTCGGCGAATCGTGAACTCGTCTCAACGACCGTTGCCGCCACGGACCCTGTGCACCGTATCGCGCCCGTCACCGTCGATACCACCGCACCAACCGCAAGTTCGGTCCGCCCCAGAAGCCATCCGACCGATCCTGCCCGCTCCAAAGCCATCTCATCAACGGCACCCGGCACCTGCCAGTACTTCGCCGGCGGGCGCAATTCGGCAGCGACAGGGGGAAACGGGCTGATCGGAGAATCCAAGTGACGAATACCCTCCCAGGAGGTCCAGATGCCGAGCAACCGGTGCGAACCGGACGTCAAAGACCGCTGGTACCACTCGATGGGATATCCGTGGATTGACGGCCACGACGCCATCAGCCGCTCGGTTGGCGTCGCCCCCACAGCCCGGGGCAAGGCCACGTTGACGGCACCGTCCAGCGTTAGACCCACAAGGCTGACGTAGTTGTCCGCCCATGCAAACTTCTCCGGCAGCGGCGAGTTGCCCGGGTCGAACGCCACTCCGGCCCCGGCCACCAACGACAGGCCCCCCGTGTACGGTGCCAGAATCACGCCTCCCAGACCGAGCACTACCATCCCACCCTCGGTCACCCGCGCCAACTCCGCCTGGTCCAGCAGCGTCATGTGAGTTCGCCACCAGGCGAAGTCAACCGAACCCGGCGGCTTCTTCACTGATGGGCTGGTGTCGCCGTGCAAGTAGTCGGCGGCACGAGCATTGACCAGGGTCCCGAGGCTGTGCCCCAGGAAATGCAGGTCTCCGCTGTATCCGACCCCCAACTCCTCCTCAAGCGCCCGGCCGAGGGACAAGCCTTGAGCTGGCGTCTTCGTCTCGGGCGGCAGGAGACCCGCTGCCGCTCCCCCCCAATCCCAAGCCAGGAGGTTCACCTTGGGGCTGCCGTCCTCGCTCGTTCCCAGGCGGTCGAGCAGCGCCCGTGCCATCAACGCCGGCCATCCGCCTGCTTCAGAGTTCCAGCCGTGGGTCATGATGATCGTCATCCGATCCGTGCGCGTGTGCCCGCGGGCCGGTCCCAACCCCCAAGGTCCGCAAGCCATCAATCGCCCCTCGCCGTCCTCGTCCACTTCCGGCTTCGGAGGAGCGGGACTCCCGTCGTTGACAAGAGGGGCCGACGGCGGCGATGCTGGCATCCCGATGTCCTGAAGAGCGGTCGCAGGGTTCAGCACGATGAAGCGGGCCTGGTCCGCAAAGCCGGTCCTCTCGATCGAAAGACAATAGAACTCCCCCGGTAGCGGGGGAAAATCATAGCGGCCGTCTTCCCCGCTGGTGGCCTCACCCACAACCACGCCGCCTTCCTCGAGACGAAGGCGCGCGCCAGCCACAGGATTCCCCGCGTCGTCGCGCACGACTCCTGCCAGGGAGACGAGATCGGACGTCAGTGCAGGCACCCGAAGGTACTTGGCGTACGGCCCATCCAAGGTCGCCGAACCCGTGCCTTCCGGAGCTTCGGCTGCCAGGAATGACACGGGGCGACTGAGATGCTGCACGGCTCCACAGCAACCGGCAACGCCATCCTCCCGTGCAAATGTAATCGGCCGACTGACAACCCGGCTCAGCCCGCCGCCCCCCTCAGGCTGGCCTGCCCCCCGGATCGCCTCGCTCGAACTCTGCGGTCGAGACGCACCACCGGAATCGACGCCGACGACCCTGAACCCAATGGCAAAGACCGAGAAGACCACCAAACCCACCCATCCCCGTCCGGATCGAGGGTCAGAGCCATTGAAGTTGATTGTCCTCACATCCAGACTCCTCAAGGGCGGGTTCAAGGCACGGTCAGCGGGTACCGTCGTCCGTTCTCAGCGATCCCGATGCGCGTCAGCCCCCGCCCGGGTTCGGCGCGGATCTCGACCTGGGTGATCGCTTCTCCGTGCACGGTCCTCCCTCCTTCGGCCCCCATCGAGGCAAGGCCTCCCCCTGCAGTCACGACCGCCTTGGCAAACAGGATGCCGTTGCCTGGCGGAAGATCCACCTCGACCACTGCCGTGCTCGATTCCAAGGTCCCCGCATTATTCAACGCGGAGGCCTCGACGCTGCTTCCGGCAGCGCCTTGGGCGACCACCGTGATCACGGTATTCAGCGGCAGGTTCTGGCACGCTACAACGACAGGAATCGAACCGGCCGCTCGCGCTGGAACAATCACATCAGGCGCCAAAGGGTGCCCCAACGGTGGATCGTCCAGCAGCACACCCGCCACACTCCTGATCCCCAGGCTTGCCACGCCCGAGGCCGGAAGGAATAGGATGGGCTGAAAGCCGGAAGTCGCCTCGCCGGCGCATGTCCCATAGAACCTCAGGTCCAGAGCGTCGAGACGAATCCGACCCCGTCCGGCCATCAGCATATGACGGTTCTCATCCGCATACCCCGAAGAGCCTCCGACCGCATTCAGCAGTCCGGTTCCGGTGATCGTTGATGCCACCAGACGGATTGCCCCGCCGCTGCCCGCGCCACCCCACCCGCCTGCGGCCCCGCCCACGGCCTGGATCGACCCGTTGACTTCGAGGAGCCCCGAGCAGGCGATGAGAATCGCACCGCCTCCGCCTCCGCCGGCAAGCGGCTTGTCCCAGACCGGAGGACTGATGCCGCCGCTTCCACCGGAACCTCCAAGCAGAGGCAGCAAGAAGGGGTTGCCATAGACCTCGCCCGCCGGATGCTGAACGAACTGCCCGTTGTAGGACGCCCGCTCGCCAGCCTTGCCATAGGAACCAGCACCACCCCACAAACGGGTCATCGCCGGCGTTTCCGCCACTGCCACTTGCCCCCCGCCAGGACCCATGCCCGGACCCGGCGGTCGCCAGTGCCCGGTGATGGGGTCAACCTCCTCCGGCGGCGCAAGCCCCCCTCGATAGCCACCCGGCCCTCCATTGCCGGGTGTCCTGCCCGAGGACGGCTCCCCGCCAAGATCCACTGTTCCTTCGATCCGACAGTCGTCTTGGACGAGCCAAACGACCGGCGTGTTGGCTGCGTTCGGGCGGAAACGCACAGTGACCCCGGGGGGAACATGCACCGAGCGGTAGTGGAATACACCGTCCGGGTGATCCGACAGGTCAATGACGGTGCTGACCTCGGGGTGCAGAACCCCATCCTTGCCGCTGCTCCCCGTATTCAACTGCGCTTGCAGCATCACAAGATGCACCGCTGCGACCACCATCACCCCGCCGGCTCTCAGATTCATGATTGCCTCCTATACCAGAGCCGGTGCCGGACTTCCAGTGAACATCGGGCCCGCCCGCTCGCGGGCGGGCCACCCCGGAGCCGACACCGCACGCGCCGATCAAAGCCAAAACCCACCAGGAGCCGACGGCCCATGTTCGAGCCGCAGGCGTTAGGCGGGGATCCGGGAATCACAATCCCTCTTGCTACCGAGTCTCAATAGCAGTAACGTCGGCGCCATGAGTGACGCGTCGGGGTCCGCCCCGTCCAGGAAATCGCCGGTCCACACCGAGAACACCTGCCCGCTGAGCCGTGTCCGGGCCGGCACCTGCGTTCGCATCAAGAAGCTGATCGCCTCGCCCGATCTCTGCCATCGCCTCCGGGAATTGGGTTTCACGGAAGAACAGCAGGTCCGCCTGCTTCTCCAGAGCCGGCAGGTGGTCTGCCAGGTCTGCAACGTGCGCCTGGGCCTGAGCGCGCAACTCGCCGACAGCATCTGGGTCGAACCCATCAAACCCGCCGAGAGCGCCGCCTAATCCGCATGTTACACACCTTCTCTGCACACGCACAGCCGGTGCCGCTCATCGCTCAACCGATGCGGGCTAGAAATGCAACACCGCGCCCAAACAGGGGTCGGGGAAGAGACTGCACCCTGTCGGGACGAGCGTGCGTGTCCCGAGGCCGCTTCATCCCCTCTTCCTGCACTCAGGGCGCGGTGTTGCCAAAGCCCGGGAATCCTCGCACCGGTTCTTCTCTGAGATTGCCGGGCTAAGCAATGTCCGCGGCGAACGAGCCTCCATCGAGCCCCTTGGCGTCCCCCGCGGCCACCCCCTTTCGGGTGGTCTTGGCGGGGAACCCCAACTGCGGCAAGACCACGGTATTCAATGCCCTGACGGGTTTGCGCGCGAAGGTGGCGAACTACGGCGGGGTCACGGTGGAACGTAAGGAGGGAGCCATCGAGGGGGCCCGGCAGGGACGGCCGATCCTCCTCCTGGACTTGCCGGGCACATACAGCCTCACGCCCCAGTCGCCGGACGAACAAATCGCCCGGGACGTCCTCCTCAGGCGGTCGGCCGACGTCGCCGCCCCCGATCTGGTCATCGTCATCGCCGACGCTTCGAACCTCGAACGCAACCTGTACTTCGTCACCCAGGCCGTCGAACTGGGCTACCCGACCTTCCTGGCCCTGAACATGATCGACGTGGCGCGTGCGAAAGGCCATCGCATCGACACCGTGCGCCTCGGCATCGAACTCGGCATCCCGGTCTTCCCCCTGGTCGCCAGCACAGGCGAGGGCGTGCCCGCCCTCAAGACGGCGATCGAAGAGACCGCGGATAACCCGGCGCCGGCGCCTCCAGCGGCGCGGACGTGCTCGCTGCCGGAGATCTTGAACCACGAGGTGAACCGATTGGCGGCCCAGGTGGCTGCGCGCCGCCCGGATCGCAAGACCCTGGCTCCTGCCGAAGCGCTTCTCTGGCTGGCTGACGACCGCAACGCAACCCCCGGAGAACCGGCATCGGGGCCGTTGTGGCAAACAGTCCGGGCGGCGCGCGCGCGACTGGCAGCGGGCGGCATTGACGTGGCCAGGTCCTCGATCGAAAGGCGCTACCAACGGGTCGCCGACATCCACGCCGCCGCGGTCATCGCCTCCCACCCTCCGGCCGGAATGACGTTGAGCGACCGGCTCGACCACGTCGTCACCCACCGGATTGGGGGCAGCCTGATCTTCGTGGCCGTGATGGCGCTGTTGTTCCACAGCATCTTCACGCTGGCCCAGGGACCCATGGCCCTGATCGAGCAGGGCGTGCACGCCGCCGGCACCGGGATCGCAACCTGGCTGCCGCCTGGCGACCTCCAGAGCCTGATCGTCGATGGCATCCTCGCCGGCGTCGGTGCCGTGGTGGTGTTCCTGCCCCAGATCTGCCTGCTCTTCCTCTTCCTGGGCGTGCTCGAAGACACGGGGTACATGGCGCGCGCGGCGTTTCTCATGGACCGGGTGATGAGCAAGGTGGGATTGCACGGAAAGAGCTTCATACCGCTGCTGGGCTCGTTCGCCTGCGCCATCCCGGGGATCATGGCGACGCGCACCATTGAAACCCGACGGGATCGGCTGGTCACGATCCTGATTGCCCCGCTGATGAGTTGCTCGGCCCGGCTGCCGGTGTACACGCTCCTGATTGCCGCCTGCATACCCCAGGAACGGGTCGTCGGCGGGCTGCGCCTCCAGGGGTTGACCCTGCTGGGGATGTATCTGCTGGGCGTGGCGATCGCTCTCGTGTCCGCCTGGCTGTTCAAAAAGACCCTGCTACGAGGGCGGACACCGCCCCTGATTCTCGAACTGCCGCCCTACCGGCGGCCCCAACTCACCCGGGCCGTCCACCACATGTGGGAGAGCGCCTGGTCGTTTCTCCGTCAGGCAGGCTCCGTGATCCTCGGGATCAACATCCTCCTCTGGTTTCTCGCCTCCTACCCGCACGATCAGAGCCTCGACGCCGGGCATCGGGAACGCCGGTTGGCGGCCGCCCGGGAGCTGCTGCCAACCACGTGGGACGATCGCTCGTCTCAGGATCCGGCGGCAGTCTCGGCGGCGCTGGCGCGCTGGCAAACCGCTCCCGCTAAACCCCCGGACCCGCCCGCCGACCGGGCCCTCCGCGAACGCCTGCGCGCGCTGGATCAGGAGCACGCCGCGGCGCGCCTGCATCAGAGCTGGGCGGGCCGCTTCGGTCGATTCCTCGAACCGGTGCTCGAACCTCTCGGGTTCGACTGGCGCATCGGGATTGGGATCGTCGCTTCGTTCGCCGCCCGGGAGGTGTTCGTCAGCACGATGGCCGTCGTGTACAGCGTCGGGCAATCGGGCGGCGAGGATCCCGACAGCCAAGCCCTGGTGGACGTCTTCCGAAGCCAGCGGCGGCCCGACGGCTCCCCGGTCTACACCCCCCTGACCGGAATCACACTCATGGTCTTCTACGTCGTCGCCCTCCAGTGCGTGAGCACCATCGTGCTGGTCCGCCGCGAAACCGGGTCGTGGAAATGGCCCCTGTTCCAATGGTCGTACCTCGCGATCCTGGCGTGGGTCCTGGCCTTCCTGACACGCTCCGCGGGCCGCGCGCTGGGCCTGGAGTAGCTCCCGTCACTGGCCTAATTAGGGTCACATCTCACACTTCTACTATTCATGCGCCTGCCGCATTCGCACCCTCTCCGTGCGGTCTCCGACCCACCGCTGTTCAGCACGATCCCATGCAGCCGGACGCGGTATCGCAGGAACCTCCCGGCCAGCAGTCCCGGGCAGTGCCGCCGATCGCCATCGTCCCGGCAAATCGCTCTCCGGTGATTGCCGCGGGCACTGCCGTGATACCAACCGCCCGCCAGGGACGAGATGTGCGTTTGGCCAATCCGGCCAAACTACCCGCACCGGATTCAAATGCACATGCCGCAGCCATTGGCCCTCCCCATAAATGTCAATTATGAAGATGTGACTCCAAATGAGTTCGTACAGCCCATCGGGTCGGTGGTTCTGCAACCAGGGGGAACCGGGGGAAGTGCAGGTCAGGGCGGTGGCCAGCGGGCAGATTCAAACCAGCATTCCGGGCCGCGTCCAGAAGGCCGTGTTCAGCCCGGACGAGCGGTACGTGGCGACGCTGAACGACGAGCCCGTAGCCCGACTCTACGAACTCGACACGGGCCGACTCGTCATGACCTGCCAGGGTCATCGGTCGATTGTGATGGCGATCGCGTTCGCGCCGGATGGACAGCGCGCGGCCACCGCGGGAATGGATGGCGTAGTGAAGATCTGGAGCGCCCGGCCGGGGCGCGAGTTGATGTCCGCTGAAACCCCTCTGTTTGCGACGGCGCTCAGCCGGGACGGCCACTGGGCGGCCGTGCCGCCCCTGGATGGCACCTGCCAGATCTGGGATACCGAGCGCGGAGTGCGGACGCGGACGTTGGCGCCGGATTTCCAGTATGTGGACAGCGCGGCCTTCAGTCCGGACAATCGCTACTTGGCCACAAGTGGCACCGACCGGCAGGTGCGCATCTGGGAACTGGCCTCCGGCCGCGAAATCCGCTCCTGGCTGGCGCACCGACGGACGGTGTCGGGCCTCGAGTACAGTCCGGACGGGCACGCGATCGCGACGGGGTGCTTCGATGGCACAGCAGCGCTCTGGGAGGCTGACACGGGCCGATTGCTGCGCCGGTTCCAGGGGCACTCGAACTTGCTGTACCGGGCGACCTTCAGTCCGGACGGGCGGAGTCTTGCGACGGCCAGCTACGACCAAACGGCCCGCGTGTGGGACACACGGTCAGGCCAATGCCGTTTCATGGTTCCCACCGGGTTCGCCGATGTCCCTGAGGTGCAATTCAGTCCGGATGGACGCCGACTGGCAACCGTGGCCAATGGCATGATCCAGCTTTGGGACGCGCGGAACGGGGAACCGCTCGGGACCTGGCCCGCCCGGCAGGGGATCAAGGGGCTCTGTTTCAGCCCGGACGGCCAGCGCCTCGTGGTCATCAGCTCCGAGATGGGGAGTGGGTGGAGCGACTTGCCCGGACTCGAGGTCTGGGATGCCAACCGTGGGCAGCCGCTGCTCCGGCTGCGCGGCCACAACGCGTGTTGCGGAATCGCGGCCTTCGCGGCCGACGGTCGGCGGCTGCTGACCGGTTCGCTGGATCAGACGGCGCGTTTGTGGGAGACGTTCCCTTGGCGCGAGTCCGAGTACCCGGGTCCCTCGAACCTGCCACTCTCCCATCGAGTGCAACAGTACGCCGAAGCCTATTGGCGGGAACGGCTGGCGGCGGAGCGCCGGATCGAGCCCGCCTCGATCGCCGTTGAGCCCCCGCTGCGACCCAGGCCGGCGCGAACCCTCTGGCCGCCAAGGGACCCCAGCCTCAAGCCCGAACAACTCGATCTGACCGAGCATTACACGGGGCTCATGACCTGCTTGTTCCACCCGACCGTGGCAGACCTGGTGTTCGACGACACGCTGGAAGGCGTGCCGAGCGGGGCCGTGGCTTTGGGTGGCGTGCGGTTCGATGTGCGTGGCGTGGTTCTGCTGCGGCGGCGGGTGCCAAGCTGGCAATTCATCGACCGTCTTTACGAGCGGTATCCGAAGGCGATCGAGGGGCTCCGGGTGGGGCGTCCGTTCCGTCGCCTGCACGTGATCCACGCGGTCCTGCAGAACCAAGTCCTCTCCGACAAGAAAGCGATTCTCGAAAGGGGCACCCGCGTGGGGAGCTATCGGCTGCATTATGTCGATGAGAGCCAGATCGAGTTGCCGATCGTCTTCGGCGTTGACGCGGGTGACTGGTGGCACTTCCCGCAGGCATCTGAACCCGCGCCGAGTTCGGCCATGGTGGTCTGGAGCGGCGCGAACGCCTCCAGCGAACTCTACGGTGCCACCCTCCGCCTTTATCTGCGCACCTACGACAACCCGCATCCTGAACTCGAGGTCAGCCTTCTCGACCTTGTCTCGGAACTGACCCTTGGCGCCCCGTTCGTGATTGCGATGACCGTCGAGTAAATCGCGGCCTTGAGCCGGGCCGGCTTTGGGCGTTCCCGAAGCATCTTCAAACGCCGGGCGACCAGCGTCGCCCCCGGTTCCGCACACCCCATCGCCTGCGCGCGCCGTTGATCCTCCATCGAGAGTCCCAGCCCCCGATCCGCACCGGGTTCAAATCCAGGTAGCGCGCTACCTTCAGCCCCCCGTCAAGCCGCCGGCCGGGCGAAGTCCTGCAGGCGCACCGCGAGGTTCGGATACTGTTCGAGAACCTGCCGATCCGTCGTGACTAAGGTGACCCCCAGACGGCGGGCCAGGGCCACGTACTCCGCGTCGTAAGCGGAAAGGGAACTCTCCCGCACCACGGCGAACACCTCCTGATCGCTCACCTCGTGCATCACCACCGCCGACTGGGCGTTCGCCGTCGCCGCGAGGACGTTCGGCAGCGCTTCACCGCGCCGAAGGTGACCTGCGGCAATGCTGCGGAATTCGCTGCGAAACAGCCGCGGCGCCTGCCAATCCGGGTCGCGTTCGCGCGCGGCCACCGCAAGCAGGTGGTAGTCGTCCCGGGTCACCACGAAACCGAACAGGACGCTGACATCCACCACGATCATGCTCGTCCCGCCTTCCGCAGCGCTTCCTGGTCTTCGGGTTCCAGGCGGGTCTGCCAGGGCACGGCTTCGATGCGGCGAAGCAACTCGGACTCGCGGACTCGGGAGCCGAGGGCCCGGGCGCGCTCCTCGAGCCACATAATCGCCTCGGCGTTTTGGCTGCGGCGGTTCCGGCGCGCGGACAGCTCGAGGGCCGCCTTGACCTCGCGGGGGCAGTCTTTGATCGTAAAGCTGACGTTCACGGTTAGAACCTTAATGGAAGCAAAATGGTTGTCAATGGTCCGCATCCCCGACGGAGCGCGCCAACTGACGGTCCGGCGTGCCGTCGCGGCCGGGTTCCGGCCAAGGGGACAGGGTCTCGGCCACCGGAGATGCCATGGCCGCGGCCCTGATTGCCCTGCACCCCCGTGTGCAACGCCTGCGCCCTTCTCAGCACGATTGGAACCACCTCCTCAGAACCTCAGCGTAGCCCTCGCTCCAGTCCCGCAGCGCTCTGGCCCGTCCTACGGCAAGAGCCACAGCCTGCCCTGGCTCGAAGGCAGCTTGCGGGCAAGGCGGGCCGTCGCTGCCGGATTGCGACCAGGGGACACCGTGTCCGTCACCTGCGCCAACTCCGACCTCGATGCCGTCCTCTTCCGCGTCCTCGCAGTCGAGGTCCCCGGCCCGGAGTCGCCCAACGTGCTCCTGACGGTACGCGAAGACACCGCCCATCTGATGGCCAACGACTGCCCTGTGCCGGCGGATGATGCGCTTGTCGCGGCCGAGTACTCTCCGCTCCCCTGCCACGACGTGCTCGCGGTCGAGCTTCCCTACGCCTGGACAGCCGACACGCTCCCCCGGCTCCTGGTCGTGCCCGCCCGGGGCGAGACGCTTTCGGATGGGTTCACCCTCTGGTGGGAGCGCGCGGTCGATAGCTTCGCGACCGCAGGTGAGGGCCAGGTGTTCGGTCGACGCGGCACGCTCAACACCGCGCTCGACGCTACCGGGTTCCTGTACGCCGAGGACGGCCTCGATGTGACGTTCACGAGCCCCGACGACGACCTCGATGACATGCCCTTCGACGAGGGCGTCGGCACGCGCCGGTTCCTGATCTTCATCGGCGATGAGATCCTGCTTGGCTGGGAACCAACCCTGGTGAGCGCAGGCCGGTACACGGTCAACGTCCTGCGCTCGCAGCTCGGCACCACGCGAGGACAGCATGACGTCGGCGCCGAGTGCTGGTGCGTTCAGTTGGCCGAACTGCCGCTGCTCGAATGGGCGTCGCCCAAGGACGCGGCGTCCGTGGGCTTGAAAGTCCAGCCCCGGTTGCTGCATCGCGAGGTCAGCCTAGTGGACGTCTCCAAGATCACGCACGCAGTCCAGCGCCGGTCCCTGCGACCGCTCGGCCCGGCCAACCTGACCGCCAACGGCGACGGCGCGCACCCGACCTACACAAGCGGCCAGAACGTGATCCTGGATTGGACCCTCACCAGCGAGGTCCGCGCCGGGAGCGATCCCCAGAGTCCTCGGCTTGTGGAATTCGTGGTCAACAGGCCAAGTTTCGGCCCCTCCGGTTGCAGGCTTCCCCTCCTTCCGTCGAGGACTCTGAAGTAGCGAGGCGCGGGACACAGGGTCCAGAGGGGCATGGAGGTTCATGAGACCGAGAACTTGTCTTGGTCTGAGGCGGCGCCTCGCTAGGTGGACCTCGAATGCCGCGCCGACGCCTGCGTGCTCGAACTCTGGGCCTGGCCCGCATCGATTCCCCATTCCGGGTGGCTGCCAACCTGGGCACCCAGGGGGAGAACGGATGCGGGCCAGAAAAGCAAAACCGCGCCAACGACAAAGACGAGAACGGAGAGAGGAATCCCGCGGGGTAGCCCTGGGAACGAGGCATCCTGCATGAAACGAGATGACCCTCGCCGCTCCCTGTCCTGGCGCGGTTTTGCCACAGCCCGGATACCGATGCCTCGCGAAGCTCGTGGAGTATCCGGGCTCGGACAACACGGCGCCACCAACGTCGCCGAAACCGTCGATGCCCTGACCCGGCTCATCCAGGCCCTGTACCCAACCCCTTGAACACACCCCCACCATGTCCACGCTCCCTTCGCACTCGCGCCTCGCCGACGTCAGCAACGCCGCCCTGTTCCGCGAGCTCACCGCCGACAACTTCGCCATTCTCGCCGAAGAGATCGGCCTGCGCCTGGCCACGTACCAGAACGGCGTCCCCACCACGATCATCGGCCCGCCAACAGCCGGCACGTTCGCCCAGAGTCCTCGCCTCATGCAATACGCGGTGAACATCTCGAGTTTCGGTATCTCCGGTTCCAGGCCTCCCCTCCTTCCGGCGAGGACTCTACAGTGGCGAGGCGCAGGACGGGCGGTGGGGAGGGACACCGGGCTCTTCACGGACCTGAGGACTCGACTTGGTCTGACGCGCGCCTCGCCAGCCGAGTTCTGGCGGGATGGCCTAGGCGGCGAGTGGCGCTGCACTGGGGCCGGGACGCCCGGCACCTGGATCCAGATCAGGCCGGCGGCGGTGACGGCGGACCCGTCATCGGGCACGATCCCGACCGGGTACCTCATCCTGAACGTCGCCACCGGCCACATCAAGCGCCACGCCGGCGGGTACGTGTGGGAGGTGCGGGGGGCGTGAGCTAACAGCCTGATCCATGGCGGTCAGTCGAGCTTGCACTGAGGCGTCCCCCGGAACTACCGTACCGCCATGCAGCCAGACAGGACGCCTTTGCACGCGGCGGGCCTATGGGTCTTGCACCAAGCCGCTTCCGATACGCCGAGGGTAGACCGGGAGAGGTTCAAAACACGAACCGGCGGTTCGTATAATCAACGCTCGATCATACCGGCGCCATGACTGAGACCGTGACATCCGAAACCGACAAGTCCCAAGTACCCGAAGTGCAATCCGGCATTGCCTCTGCTCGCTCCGCGTGGCCGGCAGCCGCGGCCTGCGTGTGTTTGTGCGCGCTCTCGGCCGTTCTGCTTCAAGCGTATGGCCTCTTACATTGGCAGATCATCAGCCACAACTATTCATCGTTGCAGGACCCGATGAAGCACGATCTCTTTCGGCTACTCGGATACCTTGAGGTCTACCACCTGACGGCATTGTTGTCGGTTGCATTCGGCATCTGGGCATTTTGGGGGCGGCCACGTTGGATGCGCTGGGTGTGCTTGCCGTTTAGCCTTTTGTCGCTGGCGATGCTGATCGTCGTGATGTGAACAGGCCATCGAACAAGCCGGCTGCACCGAACGCCGGGATCGCGTCTCTGTTGACAATCGAACATCGTTGGCCCGGCGTGCCTGAGCCGGAGCGTTGACGCCTTCTCCGTTTATGCTTCTTCCCATCATCGATTACGTCCTTCAGGGCAGTATCGCATTGCTGGTTCTTGTCCATCCTTGGTTTCTCCGTCCAGGTCAGAGTCTCCGGGCATTTGGTTACCCCTTCCTCGCCGTCTGCGCTTGGGGCATTTGGCGCATCGTATGCTTCGACCCGGCGACAAATAACGACATTCCCGGGCTGGGGAAAAATCAATGTCGTTGACCACGGCCTGGTTTCTCAAGCAGATCGCTCTGCTCTACGCCCTGGAGAAGCGCTTGCGGCAAGGCCAGGCCGGTCCACGGTTGCGGCAGGCGGCCCGAGCTGCCGAGGCGGGCATGATCCTCTCCCGGATCAAGAAGGCCATGGACCGGATTGCCCCGGGGCTGCTCCCGCAGAGCCTGCTGGGCAAAGCCATCCACTACACGCTGGAGCTGTGGCCGCAGTTGACCGGCTACGTCGAGCAGGGCGAGGTGGAGATCGATTCCAACGCCATCGAAAATGCCATCAGACCGACCGCGGTCGGAAAGAAGAACTTTTTGTTCGTGGGGCATCCGGACGCCGGTTGGCGCAGC
>JAKQDD010000127.1 GCA_029556615.1 Verrucomicrobiota bacterium | reverse complement strand
GACGGGTTCTGGTGCACGGAAATGACGGGGTACCCGAATCCGGCGTCGACGATGATCGTGGACTACCCGGCGAGCTATCACAATGGGGCGGCGGGTTTTTCGTTTGGGGACGGGCATGCGGAGATCAAGAAGTGGCAGGATTCGCGGACGATACCCAAGCTGAAGAAGGGGCAGGCGATACCGCTGAACGTGTCGTCGCCGAACAACCGGGATGTGCTGTGGCTGCAGGAGCGCGCGACGCGCAAGCTGAGCGGGAATTGACCTCTGTGACGTTGGATTTGTTCAGGCCCGAGATCGAGGAGGCGCTCGAGGTCTTCGACCGCTACGTGGTGTGCCTCGATAAAACGCGGGACGACTGCCTGGCCACGATCGAATCGCTCGTTCGCAAGGCGATCGAGACCTTCGAGAATCGGCCCCCGGGGATGCGCCACGGCATTGCCTTGGATCGGCACCTCACCGTCATTCTCAGCCAGTCGGAGGGGGACCGGCCGCTCTGCGCGATCTACTTCAACCTCCACACCCCCTACTTCACGAAGCCCCTGGCGAGGCGCGCTTCAGACCCGACCTGATCTGCAGACTCACGAGCACACCGCCCCTCCGGTTCCCCAGCTTCCACCGTCGTCAATCCTCGCCCACTTCGTCCCGGACGAGGGCTTCCCCTTCCAGAATGTCCGCGGCGTAGAGCGTCCCCCGGGGGGTACCGGTCACGCGGACGGTGCCCACACGGTCGAGTCCCCGATAGACCCCCAGCCGCTGTTCCTGCTGCGGCGCCGGGCCGTAGCCGAAATCGATCACCACAAAGCGCGCCTGGGCATTCAGCATGACCACCCGGCCGCGGACTTCGATCACCGGCCGGAGGCCGGACGCGGGCGCGGGAGGCGCTTGGGTTGCGGTTGGTGAGCCGGGCTTGGGATCCGCGGGAGCCGCCATGGGCGATCGCAAAGGAGGCGGGGGCGGCCGGTTGGCGGATTGTCCCGCTGACGGAGATGGGGCCGTGCGCGTCCACCGGTCGAGTCCGACCTCCTGGGTGCTGCAGCCAGCGAGGCCGATCGCCAGCAGCAGGGGGAGGACCGCAGCCGGACGCTGGTCGTGGGTTGGGCGATGGGGCATCACGCGCCTGAGTCGGGTGTCATGGCTGGTTCCCAAGGGACCGCTTGACGGGAGCGGGCCTGACCAACAACTTGGCCCGGACCGTCTCGAAGCGGCGGTCCCAGTCGGCCCAACTGGCAGCCCAGGTCTCGCCGGCAAACTGCCGCCGGGCCTCGGGAAGCAAGGCTTCGAAGGCCGCGTGCTCGCGGCGAATGGCCGGGTCATCCTTCCATTCGAGCACGGCTTCGAGCAGGTTCAGGCGGTTCTCGGGATAGGACGGGCTGAGCCGGACGGCCTGTTCGAGGTGTTGTCGTGCGAGGGGCCGGCTGCCGACGCTCACCGGCCAGCCGGGAGCCTCCCGATGAAGCAGACCAAGGCAACGATCCGGACCCGCGTAGTCGAACGTCGGATCCAGCACGCGCGCCCGGCGGAAGACATCGCGCATTTCGGAGACGATGCTCAGCGCTCCCAGCTTCTTGGTTCGGGCCAGTTGGCCCAGGTTCATTGCGAGGTAATAGGTTGCCGGGCCGGACTCGGGGGCAGCGGCAAGGGCAGCGCGGGCGGTATCGATGCCTTCCCGGGCGATGGCGGCGCGCTGGAGGTTGTTGGTGGCGAACTCGGCCCAATCGTAGCATGCGCGGGCGAATTCCCAGGCGCGGACCACGTTGGTGGGTGCGGAGGCGTGGGTCTGCCGGGCGGTTTCGAAGACCTGGCGGGCGCGGTCCCGGGCGGCGTCCTCCGTTGGCGAGGTCGAGTTCGCAACAACCGGCATCGCCACAAGAACCGCCAGAAGCGGCAGCAGCCTGGAAGTGGCTTTTCGTTTCATTCGCAGAATCCGAAGTTGCCAGGACTCGCTGGGCGCATATAGTGCGCAAGTGAAGTCTAAGTGGAATTGGGTGATTCTGGCAACTGCGTTGGCAGCCTGCGCCTGCCTCTGCGGGTGCGGCGGGCTTAATGCGTCGCAGTCGATATCGCCCCTGATGTTTCTCATGCCCGGGCTGGGCGACGTCCGGCCGGAGCCGGCGCCGTCGGGTCCGGCAAAGGGAATGCCCGCATCCGCGGTAACGGTGGCCCTCGCCCGTTAACCCGCGCCATGCGTTTTCCGTTGGCGCTATCGGCGAAGATCGCCGCGCACATCATCGGGCACAAGCTGCGCCGAATACCGCGGTTTGCCATGGTGCTGCAATTGGAGCCGTTGCACGCCTGCAACCTCACGTGCACGGGATGCGGCCGGATTCGCGAGTACTCGACCAGCCTCAAGGAGACGGTGCCGATCGAGCGGTGCCTGGCCGCAGCCGCGGAGTGCGATGCCCCCATGGTGTCGGTGTGCGGCGGGGAACCGCTTCTCTATCCGCAGCTCGGTGACCTGGTCGCGGGGCTGCGGCGCCAGGGGCGGATCGTCTACCTCTGCACCAACGGCGTGTTCATGCGGCGGTCCCTGCGCGAGTACTGCGCCGCCGTCTACACCCCTGCATGGGAAACCCAGCTCACCCGGTTGGTCCAGGAGCAACTCGTGACTCCCGAGGAGGCCGCTGCCATCCGCCAGGGGGGCGACGCCGCCCGCTCCCGCCCCGTGATCGCCCCCTCCCGCTGGATCTACTGGAATGTCCACGTCGATGGCCTCGAGTCCACCCACGATCGCATTGTCGAGCGCAAGGGTGTGTTCCAGGAGTGCGTCAAGGCCATCCGAATGGCCAAGGCCCTCGGGTTCCAGGTCGCGACCAACACGACCGTCTATCGCGAGACCGACGTCGGCGAGATCGAGGCCTTCTTTGCTTTCTTTGCCGGACTGGGCGTGGACGGCCACACCATCTCGCCGGGCTACGATTACGATGCCGCCAAACAAGACATGGTCCGCCGTCTCGGAAAGGACCCCCGGGAGTTCTTTCTGACCCGGGCGATGACCCGGGAGAAGTTCGCCCGGATTCTCGACTGGGGCCGGCGCTACCCGATCTTCGGCACGCCGGTCTATCAGGAGTTCCTGGCGGGCCGCCGCGAGCTCACGTGCAGCGCCTGGGCCATTCCCACCTACAACATCAAGGGCTGGAAAGCCCCCTGCTACCTGATGACCGACGCCCATTACCCCACCTACGCGGACATGCTCGCCCGCGTCGATTGGGACCAATACGGCGTCGTCGACGGCGTGGCTCGCGACCCGCGCTGCGAGAACTGCATGGTGCACTGCGGCTACGACCCGAGCGGCGCCCTGGGCACGAATTACCAGTCGGGGGACCACTGGAAGAACTTCGTCTACAATTTCGGTCCCCAACCCCGCTCGCGCACGCGCGGTCGCAGGCCCCGGCCCAAAGGGTCCGAGGGCGACCCGAGAGTGTCACCCGCGAGCAGTTCCGCAGAGGTGGAAAAGCCCGCTCTACGGCGGGGTTCTTCTCCCGATTCCCCATGAGCAGAACGTTGTTTCTCTCTCCGCCAAGCTTCGATGGGTTCGACGGCGGCGCCGGTTCGCGATACCAGGCGCGCCGGGAGGTTACCAGCTACTGGTACCCGACGTGGCTCGCCCAACCCGCAGCGCTGGTTCCCGGAAGCCGGCTCCTCGATTGTCCCCCCCACAACATCGGGGTGGCCGGGTGCCTGAAGATCGCCCGCGACTACGAGCATGTGGTGATTCACACGTCGACGCCCTCGCTGCGCAATGACTGTCGTGTCGCGGAAGCGATCAAGCAGCAGCGGCCGGAGACACGGATCGGGTTCGTGGGGGCGCACGCCGCCGTGCTGCCGGCCGAGACGCTCCAGGCCTCGCCGGCGATCGACTGGGTGGGCCGCAAGGAGTTCGATCATACCTGCCGCGAGGTCGCCGAAGACCGGCCGCTGGATCAAATCGCCGGTCTGTCGTATCGGCGGGACGGCCAGGTCGTTCACAACCGTGAGCGCGAGCTCATGACCAACCTGGATGAGCTCCCCAGCGTCATCGACGTCTACCGCCGCGACCTCGAGATCGAACGGTACTTCATCGGCTACCTCCTGCATCCCTACTTGAGCCTCTACACCGGGAGGGGCTGTCCCGCCCAGTGCACGTTCTGCCTCTGGCCCCAGACCATCGCCGGCCGCAAGTATCGTGTCCGCTCCGCGCAAGTGGTCGCCGACGAGATGGCCTGCGCCAGGCAGACGTTTCCCCAGGTCCGGGAGTTTTTCTTCGACGACGACACCTTCACGGCGAACCTGACGCGGGCGCGCGAGGTGGCGAAGCGACTCGGGCCGTTGGGCTTGACTTGGTCCTGCAACAGCCGCGCCAACCTGGACGAGGAGACCATCCGCTTCTTCAAGGACTGCGGGTTGCGCTTGTTCCTGGTCGGGTACGAGAGCGGCAACGAGCAGATTCTGAAAAACATCAAGAAGGGCGTCACCCTCGACGCGATGCGCCGGTTCACTGCCGCCTGCCACCGCGCCGGCGTCGTCATCCATGGCACGTTCGTCCTCGGGCTCCCCATCGAGACGCGCGAGACGATCGAAGAGACCATCCGGTTCGCCCAAGACCTCGATTTGTTCAGTCTCCAGGTTTCCCTCGCCGCACCGTACCCGGGCACCGAGCTCTACGAACAGGCCCGCGCCAACGGCTGGTTCGCCAAGCGTGACAGCGCGCAGATCGTCCACGACGACGGTTTTCAGGATGCCGCTCTCGAGTACCCGGGGCTGAGCAAGGACGAGATCTTCGCCGCGGTCGAAGTGTTTTACCGGCGATACTACCTCCGGCCCAAGCCGATCCTCCGGATCATCGGGACGATGCTCGAAGACAAGACAGTCTTTGTCCGGCGCATCCGGGAAGGGTTCGAGTTCTTCCGGGCGATGGCGCAACGGCGGGAGGACCTTGCGGCTGCGCACACGAGGGAGACTGCAGACACTTCCTGCAGCCGGCCGGACTGAGGGCGAGGCCCGTCTCCCCCTCCGTTGTCCGTCCTCAATCCGCGAGGAAGAGCCTCACCGATTCGGGGCGGAGCACAGATGGGAAGGGAGAGGGACTCGGTCACCGGTCGTCGGTCGTCTGGCTTGCCGGCTTGCGGGCGCTCCCACCAAGGCAATCACAATCAGCGCGGAAAGTCATGGGGGGCCAGGCTCACCGTGATCCGCTCGACCTCGCCGGTCCGCAGGAACACCGAGCGGCTCGTCGCCGCGTCCAGCGTTGTGTCCTCGAATTGCTGTTCGGTTCCGTCCACCCGGCGCACCGCCAGCCCCGGCCTCCGGGTCAACCGGTAGACCACGGGCACTTGGCCGTAGGTGAATCCCAGCGAGCCCTCAGGAAGGCGGAGCTTGCAGGGTCTGCCCGTCAGATCGTGGAACGCGAACACGGCGGCTTGGGACAGGAACTCCGTACGCCGCAACAGCCGGGGTCGGAACCCGAGCCGGCCGTCGCGGACGACAATCCCCAGCTCGCCCCACCGGCACAGGATGTCCTCCTTGACCTGGCCGGTGAGCCCCGGCTGCCGCGCCCCGGCATGGGCCGGGGTGTGCGAGTACGGGTCTGCCGGGAAGGCGCCGTACTCGAGCGGCGTTTTGCGGTCGCCGAGTCCGTCCCGGACCTCGTGGTACGCCCGGGCCAGGCGTCCCAGCACCGCCGGGTCGGCGCCGCTCTCGAGGGCCCTCGAGTGCGTCTCGATGATGGCGAGGAGGAGCTTGGATACCATGTGCCAGTAGATCGACCCGAGGCCTTCGTAGGCGAAGAACGTCCCCGAACGGCCCGTGAAAGACTCGTGGTCAAAGAGCCGCTCGAACAGGTCCAGAATCGCCCTGGCCTCGCGCTCGATAGGCCGCCGGTATCCCGATTCCGCCAACCGCGACAGCGCCTGCGCCACATCCCGCCCGTTGATCAGGGCGCCGCTGAAATGATAGTGACCCAGGAGATCCCGCTCGATGAGCGTCGAGTCGCCCGCCTCGATCAGCGCCCGCAGCAGCCGGGAACGCCGGACGTCCCGAGCGGGAATCCGGTTGCGTTCGAGGTACCGCGGCAGGTCGCGGTTCGGGTAGAGCAGGTAGCTGTGTTGATCCCCCCGGTACATCGCGCTCTGGCGCAGCGCTTCGAGAACGTCCGCGGACTGCGCCGGGGAAAGCCGGCCGGAACTCAGTGCTGCCACCTGGCCTTCGAGCATCTCCGGGAGCCGCCGGATCGGGAGCGCGCCGGGCGCGTCGAACCGGACGAGGTTATAGGCGTGATGCAACCGGTCCGGGCGTTGGTTTGCCGCGATGGCATGGTCCGCCCACGCCAGCGCCGTGTCGAAGAACCGCAACAGCCGAGCCCCCGGCACGGCTCCCCGCTGCCCCGAGAGACCGCGTCGGTACAGCCCCTGCCGATACCGGCTCCCGGCGCGCCCGAGGTCGTCGAGCACCCGCCGGCGCTCGACGTCGCCCAGTCGGCCGGCCAACAGTGGGCGATGACGCTCGAGGATGCCGGCGGTCTCACGCAGCCAGCGCCGGACCTCGACGGATACCTTCAGCGGCGTGGTCGCCAGCGGACCGAACAGGCGGCGGCAGAATGCCAGATGCCGGCGCAGGTAATGGAGCGTGACCATCGAGACGCCGTTGCCCACCAGGGCGTTGTTGGCGTCATTCCACTCCGGCCGCTGCGTGTTGAGCCAGATCCCCGCCTCGGGAATGAAGTTCGAAATCTTGGCCAGGATCGAGACGAGCAACTTCTCGGTCAGGTTCACGAGCAGCACACGGTTGCGGTTGTCCCACACCAGTTTTCCGTCGGCTCCCTGCGCCTGCACCCGTCGCCACACCAGGGCCTCGACCTGGGGATCGAACACGACGGTCTCCTTCGGGTTCTCGAGGAGGCGTTCGTAGGGATGGATGCGATAGGGGACATTGGCGTACGCAAAGAGGTCGCGGAGGAGAAACCCTTCGAGCGCGGCTGGGTCATGGGACTCGAGGATCTCGAGCAGCTTGAGCAGATAGATGATCTGGTGATCGCCCCAGTAACCGATGTGCGCCCACGGATCGGCAGGATCCGGGACCTCCCAATCGATGCCCTCCTGCGTGAGCCGGTACGGATTGTAGCCGTCCGCCGTGGAGGCGCTCCCAAACCGGCAGATCATCCCCTCGACAAAGCCCGGGAAGGACCAAGCCAGCGCTTCCCAGTTCTGAAACAGGTCGCGCCAGTTCCCCTCGTAATGGAGAACGCGGGTGCCGTCCCGTTTCCGGGGGGCGATCGAGAACCGGTTCCAGGGGCGGCTGGGGTCGCCGTGGCGCCGGCTGAACGTGAGCGGCAGATACTCGCGGCAGAGACGCTCGAGCTGCAGGTCACCCGTGGCCGCCGCGCGGGCCGCAAGATCGGCGATGTGCAGGCGGGGCTTGAGCCGGCGGAAGAACGCGGCATGACGGCCGGCCACGGCCCGGTTGGCCCGCGCGACCGAGGCCAGGACGTCGGCCGCCGAGACGAGGTAGCCGTTCGCGAACACGCCGCCTCGCATGACGTTACACAGGACGTTGCTGCCGTGGCGCGCGTCGGTCATCGGGTTCGCAGTCTGCTGCAGGCCGTCGGCGGTGGCCACGATCTGCCGCAACTCCCGCGTGCCGCGCTCGACGTCCGCCCTGACCTCCGCTTGAAGCCGGCCCGGCCGGCGAAGCGCTTCCTTCAACGCCACCACGTCGGATGGTCCCCGGCCGACATCCGCCACCAGCATCCACTCGAGGCTCCCGCCGCGACCGATCGTCTGCTCCATTTCGATCCAATAAGCGCCCCGCTCGCCGCGCACATCGGTCTCGTCAGCGACCGGAAGGTCCTGCCGGAACCGGTCCACCTGCGCCGACGACAGCAGTCGCCGACGCGCCTTCAGGCCCGCGGACCAGACGGCGGTCGCCCGCAGCGCTTCCGCCGGCTCCGGCCGGTCCACGGGGATCGAGCTCAGCCGGAACAAGGCGAGGCCGGTAGGCGTGTCGAGTTCGCTTCGTTTGTACGCATCCAGAAGCGTGCTCTTCTCGAGCTGGAACTGGCTGCCCACACCGCACGGCATCAGGTTCTGCAGGCCGTCCAGGAGTCGGACGCGGACCGCGCCGGCGCCCGCCTCCGCGAGCCGCGCCATGCGGACAAAGCCGTACTGTTCGCTGCTGAACCACCCGTACCGAAACGTCAGCGCCAGGTCCTCGTTTCGTTCCTCGAAGATCAGTTGGTTGCCCCACCGGTTCTTGTACAGGGCGCGATGCACCCGATAGACCCGCGCATACCGGGCCGAGAACGGCTCCCACAAATGCCGCCGGCCGCGTCGGCGCACGATCAGCAGCGTTTTGGGCCCTGTCGTCTCCGCCGCGTCGTGGATCTTGTCGTCGGTCTGATACGGGAACAGCGCTTGGTCCGGATTCCCACGCCCCGCGGTCAGCGCCCCCGTGCTCGAGAGGAACAGCCAGTGATCCGCGCTGCTGACGAGCGTCATGAAAAAGGGCCGGAGCCGATCGTAGGCGTCGATGCGGTAGAACGGTTCGCCATCGACGAGGGTCCAACTCCCCTGCACGGAATCTGCCGGACGTTCAAGGGGTGTTCTGCCAGCCCAGAGAGTCGTTTTCATGGATCAATGGCGTGGTAACAGGACGTGGGTGGGTCAGACAGCTGTGGCGTCGGTAGGGCGCGCTGTCCCCAGCGCGCCGCAGCGAACCCAGCTCGCGATTTGTTGTTGGCGGCGGGCAAGGGACTGCCCGCCCTACCCGGACTGTCCGCAGTGCGTGTCACGCAGACCTTCACTCGTTCGGGGGCACGACCAGGAAGGGAATGTTGGCGTGCGCGGCGTGGCCTTTGCCGTCGAAGGCGTAGACGAACAACCGGTAGGCGCCGGGCTGGGCCGGCGCTTTCAGGTGGGTTTGCGCCTTCGCCGGATCCTCAATCAAGCCGGTGACCGTCCTGGGCTTCGATTCGGCGTCGCCGCCCGATTTGAGGTCGGTGCTTTCCTCGAGGATCTCCCACCGGTACGTGACCGGGTCGTTGTCCTCGTCGCGGACCTGCACTCGGGCAGTGCACCGCTGGCCCGGTGTCACGCGGATGTTCTGGCCGGCGGTCTTGCCCTCGAGCCAGACGCCTTCGAGCCGCGGACTGCAATTGGCAGGTCTTGTGCCATTCCAGATCCGGTGCATGACGTCCACCGCCGCGGTTTCCTCGCCCGACTCGAGAAAGAGGCCGTACCAGGTCGGCGTCCGCTCCTGCTTCTGGCCCCAGAGAAACACGTAGGATCCCAGGCACTGCTTCCGGTCCACAAGGATGACCGCGTCATGGCGTTTCTGATAGAACTCGGCTTTGGTGGTGCTGTCGTTCTCGATGGGGGCGCCCCAGGCGGTCTTTCCCACCTCCCAATGGCCGGTGGCCCCCCATTCGGTGACGATGTACGGCCCGGTCCAGCCCGTCTCGCGGAGGTACCGGGGCAGGTTCACGATGTCGGCGTACATCTGGATGCCGATCAGGTCGAGGTCGGTCGCCCGGGCCTTGATCTCGCGGATCAGGTCCGGCCCGATCCCGGCTAGCGTGGTCAGCGTCGGGTGGTTCGGGTCGATCCGGTGGATCATCTTTGAGATTTCGTTCACCGCGTCCCAGACCTTGGGGTTCTTGGCGTTCAGGTTGAGCTCGTTGCCGATCGCCCAAAACAGCAGCGCCGGGTGATCCTTGTGCCGGCGGACCTGTTGTTCGAGATCGGCAAGCTGCGCCGCCACCGACGCCGTGTTGTTGTAGTCGAACCCGTGCCGCTCGGCGGCGACCGCCAGACCCATCGTCACAAACAGGCCGTTCTTCATCGCCCGATCCAGCACCTGGCGGCCGGTTTCCCGGCCGTTCTCCGTGCACCAGGTCCGGAAGGAATTGCCGCCGTGCTCGGCCAGCTTCTCCTGGTTGCCAAACTCGAGTCCCGCGCCCTTGATGTAAAACGGTTCGCCCCGGACATACAGGCGGTAACTGTCGTCCGTCTTCCGGATCTCGACTTTCGTGGGGCCGCCCGGTGTCGGCCGGGGCGGCGCCGCGGTCTGGCAGGACGGCACGGTCGTGAGCAGCGGGAGGACCGCAAACACGGTGAGCAAGCGGATAGGCAGAGGTTGCATGGAATCAGATCTTCGGGCTTTTGGAGCGCGGCTGTTCCGAGCCGCAGGGCATTACGAAGCGCGGCTCTTCCGAGCCGCAGGGTATCAGCATGGCGGACGACCGTTTCATTTCCGCATCAACAGGCCTTCGAGTTCTTCGAGCGACTTGCCCTTCGTCTCCGGAATGAACAGCGCGATGAACATCACCGCCGCCGCCGCCATCAGGCCGTACCCCAGGAATGTTCCCGCCGACCCCAGGTGCGACAGTTCCCAGGGGAAAATGAAGGTCACGCTCGCGCTGATCGCCGAGTTCCAGAAGCCGACCAGCGACATCGCGGCCCCGCGGTACTGGTTCGGGAAGATCTCCGACAATAACACCCACATCACCGGCCCCAGCGAGATCGCAAACGACGCCACAAAACCCATGATCGCGATCAACACCAGCGTCGCCCGGATGTTGAGCCCCGCCGTGACCAGCGCCTCCTTGTGCGCCTTCACCCGGTCCGCGCCGAGCGTCGACTCGAGGTTCGCCAGGTACTCTTTCTCGGACCGGAACGCCTGCGGTTCCGCCGCCTTCAAGTCCGCGATCAGCGCGGCTGGCGCCTTGTTCTCCTCGAGGACGCGAAACGACTTGCCGGTCAGTTGATACGTCGCGCCGTGAAACGCCCAGCTGCAGGCGAGCAGCGACACCGCCATGCCCGTGGCGCCAATCAGCAGCAGCGGTTTCCGCCCGAGTCGATCCACGAACCGGATCGCCACGAACGTCATCCCCAGGTTCACCAGGCCCACCAGCACCGCCTGTCGGAACGCCGCGTCCGTCCCCCCGCCCGCCTGGACAAAAATCGTCGGCAGGTAATAGAAAATCGCGTTGATCCCGGTGATCTGCTGGAAGAAAGCAATCGCCAGGGCAATGAACAGGATGAACCGCATCCGCCGGCTGAACACGCCGCGCAAGCCGACGGTCGGCGCCTTCTCGGCGAAGCTCTGTCGGATCCGCTCGAGCTCAACCTCCGCCTGCTCGGGTCCGCCTGCCTTGATCAGGATCTCCCGCGCCTTGTCCGTCGCCCCCCGGCCGTAGAGCCAGCGCGGGCTCTCCGGCACCGCGAACAGCAGGAAGAAGTAGAGCACCGCCGGCACCGCGTCCATCCCCAGCATCCAGCGCCAGTTGTTCTCCCCAACCCCCAGGAGGGCGTAGTTCGAGAAGAACGACGCCGAAATGCCGAGCACGATCATCAACTGGTTCAGCGACACCAAGCTGCCGCGGTATCTCGGAGGCGAGATCTCAGCGATGTAGACCGGTGCGATCAGGATCGCGCCGCCCACGGCAATCCCACCCAGCACCCGCGCCGCCACAAACAGGCTGAAATGGGTCGTCAAGGCCGACGCCAGCGCCGATACCGTGAAGAACACCGCGGTCGTGATCAGCACCTTCTTCCGGCCGAACCGGTCGCTGAAGAAACCGGCCACCGCGGTGCCCCCGAGCACGCCCCAGCCCAGACAGCTCACCGCCAAGCCCAGAAGGAAGTCCCCGCGGTCGCCCGTTAACTGGAAGTACTTCTGAATGAACGGGACGGCGCCGGAAATCACCGTCGCGTCAAAGCCCCAGACAAAGCCGCCCAGCGCGACCGCCAGAGCGACCAGGATCATGTAGCGCTTGCTATGGGGTGCCGCCGAAGAAGCCGGGTCAACTGGGGTTTGCACGCCGCATCTTGGTCCGGACACCGGCCGGGGTCAATCCGTCAATCCCCCGCGGTTGAAAATGCCCTTGCGAAGCGGGGCCGGAGGCGGCAGAGTACGCCCCCGCACGGTTCTTGACCGCGTGCGCGGTTAGCTCAGGGGTAGAGCACTTCCTTGACACGGAAGGGGTCAGAGGTTCAAATCCTCTATCGCGCACCATCTTCTCCAAGAAACACTACCGCGAACTCGTGACCGCCGAACAAGCGGCTGCGTTCTGGAACTTGATGCCTCGCCGGTCTGGTCCCCCTCAGAAGAGAAACTGAACGCCAGACGTTCAGACGGATAATCCTACGCCCACCTTTTCGGAACCACCCGCCGCAACCGACCGGCGTTGATCATCAACCACTTAAGCCGCTGGCCTTCAGCAGGTTATCCCCGGTTTTGGCACGGTTCTTGAATCCTGGCCTCTCCGTGCAAAGGTTTGAAAAGCTCTGAAAAGCTCTGAAAAGGAACCAAACATTTGCCAAACATTTCGGTGCCGCAGAGGGCCGGAAGAGGGCGGGTTTAGGTCCGGCGGCGAAGACGACGCGAGAAGGCCGATGCCCGACAGGGAGGATGACCGCAGCCATCGGGGCCTTCCGGGGGCTTGTCGCTGTTCGTGAGATGCGAGGAACGGGCAGGAAAGGGACACGAACCGCGTGCGCCAGCCATCACCGTCACGATACCGCAAAGTCGACCGCAACAGATGTCAGGGCCAGCGCTCGCAGCATCATTTGAGTTGTCGAGCGGATGCTGCTACGCTTCACACGCAATGTTGGCTTTGGCTAAACCAGGGGCTCAACAGAACCGGAAGCTCCGCAGCACTCTCCACAGAACTACGCCTCTCCGTGTTCTTATGCGGTCCAGATTGGGTGGGGCGACCGCCCCGTTGGCCCCCCACCGTCTCCAGCGACGTCGCGGGTCTGTCGGGGCCTTATCGCGTCCGCTAAGTAACCCGAAGCAGTGATCAGACGAGCGACAATCACCACCGTCGTCGGCCTGCTTTCTGCGGTCGCCTTGGTCGCATACCGCTACTTCTACTGCAGCCCGTGCGGAGTCCTTGTGCACGGTCCGGGTTACGAAGGAGTGCTGATGGATGCCAGCTATCTATCTGCACGCCACGGTCCATGGGCTGCAACACGGCAGCAGGTGAATGAGTTGGAGCGCGCTTTGCCCGCTTATGTGATCTCCCGCAGCAATGTGTTTAGTCCCGCAGTCTTGAGCCAGCTGCAGGATTATAGGCGAAAGTACATCGGACTCCACCGAGATGGGCGCCCGTGGATCGCGGCTACTTTCTTCTCACCTCGGCTAGTATCGCGTCGTGATTGGCTCAAAGGAGTCATTATCGATGGTATGTCCAGAGAAGACAACTGGTCCGTGCTTTATGACCCTTCTGAAGGGACATTCACGGAGGTTCTTCAGGCGGAGTCGCCATATTGATATTTCGGGGTAAATGGGGTCTTCGGTCCACCCGTCCGGCTCATACACCCTTACCGGCCTCAGGAGCGGGAAGAAGGTGACGTCACTACGGGAGCCCAAGGTGCTGGTGAAGCCAGAAGCGTGGCCCTCGGCGGCCACTACGCTCCACCCTTGATCAGGCCCTTTTCCAGCGTAGCGGCGCGCAGTTCATCCAGCAGGGTGATCGCAGCGACCAGGCCGTCATTGAGTGCCTGGACTTCCGCCCGCGTCGGCGGATCGCTGATGGTCTGGGAAACGTAGGTGACGATTGCCTGAGCGGCCCCGGCCCGCTGGGCGGTTGGCGTCGCGCCGTGGAAGCCGACCTTGGCGGACGCGCCCGCGCCGACGGTGATCTCCCAGGAATAGGCCCCCGCGTGGCGCTTCACCGCGCCGTCGGTGACGTTCCAAACCAGGTAGCCTGTCGGGATGGTACCGCTCGACGGATCCGCCGTGACCGCGCCTGCCGGATCTGGATCCACGTCCCCGGCGTTCCCGCCTGCGTGCAGCGCCACTCCCCGCCCAGGGCATCGCGCCAGAACTAGGCCAGGGCGAACGTCCCGGCCGTCGGCGGGCCGATGATCGTGGTCGGGGTGCCGTTCTGGTAGGTGGCGAGGCGGAGGCAGATCGCTTCGGCGAAAGCGGATCGAGTAGCCCGCCGCCGCACAGGACCGATCCCCGCCTACGCTCCGCGGTTGCTCGCCACTCGCCGGCGGCTTGCCGGCTCCGCCTACCGGCTCCGCCGCCCCGCCGCCTGCTCACGCCTCTGCGCCGCTCCGCTACCACACTTCTCCGTGAGCTCAGGTCAAGGCTCCGCCTCAAGGAACTGCTACTAGGGCGGCCCGGACCCCGAGGTTGCCGATCCCGGACTCCGGCCAGCCGTCGTAGCGGTTCGCCGACCGGCAGCTCCGGCCGTTGTAGTACCAACTGCCCCCGCGGGCCACGCGGTCCGAGCCCGAACTAGGCCCAGTCGGGTCAGTCACACTCCCACCAGGAAGCGAGTCCTGCAGCCAGTCCGCGCACCACTCCCACACGTTCCCATGCATATCGTACAATCCCCACGGGTTCGGCAGCTTCTGACCCACCCGATGCGTCTGATCCCCCGAATTCCCACACCACCACATGTACTGATCGGCCACTGGACAGGCGCCACACTCATCATCGCACTCGAGCGCGTCCCCAAATGAATACCGTGTCGTCGTCCCAGCCCGACACGCATACTCCCACTGCGCCTCGGTCGGCAGCCTGTACTCATACCCCACAGGCAACCGACCAGCAGCGCGCTCCTGCGCCGTCAGCCGGTTGCAGTACTCCACCGCCTCGTACCACGTTACCTGCTCCACCGGCCGGTCCAAGTCACCTGTGAACCGGGACGGATTGTTGCCCATCACCCATGCGTACTCCCGCTGCGTCACCTCGTACTTCCCAAGCCAGAATCCCTTGCTGATCGTCACCACCGTTTGAGGACCTTCATCACTATACCGATTCCGCTCGCTCGGCGGGCTCCCCATCGTGAACGTTCCTGGCGGGATCCAGACCATCCCAGCGGGACCAGTCTGTTCAGGCTCGCCCAGCACCCGGTAGAACATCGGCACCTGCACCCGTATCGTCCCGTCGGTGCCGACGACCACCGCGTCCAGGCCCGCCCAACTGTTCGTCCACGGCCCGTTCACCGTCGGCGCCCACTCGACCGTGGCCGTGCTGCCAGGCTGGAGCCCCGCGCAGATCAGTTCCCCGTTCAAACTCAGGGACTCGATTACGGGAAGCTGTGCCTGGCTCTGACTGCTCATCAGGCTCATCATCGCGCCAATGACCGCCACCGCGCTCACGCGCTTTTCCGTCTTCACGACTCTCCTTTCTTAGCCTCAGCCTTGTGTGTTCATCGCCCCGAAGGCACGGTCCGGATCACCGAACCGGATTCCAGTCGGCAGAGGTTTTGACTGGTAGTGACTAAAAGGAGTACCAGCCGCCCCCACCCCTGGCAACCATGAACTCGGCTTTAGCGTGGCATTGCTCATCCCCGGCGTAGGGGAGCGCGAGCGCTCCCGCCGCGAGCCTTTGCATATGCCTGTGGCCAGTGGCAGGATTTCAACCGCGCTGGCTGGCGTGGAGTTGGCCAAGTGAGGTGGACGCCATCTTCAACCAAGCTCTCCTGGGCTGTGCCGTCGTTGAAAGCCTTGGTCTGCAGCGGCCGGGCGCTGCCGGAGCGTCGCGAGCGTCGCAGCGCCTACGCGTCCGGCACCTCCCACACGTACCCGCCGGCGTGGCGCTTGATGTGGCCGGTGGTCACATTCCAGATGAGGTATCCCGTGGGGATCGTGCCGCTGGACGGGTCCGCCGTCACCGCCGCCGGCCTGATCTGGATCCACGTGCCTGGGGTGCCGGCCCCGGTGCAGCGCCACTCCCCGCCCAGGGCGTCGCGCCAGAACTCGGCCAGGGCGAACGTCCCGGCGGTCGGCGGGCCGATGATCGTGGTGGGCGAGCCGTTCTGGCCCATTACTGACCTGGGGGGAGGACGGACCGGAACCCGCCGAAGTCGTCCCCGTCGCCCGGCCAGCGCCTGCTGCGGTGCGTGACCCGGCAGCCCCTGGCGCTGCCGCCCCAAGCGCCACCCCGGATCACTCGGTACGAGCCCGACGCAGCACCGCCCAAGTCAACGGAAGCCGAGGAGCCATAGTGCGCGCCCGAATACCAGTCCCAGCACCATTCCCACACGTTCCCCACCATGTCGTACAACCCATACCCGTTGGCCCCAAATGAACCCACAGGACTGGTGTAGGGCCAATCACCGACGTCGTAATCCGGATGAGGCCCTTCCGTCGTACTGACGTCGTAGCCGTAGCCCGGCCTGCCGCTTTCCCAGTAGCTCCAGTAGTTCGCTTGGCTATGGCTGATCGTGTCCCCCCGCGGAAACCGCATGCCGGAAAGCCCCCCACGCGCCGCATACTCCCACTCGGCTTCCGTCGGTAGCCGATACCCCGCATCCCACTTCACCCAGTCATTCTGAACGTCCACCTGTCCTGTGCGGTATACCGTGGTTTTGGCCGCACTCGTGTAGTAGGCAGGCGTGCGTCCTTCCTTCTGGCTCCGCGCATTGCACCACTTCACTCCATCATACCAACTGACCGTTTGGACCGGGTGGTCCGCCCCCTTGCCCCCTCCGGCGTTGTCGAAACTGTAACCGTTGGCCAACGCCCAAGTCCGCACCTCATCCCACAACACCTTCGTCACCTCCGTCCGGTCCATGCTGAACGCGCTCACCGTCACCGTGTGCACCGGACGCTCGTCGCTGTCCCCCTCGCCAAATGTGTCTCCCATCTGGAAGGAACCCGCCGGGATCCGGACCATGCCGGGCGGCGGAGGCACAACAACGACAACCCCGACACGGTAAAACCGCTTCGCCATTCCTTGGATCGGCTGAGGGTCAGCAACCGTCACCACGGTTTCATCGGTCTGGAATTCTTCGATTAGCGTATGCCATTCTTCAAGATCATCCGAATAGTCGATCTGGTATGCCCGGTCCGATTTAGTCGGTACCTTGAATGTGCAGTATCCCCCTTGGGGACGAGCATCGCGAATCCGTAGCACAGACTGAACGTCCATCGGATCGGTCCCCGCCACGTACTCTTCCCACATCGCGTGGCCATCGCGGTCTGGATCGGCTAGTTCGCTCTCCACCGGGTCTCCCGTGACCCCGAACGACCGAATCCAAGCTGCCGGCGTGCCGTGTGGCAGGCGGTTGACCGTCAGGAGAGCTGCATCGCTGGTCGCAGTTCCCAGCGAATTACGGACGACCACGTCATATGTTCCTGCATTCGGCAGCGCGACCTCGGCGATAACCACCTCGGGGCCAGTCGCGCCTGGCACCGGCTCACCGTTCTTTCGCCACTGGTACGTCAGTGGCGCCGTCCCGCGCGCCTGCACGGCGAATTGCGCCCTCTGCCCGTCGAACACGGTCACGTCCTCTGGCCCGACCAGGATTGTCGGCGGATTGCCTGTCCTGATCAGGAGCGTCGCTTCCGCACTGGTCTGTGTGCCGTAGGCGTTGCTGACTGCAACGCTGTACAGAGCCGCATCTGCCGCTGTGACCGATCCAATGGTGAACGTCGATCCGGTGGCGCCCGCAATCGCCACGCCGTCCTTGCGCCACTGATACGCAAGCGGACTCGTGCCCGTGGCTGATACGCGGAACGTCACGCTCGTGCCAAGGTCTGCGGTCAGGGCTGCCGGATGCTCCGTGATCGACGGCCCTACGCCCGCAGTGGCCATCGAGAATAGACCGGTCTGATAGCCCGTAGTTCCTGGCTTCCGCAGGAACACCGTGCCCGTTGTCGAGGTGTCGAAGCTCAGCTGGAGGCTCAGCCCCTGTCCGAAGCGAGAGTCATCAAAAGACAACGCAGCGGTGTAGTCGGAATCCTTGCTGTACGAATACGTACCCGAACTGCTCAGCACATCACCCGAAAGCGCACTAATAGCGTAGGTGTTTCCGGATGCGGCTGGTTCGAAGCGGTAGGAGCCGAAGGTGGCAAAAGGCGCTTCACCGCTCGTGATCGAGACCGTCACCGAAGTGCCCACTATCGTCGTCAGCGAGGCACCGGCGTACAGCTTGAAGGTTCCCGACTGGCCCGCTCCCGAGAACGCGGGACTTTCGAGCGCATATGATCCCGAAGTCGGCGTATTGAAATTGCAGGAGACCGTGGCGAGGCCGATGCCGCTGTCCACCAGCGCCAGGGTGGCCCCAGCCGTGCCGCTCTTCGTGTAGGTGTGCGTGCCGGTGCTCGCAACCACGTCTCCCGAGATCGGAACAATGGCGTAGCTGCTGTCATTCGCAGCCGGAAGAAAACGAAACGCTCCGCTCGCTGCAAATGGGAACGTGCCGCTGGAGATCATCAACTCGATCGTCCGCCCGCCGATGTCCTGCGGCGACTGGGCAGTCGCCCTAAGGGTCAGCGATACCAGGAATACCGCAAGGGCGACAATGGCGACAGGGTTTCGCGCAAGCTCGCGCTTCATAGTCCGTACACTATTGAGCCCCCCCCTTAACACAAGCCGGAAAGAGTACCAAGAACCGGGCTTGCTTGGGTCCTTCCGGAGGACGTGCACAAGTCTGGCGGACCGATTCACCTGGATTCCTACGCCTCCGGCACCTCCCACACGTACCCGCCGGCGTGGCGCTTGATGTGGCCGGTGGTGACGTTGAGAATGAGATAGCCGGTCGGGATGGTGCCAGTTGAAGGGTCCGCCACCACCGCCGCGGGCCGGATCTGCATCCACGACCCAGGTGTCCCCGCCGCCGTACAGCGCCACTCGCCGCCCAGGGCATCGCGCCAGAACTCGGCCAGGGCAAACGTGCCAGCTGTCGGCGGGCCGATGATTGTGGTCGGCGTTCCGTTCTGGTACGTGGCCAGGCGCAGGCCGATCTCCTCGGCGAGGATCGCGAAGTTGTCGGCGGTCAGTTCCCGGAACAGGGCCGCGTTGCTGACGTCGGCAAGGCGTGAGTGGGAGGGGAGCGTGGACATAGCGGGAGTGTGGTCAAGGGGTTGGGCGGAGGGACTGGATGAGCCGGGTCAGGGCGTCGACGGTTTCGGCGACGTTGGTGGCGCCGTGTTGCCCGAGGGCGTCGGTGCCGAAGCTCTGCGTCTTGTCGGTCTGGAGGGCCTTGATCTTCGAGACCGTCTGCGCGCTCGAGAAGAACGCGGTGCCCGAGATGCGCGTGGTGATCGTGCGTTCATTGGGGCTTTCATCGATTTGGGTGACGCTGAAGCGGGCGCAGCCGGCCAGGGCGAGCACGCCGAGAGCAACAGCGGCGAGGGTTGTGATCGGATTTCGGTTCATGCTTTGGTGACGGTAATGGTGTCGAAGTCGAGGCTGCGGTAACCGGCGAGGGCGAGGTAGGCGCGGATGGTGAAGTCGGTCTCGCTGCCCAGCGCCGCGACAAGTGCGGCGTTGGTCAGGGTGTACGGTCCCTCCCGGCCAACCGTGAGCGTCGCCTTGAGGACGGCCCCGGCCCAGAGTTCGAGCACGGCCTGGTCGGCCCGGCATTCCAAGTCCACCTCGGGGTCGCTGCCGGCGCGGGCTTCGCTCGTCAGGGTCCAGTCGAGGACGACGTTCTGGCCGCTCGCGTAGGTCGGATGTGCGCCATCGCCGTTGGCGGTGAGGTTGGCCGGGCCGAGTGGCCGTAGGGACCGGCGCTGGATCGAGTGCGTGATCTTGGCGATGTCCGCCAGGCTGACCTCGCGATGGAGCAACCGGGGCTGGATTTTGAGGCCCACGGACACCGCATCCTTGGGCGGGGACCATTCCAGGAGCGGCAACTCGCCCAGCTGCACGCACCAACACTCGGTCCCGATCCCGTGCTGGCCGCGTGTGGTCCCGAGTTGCGACCGCAACACGTTCACCGTGTACCGGCCGGCGCTCACCAGGGTCGGTTCCCAGCCCAGAAGAATCTCGTCGCCGATGAAGATCAGGAACCGCCGCGTCCCCACGCCCTCGTCGAAGGGCATGTCATCGAGGTCGTCATCGGGGCTCGTGAACGTGACGTCGAGGCCGCTCTCGGCGTAGAGGAAACCCGTGGCATCGAGCGCGGCGTTCAGCGTGCCCCGCCGACCGAACACTTGGCCCTCGCCCGCGGTCGCGAAGCTGTTGACCGCCCGCTCCCACCAGAGGGTGAACCCATCGGAGAGGGTCTCGCCCCGGGCGGGCACCACCAGAAGCTGCGGGAGGGTCTGGCCCGTCCAGGCGTAGGGGAGTTCGACTACGAGCACGTCGTGGCAGGGCAGCGGCAGGTACTGGGCGGCGATCAGGGCGTCATCGGCGGGCACGGGGCAGTCATTGGCTTGAGGGCCTTGCGAATGGCGCCTCCTCGGATACGCTTGGGACATGAAACACGCAGAGCGAATCACGTTCGACCCGGAACAGTGCGGCGGGCGTCCGTGTGTCCGTCACTACCGTCTGCGCGTGAAGGACGTGCTCGACATGCTCGCCGGGGGTGCCACGGCAGAGGAGATCCTCGCGGACTTTCCGTTCCTGGAGCCGGCGGACATCCTCGCCTGTCTCGAATACGCGGCCCAGCAGGTGGACCATCCCGTTCTGGTCGGGACGTAACCCGTGCGGTTTCTCGTCGACAACCAGTTGCCGGCAGCGCTGGTGCCGTGGATCGAGGCGCGCGGCCATGGGCCTGTCATGTGCTCTCGGCTGGCTTGAGCCAGAGCCAGGACTCGGCGGTTTGGAGACACGCCGATGCCCAGGCCGC
>JAKQDD010000126.1 GCA_029556615.1 Verrucomicrobiota bacterium | reverse complement strand
CTGCGGTTTACGGACGTGTCGTTGCTGGCGGACACGGCGAACCGGCGGCAGGTTATGCCGGTGGGGGCGGCGATAGTGTCGGTGTTCGAGATGTCGCACAGCCAGGTTCGAGGGGGGAGCTTTGGGGTGTGTTCGATGGCGGGGACGGGGATGGTGGTGGGGTGGACGAACACGGTTTTTGAGCGGTGCGGGGTCACGTTTTCGCAGGGGACGACGTCGAGTGCGCTGGGAGGCGTGGGCGGAGGGGGATCGCTCCTGTCCGTGCCGGGCTACTCTCCCTTCACGCTGAACCTGTGCAACGATCTGTTTCGGAAGGGAACGGTGACGTTTACGGACCTGGACACGGGGAGCACGTGGACGGTTCGGGAGAACCTGTTTGATGTCGACACGCTGAGCAATTACAGCAGCTCATCGAGCTTTCTGCCTTCCTACAACGGGTATCGGAGCGGGCTCTCGAGTCTGGGGGGAGCGGGGAACAAGACGGGGCTGACGATGGATTACCAGGGCGGGGTGGCGGGGGGATGGTACGGGGTGTTGGGGGGCTTCTACTACCCGACGAATGGCGGGACGGGTAGCCTGACGAGCCTGATTAACGCGGGGGGCGTGGCGAGCGCGGGCTCGCGCGGCCTGTACCACTTCACGACGACGACCAACCAAGTCAAGGACGGATCGACAACTCTGGATATCGGATTTCATTACGTGGCGGCGGAGCCCGCCACGGGTTTGCCCTGCGACGGCGATGGCGATGGTCTCGCCGATTACGCCGAGGATCGGAACGGGAATGGGACCTTTGAGGCTGGCTTGGGCGAGACGGATTGGCAAACCTCGCCCAACGGCACAACGGGTACAGCCGGACTGCAGGTGTTCACACCCTTGGAATGAACCCTATGTCTGCTGTTCGAATCACGCGGGATTCTGAAGTGGAACTCGAGCCGCGAGCCACTGCAGCTGGGGGAAATGGGAAGAGGGTCCTCGGAGCGATTGTGTTGCTGGTTTGGCTGGCGGGATTGGCGGGTCTCTCCCCGGATGCTATGGGGCAGTTGTGCCGGCAGGAGGAGTGTCTGGTGGACTACAAGCTTTGGAGCACCAACCGGACGAAAGTGGGATGGGATGAATACACTCAGCCTCCGCCGATGGGATTGATCAGGGTCTTCAAGACCCTGCAGATTTCTGACACATTCGAGCACTATTACACCGCGCCGGGGCTGTCCTATTCCAATGAGCTGGTGATGGCCGAGAGCCGGCAGTTCGATCCGGCCAACACGCAGTATCTGCAAGGCTGGAATGAGGAGGGCTGCAACAACTTGGTGGCGAACTGGGAGTACGTGGCGTGCTCGGGGGCGTACAGCTGGACAGCGAACCAGCAAAGCTGCAATACGTCGAGAGTGGCGTTCCCGGACTGCGGGTGGGCTGATCCCGACTGTCTTGCGCACTTTGACGATTGGCCTTTTGGCCCCTTGGATTTCGACTACGCGAGCGAAACGGAGACGGTTGAGGATGGCGGCAAACGGCTCAGGAGGGTCTATACACTGCTGGCGGAACCCTACGATTGCACGTACACGTGCACGGAACAGTTGTCGGATGAGTATCTGACCCAAGAACTGATCGACCGGATACGGGCGGACCTGGACGCGCAGGAGGACCCGGGGCTGTGGGGTGTGAGCGGCTCGGCCTGGACGTTCCTAGTGCCCAGCGAGCACTGCGCGGATGGGCAGAAAATGGTGTATCGGTTGCGGTTCCATGGGGAAACGAACACGACGTATCGGATCGAATGGGAAGAAGTGACGCGGTACGACTCGGGGGCGCTCGAGATCCGCACGATGATCGAGAATGTGGACGGGACGGGCGGGGAGACGGTGAGCCCCGAGCATGTGGTTTACCCGCCCTACCAGAGCGCAGAGGTTAGGGTCGAGAACGTGCGGTTGGTGAGGGAGTCGGATGATTTGACGGAGAACCGGCCGGGAACCGCGCACATCGGCGGGGTGGGCGGGAACGGGAGCGGGATTGGGGCGGGCGGCGGCGGTGGAGATTGCGCCCAGTGTGGTCCGGGCCGGATCGAGGGAGCGGGTCGAGGGATGGCGTTGGCGATCAGCCTGGGGCGAGGCGAGCAGGGCCGGTTTGCGGGGTGGCTGGGGTTATGGGAAAGGAAAGGGGGTCCGGGGCTGTGGGCGCCAGGTGCGTTGCGGTGCACGGCCACCCGTCCGGACGTCGAGGTGCTGCGGCCGGAGGGGTGGATCCGCCAGGTTAAAGCCCCACAGGTTCTGGCGGACGTTGTTCAGGCGGCGGACCTGCTCTCGTTCACAGTGTATCTGTACCGTCTTTCGGACGTTGGTCCCCTGTCGCAGGGGCTCTACGGAACGCCCGATCCGACCAACGCCCTGGCCAGTTGGACGGTCAGTCGGGGCGGGGTCCCCGGGACAACGGTCACCGTGACTGTGGGGGAGCGGCACGGCGCGGATTTACGGGTCTACACCTTGGCGTATGACACGACGGATGGCACATGGACCGTGAGCTACCCGGAGGGTCTGCGACAGGATGTCATCGCGTTGGCGACGACGGTTGAGGGGAATCGCTGCTACACGGGAAGCGTTTACGGGCCAGGGGATGTCCTGGTGTACAGGATCCGGCAGACCTATGAGCACTTTGACTGGGGCGACGGCCTGGTGGAGGAGCAAATCGGTTGGGGCACCAACCTACTGACCACCACCTACAGGTACGGGTCCTGGGGTTTTGCCGCGTTTGACGGGAAGGCCAGCGGATCGGTTGTGCCCTTGGAGCAGGTCGAATACGCGGACGGGAATTGGGAAAAGTTCACATACGATGACCAAGGGCGGGTGCTGCGGCATGTACGCCCCTTTCTGAGCGCGGATCCCGAATCGGACCTCTCGGACTGTCGCTACACCGAGTACACGTACGATGATACGCCGGGGGTGTGGCGGCCCCGCCTGCCGCGCAGCGAAAGAGTCGTGGTGCTGGGCGCGCTCGTTCAGAAGCGGCTTCACGAGATCAGCGAGTTTACGCAGCGAACGGCCGATTGCCTGGACATGGAGGCAGAAAGCGTCGAGACGGCGGGCAACTTGATGACGGCGCGGCGTTACTACCAGGAGCCTCTCATACTGCGACGCCAGCTGCAGTCCGTCCAGTTTGCCGATGGCACGCGAGAGGCATGGTTCTACACCAATCACAACGCGTTTCAGACGAACATCGTGCTCAGAGGCGAAGCGGATCCGGGCAATCTGACGAATGTGCTCAGCGGCACCCAGACCCTCACAGTCCGGGGCAGCTTCGGAGAACTGCTCGAGCGCAAGGTTGTGGATATCGGGAGCGGTATTGTCCTTGAACAGAGCCAGTATGACTACACTGACGAGCTGCTCTCTTCGTATCAAGTGACGCATCTGGACCAGAGCGTCGAGACGTTCGCGTACGGCTGCTGCGGGCTGGAGTGGTCCTCGGACCGCGAAGGGGCAGAGACGTTCTACGTCTACGACAGCCTCGGCCGACGCATCGAGAGTCAACGGCTGGGGATCCGGACCACCAACCAGTTCGACGCCTTGGGCAATACGCTGCGCACGGTGCGGATTGGCACCAACGGCAGTAGTGTGCTGGTGCTTGAGCAGGCGGCGTATGATCAGGCGGGGCGGCGGACTCTGCACACCAACGCGCTGGGCGGAGTGAGCTGGTACACCGAAGGGCTCGATGCTCTCACAGGCGAACACACCAACCGCACAGTTTACCCCGATGGCGGCATCCGCCTCGAGCGGCACGCCCGCGACGGGAGGTTGGTCGAGGTGAGCGGCAGCGCGGCCCCAGCCGCGCGCTATCTGTACGGCGTCGATATCCCCGGCGAATTGGGACCGGATGGCTTGCCGATGTACCTGCCCTTCACGGTGCAGATCCGATTGGGCGCTCAAGGCTCGACCAATGAATGGACACGGACCTACGAAGATCGGTTCGGTCGCCAGTACAAGAGCCTCTACGCGGACGGGACACCGGAGGACTTCGAAGACAACCCCGTCGAGCAGAGCTGGTTCAACGCGCGAGGCCAGCAATGGAAGCATCGCGACCCGGACGGGGTCGTGACGCTCTTCGCCTACAATGAGCGGGGAGAGCTCGAGGACACCGCCATCGACCTCAACGCGAACGACGCTGTTGACGAAGGGGGCGTCGATCGGATCCGCCGGACGCGGCGCGCAGTCCTCACCTACTCGGGCTACAGCGCGCAGGCGACCGCCATGTTCATCTTTCCAACCAACAACAACAGCGCCCCCATCGTCCTTTCGACCAATTACACCAGCGCCGATGGAACCAAGTCCTGGGAGGTCGTTTATCCGGCTCCGGGCAGTTCCCTCACCACCTTCACGCAGAGCACGCGCGGCCCCAACGGCGCGCGCACGGTCACCGTCTACGCCCCGGACGGGGCCTACGTTCAAACGCAATACAGCTACGGCCGGATGCTGAACGTGACCCGGTACGACTCGGGCAACCAGCCCGTGGGCTCCGTTACCTACGCCTATGACGCCCACGGGCGGGTCGCCAGCGCGACCGACGCCCGCACCGGGGCCACCACCTTCGCCTACAACGCCGCCGACCAGGTGGTGAGCGTCACCGGGCCGGACCCGGGCGCGGGCCAACCCCGGCCGGTGACCAGCACCTTCTGCGACAACTCCGGGCGGATCACCGGCACCCAACTGGCTGACGGGGCAACGACGACCAACCTCTACTACCCCAGCGGTCTGTTGTGGCGGACCTGGGGGGCGCGCGTCTACCCCGTCGAGTACGCGTATGACAGCCAAGGCCGGCTCCAGACGCTCAGCACGTGGCGGGACTTCGGCGGCCAGAGCGGCTCGGCGACCACCCGCTGGATCTATGATGAACGCGGGCGCCTCCTGGCCAAGGAGTACCCGGACCCGGTCACCGGCGCCCCGCTCGCCAACAGCGGGCCGCTCTATGCCTATTCCGACGCTGGGCGGTTGATTTCGCGCGGCTGGAGACGGGGGGTGACGACCGCGTACAGCTACAACGCCGCCGGCGAGCTGGCCAATGTGGATTATTCAGACGGAACGCCCGATCTGGTCTACAGCTATGACCGGCGGGGACGGCGGGTGCGGGTTGAACAGGGCAGCGGCGGCTCCAAGATCACCACCGATTTCGTCTACACCGACACCGACGCCCCCTTGACGGAAGCGCACAGCGGCGGGACGCCGGCGGGGCTCTCGATGGGCTGGAGCTACGACAGCAGCCTGCGGGTGCAGACGCTCAGCGCTAAGAACGGCGCCGCCACGCTCCAGAGCGCGACCTTGGCCTACGACACGGCCGGGCGATTGGCGAGCGTGAGCGATGGCGTGAGGGCGACCACGTACGCCTACCTGGCCAACTCCTCGCTTCCGGCGGGCCTGACGTTCAGCGCGAGCGCTCAGACCCGGCTGGCAACGACGCGGAGCTACGACAAACTCAATCGCCTGACCAGCGTCGTCTCGACGCCCTCGGGCGCCTCGGCCCTCGCGTTCGCTTACCAGTACAACCCGGCGGACCAGAGGATCCGGGCCAGCGTCGAAGACGGTTCGGCCTGGGTCTACGAGTATGACGCGCTGGGCCAGGTGATGAGCGGACAGCGGATCTGGGCGGATGGAAGCCCGGTGGCGGGGCAGCAGTTCGAGTACGCCTTCGACGACATCGGCAACCGCGAGAGCACGGAGGGCCGGGCCTCGGCGGTGAGCAGTTACACGAACAACCTGCTCAACCAGATCACGAGCCGTTCGGTGGCGGCGCGGGTGGACGTGCTGGGGATCGCGAATCCGACGACCAACGTGATGGTGCGAATGGTCGGGGGGCCGACGAACATCGCCGCCCGGAAGGGGGAGTACTTTCACCACGCCCTGGCGCTCACGAACATCCAGGCCCAGTATCCGACGGTGGAGGCGAAATCCCTCTATGGTGCGACCCAGGCCACCAACGGCGAGGTGTACGTAGCGGCCACGCCGGAGGTGTTCACGTACGATCTGGACGGGAATCTGACCAGCGACGGGCGGTGGGCGTACACGTGGGACGGGGAAAACCGGTTGATCGAAATGAAGCGGGAGGCGGCGTCGCCGGCGGGGGCGCGGCAGCGGCTTGTATTCGAATACGACTACCAGGGACGGCGGATACGGAAGCAGTTCTACACCTACAGCGGCGGGTGGGTCGAGCAGCGGGACACGATCTGCCTCTATGAAGGCTGGAACGTGATGGCGGAACTGGACGCGAACGCGAGCAACGCGCGGTTGCGGACGTACGTGTGGGGGAACGATCTCTCCGGATCGCGGCAGGGAGCGGGGGGAGTCAGCGGGCTGCTCTGGGTGAACAACTATCAGGCGACGTTCGACGGGGAGAACCTCCCGAGCGGGGTGCAGTTCGTCGCGTGCGATGGGAACGGGAACGTGATGGCGCTGGTGAAAGCCGCGGACGGCATCGTCAGCGCCCGGTATGAGTACGGCCCGTTCGGGGAACCGGTTCGCACGAGTGGCGCTCTGGCCAAGGCCCAGCCGTTCCGGTTCTCGAGCAAGTGGACGGACTGCGAATCGGGTCTCGTCTACTACGGGTACCGGTATTACAGCACAACGACGGGGAGGTGGCTAAACACAGACCCCATCGGGGAAAGAGGAGGGAAGAACCTCTACGGGTTCCTTAGGAACGACGGGGTGAACGGAATCGACAGCAGGGGGCTTTTCGGTTTGAGCTACATCGACAGACCCAAATGGGTTCCGGACAGTGAATACCTTTGGGTGGGGCACTACATGACGTTCGACTCTTCCGACATCGCGGGGTTGTCGGTACGCCAGATTCAAAACGGCGCACCTCGATACGAAGGGACTGCCCTCTTGAACCACCGAACGCTTGCTTCCGTAACCGACTGTCAAACGGGCGTAACCTTGTCAGATCAGAGCAGAGATCTGCATTTTGCGAACCCGTTCCAGCTTCTTGGGGACGGCTCCTTAGCTTGGGCGAGCTACCGAGAGCCCTTCACTGACGGGCAGGACCACATGTTCTTCCAGATCGCCAACACTCCCATGGGCCGTGTGTTCGCTCAGAGTCCAGGCTACAATCGGGCAACATCCGGGACAGGTAGCCGGACTAAGGGCTCGTTTTCCTCGACAATCGAAGTCCGGATCATTTCCAGGGGGGCGTATGACATTACGGCAGATGTTCTTCAACCTCTGCCCTCGGGAGGATGGGGTGACAGAATTATCGATGGGCACGAGATGGGAGGGCACTACTACGGATACACGGCTGATATGATGCCGATGAGTTGGACTGCGAGCCCGGCGTTGACCGCCTCTGTTTCGGTGAGTTTCCGCTGGGACAACTGCTGCGGCAAGAAATCCTGGGCATACCAGTGTTCCCCAGCGGCGGAACCGGGTGCGCAGCGATCCAGGTACTCTGGGACGTCCTACCCAGGCGCGGTTGATCTCCACAGCCAGCCAGGTTCTGACGACTGGTGAGGCTCCACATGAAGGCAACGCACCTAATGGTTCTCGCGGTGGGATGCCTAGCCATGCTGGTGGCTTGCAGATCCGTCGATCCGTCGGATGGCCGCGTAGGCAACCAGAGTGAACCGCCTGGAGTCGCGAACTCGGGCAAAGTCCATTCTGCAAGTTCTGACAGACTTGAATGGCTGGTTGGCAAGTGGCGGTGCGTTGAAAGGCGCTGGCTCTCCCCAGTAGAGCAACCTAAAGGTTCTCACGGGGAGCATCTTCTTGAGTACTTCAACGTTTACCTCCCGTACGCAGACGAACATCTCACGCTGAATCTCACCAGAAACCCGGACGACCGCCCAATTGCTGCGGAGTTTTTGGTCAGAGAGGAAGACCACCCACCGTTCTCGCGCGGCTCATTGGTGCCAATGTATCCGAGCGGTCTGGTCGGTATCGGCACGAATCTCGTTTGCGTTGGTGATCCCTTCAATCGCTTCGAGTTCCAGTACTCGGTTGACCGGAATGCAACTGCGCCTCGGTTAAGGCTAGAGTCGAAGCACATGTACCTTGAGTTTGAAAGGGTGTCGCGCGATGCGGGTGATTTGAAGACATCCAGAGTGGTGGCACCAGTCACGGGCTACTCAGACCAACAGCTTAACGACCTCCGGCAGAAGTACGAGACTCTGCCCAACTGACCCGGTTAAGCATTGGCGGCCTTCCCGCGAGGTGTCCCGCACAAACGGTGTAAGGAAGCTGGCTCGCCTCAGGCCGGCTCGATAGCAGGTCGGCCACCCGCGCCTGCCGCACAGCCCTGGACGCTGCGTCTTTGCTGCGGGGTGGGGATGTTCCAAAACCGGCCGTATGTCGTGTTGTGCGTTCTCTCAGTCTTGTACCGGGCGACCGCTGTCGGCACGTCGCGAAGTTGACCGCCCCCCAGATCCGCACAGTCGCAGATGGAATTTCGATCCACCGACGGTCAATCGGCGTGTCCTTGATCCGGTGCCCGCACCCGGCGCACTCGAAGCGGATCGTGTCCGCCAGGGCGTCGAACCGCCACTTGCCCTCGGGCTTGGTGGTGTCATTCGTGTCCCACTTCAACTGCTCGAACTTGAGCGGCTGAAGATGGCCGCAGTTCGGGCACTCGAAGTGCCAGACCCGCTGGTCCCCGGCCCGATACGCGGTGTCCATCGCGTCGCCCTTGGTCCCCGGCGTCGAGATGAGGAACCGGCGCGAGTTCCAGAAGGACCGGGTGCGCTTCAGGAGCATTTCAAGGCGGCCGGGGGCGTAGTTCCGGACCTCGTCAGCGAACACGTACCGAATGGGCTTTGACTGCAACCGTGCCTTCGACCCAGACCAACCCGCGTAGAACGGCATTCCGTCGAAGGCGAAGCCGGTCAGGGTCGGCTCCGCCATCCGCTCCTTGACCGGCCGGCAGGTCTCGAATGTTGGGGTGAGCCGGTCACGGAGGAAGTCCCGGAGTTCGTCCTTGGTGGCGGTGACCCACATGGCGGGGCCGGGGTCCTCCGCAATCGCCCAGCAGGCGCAGTTCATCACGGTCTGGGTCTTGGCGCTCTGGGCGGCGCACTGGACGGCGATGTCCCGGACGGCGTTGTTGGCGAAGTCCTCCATGACGGGCTTGACCCAGGGCGAGGCGTCCGAACGCCACCGGCCCGGCAGGGGCGAGGTTTCATCTACG
>JAKQDD010000096.1 GCA_029556615.1 Verrucomicrobiota bacterium | reverse complement strand
GCCGGTCAATTGCGGCCGGCTTTTCGGCGTTCTCACGTTCGATCACGCCGTGGTCAGCGGATCCACGAGGAGCACGTCCTGCATACTCGACGACGCTTCGTATCTCTCTTTTCATGACCGGTGCGACTGGGCGACGTGGACGGGCATCGGAATATCGGGCGCCTCCTATCAGAACTGTCCCCTCGGAAATTATCCCTGCAGCGGAGGGACCTGTTCGACCGGGTCCGCCTGCGCCGCCGTTAACGGCTGCCCGGCCGGCTACCAGCTTGTAAGCGGTATCTGCATCGCCCAGCCCCAAGGAGGCGTGGCCGTGACAGTCGACAGATCGACTCATCTGTGTGAAGCCCCAGTGACGAACAGCTGCACGGGAGACGGCTTTTCCTTCGACCCAGCCGGCGACTCCTGCGTCAAGAATCCGGATTGCGGAGGGGGTATGCTGGATGGGGGTCTCGACCTCTGCATATTCAATATCGGGAGCGACCGGTGTCCGGCCGGCTTCGAATATAACGCGGCATTCTCAGCCTGTACCAGGGACGCGGCCTGCCCGGGCGGCGGAATCCTCAACCGGTTGCGGGACGTCTGCGAGACGGCAAACGTCTCGTCCTGCCCGGAAGGGACGGCCATGGACCCGGGATCGGGTAACTGCCTCGCGGACCCTTTCTGCCAGGTCGGAAATTTCGACGCGGACCTCGGCAAATGCGTCCTTTCGGCGGCGTCCCTCGCCCAGGCGGGATACATCTTCAATCCCGGCCTTGACCGGTTCGAACGGCCGCCGTCCTGCCCCGACGGGAGCTCGTACTCGGATCCGGCGGATCTCTGCACGGCTCCCGCCGGTCACGCGTGTCCTTCCCCCGGCGTTTACAACGCTTCATCGGGAAAATGCGAGGCCACGGGCGTACCGGTATGCTCGGCCGTGGGCATGACTTACGACGACGCGGCCGGAGCCTGTTACGCCCCCGCCGCCTGTCCCGGCGCCGGAGCGATCCTGAACGGCGTGACGGACCTGTGCGAGGCGGCTTTCACGCCCGCGTGCGCGGGAGGATATTCATGGAACCCGGCAAGGTTGCTATGCGAGATGGATCCTTCCTGTTCCCCGGGGACGTATAATCCCGCGAGAGACAGGTGCGAATCGGCCCCGTTCGGGACGTCCTGCCCGGCGTCTTACACCTGGAACGGCTCGGCCGGTAAATGCCAGGCGTCGCCGTCCTGTTCCGCCGGCGCCTATAATCCCATCACCGATCGGTGCGAACAGTCCGCGACGGCCAGCTACGCGTGTTCACTCGGAGGGAGTTACCCGAGCCTTGCCGCATGTTCTTCCTCGTGCGCGCAATCGGCCACCTGCAGCACCGTTACCCCGAACGTGACGCTGTCGGGACCGCAGGCCTGGTGTCAGCCCAGCCGCATCGTCTGTTCCGGCAGTACCCTTACTTTCTATTGCAGCCAGGGCGGTTCCCTGTCTTACAACGTGACGAGCATGAACTGTTCATCGGACGTATCCCTTCCCGGCAGTTACTATATTTCCTACCTCGTGGGATCGGGACAGGGATTCACCATTTTCGGATGTCAAAACGTGTACGATCCGGAATTCGGATACTACCCCAACGGGATTTGCGACTTCACCGGTTACGTGAGCACGCAGGGCGTCAACGTCACGGGTTCGACTTATCCCGGCACGCCGGGTTACTGGAACGCCCTGGACGCCCTGGGCGTAAACACCTTTCCCGGCTACCCGAACGCGCTTTGGGGTCATGATTCAACGATCTGGACACCCTGGTACCCCCTTTACTTCAACGGCATCCCTTACCAGGTCTGCCCCCTGGGTAATTATGCCTGCAGTGGGGGGTACTGCTCAGCACCGGGGGCCTGTTCCGGCCCCACCTATTCCTGCCCTGTCGGCTGGACCCTTTCCGGCTCCACCTGCTACCAGGCCACGGGTTGCCCGGCGGGCGGGAGCCTGAACGGTATCTCCGAGAAGTGCGAGGCGGCCGGGACGCCGACTTGTTCAAGCGGCACGTATGATCCTGCTAATGGGGTCTGCTACCAAGCCGCAACCTGCCCCAACGGCGGCAGCCTAAACGGTCCGGTCGATAAGTGCCAGCTCGCCCCCTCCAATTCCTGCCAAACCGGTTATACACTGGATTCGGGAAGGAGCCTCTGCACTGCTCTTCCGCAATGCACGGCAGGGGCCTATAATGCCAGCCGTAACCAGTGCGAGCAGGCGCCCGCTACCGGCTGCGCCGCCGATTATACCTGGAACGGCGGCAGGGGCCTGTGCGAATCCAATCCCACGCACGACTGCCCCCTGTACGGTTTTTCTTACAACCCGGCGATCGATCTCTGCTCGAAAGAGGTTCTCTGCCCGGGCGGCGGATATCTCAGCGGCGAAGCCGATCGTTGCGTTGTCCAGATGTATTCGGGAATGTGCCCCGCGGGGTTCGTCTACAACCCGTCGACTGATTCCTGCCTGCGCGATCCGTCCTGCCCGGCCGGCGTTTTCGATCCGGCGACTCGGAAATGCGTTGCACCGCCGGCAGACGGCTGCGCGAGCGGGTACGCTTACAATTCCGGTACCGGGATGTGCCAAATGCCCCCGGTGTGCGAGACGGGAACATACGACGGCGGGATCGACAAATGCGCGGTTCCCGGTTCAACCCTCTGTCCGACCCAGTACACGTTCAATTCCCTTGAATCGCGGTGTGAGCGTCTTCCCTCCTGCAG
>JAKQDD010000057.1 GCA_029556615.1 Verrucomicrobiota bacterium | reverse complement strand
TCTGCGATACTCGACCGACCGAGGAACGATGCAGCGGGCCCGGTGCCGCCCCGCCCCGAAGGGCTGGGGGGCTTGGGCTCGCTGGCGTCGTTGCTCCTCAGTCACAGAGGTCAAGGCTATGCTCCTTCGTCGCGCCTCGCCGGCGAGCCCAATCCCCTCCAGCAAAACCGGAATTAATTTTTGCACAGACCCCTAGTAAAGCCTATGTACTTTGGCGTTGATTATCATCCGGAGCACTGGGTCTACCCTTATGCTGGAACGCCGGAGCATCCCGAGGCCCGATGGGAGCGTGACGCGCAGCTCATGGTGGCGGCCGGGGTCAACGTGGTGCGGATGGGCGAATTCTGTTGGGGGCTCTACGAGCGGGAGGAGGGGAAGTACGACTTCGACTGGATGTGGCGGGCGATGGACGTCATGAAGCTGCACGGCATCCAAGTGGTGCTGGGCACGCCGACGGCGGCTCCGCCGCTCTGGCTGGCCCAGAAACACCCCGAGATCCTGCCGCAGGACGAGCAGGGTCTGACGCTGCATCCCGGCACGCGCCACGGCTACTGCATGAACAGCAATGTCTACTGGCAGTACGCCAACAGGATCGTCACCGCCCTCGCCCAGCACCTGGGGCGCCACCCCCAGCTCATCGCCTGGCAGGTCGACAACGGGATCGGCGGCCATCGGACGGAGTTCTCGTTCAATCCCGAGGCTCGCAACGACTGGCATGCGTGGCTCAAGGCCAAGTACGAGACCCTCGAGCGTCTGAATGACTGCCTCGGCCTGCGCTTCTGGGGGCAGGTGGTCACCCGCTGGGAGGACGTCCCCATGCCGATGGCCGCCCCCACCGTGCACAACCCCGCCCTGGTGCTCGACTGGATGCGGTTCGCCAGCGATACCTGCGTGGCTTTCGTCAAGATGCAGGTGGATCTGCTGCACGAGCTGACGCCGGGGATCCCGGTGACCACCAACCTGAGGGCGCTCTCGAGGCACTACGATCACTTCGATATGGCCGAAGTCCTCGATTTCGTCTCGCTCGACTGCTACGCGACCCTGCGCCACCGGCCCTCGGAGAATGCGGTCGAGCACGACATCATGCGGTCTCTCAAGAAAACGGGCATCCGCACGCCGGACGGCGAGGAGGGCTTCTGGGTGATCGAGGAGAAGGCCGGCAACGTCAACTGGCAGGAGGTCAACTCGCTGCTTCGGCCGGGGGTGGTTCGGTTGTTCACGTACCAGCTGGTCTCCCGGGGCGCGACGGGCGTCCTCTACTTCTTCTGGCGGTCGCCGCGGATCGGCTCCGAGAAATTCTATGGCGGGGTTCTGACCCACGACGGGCGGGGCGACAACCGCGTTTACCGCGAGATCAGCCAGATCGGCGAGGAGCTCAAGCTGCTCGCACCGGTCCTGCGCGGCACCCGCGTCATGGCGGAGACGTGCATCCTCTACAGTCATCCGACCGAATGGAAGCTCAAGCAGCCGCAACAGCACACCCGGCTCTTCAAGCTGCGCGAGCACGTCATGCTGTTCTACAACGCCCTGCACGACCGGAACATCCCAGTCGACTTCGCGCGGCCCACCGAGGACCTCTCCCGATACAAGATCGTGTTCGCGCCCTCGCTGCACCTCCTGGCCGGGGGCGAGGCCGACCTCCTGAAGCTCTATGTCCAGAACGGCGGCACCCTGGTGAGCACGTTCAACACCGGCCTGGTCGATGAACACGATATCGCCCCCGAAAGCGGTTTCCCGCACGACATGACCGACCTGTTCGGGCTCGAAGTCCAGGAGTTCGATCCCATCCCTGCCGGCGAGGAGAATCACCTGGTGTTCAAGGGCGCCTTCCCCACCAGCCATCTGCACACCGCCCGGGTCTGGTGCGACGTGATCGAACCGCGGGAATGCCAGGTGATGGCCACCTACGCCAAGGACTTCTATGCCGGCCGCCCGGCCATGACGATCAACAACTATGGCCTCGGCAAGGCGATCTACATCGGCACCATGTGCCAGCAGGAGTTCTACTACGACCTCGTCACCTGGCTCCGCCAGATGTGCAATCTCTTCCCCCTCCTCAAGGTGCCGGATACCATCGAGGTCAGCATGCGACAGAAAGAGGACGCCAAGATCTACTTCCTCATGAACCCCACGGCGTCGCTCGTCCGGATCACGTTCTACAAGCCGATGCATGATTACCTGACCGGCAACACCTTCACCGGCAATTATGACCTGCCGCCTCACGGGGTCTTGGTGCTGGACGAACGCATCGCCCCGGCCCGATGATCCGTCGGCTGAGCCCGGAAACCCTTGCACCGGTTCTTTTGTGACGTTTCCGGGCCAAGTAGAAGACTCTGGATCCCGCTCATGGCAGCGCATCGTCCCGCCCGCCCTCCCGGCCCGCCCCGGTACAACGGCCCCCGCCGCCGATCCGCAAGGGACGTCGCCCTCGCCGAGTGGCGCGGAGCCGATTGGTCGGCCGAGGAGACGGCGATGGCCTCCGGGGTGCGCCCCCTCGACAAGGTGCTCGCGGGCGTGACCAAGGAGCTGGGGCTGGACCGCCAGCAGACGCACCTCGAGATCCTCAAGGTCTGGAACGGCGTGCTCGATCCGAACGTCGTCGCCCATGCGCGCCCGACCGGCCTGCGGCAAGGCACCCTGTTCGTGACGGTGGACAACCATGTCTGGATGGCCGAGATCGTGCGCTACCGGCGACGCGAGATCCTCGAACGGCTGCAGCACAGCTTCGGCCCCGACTTGATCCGCCGCGTGTCGTTCCAGGTGGGGTGATGTCGGGGCGCTAAGGGGCCGATTCTGTCCCCCTGTCACTTTCGCCGAGGTATCCTGCCTTCGCGCCTCGCAAGCCCCGTGTCACCGGGCTGCCTGCGCGTTGGTGGGAGTCGGGAGGCGCGACCGGGGCGCCGCAGGCATGGGGGGTGGGATGGGCGGAGGCTGGCTGGGCGGGACCCAGCGGGCGGCAAACGCGCGCCAGGCGCGTCGTTCCTCCGGCTTCATCCCCTGCCAACGGGCCGCGTTCCGCAGGAAACGCTGCTGCTCGGCCGCGCTCATCCGTGTGAATCGGTCGAAGGCATCGAGGCAGCGCAAGCGTTCCTCGGGGGCCAGCCGTTCCAGTGCCGCGAGCGCCGGCTTCAGTTGGTGGCGCGCGTCGGCATCGAGGCGCTCGAGGATCAGGGCCTGTTGGCGTTCGCTGAGGGAGAAGAAGGTGTTGAAGTGGCGGGCGACCCGATGGCGCTGGGCTTCCGGCAGGGTCCGCCATCGTTCGAGGTCGGCCTCGAGTTGCTGGCGGCGTCCGGCCGAATAGCCATCGAGGGTCGAGCTCGCAGGGGGCTCGATCTCGCTGGTGGCCGTGGGAAAGAGCCGCAGCGTCCCTTCATGCTGGAGGAGTTCCTGTTGTTCGTCCCGGGGGAGCTGGTCCCAGGCTCGCAACCGTTGCTCGATGAGGGGGAGATCCAGGGGCGGGATCTGCTGGAGCCGGGCCACCCGGTTCGAAGGATCCAGGCGCATCAAGGCGCCCAGGTGATACCGCAGCTGCATCAATTGCAGTCGGACCTCGCGCTCCGCGGCGGGCAGCGCGTCAAATTCCTTGAACCGCGCCCGAAGGTACTCCTGTTGCGACGCTGACCGGCTGGCGATCGCCTTTTCCCGGGCGGCAGGCGCGAGCGAGAGCAGCGCCCGGAACGCCTCGATCGGGTCCGGGGTGGCCGCGGTGGCAGGCGGCGCGGGAGGCAAAGGGGCCATGGTGATCGTCGGCGTCGGCGGGCCGGGGGGCGCCGGCGCGCCCTCGGCGCTTTGCGGACCGGCTCCCCAGGCCAGGGAGCCGAGCAGGGCCATTGCGACGCCGGTGAGGGACCACGAGGTCATTGCATGGCCTCGGCCAGTTCCTCGACGGACGGCAACGGCCCGCTGGGGAGGCTGTTGATGACATCGAAGTTCTGCCAGATCTCGACGTTCGCGAGTTCCGCCGCGGGCAGGACGGCGACGCTGCGCGCGACTTCGCCGCGCCGATGGGACTGATGCAGGGGAATCCCCACCAGGAGCAGGACCGCCGCCAAAGCTGCTGCCGGCTGCCAGCGATGCACCCAGCGTGCCAGGAGCGCCTCGATCGCGCCCGCACGGGCGGTCCCGGCCGCCTCCTGGCGGTCTGCGGCGGCGAGCACGCGGGCGGTGAAATTGGACGACAACGGGGCGTCGGGCAGGCGCTGCAGGAGACGGGTCAGACCGACCTCGGTCTCCCAGCGCTCGCGGTCCTGCGGGTGCTCGGCCAGCCAACCGTCCAGCTGCTGCTGTTCGGCGGGCGTGAGCGGCCGTCGCCGCGCGATGTCGAGCAGGATCTGGTCGATCGGTTCACGCATACGCTCACTCGAAGGGATACAACCCCGCGTCGGCGGGAAAGTTGCGGGCGGGATGGCGGGGCGGCGCGGTCATGGGGCCGGCTTTTCCGGCGGGGATTGAGGTCGGGACGGGGCGTCGGGGGTCCAGGCGCCGGTCCGGAGGTAGCGTTTCAGGCGGAGCTTGAGGGTCTCGCGGGCGCGGTGGATCAGCGACTTGGTGGCGGCCAGCGAGCAGCCGAGGATGGCGGCGATGTCCTCGTAGGACTGTTCTTCCTCGCGGCACAAGAGCATGGCGACCCGTTGGTTTTCGGGGAGCGCCCGGAGCGCGTCGTCGACCAGGGCCGCCAGCTCCCGATCCAGGCATCCCTGATCCGGCGCGACGGCCTGGCGATCCGTCACGGGCCGGTCGGCCTCATCGTCACGGTCGCCGGACGGCTCCGAGAGGGACTCCGCGGGATGGCGGCCGCGTCGGCGGATTTCGTTCAGGCAGAGGTTTCGGGCGATGGTGAACAGCCACGTGGTGAACTTGGCGGAGGGTTTGTACCGATGCGCGAATCGGTGGACCTGGAGGAAGACGTTCTGGGCCAGGTCCTCGGCCTCCGCGGCGTCCGGCAGCGTCCGGTAGATGAGATTGAAGACCGGCTGCTTGTACTTGTCGACCAGCGCCTCGAACGCCGCGCGGTCGCCCCGTTTGACCCGCAGCATCAGCGCCGCGTCGGGATCGTGTTCGGGACCCATCCGAGGACTCTAGAGGAGATTAGCCGCCAGCTCGGCGAGCTCCGAGCGTTCGCCCTTTTGCAGCTCGACGTGGGCGGCGATCGCCTGCTCGCGGAACTTGCTGACGATGTAATTGAAGCCGTTCGAGGCGGAATCGACGTACGGATTGTCGATCTGGTAGGGATCGCCCGTGAAGACGATCTTGGTTCCGTGGCCGACGCGGGTGATGATGGTCTTGGCTTCGAGGGGCGTCAGGTTCTGAGCCTCGTCGATCACCATGAACTGGCCCGCAATGCTCCGGCCGCGGATGTAGCTCAGGGCCTCGACGACGAGGGCTCCCGAGCGCATGAGATCGCCGCCGCGGCGGCTCTCGTGGCCCATGTTGAGGTCGCTCAGGAGCTCGAGCGCGTCGTGGATCGGCTGCATCCAGGGGTTGAGCTTCTCCTCGAGCGTGCCGGGGAGGAACCCGATTTCCTTGCCGACGCTGATGGTGGGGCGGGCGACGATCAGGCGTCGGAACTCCCGATCGACCATGGTGCGCTTGAGGCCCGCCGCCATGGCGAGCAGGGTCTTGCCCGTCCCCGCTTTCCCCATGAGCGTCACGAGCTTGATCCGGTCGTCGAGCAGGGCGTCGAAGGCGAAATGCTGCTCCCGGTTCCGAGGCCGGATTCCCCAGATGCCCTCCCGCGCGTCAATGATCGCCACCAGCTTGGTCCCGGTCGGATCGACCTTGGTCAGCGCCGTCCGCTTCGGGCTCCCTTCCTCGATCAGGGTGCAGTACTCGTTCGGACAGTAGCGCCCCTCGTCGAGCTCCATCTCCCCGTTGGCCCGAAAGGCCAGCATCCGGTCCGGCGACACCGTCCTCTCGAACATCCCGGAGTAAAGCTCGCTCAGCTGGATCCGGTCCGTCTCGTAATCCTCGGCCGCGAGACCGAGGGTGTCCGCCTTGATCCGCAGGTTGATGTCCTTGGTGACGATGATGGTTGGGCGGTCCGGCTGGGCGTCGCGGACCGCCAGCGCCGTGGCCAGAATCCGGTTGTCCACGCTGCTGCCGTTGAACACCGGGGGCCCGCTCGCCGTCCGGCCCTGGAACACGATCCGCAGCCGGCCCCCGTTCGGCAACGCCACGCCTTCGCTCAGCCGGCCCTGGGCCCGCAGCGCGTCCAGCTGCCGGGAGACAGTCCTCGCGTTCTGGCCCAGCTCCGACGACTCGCGCTTGAAGCGGTCAATCTCCTCGATCACTTCGATCGGGATCAACACGTGGTTCTCCTGGAAATTCAGCAGGGAATGCGGGTCGTGGAGCAGGACGTTGGTGTCGAGGACGTAGTTTTTCACAGCATGCGAGGAGTCTCTCCGGACATCGGACCACCCCGGCCGGCGCCACACCGCGCCACGCTCACCGGACCGTTCGCGCACTCTAGGTGCCGATTCGGGAGACTGACAAGCGCAAAGGGCTGCCCGGTGCGCAACCGCACGCGGTAGCCGCCGGCGGCTACGCCGTCCCTGTCCGTAGCCGCGGCCGTCAGAGCCGCGCTGACGTGCTGCCGTTGCCCGGGCTTGCGACCTGGCAGTCAGCGCCGATCCAGGCTTGGTGAACAAGGGCGTGCTCGCCACGACAGACCCTAAGCCGGTTCGAGCTGGTCGGCGTCGACGCGGACGGCGGCGGCTTGTCCGATGAAATCCAGGCGGAGCAACACCTCGCGCATTCCCGACCGATTCTCGACCCACGCCTCCATCCCCTGTAACGGGCCCGACCGGATTCGCACCCGGGAACCGGGGCCGATCGTCGGGGCGAGCCTCACCTCGACCTCGGTCTCGAGCGCCGCGAGGATGTCCTCGAGCTGCTGGCTGAACTCGGCCTGGTCAGGCACCTCGAGCAGGTTTGCGACGTAATCGCTCTGGTAGACCGTCTGCCGCTCGTTCTGCTGCAGCTGCAGAAACAGATAGCCGGGGAACAAGGGCTTCCAGAAGACCAGCGTCTTGCCCCGGTACTTGCGCACGCTCCGATAGCAGGGGAGCGTCGAGGGCAGCCCTTCCCGCTCACAGTGCGCGGCGAGCTTCTTCTCGCACCGGGGACGGGTGTGGGCGACCCACCACTGCCGGTGGTCGGATTCGGGGTGCTCCGGGTTCATCGGGATCCGGCTTTCCGGGATCCGGGTGCGGCCCCGGCCGACAGCCGGCGCCGCCACCGAGCCAATTGGCGCCGGACCTCCCGGGGCCCGGGGGAGCCGGGCAGGGTCCGCCGCCGCATCGCCCGGTCGAGATCGAAGATCACGGCGGGATCGATCGCCGCGGCGGGTGCGAGGTCCTGCCATTCCGCGGGTGTGAGCTGGTCGAGCCGGCGCCCTGTCCGCTCGGCGAGGGCCACGGCGGCGCCGACGGCGTGGTGGGCCTGCCGGAATGGGACACCGCACCGGACGAGGGCTTCCGCGACATCGGTCGCGAGGAGTTGGGGATCCGCAGCGGCGGCCCGGCAGACGGCGGCGTTCGGCGTCGTGTGATCCAGCAGTCCCGCCATCAGGCGGACGCACGCTCCCACGGTGTCGGCGGTGTCGAACAACCGCTCCTTGTCCTCCTGCAGATCGCGGTTGTAGGTCATGGGCAGTCCCTTCAGGAGAGTCAGAAGGGCCGTCAGATTCCCCACGACCCGGCCGCTCTTGCCGCGGATCAGCTCCGCCACATCCGGGTTCTTTTTCTGCGGCATGAGCGAGGAGCCCGTCGTGAACGCATCCGCCATCCGGACGAAACCGAATTCCGTGCTCGACCAGAGGATCAGGTCCTCGGCCAGCCGGCTGAGATGGACTGCGATCAACGCCGCGGCGGCGCAGAACTCGACCACGAAATCGCGGTCGCTCACGGCGTCCATCGAGTTTTCGGCGAGCCGGACCCGGCCGCGGGCATCGACGAACCCGAGCTGCCGGGCGACGAACGCCCGGTCCAGCGGCAGGGTCGAGCCGGCGAGGGCGCCGCACCCCAGCGGGCAGACATTGCATCGCGCGAAGGCGTCGCGAAGCCGCCCTTGGTCCCGCTCGAGCATTTCGACGTAGGCGAGCCCATGATGCGCGAGGGCCACCGGCTGCGCCCGCTGCAGATGGGTGTATCCCGGCGCCAGAACCTCGACGTGCCGGCTCGCCAGCCCGACCAGCGACCCCTGAAGCCCGCGCACCTCGCCGGACAGCGTCCCAATCTCATCCCGGAGCCACAACCGCAGATCGAGCGCGATCTGGTCGTTGCGGGATCGTCCCGTGTGCAGCTTGGCCCCCGCCGGCACCCGCTGCGTCAACGCCGCCTCGATGTTCATGTGCACGTCCTCGAGATCGGGACGCCACCGGAACTTCGCCTCGGCAATCTCCCGGCCGATGGCGGCCAGGCCCCCGAGGATCTGGCGAAGCTCCCGCTGCGACAGGAGTCCAACGTGGTGGAGCATTGCCGCATGCGCCATCGAGCCCAGAATGTCCTGGCGCCACAGCCGCCAGTCGAAGGAGACGGACTCGGTGAACGCCGCGACCTCGGCCGCGGGCCCTTGTGCAAAACGCCCGGAGCGGGCGACAACAGCAGCGTGTTGGCTCATGAACGATCCTGTCCGACTCTGCCGGTTCGGCTGGCCAAAGTAAACCCGGTTCAGGGCGCCGCCCGCCGTTCGAGATGATCGTCCGGCCGGCGGAGCGGGCGGAACCCCGTTTTCGCATAGAGCCCGTGAGCGTCTCGGGTGGCCAGCAGAAGACGCCGGCACCGCCGCAGGTCGGGATGCTCGACCACGCATTCCATCAGCCACCGCGCCAAGCCCCGCCCCCGGTGTCCCTCGAGAATGAACACATCAGCCACATAACCGAACGTCGCGCGATCCGTGATGACCCGCGCGAACCCCACCTGCCGGGCCCGATGGAACAGGCCGAAGCAGAGGGAGTGGCGAAGGGACCGCGCCACGGTGGACCGCGGCACCCCCGGCGACCAGTCCGTGCCGGCGAGGAATGCATGGATCATGGACAGCTCCATGCGCCGCCGGTCCGTGGTGACCGTGTACTGGCCCCGGGACCATTCCAGGCGACGGGCGGGCATGGGGGTCGGGCCGCGGCAGGCGCGGGATCGGGCTCAAGCCGGCGGCGCCGCTGCCGCCCGCCGGGCCAGGATGGCCTCGACGATCTTCCGGGCCAGCTCCGGCTTCTCCGCCAGCGCCCGCTGGGCGGCGTCCCGGCCCTGGCCGATCAGCTCGCCGTTGAACTGCAGCCACGCGCCCTTCTTCTCGACCGCCCCGGTGTCCACCCCGACATCGAGGATGCTCCCCTCCTGGTTGATCCCGTGGTTGAACAGGATGTCAAACTCGGCCTCGGCGAACGGCGGGGCGAGCTTGTTCTTGACGATCTTGACCTTGACGTGACTGCCAATCGCGGTGCCGGCGGCGTCCTTGATGCTCTCCTTGCGCCGGATGTCGATGCGGACGCTGGCGTAGAACTTGAGCGCCTTGCCGCCGGGCGTGGTTTCCGGATTGCCGAACAGGACGCCCACCTTCTCCCGCATCTGGTTGGTGAACAGACAGCTCGTCTTGGCCTTGGCGAGAATCGCCGTCAGCTTGCGCAGCGCCTGGCTCATCAGCCGGGCCTGCATGCCCATCGTCGCCATCCCCATCTCGCCCTCGAGCTCCGCCTTCGGCACCAAGGCCGCGACCGAATCGATCACGATCACATCCAGCGCGTTCGATCGGGCCAGCGTCTCGCATATGCTCAGCGCCTCTTCGCCGCTGTCCGGCTGCGCCACCAGCAGGTCGTCCAGGTTCACCCCCAATCGCTTCGCATACCCCGGGTCCAGGGCATGCTCCACGTCGATGAACGCGGCCAGGCCCCCGGCCTTTTGCGCGTTCGCAATCACATGGAGCATCACCGTCGTCTTCCCGGAGGATTCCGGCCCGTAGATCTCGACGACGCGGCCTCGCGGAATCCCCCCCACACCCAGGGCCAGGTCCATCGCCAGCGCCCCGGTCGGAATCACCTCGATGCGCACCTGCGCCCGCGAGTCCCCCAGCCGCATGATGCTCCCATCGCCGTACGCCTTGGTGATCGTCGAGATCGCCGTGTCCAGATCCCGCTGCCGCGCCGCGGTGAGGCGCGCAGCGTCGCCGGACGGCTTCTCGACGGGTTTCTCAGCGGGTTTCTCGGCCGGTTTCTCGGCCGGTTTCTCGGTGGCTTTCGGTGGCATGCATCGCTCCTTCCTGCTTCGTGCCGCCAGCTTAGTCGAGGAACCGCCCGAGTCAATCCCGCCGGTTGTGCTCCTCTTGCGCCCCCTTGGGGGTTCGGGCAACATCGCCCCGCTCATGGGTCATCAGGATACCTACCGTCACAATGAGGCGTACGCCGAGTTTCTCGCCTCATGGGATCCGGCTTTCTACGCGAAATACGCCGACACCCTCCAGCCGTCCGTTCCGGGCGAGCGGGTGCTCGATGTCGGCTGCGGGGTTGGTCAGGTGGTGCGCCGCCTGAAGGCGGCAGGCGCGGACGCGCACGGGGTCGAGGTCTCGGAGCCCAACGTGATCCGCGCCCGTCAGGCCGGCTTGAACTGTTCCCTCTACGATGGCCGGCGGCTGCCGTTCCCCGACGCCTACTTTGGCGCCGTCGGGGCGCTGAATGTCCTCGAGCATGTCGAGGACCCGGAGGGATTCCTCGCCGAACTCGTGCGGGTGGCGCGGCCCGGCGCCCGGCTCGTGGTCTCGAGCCCGAACTTCTTTCGCGCGCTCGGTTGGCGCGATTACCACCCCCACATGCGCGGCCTCGGCAACAAATGGCGCAACCTGCGGCGGCTTCTCGAAAAGCGTCGCCAGGCGCGGAAGGCGCCCGATACCGTCCGGTTCGACCGCATGACGCCGATCGTCAAGGAACCGTTCTCGCCCGACGACGACGCCATCGTGGCCACCAACGGGTTCGAGATCGCTTTCTTCCTCGACCGCGCCGGCTGTCAGATCGAGCGGGTGGCTTGCACCGACCGCTACGTTGCCGGTCCGTTGGATTGGGCCTTGAACCTCACGCCCCTGCGCTGGGTCCTGTTCAACGCGTTCGTCGTCGCCCGACGCCGCGACCGCTGACCCCAGGATCCTCCCTCCCCCCCATGCTGACCATCTCCGCAGTCAGCAAGGCCTACGCCGGCCGGCCGCTCTTCGCTGACCTCTCCCTGCAGCTGGATCGCGGCGACCGCCTCGGCCTGGTCGGCCCCAACGGCGCCGGCAAGTCCACGCTCCTTTCCCTGATCCTCGGTCTCGCCGCGCCGGACACGGGCCGCGTCGCGCTCCAGCGCGGCGTCACTGTCGGCCATCTGCCGCAGGAGACCGCCCCCGCCGGAGACGCCACGGTGCTCGATCTGGCAACCGCCATCTCCCCCGAGTACACCGAGGCGCGCGACCGATGGCGCGCCCTCGAATCGGCCGCCGATCCCGATCCCGCCGACGTCGCCCTCTGGCATGGCCGGTTTGAAGCCCTGGGGGGCGACGCCCCGGTCCCGCGCGCCCTCAAGATCCTCAAGGGGCTCGCTTTCCGGGAGAGGGACCATGCCCGCCCCCTCGCGGAGCTGAGCGGCGGTTGGGTCATGCGGGCGCATCTGGCCCGTTTGCTGGTCCAGGAGCCCGACCTGCTGCTGCTCGACGAGCCGACGAATCACCTCGACCTCGAAGCGCTCCTCTGGTTCCAGGCGTGGCTTCTCAACTACCCGGGCGCGCTGGTTCTCATCTCCCACGACCGGAGTTTCCTCAACGCCCTCGCCACCTCGATCCTCGAAATCCGCCAGGGCCGCGCCGCCCGGTATCGCGGCGACTACGACGCCTACCTCCGGCAGCGGGAGGCCAGCGACGAGCAATGGATGGCCGCCTGGAAGAACCAGCAGCGGGAAATCGCCCGGCTCCAGCGGTTCGTCGACCGCTTCGGCGCCAAGAACACCAAGGCGACCCAGGCCCAGAGCAAACGCAAACAGATCGAACGCCTCGATGTGATCGAAGCGCCCCCGGGCGAGGAAGCGACGGTCGACTTCCAGTTCCCGCAGCCCCCCCGCAGCGGGCATCGCGTCGTCTCCCTCGACCGCGTCCGGTTCCGGTACCATGAAGCCACGCCCCTCTACGATGCCCTCGACTTCCAGGCGGAACGCGGCCAGCGGATCGTTTTGGTCGGTCCCAACGGGGCCGGCAAATCCACCCTGCTGAAACTCCTGGCCGGCGTCATCACGCCCCAAGCTGGCGAACGTCGGCTTGGCCATCACGTCAAGGCCGGGTACTACGCGCAGTACCGCGCCGAGACGTTGCATCCCGACTTCACCGTGCTCGAGGAGGCGTTCACCACCCCGCAGCGCCTCACCGAGACCTTCGTCCGGACGGTCCTGGGCGCCTTCCTGTTCCGCGGGGACGACGTCTTCAAGCCGGTGCGGGTTCTCAGCGGCGGTGAGAAGAGCCGCCTGGCGCTGGTGAAGCTCCTCCTCGATCCCCCCAACCTCCTGCTCATGGACGAGCCGACCACCCACCTCGACCTCGCCAGCGTCGACGCCCTGCTCTACGCCCTCACCCAGTTCCAGGGCACCCTCGTCTTCATCAGCCACGACCTCTACTTCATCCGGTCCCTCGCCAACCACGTCGTCCATGTCCAGAATGGCCGGCTCACCCCCTTCCCGGGAGGCTACGATTACTACGAGCAGAAAACCGCCACCGCCGGCCTGGCGGCTGACGCCGCGCTTGAACCGCCCCCACCAGCCGCGCCGTCTGCGCCCTCGCCCGCCCAAAGACGCCGTGAGGAGCGCCGCCGCGCCGCCGAGGAACGCCAGGAGCGCTCCCGACTCCGGCGCGCCGCGGAAGCCAGGGTCCACGCGCTCGAGTCTGCAATCGCCGACATGGAACGTCGCCAGCACGAGCTGACCACCGCGCTCCAGCAGCCCGAGACCTACGACGACCCCCCCCGCGCCGCGCTCCTCAACCAGGAGCTCAAAGCCCTCACCGCCCAACTCGCCCAGCACACCGCCGATTGGGAATCGGCCGCCCACGCGCTCGTCGCCATGGACGCCACGCCGGAGTGAGCCGGCGCCAGCCGAATCTGAGCCTATCGCCATGTCGCCGCGAGCTGAATCCACCCACCCGTCGAGAAAAAGCGGCAGGGGGCTGCCGCACTCAAGAACTGGCGTCCGCGCCATGGCCCCGCGATCCGCGCCTCAGCGTCGTGGAGTGCGGTGCCGCCCTCGAAGCGGCACCGCTTTCCAGCGGGCCCATCTCGATTGTTGACAGATGCACCTTGGCCGTGTGGTGTGCCGGGCGCATGGCGAGGTCGTTGCGCATGGACGTTGCAGGCGCGGGGCATCCTGTGCTGATTCGGGGCCTCGAGGAGGAGCGGTGCTCCTGGACGATGCGGATTGGCGCAGGATTGCGGGTGCGGCGACGGCGTTGGCGGAGCGTTTCGCGCAAAGGCTGGCCGATGACCAGGAACGCAGGAACGCGGGCGCCGGTTGCGGAGCCCAAGCGTGACTTGTCGACTATTTCGATGCGACCCTGTCGGAGCACTATCGCATCGCACCCCGTAACATCGTATGCTCGAACGGCTCAGATCCTTTTGGGGCTCACAACCCAGGCCGCCCGAGACCCGCGAGGTCGCACGGCGGGCGGTGGTGCTCAGAATGGTCATCACCTATGCCATGGTCCGGGGCCAGGGCGTCGCCGACAGCGGAGGCGGGGCTCGATTGCGGGCCGTTGCCCGCTCGGCTGGGCTCTGGAGATCGTTTTCGCCGAAAGAACGGGGCCTGCTGCGGGACACCTCGGCGGCGCTCCCCCCGCAGTCCATCATCAACGCCTCCTGGCGCCTCGAGGCCTTGGGCACCCTTCTCTGGGCGCTGAAACTGGTTCCCTGGCTGCCGCCCTTCGACCAGCAGTTCACAGCCGAGATCGCCACCACGATCCCCACCGATGGCCTCGGTGAGTTCATCGACGGCCTCGGCCTCCGTTCGGTCGAGGAGCTCGAACGCGAACGCGACCGGGCCGAGCTGTGGCATTGGCGGAGCCGGACGCGCCAGCTCATCGAGGAGCATCGCCCGTTCCCGGAGATGCCGGCCGTGGAGGGAGGACCGCGGTTCAGTTGTTACGACGACATCGTGCGCTTCACCGCCAAGGCGGCCGGCGAATCAGGGACGCTCGCTGAAGTCCTCGACGAGGATTTCGTGGCCAAGGGCAAGCCGTACCGCGATCTTACGGCGACGGAGTGGGCGGAGGTGACGTCGATCACCGTCGAGCGGCATTTCGCCCTCAACTGGCTGTGCGGACGCGCCCGGGGCAACCGCTGGGACGAAACGCCGACCGACACCTAAGGGGTCCAATTCGCAAATACGGGCACGTTCGCGGCAAGGAGTTTTTGGCGTAGGCAAGCGTCTCTCGGAAAAGGGGTCGGACTTCTCCGGGGCGCTGCGATTCCACTTCTCCAAGTCCGCTCCTGTCCAGCCCGGACGCTGCAACTCCACCCCTCCTCTTCTCCTGAGATCATCGATCCGGCGCGGTGTTGCGCTTCTGGCCCGCATTGGGTGAGCCGTGGGTGTCACCTGCGGTGCGTCCACCGGGAGGGTGGAAGACATGCGGGCTGCGGGCAGCCTGGGACTGCACGAGCGCCCTGGCCCGCTGCACCAGGTCGAGGTCCGCCGCCAGATCCCCGAACCGGAACCGGGGCAGCCCGCTCTGGCTTTGGCCCAGCAGCTCTCCCGGGCCGCGCAGGCGCAGGTCTTCCTCGGCGATCCGAAAACCGTCCGTGGTCCGCGCCAGCACTTCGAGCCGGCGACGGGCCTCCCGGGTCCGCGCCGCGGCCACCAGGATGCAGTGGCCGGTGTGACCGCCCCGTCCGATGCGGCCGCGCAACTGGTGCAGCTGCGCCAGCCCGTAGCGCTCCGCATTCTCGACCACCATCACCGTCGCATTCGGCACATCGATCCCCACCTCGATCACCGAGGTCGCCATCAGGACCTTGACCCTGCCTTCCCGAAAGGCCGCCATCACCTCGTCCTTCTCGGGCGTCGGCAGGCGGCCGTGGAGCAACGCCACGGGATGCGGCGCGAGCGCTTCCCGCAGACGCGCCTGCTCGGCCGTGACGGCTTTGAGCCCGGTCTTGAGGTCCTGCTCCTCGACTCGGGGGTAGACCACGTACGCCTGCCTGCCGGCGGCCAGTTGCTGCCGCACAAAGGCCCAGACCTTGGGCAGGCGTTCCGCGGAGCGGACGAAGGTCTTCACCGTGCCCCGGCTGGGGGGTGCCGCGTCGAGGATCGAGACGTCAAGATCCCCGTACACCGTCAGCCCCAGAGTGCGGGGGATCGGCGTGGCGGTCATGACCAACAGATGCGGGTACCGGCCCTTGCGCACAAGGCGCTCCCGCTGGGCCACGCCAAACCGGTGTTGCTCGTCGATGATCACCAGCCCCAGGTTTGGCGGGCTGAACCCGGATTCGAGCAGGGCGTGGGTCCCGATGCACAGCCCCGGTCCGGGCGGACCGCCTTGCACCGCTTCGACCGGTTTCGCCGAATGCGTCCGAAGCTCGACGCGCAACCCCAGCGGCTCGAGCCAGCGCCGGAATGTGAGCGCATGCTGTTCGGCAAGAATCTCCGTCGGCGCCATCAGCGCGACGTCGCATCCGCTCTCGATCGCCATCAGCGCGGCCGCGCCCGCCACCACGGTCTTGCCCGACCCGACATCCCCCTGCAACAGGCGGCGCATGGGCCATCGGCCGCCGAGACCCAACCGGATCTCGCGCAGCACGCGCGTCTGGGCGTCGGTGAGCGCGAACCCGAGGCAGCGCAGGAAGGGGCGCATCAGGCGGTTGTCTCCGGCGCAGGGGATGCCCCGGGCGTTCTCCTGCAATCGGCGTCGGCGTTGTTGCAAGTCGTGCTGGAGCGCCAGGAACTCGTCAAGGGCCAGCCGCTGGCGGGCCGTTTCCCCCTGGGCGGGCGACTCCGGGAAGTGCAGTTGCCGGATCGCGGCCGCGCGGTCCGGCAGGTCGCCGAGGTCGAAGGCCGGCTTGGGTTCCTGGATGAGCGGGCCAAAGCGCTCGAGGGTCCTCCAGATCAAGCCGCGTAGCCAGCGCTGGCCCATCCCCTCCGTCAACGGATACACGGGCACCCACCGGTGCACATGGGCGGAGACCGCCCCCTCCTCCTCAGGCTCGACGACCTCGACGTCCGGATGGTCGACGGTCCAGGGCCGACGAAGACGCGGTTTGCCGCACACGATCAGCTCGGACCCCACCGGGTACCGCCCTTCGTGGTAGGGTTGATCCCACCAACAGCAGTGCAGCCGCCCCGTTCCATCGTCGAGCACAAGCTCGAATACGCTGCGGCTTCCGCCCCGCCACCGCTTGATCCCCTGCGCCGCCACACGGCCGCTCACCACCGCCAGCTCTCCCTCCTGCAGCTCCGCAATCCGCCGGATCCGGGTTCGATCCTCGTAGCCCCGCGGCCGGTGCCGCAGGAGGTCATGAACGGTCCGGATCTCGAGCCGGGCCAGCTGGGCGGCGCGCTCCGCTCCCACGCCCCGCAGGACCGTGACCTGCGATTCCAGATCGGCCTCCTCGATCTGCGACATGCCTCGACGATAGCTCAAGCCTGGCAAGGCGCCAACTCAGACCCAGTCGAGTCCGCGCGCCGGTTCTTCCTTCCCCCTGCGACCCCGGAGCCGCCTGCACGCCGAAGCCTTGGCGAAGGCGGGAGAGGGGTGCCGGCCTCGGGTTGACTGCGAACCTGTCCCCCTATCCATCCGCAGGTCGAGGACTCCCTGCGTTCCGGACTTCTCAAGCGAGCTGAGGACGCTATAGTCTGGGGCACTCCGGGTATCCGGGAGTGACCATGAGCTTTACCCGTCACCATCTCGTGGCCATGACAGTCGCCGGACTGGCCGGTCTGGCGGCAGGCGTCTGGCTCGATCGCCAATGGCTCGATCGCGAGCCTATGGCCGACCGCGTCGAGAGCCCTGGCCTGGTGGACTTGGCACAACCCGAGGCGCCGGTTGCCGAGACTCCGCCTCCCGCCCGCTCCGGCGCCAACCGGGAGTTCGCCGGGCGCCGACGTTCCATCCCGCTCGATCCGGCAAGTGCGTTCGCTGCGGCGATGGCCGAGAGCGATCCCGGCCGTCGGGCTCAGGCTCTCCAACGCCTGGCAGCTTCCATCGATCCGGCGTCGATTCCCCAACTCCTGGCGCTGGCGGATCGCATGCCCGCCGGACAGCTTCGGTCCGAGTTCATCCAGCACCTGCTCAATTCGGCCGGGCGCCAGCCGGGGAACGCTCCCATGGGTCCGATGCTGGCATGGGCGCAGCAGCTGCCGGCCGGCGAGCACAAGCAACGCGCGCTCGGCGCGATCCTCGGCCAATGGGCCCGCAGCGATGCCGCCGGCGCCCTTGCCTATGCGCAAGGTCTGCCGCCGGGTGGGGCGACGGGGACGTTGCTTTCCGGCCTGGCACAGGGGTGGGCGCAAAGCGACCCTGCCGCGGCGGCGGCTTGGGCGTCGAGCCTGCCCTTCAGTCAGGCCCGCGACAGCGCCCTCCAGAACATTGTCTCCCGGTGGGCGCAGAGCGACCCCGCGGCGGCGGCGGCCTTCGCCGAGGGCCTGCCCACCGGCCGGGTCAAGAACAACGCCCTCGGCACGGTGGCGGATCGCTGGGCGCAGAGCGACCTTGGGCAGGCGGCCGATTGGGCGAGGAGTCTCCCCGATGGCCGCGGGCGGGTTGAAGCCATCCGAGGCGTCAGCAACCAGTTGCTGAACTCGAATCCGCGGGCGGCGGCGGAATTGGCCGGTGCCCTGCCGGTCGGCAGCACCCGCAACGAGGTCATGGCCACCATCGCCGGCCGGTGGGCGCAGGAAGACCTCGCCGGGGCGGTCGCCTGGATGCAGCAGCTGCCCGACGGCAGCGAGCGGTCGAGCGCCTTGACCGCACTCGGGTCCCGCTGGATCGAGACCGACTCGAAGTCCGCCATGGCCTACTTGAACACCCTGCCCCAGGACGATCGGAACAGCCTCCTGCAGACCCTTGGCACCCGCTGGGGCACCACGGATCCCACGGCCGCCATGCAGTGGGCCCAGGGACTCGAAGAGGGCGCGCTCCGGACTGGCGTCATGGCCCGGGTCGCTTCGAGTTGGGCCAACAACGCCCCCCAGGAGGCGGCCGCCTACACCGCCAATCTGCCGGCCGGTGAACTGCAAAACAAGGCCGCCCTCTCCGTCATCCAGCAGTGGTCGCGATCGGATCCGCAAGCGGTCGCCGACTGGGTTTCCTCCCTGCCGGAGGGGGATCTCCGGGGACAGGCGTTTCAGAGCGTTGCCCGCCAGTGGGGGAACCACGATCCGGCCAGCGCCGCCGCCTGGCTTGACGGACTGCCGGCCGGCCAATCCCGCGACCAAGCCGTGGGCGCCTTTGCCAATGCGCTCGCCAGCTCGCACCCCGAGCCCGCAGTCCAGTGGGCAGAGTCCATTGCCGACGAGCCACTGCGACTGAGCCGGATCGAGTCCGTGGCGCGAAGCTGGATGAAAGTGGACGCGGGCGCCGCGCGCGCCTATATCGCGCAATCGCCGCTGCCGGAGGAACGCCGCAACCGGTTGCTGAACGGCAGGTGATGGGCGAGGCGGCCGACGGGTCTTGACGATCCGCGCGGTCGTCCGCAGGGTCGGGGGCGGCGCAACCCATGACTGCCGTGACCGCACACCATCGCATGAACCGAGGAACCAGCGCGCTGCTGGTCGTGGACATCCAGGAACGGCTCCTGCCGGCGATACACGAGAAGGAACGCGTGCTCGAGAAAGCGGTCCGGCTGGTCCGCGGCGCGCAAGTGCTCGGCGTCCCAACCTGGATCACCGAGCAGTACCGCAAAGGGATCGGCCCGACCGTCCCGGAGGTGGCGCAGGCCGCCGCCGGCATCCTGCCCATCGACAAGATCACCTTCAGCGCCTGCGGCGCTCCCGGCTTGCTGGATCAACTCCGGGACCGCGGCGTCCGGGACGTTGTCCTCTGCGGGATCGAGGCGCACGTCTGTGTCTGCCAATCGGTCCTGGACCTGGCAGCGGCGGGATACCAGCCCGTGCTGGTCGCCGACGCGACCTCCTCCCGCACGCCGGAGAACCACCGGTTGGGCGTCGAGCGGATGCGGCAGGCGGGCGCCGTGTTGGTCTCGACGGAAATGGTGCTCTTCGAATGGCTCGAGCGCGCTGGAACACCCGAGTTCAAACAGATCCTCGAGCTGGTCAAGTGAGGGTCTTCACAGACCCTGCAAAGGCAGCCCCGTGATGCACTCGAGCCTCACCCGCCCTTCGGGCACCCTCTCCCTTCGGATGGGTGCCGGCCAGGGTGAGGGGTCCGTGTGCTGTATCTTACCGACCAACCAGCAGTCTACGCAATGAACCCGAACCTGTCCGTTCCCCGAGTGGTCGACCTGCGCAGCGACACCGTCACGCTGCCCACCGCGGCGATGCGGCGCGCCATGGCGGAAGCCGAGGTGGGCGACGACGTCTTTGGCGACGACCCGACAGTGCAGCGCCTCGAAGCCCGGACCGCCGACCTGCTGGGCAAAGAGGCGGCGGTGTTCGTGCCCTCTGGCACGATGGGCAACCAGATCGCGCTCCGCGCCCACACCGAGCCCGGCGACGAAATCGTCGTCGAGTCCGAGGCGCATATCTACTACTACGAAGGGGGCGCTCCGGCGGCGTTGTCCGGGGTGATGTGCCGCTGCGTGGCCGGCCGGCGCGGCGTGTTTCGCGGGACGGATCTCGAATCGGTTCTCCGGCCGCCGGACGTCCACTTCGCCCGCACCCGCCTCGTCTGCATCGAGAACACGCACAACCGCGGCGGCGGCAGCCTCTGGCCCCTCGAAGCGATCCTCGACGTGGCCGCTACGGCGCGGCGGCACGACTTGCGATTGCACCTGGACGGCGCCCGCCTTTGGAACGCCGCGGTGGCCACCGGGATCCCCGAGCGCGATTACGCCGCCCCGTTTGATTCGGTCAACGTCTGTTTCTCGAAGGGGCTCGGCGCGCCGGTCGGGTCGGCGTTGGCGGGGACCCGGGAGTTCATCGCCCGGGCTCGCCGTTTCCGGAAGCAGTTTGGCGGGGGCATGCGGCAGGCGGGTCTCCTGGCGGCAGCGGCCCTGCACGCCCTCGAGCATCATCGCGAGCGGCTGGCAGAGGATCACGCCCACGCCCGGTACCTGGCGGCAGCCCTGGCCCGGCTGCCCGGCGTCGGCATCGATCCCGACGCCGTCCAGACCAACATCGTCCGATTTCAAGTCACGCGGCAATCAGCCCGGGAATGGGTCGAGACCCTCGCGGCAGCCGGCGTCCGCGTCCTGGCCACCGGCCCGGATGCCATCCGCGCGGTGACGAATCTCAACGTCAACCGCGCCGACATCGAGTACGCCGCCGGGGTGTTGGCGCGCGTGGCAGCTAGCGAGGCGCGTCAGACCCAGTCGAGTCCTCAGGCTGATGAAGACCCTGCTGTCCCTCCCAACTCCTCTTCCGCGCCTCGCTAACGTAGAGTCCTCGACGGAAGGTGGGGAGGCTTGGAACGGCAGGGGCCAAACATGACCTGTTGATCCCACATTTCACAAGTCGAGGACTCTAGTCGAGTCCGAACAACAGGAAATACCGGTCTCGAGCCGGCGCGGGCAGGGTCTGACGATACTGATAGCCTGCTTCGAGCATCTCCTGCCTGACCTGCTGCGACGCGAGACGCCGGCGGTGTCCTGCCAGACGCCGGGGTTCGCCCTCGGGATCCTCGCGATCGACCACGGCGATCAGACCCGAAGGGTCCATCCGCTTCTTGAGTTCGAGCAGGAAGGGCTGCGGCTCCCACACCCGATGATAGGCGTCAACCCACAGCACGAGACCCAGGCGCACGTGCTCCGGCAGCGTCGCGATGCCTTGGACTCCCCGTAACACCTCGCTGCCAGGATGCGGGCATTCCGGGGGCAGTTCGTCTTTCGAGACGGCCCACTCTTCCAGGATGACATCGTAGAGGGGTGTCGGAGCCGGCACGTGTCGCCTCAAGGCGGGGATCACCGCGCGTCCGCGGTCGAGGCCGACAAACAGGGCTGCGGCCTGGGTCGAGACCTGCGGAGGCAGAGCGCGGACGAGCCCCTCGACATCGAGCGCTGACGGCAGGTCAGGGTCGCCGGCGGGCGACTCCGGCCCCACAGGTTTCTGAAACACGAGCACGAACGGCCTTGACTCGTGCCACACGTCCTCGAGCGCATCGTGAAACCGGAACCCCGTCTCCCGCGCCAGGCGGACCACGGTGGTTTCGCCGGTCCAATGATGCTGGTCCTCTCGGCTCGCCATCGGGGCCCAATCGGTCAGCGGCCCCTTCTCCTGGTCGACAATCACCAGCCGGCCGCCCGGTTTGAGATCCCGCCACAGGCACTCGAGCATGGCCCGGGGCTGCGAGAAATGGTGGAACACACGATTCATGTAGACGAGATCGGCGAAGCCGTCAGGCAACCGGGGATCATCACTCTGTCCCAGCACCGGCACCACGTGGCGCAACCCCTGCCTGTCCGCGACCTGTAAGACGACTTTCAGCTTGCCGACATCGATCTCCTGCGCCAGCACCGTGCCCCGCTCGCCCACCACCCGGGCGAACACCGCGGAGTCAAGGCCCTCGCCACAGCCGACATCAGCGACCACGGCACCCGGCCCGATGTCGAGCCGGCGGCACAGAGCCTCGAGGGCCCCGCTGCGGTTTTCGGCTGCCGCCGTTCCCTCCGGGACACCCAACACACTCATCCCGATCCACAACGCGGTGATGAAGGCAACTCTCATGGGCCAAGACAATCCAACTGTCCGCCGGCGTCCTGTCAATCCTCATCGCCGGCCAGCCGGGCTCTGCCCGGCGCGGATCGCACCGACAGGTAGAAGAGCCGGCCTCCGCGCCAGACCTTTCGCACGTCTCCCCGGACCTCGAGTTCGGCCAGGAGCTTCACGGCCTCGACGACCTTGACACGCAAGCCGCGCGCGACATCCTCGACGGTACAAGGGCGGCGCTCGAGCAAGGTCAGGACGCCCGGACCGGAGGGCAAGGCAGGGACGGCCGGGCCGCGTCGGGTGTAATCGGCGATCACCTCCGCCCTGGGCTCGAACAGGCCGGCCAGCGCCGCCAGACGCCCGGCGGGGACCGCCATCGCATACTCCTCCGCAGGAGGACGAACGGCGGTGTTCAACTGGACTTTGTCAGGTCTGATGCGCCGGGTCCAACGAGCGAACTGCCGGGCGCGCGCGCGCAGGGTCGTGACGCCGCCGAGCAACATCACCTCGAGCCAGTACTGCCCGGGGAATTCCCGCCGCAGCCGATCCAAGCCCTCGACCAACCGATCAAAGGTGATCTCGGGATGCGGCCGGTTGATACGGGCGAACTGCTCGGCATCCGGAGCGTCGAGCGAGGGCAGGACCAGGTCGGCCGCAGCCAGTTCGTCGCGCACCTCTTTCTGCCATAGCAACGATCCGTTGGTCAGGACCGCGACGGGAATGCGGGTCATGGACCGGATCTGCCGGATGATCCGGCCCAGGGCCGAGTGCAACGTCGGTTCCCCGGAGCCGCTGAGCGTGATGTAATCAGGACGCGTGTCGAGCTTGCATTCGAGCTCCTCGAGCACCGCTTCGGTGGGCACCCACTCCCGGCGCTCGACGGTCTTGCGCGTGGTCCGCCCGCACTGGCAGTAGATGCAGTCGTAAGTGCACGTCTTGAAGGGGACCAGGTCAACACCCAGCGAGCGGCCGAGCCGGCGGGAGGGCACAGGACCGAAAACAAACCGTCCCACGCGCCGGTCTGCCGGCGCGCCTTGTGTGTTGTTCATAGGCAACAGGAGGATCAGTTCTGATAATCGGCATGCCAGGTCCGTCTCGTGACGTGATTCAATCGTTGACGTTGATCAGGACTGAACCCTCCGCACGAATTCGTTGCCACAGGCCCGCTATCGCGGTTGCGGCCGGCCCGCGGTTCATCTCGACAAGCGGCCGGCCCTGGCGTTGGGCGGCAGTTACCTCCGGATCGTAGGGGATGCGGCCCACAACCGTCGCGCCCCGCTCGACGGCGTGACGTTCCATGTGTGTGGCCATCGCCGGGTTCAAATCATGCTTGTTCACGCAGACCCATGCGGGGACGCCAAAGTGCCGGCCCAGGGCGAGCATCCGTTCCAGATCGTGTTCGCCGGAGGGCGTCGGCTCGGTGATAACCAGCATTCGCGTGGCGCCGGTCAGGCTGGCGATGACCGGGCAGCCGATCCCCGGCGGGCCGTCCATCAGGATCAGCCGCCGGCCGGTGGCCGCGGCGATCTGACGCGCCTGTTCGCGGACGAGCATGACGAGCTTGCCCGAGTTCCCCTCGCCGGGGTGCAGGCCCGCGTGCACCAACGGACCATACCGGGTGTCCGAGACAAACCACTCGCCGCTGTCGGCCGGCCGCAGGTCGATCGCGTGTCCGGCGCAGCAATACTCGCAGACCCCGCACCCTTCGCAAGCGGCTGTGTCCACGCGATAAGTGCGCGGCACGCATCCGTTACCCGGTCCGTCAAGAGCGATCGCAGCGAAGCGGCACACCTCCTGGCACTTGCCGCAGGCGCTGCAGCGATCGGACTGGATGTGGGCGCGCAGGCCGCCGGTGAACGATTCCCGGCGCTGCGGCTGCGGATTCAAGACCAGCGGCAGGTTCGAGGCATCCACGTCGCAATCGGCCAGCACCGGTTCGTGGGCCAGGGCGGCGAGCGAGGCCGTCACGCACGTCTTGCCGGTGCCGCCCTTGCCGCTGAGCACCACCAACTCGAAGAGAGCCGCTGCTTCAGGCAAGAACGCCTCCTTCCTCTCGAATCTCGCGGTGCACCTCCGCCCCCAGACGCGCGATCAACTGATCGAAGAGGGGTTCGAGTCCGGGAAGGGCTTCCACAATCAGCCGGCCCTGCGCATAGGCCCTGGCGATGGCCGCCGAGTCGGGAATCTCCGCCAGGATCGGGACCCGCCCCTGTTCGCACCACGCCCGTGTTTCAGGGGCCCCAGGGTCCGCCCGGTTCACCACGACCCCGAAGTTCAAGTGCAGCGTTCTCATTACCTCGGCGGCCAGTCGCAGATCGTGCAGGCCGAACGGGGTCGGCTCCGTCACCAGCAGCACGTAATCGCAATCCCGCACCGTCTCGACCATGGGACATGCCGTACCCGGCGGGGCGTCCAGGATGACCCAGGAGGCCGGCGGTGCCGCCTGCTTGGCGGCACGGATGACGGGCGGGCTGGTGGACTCGCCGACGTCGAGCGTGCCGGAGACGCACCGAACCGCTCCGGCGACGCCGGTCTTGACGACGCCCATCGGGTGCGGCACCTCGGTGAGGGCCTCACTCGGGCAAACGCGCACGCAACCGCCACAGCTGTGGCACAACTCGTCATACACCAGCGTCCGGTCGGTCAGGCAGACGATGGCATTGAAACGGCAGAACCGGGCGCACGCCCCACACCGCAGGCACTGCCCGGGGTTCACCCGTGGAACCAGTCTGCTGACGCCGACTTCGCCCACCGGGATCGGTTTCAAGAAGAGATGCCCGTTGGGCGCCTCGACATCACAGTCCACATAAGCCACGGTCTGGCCATGACGCGCGAGCGTCACGGCCAGGTTGGCGGCCACCGTGGTCTTGCCGGTGCCGCCCTTGCCGCTGGCAACAGCAATCCGCATTCGTCTCAGGCGGAACCGGAACCCGCCGGTTCGCGCGATTGCCCTGCTCGGGTCTCCAGCGGATGAAGACACTGCCGAACCGAGATCCTGGGCCCATGGCCAAGTTGCCCGCCTCCGGCTGCCGGAACGATCGCGCGGAGCTGGCCCGCCATGAAAACTCGGACGGCCTCCTCGGCAGTGCCCCCCTCGACGGCATACGCTTCGATCGTGGCCGCCTCGAGTGCAGTCCGCGCCTTGGGGCCGACATGGCCGGTGAGGACGGCCTGCACCCCCAGGCGGCACAACCTCTGCACAGCCCGCGGTCCGGCTCCCTGCACGACGCCCGCGCCGTCGGCGTTGTCCAGCACCGTCTGTTGTCCGGTTTCCGTGTCCAGCACCCGGAAGAACCGCGCGCGGCCGAAGTGGGTGTCCACCGGCGATCCCGGCTCAGGACCCTGGGTGGAGACGGCGAGTTTCATTCTTACTCCTGGGGTGGGGAGTCAGTGTGAGCGCCATGGTGACCGTGGTGGCCGTGGTGACCATGGTGATGTTGGCCCCCTCCCCGGCCGTGGCCGCAGGTCGGGGTGCCGCCACCCAACGTCCCGTCGAGCAGGGCTTGCGCCAACGCTTCGGGTGCGGCCCCGGCGTCGCCCGCGCAGACGGCAATCCCGTTCTGGGCAAAAAGGTCCAGCGCGCGCCGCCCCATGCCGCCGGCGATGATGACCTGAGCGCCCTGCTCGTGCAGCCAGCGCGGCAAAAGACCGGGTTCGTGCGGGGGGGGAACCACCCGCGTCTGGCTGAGGATCTGTTTCGCGTCGCGATCGGCTTCGATCAGCGCGAATTCTTCGCAGTGGCCGAAGTGCTCGGACAAGTGTCCGGCAACGAGGGGAATGGCGATTTTCATGGTCTAGGGGATCAATCGGTCGTTGGTGTTGATGAGGGCGTCCGCCGACGGCCCGGCCACCGGCGGAGAGCCCGACGTAACCGCTGGAAGATGCCCGGGGACGCTTGGGGAACACAGTGCGGCTCTCCGAAGGCGGGGATTCCGAGCTCCGCCCGTTCCCAACCCCGCAGCCCGGTAATGCGGTACCAATGGCGCGGATGGGCGGCATCGTTGCCCGCCGGGGCGCGATCCTCCGCCGGCTTGGGCGCCGGCGTCCGGGGCGAACCGGCGGCAGGGCGCTGGCCGCGCCGCGACCGGAGTGTTCCCAGGCCTGCGCTCACCACCAGGAGCAATCCCAGCGAGCAGACAATGGCGGCGCCCGTCGGCAAGTCCAGGCGGTAGGAGGCTGCCGCCCCGAGGCCGCCCCCGAGCACGGCGATCGCCCAGGCGGTCCATAGCCTGCCGGCCAGGCTCCTCGGGACCAGGTAACTGGCGGACACCGCCGGGATGATGAGATACGAGAACGTCAGCAGGACGCCTCCAATCTGGACGAAGAGGGTCACCACCAGGCCAAACAGGACGTAGAAGGCCAGATCCCACCAGCCGATCCGCACGCCCGCCGCGGCGGCACGGTCCGGATCGAAGGAAATCAGGAGAAACCGTTTCCGGCAGGCGTAGTGGATCAGACCGACCCCCGTGAACAGCCCGAAGGCGGTGATCACGTCGCGGGGCCGGACCAGCAGGACCTCGCCGACCAGGGTGCGTTTGAGTTGTTCGTCGCCCTCCGGATTCTGGCTCAGCAGGAGCAAGCCTGCGGCGGCGGCCACGACGTAGACGATCCCGATGAGCGCCTCCTGCGGCACGCGCGGGTTGCGTCGCCGCGTGACGGTGAAGAGAACGGCGCCCACCAGGGTGAACGCGATGCCCCAGGCGAAGGTCTGCCATTGATGCACGTGGTGGCCCATCAGGATCGCCAGGCAGGTCCCGAGGGCCGCAACCTGGGCGAGCGCCAGGTCGACGAAGATGATCTCGCGCCGGACGATGTGCAGGCCGTAATACACCAGGATGCCGGGCAACAGCAGGCAGGCCAGCAACGGCCACTTCATGAGGTTCCAGGCGACTTCCATGGTCTTGTGCGGCGGTGGAACCGGGGCTCAAGGGGCCTTCAGGTTCTTGGCCACCGTGTCCACCAAGTGCTCGATCAACGGGATGTAACCGCCCTCGGTTCCCTTGACTCCGCCCGGGAACTGGGAGACGAGCACCGCCGTGGCGCCGGTCTGGCGCGCCACCGTCTCGGCCGTCCGCCAGTTCAAGTGGGGCTCGACGAAGATCAGGTTGATCTTCTCCTGCTGCATGGTTTGGATGACCTGGGCCAGGTGCGGCGGCGTGGGCGGGATGCCCGGCTTGGGCTCGAGAAAGAGGTCGATTCGCAATCCGAAACGGCGGGCAAAGTAAGGCCAGGAATCGTGGTAGGCGACGATCCGCCGGCCCTTGAACGGGGCGAGCCGTTGCTGCCATTCGGCCAGCTTGGCGTCGAGTTCGTCCGAGAACCGCTGGAAGTTCGCGCGGTAGAACTCGCTGGATTGGGCGTCCAGTTGGCTGAACACCCGGGCCAGGTGCTCGGCCAGGATGCGCGCATTGACCGGGTCGGTCATGATGTGCGGATTGCCCATCGCATGCACGCCGCCCATCGAGCGGTCCAATACGGCGGGCACGTCCAACATCGCGATGCCTTCGTTCGCCAGGACATTGCCCGGGGAACCCCGATGGATGCGCGGGTTGCGGGTGCTGTCCATGAGCGCCGGGAGCCAGCCGATCTCGAGTTCCGCGCCGCCCTCGATCAGCACGTCCGCGCGGTTGAGCTTGAGGATCAGGCTCGGCTTCGCATCCACGAAATGGGAGTCCTCGGTGGGCTTGGCCAACGAGGCAACCTCGATGCGATCGCCGCCGATGTCGCGGGCGATCGCCGCGAAATCGGCGGTCGTGGTCACGACCTTGAGCTTGGCGGCGTTCACCAGGGGCGAGGCGAAGGCCGCGGCCGCGGCCAGCAGCGCCATACCGTGGCCGGCCCGGCGGAGGAAGGATCGCTTGGAGGGGTTCATCGCGATAGCCAAGGCAGTTCAGAATTTGTGGGCGCCGTGGGTTCCCAGAAGGAACTCGCCCTGCAGCCAGACCGAGTGCTCGGTGCCGAAACGATCGCCGTCATCGAGGTTGTACTGGAGCCGGACCTTCGAGAAACCCGTCGGGTAGAAGGTGAGGTTGGGCGAGATCCGGACCCGTTCGCCGCGAAAGCGGTCGAGGGCATCGTGGGCTCCGGCGTTGCCATCCACCCATTCGCCGCGCAATCCCGCCACCCACCGCCGGGTGAATCCCCACAACACCTGGGAGTAGAGACCCCAATCCTCGAGGTCTTCCGCGGGCAATCCTCGCACGGGATCCGCGCCGGCCTCGTAGCGGCGGTACAGCCCCTCGGTTTGCCAGGCCAGAAACGGGAACCCATGCTCGGCATGAGCCGGCTTCCACTTCCAGTACCAATCCAGGCCGTAGATCTCGCTCCGGGCATGCTCCCCCGAGTTGTTGGGCCCGAAGGCGGCTGAAACGCCGGTCACCAGGGTCTGCGTGTCCGTGAGGTCGAACGAGGTCGCCACCCGCGGCACGAACAGCAGGTCGCCCGGCCCTCGCAAGCCGCGGTCGAGCGGCGTGCGCCCATGCGTGGCCTCGTCGCCCGGCGCCCGGTAGCTGAACGCGGAATGGCCCTCCCCGTTGAAAACCCCCAGCATGGTCTCCGTGTAAAATGGCGTCGGCGCCAGCCATGAGAGTCGCGCCCCCGGATTCCGCAGGCTGTGCGGCCCCAGGAGACGATTCAAGACCAGCGGTTGATCCACGAAATCCCACTGATAAGCGTGCTGGGTGTTCTGTCGGCCAAACTCGGCGAGAAACTGGCCCGCTTTCAGTTGCAGGTTGGCGGGCAGTGAGGTGGTCAGCAAGTAGGCCTCGCCCAGACCCACGTGCGTCTCACCCTCGGGATCAATGCTCATACCGATGTTGGCAAAACCCCGCAGGTAGGGATCGACCGCGCCGTCCAGGGCGAGTTCCCCGTGTTGCAGCGTGAAGCCGCGTCCGGCCGGGTCATGATGCCCCAGCTCGAGCTCCTCCGAGGCGTCCGAAGCGGTCGAGGCGCCGACGGTGCCCAGCATCTTGAAACTGAGGTTCATGTAGGCCTGGCCCGACTGGATGACCGGGATGGGCTGCGTGGGGCTCCAGGAGGCGGCGGGCGGCACTGGCGACACCCCAAGGTTCGAGTCCGCCGGAGCCGGCGCGGCAGTCGCCGGCTCCGCTGAAGGGGGTGTGGCGGCCCTCGGGGGCGACGGTGGCGCTCCCGGCTCGGATGGAGCGCCGGATTCGACGGGCGGGGCGGCCCGGAGCGACTCGATCTGGCGTTCGAGCGCCCGAATCTGCTCGCCCTGCTCCCGTTGCACCTGTTCAAACTGCTGGCGTAACTGACGCAGTTCCTCTTGCAGTCGTTGAACAGAATCCGCCGGGGGCGTCTCCTGGGCCAGCAGACCGATCCTCACCAGCTCGAGAGCCAGGCCCCACGCCAGCGCGCGGCGGGCCGCCGGCTGCAGCAGGCCGCGGCGGCAACGCCGCTGGCCCGACCCGCCTCCGAGTGTTAGCAGCCAACCTTCACGCATGGATCAATCCTCCGCCGGTGTGATCTTCTCCGCCAACGGACCGGATTGCCGCCGACACCGGCGGCGACGCAACCGCAGCGGCCCGTGGGCATCCCGGCAGCCCGGCATCCGAAACTCGGACCGGCGCCAGCGCCCGCCATGCAAGGCCTCGAGCAGCGCCTCGACGGGACCGCAGAGATGGGTCTCGACCACGACGCCGGCGTTCTCGAGGGCGCGGCGCAGCGGCTCGGAGATGGCGGCACAAAGCAGGACATCAACGCCCAGCTCCGTCACGCACTGGACCAAGGCCTCGTTCGTCATGCTGCCGAGAACCAGCTCCTGACGTTCCACGGTGCGGCCCCGCCAGCGCCGGACCACCAACAGTCGGGAGGCGGCATCCAACACCGGAGACACCCGCTCCTGCCAGACTGGAATGGCCACCGTCATTCAGCACGACGCTGTGCAAGGGCCATGCCAGGACGGACTTCCCTCGGCGCCCGACCGGTCCCCGGATCGCGCAAGCCGCTCCAGACCGGCCTGCCGACGGCACCCCCCTCGAATCCGGCGCGGTTGAGCCGGCCGCCGTTCGATCGCTCCCGTCGTGGCGTTTTGCCCCGGTGCCAACCCCCTCACCGTCGCGTTGTGCGTCGTCGGCCGGCATCGCTCCGGCCGACGGCCTCGAGCTGCAGGGTCTTGATCTTGCGGAAGAGCGTGCTCGGGTTGATGCCCAGCTCGCGGGCCGCCGCGGCGCGGTTGCCCTGGTGACGCCGCAGCGCGTCCCGCAGCAGCAGCGTCTCCATGGCGGCGAGGGTCAGGCCCGTGGGCAGGCGGGCGCCCTCGATCGTGGCTTCGCCATGCAGGTGCGGCGGGAGATGTTGTTCCTCGATCAAAGACCCCCGGCAGAGCACAAACGCATGTTCGATGGCGTTCTCGAGCTCGCGGACGTTCCCGGGAAAATCATGTTCCATCAGCCGGGCCAGGACACGATCCGAAACGCCGGCGATATCGCGGCCCTGGAGACGGTTGAAGCGCGCGATGAAGTGCTCGATCAGCAGGGGGATGTCCTCGCGGCGGTCCCGCAGGGGACGGAGTTCCAGTCGCACCACATGGACGCGGTAGAACAGGTCCTCGCGAAACCGCCCTTCCTGGACCAGTTGGCGGAGGTTCTTGTTGGTGGCGGCGATCACCCGGGCGTCGGACTTCACGGATTCAACGCCGCCCAGGGGTTCGTACACTCGCTCCTGCAACACTCGCAGCAGCCTCGCCTGCAGGGCGGTGGAGATGTCGCCGATCTCGTCCAGCAGGATCGTGCCGCCCTGGGCCAGCGCAAACCGTCCCGGCTTGTCCTTGCGCGCGTCCGTGAACGCCCCCGCCTTGTAACCGAACAGCTCCGACTCGAGGAGCGTGTCCGGCAAGGCCCCGCAATTGACGGCGACGAACCGCCGTGTCTTGCGGGGCGAAAGCTCATGGAGCGCGCGGGCGACGAGTTCCTTGCCCGTGCCGCTGGGCCCCTCGATCAGCACGGTGCTGTCGCTGGCCGCCACAATGGGCAGGAGCTCGAACAGACTCCGCATGACGGCGCTGCGCCCGATAAGGTGGGTGAAGGTGGCCTGTGCGTGCGCCTGGCGCCGGAGCTCCTCGACCAGCCGAAGGTCCCGGAAACTCTCGACCCCACCGATGACCCGGCCTTCCGGATCCCGGAGCACCGCGGTGCAGATGCTGATGGGCACCCGCTGGCCCGCGGCATTGACGATGTAGACCACCTTGTTCGCCACCGGCCGCTTGGTGGCCAGCGTCTGCTTCAGGGCGCAGGCACGCTCGCAGATCGAAGCCCGGAAGATGTCACAGCAGCGCCGGCCCAGCGCGTCCTTGCGCAAGACACCCGTGATCCGCTCAGCCGCCCGGTTGAAGGACGTGATCCGCCACTCGGCGTCCACGGTGAAGACGCCGTCCGGCACATAGTCCAGTAGGTCCGCGGGCATCATGAGACGTCAGGGGCCGGCGCCTGCCTTCGTTCTCCGGATTCAGCAAGCCAGCGCATCGCTCGAGCGTTCCGCTGCCGATGGAGCCGAGGGATCCGCGGGCGGGTCGGGTTCAGCCCGCAAGGCGGGCAGTCGGATCAAGAACCAAAGGGCTGCGGCCGCCCCGGCCCCGGCCCCCAGCGCCGTTCCCCAAGCCGGGTTCATGCCGAATCCGACGTCCTCGACCAGGATGTAGGTGGTCGTCACCACGGTCATGAAAACCGCGGGCAGAAAGGCCAGCCACCATCGGTTCCCGCGCCGCGCCAGAAAGACCGCTCCCGCCCAGAGGGCGACGGCCGCCAGCGTCTGGTTGGCCCAGCCAAAATACCGCCAGATCACGGCGAAATCGACGAAGTTCAGCGCCAGGGATATCGCAAACAACGGCCCTGCGATCAGGTAGCGCCGGAGAATGCCCGTCTGCGGAATGCCCAGGTAATCCGCCACCATCAGTCGGCTGACCCGAAAGGCGGTGTCGCCGGACGTGATCGGCAACACGACCACCCCCAGGATCGCCAGCACCCCGCCGAACTTCCCCATGGTCGCCAGACAGGAGTCGTGCACGACCGCGCCGGGTCCGCCGCCGCCCGGCTTGAGCACCGCCGCCAGCCCCTCGTGACTGCCGTAGTACCCCTGCGCCACCGAAGCCCAGACCAACGCAATCAAACCCTCGGCAATCATCGCCCCGTAGAAAACCAGGCGCAGGTGTTTCTCGCTCTTCAGGCAGCGGGCCATCAGCGGGCTCTGCGTCGCGTGAAAGCCGCTCACCGCGCCGCAACTGACGGTGATGAAGATCAACGGCCAGGCCGGCAGCTGCGATGGGTGCAGGTTCTTGAGCGTGAACTCCGGCAGCGGGATCCGCCCCGTGATCAGCGCCAACCCCAAGCCGCCGACCATGACCAGCAACGCCATCGCAAAGAAGGGATAAATGCGCCCGATGATCTTGTCGATCGGCAGGAGAGTCGCCCCCAGATAGTAGCCGTAGATGACCAGCATCACGACCCACAGCCAGATCGATTGGCCCCGGAACGGCCCCTCGAGCCAGCGCGTCGCCTCCCCGCCCAGCCACCCCCCCACCACCTTCGCCGGCAGGACGTCGACCAGCAGCAGCGCCGGCCCCTTCACAAAGACCGTCCCCACCAGCACCATCAACACCAGGATGAACAAGGTCGCCACATGCCGCGTCCCCCTCCCCAGATAGTGGCTGATCAGGTCCGGCAGGCCCGCCCCGCGGTTCCGAATCGACATCGTCCCAATCAGCAGATCATGCACCGCCCCGCCCAGAATGCAGCCCAGGACAACCCAGAGAAACACCTGCGGCCCCCAAAGCGCGCCCAGGATCGGCCCGAACACCGGTCCCAGCCCCGCAATGTTGAGGAGCTGGATCAGGTACACCCGCCACGTCGCCATCGGCACGTAATCCACCCCGTCAGCCAATGCCACCGCCGGCGTGACGCGCCGCGGATCCGGCTCGACCGTCGCCGCCGTCAGACGGCCGTAGAACAAGTAGCCGGCCGCCAGCAGGACTACGCCAATGATGAAAACGCTCATGCCAATCCCTCCTTGACCCCGGCTTCACGGGCACGGTTCATGCGCCTTCCGGCCATACACTCTCTCATAGGCGCGACAGAACGGACAGACTCGCGACTCGACGCGTCGGACCAGCCAATGCGCCGCGCCGCCCGGCCGCCGGCGCGCCGCCCGGCAGACCGGGCAGCGGCGGCAAACATCGGCCAGCGCGCGATCCCGCGCAGAAGGTTGTGGGGATGGCATGGGTTCTCCTTCGGGATTCGTTTGCCTGCGCCCTGCACCTCATCGTTCAAACACAAAGCGGCTGCCCACGGAGCAGACCGTGCACGCTTCGGGAAACTCGTGCCACAGCCGGGCCGTGGCCGCCGCCCCCGTGCAGTGAGCAGGCCCAAGCCGTCGCAGGCTCGCGTCCCGCAACGCCTCGACCGTCCTCGCCATCCGCTCCGCTCCGGCCGACACCAGGTGCATCCCCCCCAACACCGTGTGGAAGGGACGCCCCCCCGTCACGTGTCGGATGTGCCTCAGAGTATTCACAACGCCGGCATGGGCGCAACCCAACAGCACCACGATCCCCCCGGGCGTGTCGAAGAAGAGCGCCTGATCGTCCGCCAGCGGATCCGGGCACACCCCCGCGGCATCCTGGACAAACGGGCCGCCAACATCCTCGAAACCCGTCGTCCGGGGGATCTCGCCCGTGAGGAACAGCCCCTCGATCAGCTGGGTCGGCGCCACCGTCTCCTGCCGCCGGCGCCCAGGCGTCGCGATCGCCTCGAGGATCTCGCTCTCCATGCCGACGGACCGGGTGCTGCCATCCGGATTGCGGGCGAAGTGCGGACCCCGTGCGGCAGGATGCGCGTACAGGACCGCGTCGGGTGCCTGCGCCCAGACAGCCGCCACGCCGCCGGAGTGGTCAAAATGACCGTGGCTCAGCGCCACCGCCTCGAGACGGGAGAGATCCACCCCCAAACGCCGGGCGTTCCGAACCACAAGGTCGGTCTGCCCGGTGTCGAAGAGCACGCTGCGAGCCCCGGCCTGGACGTGGTACGCCAGGCCGTGCTCGCCCATCAGGCCGCGGGCATGCGCCGAGTTCTCGACGAGAACCGTCACCGTGATCGTTTCATTCATGGGAACCCTCACTCATGGAGTTGCGTCGGAGGCGCGCCCGGCCAGGCTCCGGCGAACCTGGCGCAAGATGTCGAGAAAGGCGGGGGAATACCGGTCGCGCGGATGCGCCAGCGGCACCCGCCAGGTCGTCACCTCGGCGCCGAACGTCATCACCACCACGCGATCCGCCAGGAACACCGCCTCCTCGAGACTGTGGGTGACGAAGAGGATCGTCCCGCGGTTGGCCATCCAGAGATCGAGCAGCTCGTGCTGGAGCTCATGCCGGGTTGGCTCATCCAGCCGGCCAAAAGGCTCGTCCATGAGCAACAGCGCCGGATGCACACACCACGCCCGGGCCAGCGCGATCCGCTGCCGCATGCCGCCGGACAGTTCATGCGCGTAGCTGCCCGCCACGCTCTCGGGAAGCCGCATCCGGCGGATGACCGCCAGCGCTCGCTGGTGGCGTTCGCGCCGGGGCAGACCCCGGATCTCGAGGCCCAGGGCCACGTTGTCGATCGCCGTGCGCCAGGGCAGCAAGTCGCCCTCCTGGCTGATGAACCCGAGATTCGAGTTCGAGCCGTCGGACAGACCGCCCTCGAATCGCACCTCGCCCCCTGTGGGCTCCTCGAGACCCGCCACCAACCGAAGCAGCGTCGTCTTGCCGCATCCCGAAGGCCCCAGCAGGCAGACCAACTCCCCCTCCGCGCAGCTGAGATTGAAGTCGCGCAACGCCCAGACCTCGCCGCGCGCCCCGGTCTGGTAGCACTTGCTCACCGACACGCATCGGACGATTTCACGGGGCGCAGTCATGTCACCGTTCCCTCGGCTGCCAATGGCCGACCGGCACGGCGAGCAGGCGCAACCCGCCATCCAACACGAGCCCGATGACCCCGATCACCAGGATGCTCGCGAAGGCGTATTCGTAGGCGGCCTGGGTTTGGGCGGTCGTGATGACGTACCCCAGACCGCCGCGCGTGCCGGGGAAGATCTCGGCGGCGATGATCACCCGCCACGCAATGCCGCCGGCAACCCGCAGCCCGGTCAGGATCGCGGGGGCTGCGCCGGGCAGCACGACCTTCGAGAGCACCTGCCACCGGCTGGCCCCCAGCACCCGAACCGCCTCGAGGTGAGCCTGCCGCACGGCTCGAGCGCCGGAGGCGGTGTTCAGCACGATCGGAAACAGGGTCCCCAGCCAGATCACGCCGATGATCGCAAACCGCAGTTGATCCAGCACCCCGTGCTGCCAGGAATCGTCGCCATACAGCGCCGTCGCGGGACTCGAGAGCCCGAACACCAGAATCGTCACCGGCATCCAGGCCACCGGGCTGATCACCATCGCCGCCCCGAGACTCGGCGAAACCACGTCGCTCGCCCAAACGCTGCGCCCCACCAGCAACCCCAGCGGCACGCCCGTCAGCACCGCCAGTCCGAACCCAACCCCCACCCGCACCATGCTGATCGCCGCGCTCTGCGCCAGCGGGATGGCATCGAGGCTCGCCGGTTCCTGCAACGGATGGGCCAGCACCTCGAACACGGCTGGGATCGACGGGACGATCGCGCTCTCCTTCGACGCCACATGCCAGAGCAGCAGCACCGCCAAGGGGAGCAGGGCGCCCCGGCCCAGTTTGCTGAGCAGTCGCCGGCATGGGCTACAGGACCCCTCACCCTGCCCTCTCCCCATCCGATGGGGAGAGGGTGCCCGAAGGGCGGGTGAGGGGAACCGTGTAGTGCATCCCCCCGACTTATCAATAACGCTCAAGGCGCGCAGGTTCACGGATGTTGATCCCGGCGGTCCCCGGCGATTTCCCGAAGCGCGGCCCGGCACCGGTCCAGGGCGCACAGATCACGGGCGAAGGCCTCCGGCGACAGGGTCGCGTACTTGCCCTTGAAGAAGCCGACCTCGCCCGCCATCTCGTGCCAGGTCCGCATGCCGGCGATCCAACGATCGGTCGGTTCCATGAGGTAGGTGACCGTCGGCACCGATCGGGCTTCGACCGCCTCCGGGTTCTTGGTCCAGCGGACGGCGCAGTCAATCGCCAGCGCCGGGTCTTCGTGGATGAGCCGCGTGGCGAGCATCAACAGCTTCAAGACCCACTGGATCCGGTCGCCATGGGCTTCGATCGCCTTCTCCGTCGCCGCCACGCAGCAGCAAGGATGATACGCCCAACGGCCCGCGGGGGGCAGATCCCGCAGTTCGGCCACAACCTGCGCCAGGCCCTTGTGGACCGCCAGCGCGGGGCCGGGCTGGTTCATGACAAAACCGTCCAGCGCGCCGCTCTCGAGCAGTGGCAACGGGCTCTTCTCGGAACCGAAGTTGACGAGCACAACCCGTTCCTCCCCGCTGCGGCCGTACCCATAGGGAATGGACTCCGCCTTGAGCGCCCGTTCGAGGATCATCTTGGCGACCGCCATCGGTTCCTTGTAGCCAATCTTCAAAGGCCTGCCGTCGCCCCGGGCCGCTGTCACCAGCGCCTGCCACGTCGTGATGGGCGATCCCTTCCTGACGACAAGCTCGTCGCCGTCCGTCTGCAGCGGCGCGATGATCTTCAACGGCTGCCCGCTGTCCGCGAGTTTCGCCACGGCGATCGTCGAGCCGAGTCCCAAGTCGAATTCGCCCCGGCTCAGCGCGGCGGGCATGCCCGAACCGCCCTCGGTGGGGATCAGGTGCAGGCGCGCCAGAACGCGGTCGCCCGCGACCAGTGCGTACACCTCCCGGGGCTTGAGGGTCTCGAGGTGGATTCTCCAGGCCGCCTTGCGCGATTCGCTCTCGAGCGCCGCCACGTAAAGGGCCAGATGATGATCGTGCCCCACATGCCCGATGCGGAGGGTCGGCACCTCCGCGGCCGGCGGAGCGCCTGTTTCCGCCCCAAGCGCCACGGGCAGCCCGCCGAAGCCACCGATCCCGAGAAGAACCCGGAGGAGTGCAGAGAGTTTCATGGGAAGTTGCCGTGGACGATCAGAACTTGAAAGTGCTCTGCAGAAAGAACCAGTCCGCATCGCGATGGCTCCCGGGGGTGCTCGAGACGTACTCGCCCGCGAACAAATGGCCGTAGCCGCCGAACAGCTCGAAGTTCCGGCCCAGCTTCCATTGGGCTGCCAGGTTGATCTCCTGGCCCAGGTCGCTGCCGGCCCGGCCGGTGGCGTCGCGTCGCGCCGGCCTTCCCGAGCTCCAGTACCAGGCGTCGCGCGATTCCGCGAGGCGGTAGACATGATGATCGAGCCGCAGCGTCAGGGTCTTGGCCGGCTTGACGCTGAACGTGAGCTGGTAATCCTCGAGGTTCATCCACGACACCACGTTCATGGAACCGTAGTAGTACAAGTCCACCGCCCCGAAGATCCCGTCGAACGTCCCGTGGACACCGTCGCCGGGATTGTCATCGCCGCTCGCATAGCTGAACTCGAAGCTGATCCGGGGCGTCCACGCCGTGTCCAGGGTGTAGCCCACAAGGGCGTTCGCGCCGAAGGCCTCGATGTCATCGCGGCCGTACTTGCCCATCTGGCCCGCCAGCGTGCCGGCGAAGTCCCAGTGCTTCCCCTGCCGGCCCTTGAAGTAGAACCCCACCGAGTGGGTCTCTTGATCGCCCACGCCGCTCTCGCCGGCGATGTTGCCGTGGTCGTCGTATTGCACGATGTAGAACAGATCGGGTTTCAGGGCGAACGTGCCGCAGGCGACCTCCTTGAACTGCGCGTAGGCGCCCAGCATCTGATACGGAAAATGCTCGTTGTTGAAGGTCGTGGGCTCGCTGATTACCCGCTGGCCGTAGAGCAGGTCCACCTGCGCAACCTCAGTGCTCAGGCATACCTTGGCGGCATCCCACCAGTAGCGCCCGACATTGCCCCATTCGCCCGGCCCAAACACCCGCTTGTCCGCATACGTGATCACCTGCCGGCCCGCTTTGAAACCCAGCGGGGAACCGCCGATGTTCAGCCATTCGGCGTACGCCTGGCGCAATTCCAGCTCGTCGTAGAAGGGACAGTTGACCGGCCACAGGCCCCGCTCGAGGTCGCTTAGCTCGTAACGGGCATCCTGGAATTCCACGAAGACATGGGCATGCTCCGGCAGCTTGTAGTCCAGGCTGAGCCGCGTGCGCAGGAGCAGCAGGTTGTCCGTGGCCTCGGTGCCGTAGCGGCGGACATCGAAGTTGTCCGAGAGCTCATAACGCAGCCGCAGATCGAAGCCCACGTCCAGTTTCCCGGGCCCGAGCGGGATGTTCTTGAACGGCGCCTCCCACCGCTCCGCCGGCGGCTGCGCGCGGGCTGCCTTGGCGGCAGCGACGGTGGCTTTCGGCGGGTCGGATGGGGCTGCCGCACCGGCCGCACCGGCCGCACCGGGAGAAACACTCTCGCCTCCCAGCGATAGAACGCTCGCGAGGGTACATAAGCCAAGGTAACCGAGCTTCATAGGGATGCTATTGTACGAACCGAAGGCAAGCTGGCATCCCTCTCCCTGTCTCCCTCTCCCCAACCCTGCCGCGTGGCTTCGCTTCCGAGGGTTGGAGAGGGGGCGGGGTGAGGGGTGTCCGTTTGCTCATGCACGCATCAGCAGGGTCAGGGGTTTGATTCTTGCACCAACAATTCATTGATCGCTTCGCGCAGGCCCCTAAGGGTCACCTGCCAGCGTTCGAGACAGCGCCGGCCCTGGGCGGTAAGCCCGTGCGAGCGCCGCGCCGGGCCCGCCGTGGAACGTTCCACCGTCCCTCGAATCAGCCCCGCCACTTCCATCTGCCGCAGCAGCCGGTAGACCCCGGCAGGATCCGGTTTCCGGCCCCGGAACATCCGCAGCCCGGCCAGACGGTGGATCAGCTCATAGCCGTGCAGGGATTCCCCGGCGAGCAAGGTCAGGATCGCGGCATGCAACAGCCGGTCCAGATTCCTGCCGCTGCAGGGGCACTGCTCAAGATCAAGCCGCCGCGTTCTGCCCATGATGGCTCCCGTCGCGAGATAACCGCTGTCTGATAGTGGATCTTGTCCACTACCGGACGGCCTGTCAATCGCCATCGCGGACCGGGATCTGCGCTCCGTCCTGAATCGGCGAGGGGAAGTTCCGCACAGATTCGGGCCGGATCACCGATTGGGGAAGCGGGAGAGCCGGCTCCGCGAGGACTGCAATCTGCAGCCCCGGGCTGCGTTTGTAGCCGCAGGCAATGACCGCGGCGGGTGCAAGGGGGCAACGCAAAGAGCCCCGCAACCGGCCGAGGGGGCATCAACGCAAAGAGGCTAACGCAAAGCGAATTCCCTTGGCGCCTTGGCGCCTTCGAGCCTTTGCGTTTCCTTCCGGGCGGGGGCAGTCAACGCAAGGGCGCACCGGCGCACCGACGCACCGATCCTCAGTCCTCGGTCGTCGGCCTGGCCGGCTTGGCCGCCAACCCGCGGAGGAACTCGACGGTGATTTCGTCCGCGCTCACCAGCCGCGTCCCGTGGTGGTCTCCGAGAAACTGCTCGGCGGCGGCCCGGCCTGCGATCGGCACCAACGCCGTTCCCATCGGCCCGATGACGTCCGAGCCCGCCACGAAAAGGACCTCGTTCACCGGGGTCGGCTTCTGCGTGTAGTACTCTGTCACCCAAGCGTGCCGGGCGCCGGCGCCCCGTTCGCTCCGCCAATGGGCGAAAAGACAGCGGGGACTGCAGAAGCGCTCGGTTGCACCGGAATCGGTGGTCAAGCCGGCGATCCAGCGCGGGTGGTCCTCGACCCGCATGCCGCACTTGCGACACCGCTCGCCTTTCACGTCGCAACCGGCCATCAGTATGACCGCTCCCAACCAGGCAACGGCCAACCAGGACATCCTCGGGTTCATAGCTCAGACTTCTCCAAAGACGGCGATGCCTCCGGAACGCAGCAAGTACCGGACCACGGGAAACAGGCCGGCTAGTGCCGCCAGCGCCCACGCCAGCGCCGACCACTGGCCCAGCGTACGTTCCATCGCGTCCGCGGGCCCGTCCGCACCGGCGCCGCGCCGGTTCCATTCGACGAGGCCGGATCCCAGGCCGGCGACGCTGCCCACGAACATCGCCCCGAACAGCGGCCAGCCCACGTATCCCCCCTGGGCATGGAACAGACAGAACGGACAGAGGTGTCCCGGCGTCGCCAGCGCGTAGGGCGCTACGACACCCAGGATCGCCGGCAGGACGGCCACCGGGGCCAGCCCGGACACAGCGGCCGCCGCAAACGCCATGGCCCGACGTGGCCGACGCCACTGAACCGCCCCTGCCAGCAGCGCCAGCCCCGTCACCGTGAGCGCCAGAACACCGGCCGGCGTGGGCGACAACACCAGCCGTGCGGCTCGCGTGTTGATCGCGGCGCCGTCCACCCATGTCGAACAGCATGAGGCAATCACCTGGAAATCCAGATCGAGCACGAATTGCAGTGCCAGTGCGAAGTCCAGGAGCGTGAGCGGAGCCACCGCCAGCAGGGCGAAGAACTTCCGCCGGGTCAAGACCGGCGCGTCCAGCGTCAGGTCAAAAGCGTGAAAGATCATCCACAGCGCACAGGCCACCGCCGTGACCGCGCTCACGAGCAGGCCCAGGTGGCCCGTCCGCGTGGCGGCCAGCACCCCGAAAGCGCACATCGCCCCTCGAATCCCACCCACCAAATGGTCGGTCACCAGAATCGACAGCGCCAGGCCCAACACCTCGAGCAGCAACACCCCCTGCATCACCGAGGCCACCAGCTCCGCCTGGCGCTCGAGCGCGAGCTGCGCCTCGCACGATTGGCCCGAACGCCAGCGCCGGACGATTCGGCACCCGGCCGCCGCGCCCAGAGCGCAAAGCAGCGCCGCCGCCCCCGCCTGGATCAACCGCGCCAGGATCCAGAGATTCAGGAAGTTCGTGACCATCGCCGTTTCTCACGAAACCAGCGCCCCGTCGGCGAGCCGCAGCACCCCGTCCCAACGCGGGTCGTTGACCACCCGGGGGTCATGTGTTGTCGCCAACAGGGTCCGCCCTTCGTTCCGCAATCCGACCAACAGGTCAAGGAGCCGCGCCACATTCTCCGCGTCCAGCGAGGCCGTCGGTTCGTCCAGGAGCAGAATCGGAGCGTCACCCAGGAGCGCGCGCAGGATCGCCCCGCGCTGGAGCTCCCCGGCCGACAGGCGTTCAACCCGGGTGCCGGCGAGCGCGGTCAGCCCGAACCGATCGAGCAGCGCCCGCGCCCGATCGCGGTCCGCGCGACGCGGTCCCCCCTCGGGGACCCGCGGGAGATGGAGGTTCTCCTCGAGGGTCATTCCCGGGATCATGGCGAATTCCTGGAACACCATGCCCACCGCATGACGCCGCACCAGCGCGCGATGCGAATCCCGCAGATGACTGATGCACCGGCCGCCAAGGTGCACCTCGCCCGCCGTGGGCGCGATCATTCCCGCCAGCAGCCCCAGCAGCGTCGTCTTGCCCGAGCCGCTCGGGCCGTTCACCGTCCAGAATTCGCCCGCCGGGATCTCGAGGTTCACTTCCCGTAGGGCCGTTCTCTCGGAGCGGCCGCTCGCGTACCGCTTCGTCAGGCCAAGCGCCCGGATGGCGATGTCGGAGGTCGCCTTCATGTCGTGCCTCGCAGCAGGCCGTGAGGATCGCGGGTCGTCGCGTGCCAGGCCGGTACGAGGCTGAGCGTGACGAAGGGAACCACCACCAGCGTCCCGACCACCAGCACCTGGCCCGCCGTCACCGCCGGGGCGAGATCAAAGGCCGGATAGAGCGAGCTCCAACCCATCAGCACCTCCCGCAAACCCGGGGCGCCCAGCAGGAAGACGTACCCATACGCTCCGAGCAGACCCAGGCCCGCACCGTAGGCGCCAATCAGCAGGTTCTCCCAAAGCCGCGCTTCGAGGATCTCGCTGGTCTTCCATCCCACGGCCCGAAGGACGCCAATCTCCCGGCGTTCGCCCGGACCCACGCCGGTCAAACGGTCCCAGGCCAGAACGAGAAACGCCGCCAGGGCCGGCAGCAGCATCGCGCCCATCAGCCCCCCCCGGGTGTCAAAGGTCAGGTCATAGGTCCGATCCAGGAGTTGCCGATCCACGATTCGTGCGCCGGGCACAAGCTCCGCAATCTTGCCCGCCGCCACGGTCGCCTCGTCGGGCGTGCTCAGCCGGACCGCCAGATCGGTGGCCTCGCCCTCCGGCACTTGCAGAAACCGCCGCGCGTCCTCGAGGCTCAACAGGAGAACATCCGCACTCCACAGCGCTACGCTCGATCGGAAGAGCCCCACCACCTCGAACCGCTGGCTGCCGTTCCCGACCGGCAATTCGATGGCGTCGCCCACGCTCAGCCCCAGAAACCCGGCGAGCGCTTCCCCCAGGACCGCCTCCCCGGTGGCTCCCCTGCCCGGCAGTCGCCCCTCGCCTAGGACCACTCCCGGGTTCACCCCCGCCGATGGCCCGGCGAAGTCCGCTCCCACGACTGTGAAATTGCCGGCCAGCGCCGGAACGAAGTAGTAACCCCACACCCGGGGCTCGACGCGCGTCACTCCGCGGATCGCCGCGATCGCCCGGGCGTGGGCTTCTGCAATCAACCCGGGCCGGCCCGCAACCAGCCGCTGCACGGTCAGATCCGGCAACAGGCCGACCCCCAGCCGATACTCGCGCCGCAGGGCTTCCGTGAGAAAGAGGACTGCCGAAAAGGCGGCCGTGACCAGCGCCAGCGCCAGTGTCAGCGTCAACGTCCGCCCCGCCCGCCGCCCGCCGCTGCCCAGGGCAAACCGCGCAAGCGCCAGGTGCCGCCTCATCGAGATCGCCATGGCATGGTTCGGCCCGCCGTCCCTCCGGCGCCGGGCCCCGAAACCTCGAAGGGCGGCCCGATGAGTGCGCCGGCAGGATCGGCATCCAGCAGCGCCGGCGCGTCGGCAAAGGCGGCGCCCGGTTCGCTCAACGACGGGTGCCGCAGCCATCTCGAGGCGCTGGACAACGCCAGATCCGCCGTCCCCAACAGCCGGACTGCCGCCTCGACCTCGGCGGCACGCCTCCCTTGGGCCGCTCGCCTCGACGAGGCGTCAGCCAGCATCGCCGCCGTCCCCAGCGCCAGAACCAGGAGCGCGACGCCATGGCAGCGAACACGATTCATCATCAGGCTCATCTCGGGGTCTGTGAAGAAACTGGTGTGGTGAGACACCACACGCTCCAATCTTGCACAGACCATGGCAATCCCGCCTTGAAGCCTATCGGCCCAGCACACGAAAGCAATCGCGGGGTTGACTGTGAGCCTGTCCCCCTATCCATCCTTTGGACTGCAGGCTTCATCGGTCTGAGGCGCGCCTTGCTACGAGGATTGACGTCGCTCAGTTCCCAGACGACGATCGCCGGGTCGTCAGAGAGGATTCCCTCGCTGAGGGCCTATCGCGCTATGCAATTGAAGTCTGTATCGGCACTAGAGTCCTCGACGGAAGGAGGGGAGGCATGGAACCGGACCGGACAAAACTTGACCTGCTGACCCCATGTTCCACAAGTCGAGGACTCTAGTGTGGTGTCCCTCAAATGGGTGGACATTCGTTGCGCCCAAAACGGCCTGGGACGAGGCGCGAGGAGGGAGTGTATCCCTGGCGATACTCGACCGACGGAGCAACGAAGCCCCAGGCCGTTTTCGGCG
>JAKQDD010000055.1 GCA_029556615.1 Verrucomicrobiota bacterium | reverse complement strand
GAACGGCCCTCGGCCGTCCAGGTGGGGCAAGGGTTTTCTCCTTCCGCGACCTCCCCCTTGGAAAGGAAATCCTCCCGCCCTTCACCCAGGTGGGTCACTTCTCATGAGCACACCCGGGTCAGTTCTCGTGAGCGCTAACGGAGAGACTCGCCATTTCGAAGGAACAGCGCCTGGAGGCGTTCGGAAAACTCCTGCGGGCCATGTTGGTCGAACTGGAAACGCGAGATCTTACGAAGGTCCGGACCGAGACTCTGCTGGGCCTGGTGCTCAAATACGGAGACCTCGTTGCCCGGGAGCACCAACCCCCGACCCTGCGAGCCGAACGTCCTGAACTGGAGATCGCGTTCACGCCGCAGCCCATCGTGGACACCTGGGAAGCCTGACCGAGTTTTGCCTGTTTCTTGACCGGTCCAAGGTTGAGTCTGGGACCGCGGGAAACCCCTACCGCACGCGTTGGCGCGGAGCCTTCGCCCTGGCCGGGTTCTGGTGCGATGCGCTCGGCGGAGAATGGCGGTGCACCGGAGCCGGAACGCCGGGAACGTGGATCCTGATCCGGCCGGCGGCCGTCACCGCCGATCCCACGACAGGCACGATCCCAACGGGGTACCTGATCTGGAATGTCACCGACGGCGCGGTGAAGCGCCACGCGGGGGCGTACGTGTGGGAGGTGCCGCCCGCATAATGTGCAGTCCGCTTCTCCTTCAGGGTTCCGGCACACCAGCGATCAAACATACTGCACTTTACATTCAGACGAGAAATCCAAAGTCAAGTTTTGACACCCGCTATCCGACACGTTTTCAGCAGGTCAGAGGACCCACGTTCCAAAGGGCTTTGCGCATCACTGCCCGGGCGGTTGACGACGGGTCGGACTTGGTCGAAATTGTGTCGCCTGGAAAAAAGGAGAGCATGACCAAGCCGGGAGATGATGTCGACGAACCCCAGGGAGCGGTCCCGGAGGAGGATCGTCCGAAGGCAGAATGCACGCCAGTGGCCAGCGTCGTTGTGGACGATCGGGAAACGAGGGGTGGCGTCTTCGAGGGCCTGCGGCATCAGCCTTCCGCGACGAATTGTCTCCGCCACGGCAAACCCATTCGCCCCAGGGGGCCAGCATCTGCTGGATCGGTTGGGCTGGCTGGCGGCGGAGTTGAAAGCATGAAGATTCGCCGATGGCATTGCATCGCGCCGGTGCGCCAGACGTTGCGCGTCCGGTATCCGCGTCCCACCCTCTGGGCCAGCCACCCGCTCCCACATTCACCGAAGGAGTCACAACCATCCGATGGGCAGGTTCACGGTGGTTCGGTCGAGCGGAAGACTGTCAGCGCTCAGGCTCAACACCGCGCCCTCGCCGGCGGTTGCGCCCCGATGGGACAGGAGGGCGAAGGCCCGCGCGTCTTCGCGCCCCACCGATGCCGCCTTCTTGACCTCGACGGGGTACAGGCGCCCATCGTGGGCGATCAGCAGGTCAATCTCTCGTCCGTCTTTGTCACGGTAGTGATAGAGCGAAGGGTCCTTCCCCTGATGCCACCACGACTTGAGCACTTCACCGACGACATAGGACTCCAAGATCGCCCCCGACATCGCGCCCGCTTCGAGCGTGGACGGCGAAGACCAATCCGTCAGATACGCGCAGAGTCCCGTATCCAGGAAGTGGAGTTTGGGTGTCGTGTAGAGCCGCTTCGACAGGTTCGTGTGCCAAGCCGGCAGGAGGAAGACCTGATGGCTGGCCTCCAGGACGGTCATCCAGTTCCTGACCGTGTTCACGCTCACGGCGCAATCGCGCGCCAAGTCGGTGAAGTTGAGCAACTGACCCGTTCGCGCCGCGGCCGCCTTCAAGAAGCGCATGAACAGGTTGAGATCGCCCACCTTGAGCAGGTCCCGAACATCACGCTGGAGGTAGGTCTGCACGTAGGACCGGTAGAACAAGTCCCGGTCTCGCACCTCTCCGGTGACCAGCGCAGGGAAACTGCCCCGCCAAATCCGTTCGTACACCGAAATCAAGGTGGTCGATGCTCCCGATGCGCCGCGCCTGGCTACGGCCTCGCCTCCGGGCAGGAAAGGCGGCACATCGGACGCCCGGCGGTCCGCCTCGCGCGCGGAGAAGCCTAACAGATTGAGGATGGCGACGCGTCCGGACAGCGATTCCGATACCCCTTTCATGAGAGGAAACGACTGTGAACCGGTCAGCCAGAAGCCCCCGGGCGTCGGGCTGTGGTCGGCCTGCATCTTGATGGCGGGGAACAACTCGGGCGCGTATTGAACTTCGTCGATCAACACCGGAGGCGGAAACCGCTGCAGCAGCAACAGAGGATCGTTCTTCGCCAGTGCCCGGAGGTTCATGTCGTCCAGGGTGACATACGAGCGTTTCGATTCGCGCAGATGCTCCAGCAGGCTGGTCTTGCCGACTTGGCGGGGGCCAGTAATCAAGAGGATGGGGAACTGTGCGGCGGCGGTGCGACACGCCACCTCAAGCGCGCGCCGATAGTACGTCAGATTGCGGCTATTGTTCATTGCGATTGCATAATAGACGCATGACCATCACCGGTCAAGTGTGCCCGCCGGCTTCGCAGGACCCAGGCGGGGCCGTCCGGCTTGACTGCGCTCACGCGAACAAACTGCGCCGGAACGGGTTTGGTCATTTCGCACGCGTGCGGCTTGCCATCGAGGTTGTCGGCGGAAGCGACGGTCTGCCAGGGTCTTGCCGTCGGCCGAGATGCTGAGGTGGAGCGTCGTCGCGTAGCTGTTCGCAGCGAATGTCACGTTCACGCGGCGCACCGGGTGCGGTTCCAGCAGGTCCGCTTCATACGTCCACGGCCACTCGTTGGCGGCCATCGCGGTCGTGTTCATTCGGCCATCGACGCCGAGCTTGGCGAGATGTTGACCTCGGCGCTGTACTCGGTCAGATCGGCCTTCGAGAAGCGCACACCGGGTTGGCCCCAACCGGCTCCCAAGGAGTTGCCCAGCCGGTCATGGCCGAGATACGACAGGATGTGCCATTGCACGCCACCAGTCCCGGCATCACCCTTGTCGCGATCCGTGACGAATCCAGGCAAGAGCAACAGGCCAGAACAACCAGAAGGAGTGAAGTTCATAGGCAAGACCACGGCAACGCTGTGATCTGGTCGTGAAGGCGCAACGGAGCCGAGCATCGGCAGACGATGTAGCCGTGTTGGGCCTGCTTCGGGTGCTCCCTGAGGAACGACAGCAGGTGCCTTGCGTCCTGTACCGCCGGTCTTTCGCTCCACTTCACCTCGATGGGAGTGAGCGCGCCACGATGTTCGATGATGTAATCGATCTCCATCCCGTCGCGGGTTCGCAGATAGTGCAGCCGGCCCTCGCCGAGATATTGCAGCCGCTTCCACAACTCGATTCCCACCCATTGCTCGAAGAACGCGCCGGGGTTGACCCGCACGATCTCCAGCGACGCCCGTAGTCCCGCCGCCGCGTGCCGCACGCCCGGGTCAAAGAACAGGAACTTCGGCGTCGAGAGCAGGTTCTTGCGTTTGCTGCCCGAGTACACCGGCAGGCGAAAGCCGATGAACATGTCCTCCAACAACTGGTAGTGCGACTTGACCGTCGGCGGGGAAAGCCCCGTCTCCTGCGCGATTCCGGCGAAGTTGACGACTTGCCCGGACTCGGCTGCGGCCAATTCCAGGAACCGCACAAACGCACCCCAGTCCTTGACCAGCGCCTCCCGTCGGATTTCCTCCTCCAAGTGCACCAGCGTGAAGCCGGTGAGCATCCGCGCCCGATCCGCTTCTTGAGCGGCCACCACACCGGGCAAGGCCCCGTAAGCCAGGCGTTCTTCCAAGCCCCAGGTCGGAAAGGGATTAGCGGGCAGCGTCCCCGCCTTCCATTCCAGCGGCACCGGCGACACCGCATACTCGATCCGCTTCGGCTCCGGTGGATGCTCGGCCATCGTCAACGGGTGAAGCCGATGGTAGAAGCAGCGGCCCGGAAGCAGATTCGCTCCGGTCTTTCGCAGCTTCCGCGCCGAACTTCCGCACAGCACGAAGCGCCAGCGCCGCTTGTCGTTGTCGTAGAGATACTGCACCGCGTCAAACACCGTCGGCACGGCCTGCGCCTCATCCACGAACACCAATCGCCCGTCCGGGGCCGCAGGCAGGTCGCGGCAGAGCTTGACGAACCGCCCGGGATCGGCCAGATGCCGCGATCGCTCCTCCGGGTTGGCCAGGTCCACCCGCAGTGTTTCTGACGGCAACAATGCGTTGAGCAAGGTCGTCTTGCCCGTCTGGCGCGCTCCGAAAAGCAGCTGGACATACGGTCGCTCGAGACACGCCTTCAACTCGGTTGCATACCATCGGTCAAACATGGGCCCTAACATGCCAGCTTTTTCTCAAAACGCACTTTATATTTGCAGCAATAATCTAAACCGCTATTCATCAAGTGGTGGGACCCTGAGTTCTGACAATCGACAATCCTGGTCCGTCGCGTGATCTGACCGTTGACGATTGTCAGGACCCCTTCGATGACTGCACTCACGCGAATGAACTGCGCCGACACCGATTGGGTCATGACGCACACGTGTGGCTTGCCATCGAGTGTCTACCGGGTTGGCTGTCTTTTCAACAGCGCTCGGAGCCACTTGGGCAGGGAGGGTCTCGACCAGACCTGTCGTCCTTGCGCGAAGACGGCAAGCTTGCGGAAGGGGGTCCGCAGGTCGTCGTTGTCGAAGACCCAGACGTGAGGCAGGGCGTGAATCGCGGCCTGCAGGTTGGCCAGCGTGCGGGGGAATCGGGCGACGAGTTTCTCGGTGGGCACATCGTGACCGCCTTGGGAGACGCGCATGGCCACGCGTTCTTCCGAGACGTCAGGTCCGGAGATGCCGATGAAGCAGAGCACGACGGTGCAGCCGGCCTTGGCCGCGTCCTTCAGGAAGGCCAGTTTGTCGCCCACGGGGTCCGAGAACACGGTTTCAAACACAAAACTCTCCCGTTGCTGCACGAGTTCCCGTCGCAGGGCCGTGGCCACCTGAGCCGCCGCGTACGGCTCCAGATCGAGCTCGTGGGCCAGCACATCGGCGTTGAGGAATCGCAGGCCGCAGGGGCTGAGATGGGCGTGGTAGAACGTGGTCTTGCCCGCGCCATTCGGTCCGGTCAGGGCGACCAGGAGCGGGCGGTGGTCCAGCGTCGAACTCATCGCTTGGACGCTTTGACGGTTTGAAACTGGCGATTGACGAAGCGGCCTAACGTGCGCTCGCCGTCGGCGGAGATGCGGACGAGCAAGCCGGGGGTATCCGCCAGTTCGTAGTGCGGAAACGGGTGGGATTGGAGATGGTCCCTCACCCGGTGGCGACCCTCGGGAGAATCCACGGTTTCGAGGCAAACGGAGAGCGGTTGGGCATCGCCGGCCCGCCCCAGGGCCATCGCCTGGACGCCGCGGAGCAGCGGTTCGATCGCGCGGCCCAGCTTGGCCCAGAATTCGATCTGGCCGGAGATGGAACGTTCGGCGACCTGGCCCATGATCCGGGCATCCAGGACCAACGCGTCCGAGAGTTTGACCGGTTGACTCATGGCGGCAGGGTAGCAAAAGGCTACCACCTGTCAACCAGCGCTCGCAACGCGCGGCCGCGCGGTTCGAGTCAGGGTCCGACGACCAGGTACAGGCGGAGGGGGCCTTTGCCTTTGACGTCGATGACGCCGCGCGGTTCGCAGGGGCACCAGGCCTGGATGCGGTGGAACAGGGATTCGGTGACCTGGATGCGGCCGGGCAGGCCATGGGACTCGAGTCGGCTGGCGGTGTTCACGGTGTCGCCCCAGATGTCGTAGATGAACTTGCGGATGCCGATGACGCCGGCGACGACGGAGCCGGCGTGCAGGCCGATGCGGAGCGCGAGGTTGTCGGAATCGGCGCTGAGGGCGCTGGCGGCGGCCTGGATATCGAGCGCGAGTCGGATCATGCGCTCGAGGTGATCCGGCTGGGGGTTGGGCAATCCGCCGGCCACCATGTAGGCGTCGCCGATGGTCTTGATCTTCTCGAGACCGTGGTGTTCGACCAGCTCGTCGAACCGGGAAAAGACGCGGTTAAGGAGGGCGATCAGGTCCGTGGGGGCGAGCCGTGCGGACAAGTGGGTGAAGCCGACGATGTCGGCGAACAGGACGGAGACATCGTCGAAGCGCTCGGCGATGATGCCGGGCTGTTTTTTCAGGCGTTCGGCGATGGGGGCCGGGAGCACGTTGAGGAGGAGGCGTTGGTTTTCCTTGTTGAGCCGGTCGAGCGTCAGGTGCGTGTGGACGCGGGCGAGGAGTTCGCACGGATTGAAGGGTTTGGCGACATAATCCACGGCGCCGAGCTGGAAGCCGCGGACGATGTCGGCGGTATCGTTCTTGGACGTGAGGAAGATGACCGGCAGGTCCTTCCAGAGGGCTGAGGTCTTGATCTGCCGGCAGGCTTCGTAGCCGTCCATGACGGGCATCATGACGTCCATGAGAACGAGGTCGGGCTGGATTTTTCCGAGGGCGTCGAGCGCCTGCTGCCCGTTGGTGGCCACGCTGATCTGGTAGCCCTGTTCCTTGAGGACGGCGGCCAGAGTCTGGAGGTTGGCCGGCGTGTCGTCGACGATGAGGATGCGGGCGCTTGGGGCTGGGGCTGGGGTTGAGGTGTTCATGAGGGCAGTGGGCCTTTGGCCGGGGCGGCCTGGCGGAGGCGGGCGAGGGCTTCGGCGAAGGCGAAGTTGCTGATGTCGCGTTCGAAGGCGGCGAAGGCATCGCCGGGCATGAGGGTCTGGAAGAGATCCCGCGATGCCTCGAGACAATCGGCGGCGGCAGGGTCCAGGCGTTCGAGGTGTCCGATCATGGTGTCGACGGCCTGTTGCGTCCGCGCGGGATCGGGCGGAGTGGCGGTGGCGGTGGCGGGGGATGAGGATGCGGGTGCGGGCGGCGGGAGGGCGGCGGCGAGGCGTTGGACGAAGGGGTCCAGGATGTCCTGGAAATCGCGCAGGGCCGGGGCCGGATCGATGTCAGGTGCCTTCGAGGCGAGGGCGCGTTCGAGGGTGGCGGCGGCCTGCTGGACGGGGTCGGCGCCGAGGCTGGCGGCGACGCCTCGGACGGTGTGGGCGAGGCGTTCGGCGAGGGCGACGTCATTGCGGTCGAGGGCGGCCTGGATGTCGAGGGCGGCCGTGCCCTGCTGCTCGACGAACTGACGCAGGAGTTTGAGGTAGAGCGTGCGGTTGCCGCCGAGGCGGCGCAGGCCGTCCTGGGTGTCGAGGCCTTCGACGGCGGGGGGAAGGTCTGCGGGGGCGGGGGTGTTTCCGGTTTCTGGGGACGGCGTGGCATGGGTCGCGGGGGCTGTCTGGGGCGGGGTGGCGGCGGCGTAGGGCTGGAGCGTTTTGAAGAGCACCTCGGGGTCAATGGGTTTGGCGACGTGCTGGTTCATGCCGGCGTCGAAGCACCGCTGTCGTTCCTCGAGGGTGGCGTGAGCGGTCATGGCGATGATGGGCAGCCGTGCGAAACGGGGGTCGCCGCGGATGGCTGTGGTCGCCTGGTAGCCGTCCATTTTGGGCATTTGGAGGTCCATGAGGACGACGTCGTAGGGCGGGGGGAAGGGGGACTGGAAGAGGCTGTCGACCGCCTCGCGTCCGTCGCGGGCGACGGCCACGCGGGCGCCGGCGCCTTCGAGGAGCTCGACGGCGATCTGGCGGTTGATCTCATTGTCCTCGACGAGCAGGACGCGCAGGCCGTGGAGGCGGGCGCCTTCGTCGGTGGTTCCTGCCGTGGCGCCGGCGGTGTCGGCGGGGGCGGCGAAGACGCTGACGAGGCTGTCGACGATCATCGATTTCGTCACGGGCTTGACGAGGAAACCGTCGACGCCGAGGCGTTCGGCCTCCTCGCGGATTTCCTCGCGGCCGAAGGCGGTAACGATGATGATGGCGGGCTGTCGGGGGAGGGCGGAGTGATCCTTGATGAGGCGGGTGGTCTGCAAGCCGTCCATGCCGGGCATGCGCCAGTCCATGAAGACGACGTCGTAGGGGGTATTCGCATCCTGTTCTTCGAGGGTGGCGAGCGCCTCGGGACCGGAGCTGACAGCCTGCACGTGGCCGACGACGTTCTCGAGGGATTCGACCAGGATGGCGCGGGCAGCGGGGTTGTCATCGACGACGAGGGCGCGCAGGGTTTGGAGCGGTTCCGGGACGATCCGGCGGCTTTGGGGGGCGCGGCTGGCCTCGAGGCCGACGGTGAAGGCGAACGTGCTGCCGACGCCCGGCTCGCTTTCGAGCCCGATCTGTCCGCCCATGAGATCGACCAGGCGCTGGCAGATGGTCAGTCCCAGGCCGGTGCCGCCGTGTTTGCGGGTGGTGGACATGTCGGCCTGCGAGAAGGGCTGGAACAAGCGCGAGGCCTGCTCGCGTGTCATGCCGATGCCGGTGTCGCGCACGGAGAACCGGAGCTGGAGTGTGTCGCCGGCGCGTCCGAGCAATTCAATCCGGAGCCGGACTTCGCCGCGTTCGGTGAACTTGACGGCGTTGTTGACGAGGTTGATGAGGATCTGTCCGAGGCGGAGGGGATCGCCGCGCAAGCGCTCGGGGACGTCGGAGGCGACCTCGGTGAGGAATTCGAGGCTTTTCTCGTGCGCTTTCTGGGCGGTGACGGCGATCACGGAGGCGATCACGCCGTCGAGCTGGAAGTCCGTGGTTTCGAGCTCGAGCTTGCCGGCCTCGATCTTCGAGAAATCGAGGATGTCATTGATGACACTGAGGAGGGAGGTGCCGGCGTTGTGGACTTTGGTGATGTAATCGCGCTGTCGGGGGTTGAGGGGGGTTTTGAGGGCGAGATGGGAGAGGCCGATGATCGCGTTCATGGGCGTGCGGATTTCGTGGCTCATGTTGGCGAGGAACATCGATTTCATGAGCGTGGCTTCCTCGGCGCGCTGGCGCGCCTCGCGGAGCTCGGTCTCGATGCGTTTCCGCTCGGTGAGATCGCGGAGGAGGCAGAGCAGGGCGGGTTTGCCGTCCAGGGTGGTGAGGCTGAGGGCGACCTCGGTGGGGATGACCGTGCCGTCGCGGGTTTTGTGGAGCCACTCGAAGCGGGCCGGAGTGCCGGCCATCACGTGGGCGGTGATCTCGCGGCCCTTGTCGATGGAACGGGAGCCGTCGGCCTGGAATTCCGGCGCGATCTCGTAAGGGTTGAGGCCGATGAGATCGGAGGCGCGCTCGAATCCCAGCATTCGGACCGCAGCCTGGTTGACCTCGCGGATTCCGTTGGCGTCGTAGAAGATGACGGCGTCCTGGGGCGCGTTGAACACGGCGCGGAAGGTCTGCTCCTTGCGGATGCGCTCGGTGATGTCGGTGAAACTGATGACGGCGCCGACGACGGCGCCGTGCTTAAGGATGGGGCGCACGCCGTAGTCGACCGGGAAGGCGACGCCGTCCTTCCGCCACAGAAACTCATTGTCGATGCGGCTGGCTTCCCCGCGGGTATAGGCGGCGGCCATGGGGCTTTCTTCCTCGGGGTATACGCTCCCGTCGGGTCGATGGTGGTGGATCAGACTGTGGGAAGGCTGGCCGATCAGTTCCTGGGGTGTATACCCGAGCATCCGGCAGGCCGCCGGGTTGACGAACTCGATGCGCCCGGTGGTGTCCACGCCGAAGATGCCCTCGGCGGCGGATTCGAGGATGAGCCGGGTTCGCTCTTCGGCCTCGCGGCGCTCTTGGCTTTCCTGGGCGAAGCGGAGGGCATTGGCGATGGTCTGGCGCGCCTTCTCGATCCACCGCGTCTGGGTATCGGTGAGGGGTTTGAACAAGCCGAGTTCAAGAACGCCGACCGTGGTTTCGCCGGCCATGAGGGGAAAGGCGATCACCTGGGCCGGAGCCGCCGGGCCGAAGCCGAACTGGACGCGGAGGCGGGTGGCCTCCGGTTCGCTGACGACCGGGCGGCCGGATCGGGCGGCCTCGCCGACGGTGCCGCTGCCCACTGGGAACGAGGTGGGGAGATCCGGGTCATCCGGGTAGGCATGGGCGGCGAGGCGGTGGAGCCGGCCGTCGTCGCCCATGACGAACAGCGCCCCGACCGGCGCCGCCAGGAAGTCGACCACCGCCTCGAGTCCCCGTTGGGCCACCTGGGCTTCCGTCAGGTCGCCCCGGAGAGCCGTATTGAGCGCCGAGAGCCGGGACTCGATCAGGGCGGTTTCCTGGGACTGGCGCGTGAGTTTTTCGAGCTCGGCTGTGTGCGCCTTCAGCTCGGTGGTGCGCTGCTCGATGGTGCGTTCGAGGTTCTGATTCCACTCGGCGAGGCGCTGTTCGCGGACCTGGATTTCCCTCGCCATCCGCTCGAAGCCGCGCGCGAGCTCGCCGAGCTCGTCCCGGCGGCGCAGCAGGTCGCTGAGCAAGTCTTCGCGGAAGCTGCCCTGTTCGAGGGCAGCGGCGGCGCGTGTGAGGCGGAGCAAGGGGCGGGCGAGGCGCCGGGCGATGGTGGTGACGACGAGAACCATGAGGACGAGCCCGACGCCGCCGATCAGGGCCGAGCGGAGGGTCAGTTCATGAACCGGGACGAGAACGGCGCTTTCCGAGATATCGAGCACGACTTTCCAGCGGGTAAGGGGGAGCTCGGCCCAGAAGAGCCGGCGGCGTTCGCCGTCGAGTCGGAAGGGGGCGGATCCTTCGGCGCTGGCGGCCACCAACGAGCCGCCGGGTTGGCTGGCGAGGTCAGCCCCGGCGTGACCTTGGCGGAGCATGAGCTGCTCGTTCGGGTGCACCACGATCTTGCCGGAGCGGCTGACGAGGTAGAGGGACTCGGTCGCCGGCCCTTCCGTCCCGGCTCTCGCGCGGCCGTGCAGGTGCATTTGGCGGGCGATCTCCCGGATCCGTTCGAGGGAGAGATCGGCACCGGCGACCCCGACGAAGTTGCTGGCGGAGTCGAACACGGGGGCGGTCAGGCTGACCATGCTGATGTTGCCGGCTCCCTCGTCGAAATAGGGTTCGGTGACATGGAATTGGCCGGAGACCTTGGGGCCGTGGTACCATTCCTGGCGCGGATCGTGATAGTCGTAGGTGACCGGTGTCAGGTTGGGCCAGCCCTTGCGATGAATCGCCAGGCAGGAGTCGGGCTCTTTCCAGTCCTTGTGTTCGAAGGCCATGTAGACCCCGTAGACCTCCTCGGCCGGGAACTGGCGGAGCAGTTCGCGAAGGTGAGGCACCAGCCCCGGGTCGGGGTCGGGGCCCACGGCCTGCTGGCGGACCGCGAGACTGCGGGGCAGCATCCCGATTCTGGCGACAAAATCATCCAGCCGGTAGGCGGCGGCCCGGATCTTGGCGGCGGCCTCGGCATGGGTCTGGGCTTCGAGTTCCGCTCGGCTGCTGCGGTAGTTTAGCCAGACCGTGAGCCCGAGCACGAAACCGGTCAGGAGACCGACGCCGAGCTGGAGCCGGAGAACCAGGCTTCGAGTCGAGAGCGGCAATTTCATAGGGACCCGCGCTGGAGCCTGCTGTTGTCATCCCGATGACCCCGCCATGCCGAGTCCTGCCGCCGTGGTTCACCTCGGCATCGGGCTCGAGGTGGGATTGGAATCCATGGAGACCGTTGGACTCGTGGGAGTCGGCTCCTGCGCGTCGTTCGAGAATTGCTCATGGTCCGGGGTGAATTCAAGGTGAAAGCCGGTCCCGGAGCCGCCACTTCCTTCCGGGCGAGGGCATTTAACGCAAAGGCAGAACGGCACAGCGCGGCTTGGCTGCAACCCAAACCCAGAGTCTTCGCGTCGGCGACCGGCTCCGACGGTGCCACGGGTCGCCGCGCTGCGAAGGCGCTGTCGCGCAGGTAGCCCCTCTCCCCACTCCTTCGTCGTGGGGCTAGCCCCTTGTCAGAGAATATCTACCGACATGTTGTCTCCCTCGCCTCCCGGCAACGGGAGGAGAGAGAGGGAGAGGAGGGGCCTGTGTCAGTCCACGAGGCCGGCACCCCTCTCCCGCCTTCGCCAAGGCTTCGGCGTGCAGGCCCTCGATCCCTCCCCCCGCTCCGTAGTCGCAAGCGGAGGGAAGAACCGGCGCGCCGACTCGATGCAGCGGTCGGCGTTCGCAAACTGCTGCTCGCCGCAGGCGAACCCCATGTTCCCAGCGCAGTCTGGGAAAAGGCGTGGAGTCCTCGACCTGTGAAACATGTGTGGAGACTATGAGTGTGTCACCTTGTTTGCGGCATTAGCGAGGCGCGGAAGAGGGGAGGGCAAGCACAGCAGGGTCTTTATGAACCTGAGGACTCGAGCCGGGTCTGAGGCGGCGCCTCGCTAGGGAGAATCCGCGCCGTTCCAGAGCTAGTGTGGTGTCCCTCAAAGGGGTGGACATTCGTTGCGCCCAAAACGGCCTGGGACGAGGACCTCGGCGAGCTCGGTCGAGCCGCGCGAGGAGGGAGTGTATCCCTGGCGATACTCGACCGACGGAGCAACGAAGCCCCAGGCCGTTTTCGGCGCAATCCCTTGGGCGGCCGTTCTTTTGCCACCAGACGGCGTTGCTCGCTTCTCACAGATCTCAGCGGATATGCTCGTCGCTCGCGCGGCTCGACTGAGCTCGCCGAAGTCCTTGTCTGGCGGCAAAACTCCTGGCCGCGAATGTCCACCCATTTGAGGGACACCACACTAGGAGCAAGACAGGGATGGCTTCTGTCGTGGCTACTGACTGGTCACGCGGTAGAAGCGGCGGGCGGTTGCCAGACTGTCCGTGACGGTCTTGCGGCTGCCGTCACCCGGGATGGTGGCGAGCTTATGCCACTGGGCATCGCCGAGGCTGGATTGGTACTCGACGACGTGGGTGACGCCGGCTTGCGAGTCGAACTCGAATTGGAGCTGGCCGTTGACCTTGGCGATCGAGGCGAGAGTGACCCCGGTGGTGACGCGGTGGACTTCGACGGCGAGCTCGAACACGCCGAGGAAACCGCCGCTGGCAGTGCCGCCCTCGACTCCGAGGAGTCGGACGGCGTCGATGTTGGACTGCGGGGCGGTCAGGGAGAAGGTGGCCTGGCCCGTGGTGGGAGCCCCGAAAGCGACGGCTGGGAGCGGATGCCCATCGAGGGCGGTGAGATAATCGGAGGTGTGGGGCACGGTAACCCAATCCGTGCCGGAGTGGGGCCACACTTGGACGATCGGCTCCGCGAGGTAGTTCGGGGAAAGGAAACCGCCGGCGCCGGGCCCGATGCCGTTGGGGCCGAACCAGCCGCCGTCGAAGAAGACGGCCAGGGCGAGGTTGAGACGGACGACGGGGTCGGTGATGGGCTGATCCCAGCGGATGCCGACGTAGCTGGCCGTGGTGGGTGCGGCCCCGTTGTAGGTATCGACGCGGGTGAGGAGACTGAGGTCGTTGATGTTCTCGACGACGCCGGCGTTGGGCCAAGGCAATTCGGCACCGCTCGCAACGGTGTCTTTGATGCCGATGATGCCGGTGCCGAGGACGGCGACGTTATCGGGCTTGCTGGTGGCGGATGTGGGATCCGAGCCGAGGGTGACTTCGATGCCGTCGGTGAACGCGTCGCCGTCGGTGTCGGGGAGAGTGGGGTTGGTGTGGTGGGTATTGACTTCGTCGCCGTCGGAGAGGCCGTCGCCGTCGGTGTCCGCCACGAGCGGATCGGAATGGGCCGTGAGGACTTCGGTGCCGTCGGTGAGGCCATCGCCGTCGGTGTCGGGGAGCAGGGGACTGGTGTTGTACTCGCCGAGTTCCTCGCCGTCCTTGAGACCATCGTTGTCGGTATCGGCCTTCTTGGGATCCGTGTTGCTGGCGAACTCCTGGATATTGGTGAGGCCATCGCTGTCGGGGTCGCCGGCGGCGTCGTTGGTTCCGACCTGCAGGCCGTGTGTTGTCTCCCAGGTGTCGTCCATGCCGTCGTTATCGGAGTCATTGGCGATACCGGCCGTCACAACCATCTCGAAGACGCCGATGAACCCGTTGGCGTCGGAGCCGGCGTTGCCGCCGTTTTCGCCGATGACGCGGATGCCGGTGACCCCGGAGGGCGGGCTCGTCAGCGTGAACTCGGTGGTCACCGTCGTGGGGTTGACGTTGCCGCCGCCGCCGATGCTGTGGCCGTAGAGGGCAATGAGGTAGTCCGAGGTGGCATCGACGGCGGCCCAAGTGGTTCCGCCGTCGGTGCTGATTTGGATGGTCGGTTCGAGGAGCAGGGAATCGTCGAGATACCCGCCGGCGCCGGGCCCGACCCCGCTGGGGCCGAACCAACCGCCGTCGGCGAACGTGGCGAGCGTCAGGGTGACGCTCTTGATCTGGGTTGCCAGGGGCGTGGGCCAGAGGACGCCGACGAAGCTGACATTCAAGGAATTGCCGCCGAACCAGTTATCGACGCGGGAATCGAGATTGCCGTCATTGATCGAGGCGAGGACGCCGGCGTTCCAGCGGGGTGTCCCGGCATCGGCGTCGATGGCATTGTTCACGCCGAGGATACCGGAGCCGATGATGGCGGCGTTGCTGGGGTAGCTGGCGGGGTTTCTGGGGTCGGTGCCCTGGGCGACCTCGATGCCGTCGAGGAAGCCATCGGCGTCGGTGTCCTTGATCAGGGGCTTGGTCCCGTGGGTGTTGACCTCGGCGCCATCGCTCAGGCCGTCGGCATCGGTGTCCGTCAGCAGCGGGTTGGTCTTGTGGGTGTTGACTTCGGCGCCATCGGAAAGGCCGTCGCCGTCGGTGTCAGCCATCGTGGGATTGGTTTTGTGGGTATGGACTTCGGCGCCGTCCGTGAGGCCGTCAGCGTCGGTGTCGCCCTGGTCGGGGCGGGTACCGGCGTTGAACTCGTCCAGGTTCGAGAGGCCGTCGCCGTCCTTGTCGCCAGCGGCGTCGTTGACGCCGACCTGCAGGCCGTAGGTTGTCTCCCAGACGTCGGGGAGTCCGTCGCTGTCGATGTCTCCCGGGGGCGTGCCTTCGACCACCAGCTCGAAGACGCCGATGAAGCCGTTGCCGTCCGCGCCGGCGTAACCGCCGTTGTCGCCGATGATCCGGATGCCGTTGATCGAGGTGATGGCGGGCGTGAGGGTGAACGTGGCGGTCACGGCCGTCGGATTGGGCTGGCCGCCGCCGCCGATGAGGTGGCCGTCGAGCGCGGTCAGGTAATCGGAGGTGTAGGCGACCGGGGTCCAGGTCACGCCGTGGTCGGTGGTGACTTGGACGGATGGTTCGACGAGGTAGTCAGCGGCGGTGAGCGGCGAACCGGGGGCGGGCGAGTAGGTGGGCACGCCGAACCAGCCGCCGTCTCCGAATGTCGCCAGGGTGAGCGTCAAGGTCGTGATGCCCTCGAGGCGCAGACCGGGCCAGAGGATACCAACGAAGCTGACGGCTTGTCCGGCGTCAGCGCCGCCGCTCCAGTTGTCCTCGGCCGAGTAGATGTTCTCGTCGTTGATGCGGGTTTCGAGTCCGTAATGGGAGAAGAGAGTCCCGGCGTCGCCGTCGATGGCGTCGTTATAGCCGAGGATGGCGGTGCCTGCTGGCGCGATGTTGGCCGCGCAGGCGGATCCGGCGGCGGCCAGGGCGAGTCCGGCAAGGCCTGCCCGCAGGCGGGACATCGGGTGGGCACTGCGGGCACGAGAGATCACACGCTGCACAAGAGACTCTGTGGCGTTCATTGGAACGAAACGAGTGAGGGTTGTTGTTGGAAGCCTGGCGAGAAACTAACACGACAGCAGATCGGGAACAAGACAGAAGATGTCAGGCTTTGAGACCGCGCAGGTCGGGTTCGAGTTGCCTGCTCTGGCGCAGCAGTTCGTCCCAGGTCAGCTCGCGGCGTTGGTAGGCCGCTTCGCGGCCGAGAATGGCGGTGAGATTCGAGCGGACCGACGGGGCGACGGTGGGGTTGTCACAGTGGCCTTCGATGACGGCCTGATGGAATTCGCGGATGTTGACCTCGGTGCCGGTGGTGTAGAGGTTGCCGGTGCTGCCGCCCTTGTAGGGTTCGTTGCCGCGAATGAAGACGTTCCCGAAGTAGTCGGTGTCGATGACCCCTTCCGAGCCGAAGACACGGGCGCGGATCTCGTCCTTGACCTCCGGGACGGCCTGGATGCACGTGAAAGCGAGGGGGACGTTGCCGGGGAAGGTGTAGTTGACGGCGAAGTGATCGTAGATGCTGCCGGGGGGACGGAGTTTCTGTCCGCCCATGCCCACCGCGCGCAGGGGATCGGCATTGAGGATCCAGGTGGCCACGTCGAGGGAGTGAATGCTCTGTTCGACGATGAAATCGCCGGACAACGCGAGGACATAGTACCAGTGCCGGAGCTGGGCCTCGGCGGTGGCGGGGGGGCCGCCACGGCCGCCGCCCGTCCAGGGATAGTGGGCCTCGGCGAGGATCAGGTCGCCGAGATCGCCCTTGCGAACCCGGCGGAGCGCCTCGCGGTAGTGTTCGTTGGCTCGGGTTTGAAAATCGACGAGGAAGACGCGTTTCTTCTCTGTGGCCTTGCGTCCGGCCTCGGCGATGGCGAGGCAGCCGGGGACATCGACGGCGATGGGTTTGGCGATGTAGACATGTTTGTCTGCCTCGACTGCCGCGGCGGCCTGTTCCGGGTGGAAGTAAGGCGGGGTTTCGATGACCACGGCGTCCAGCTTGCTTTCGAGGAGCCGGCGATAGCCGGCGAGCCCCGTGTAACGGCGGGCGGCCTCGATCCCGTGCGCGTTACCGACTTCATCCACGCGGTCTTGAAAGTAGTCCGCGCAGGCCACGAGCCGGTAGAGGCCGGAGGCAGCGAAAAGCCTGGCGATCCAGGAGCCGCGTCCGCCGCAGCCGATCAGCCCGAGGTCGACTTTCGCAGCGGCGTCAGCGCCGAACACGAGCGAGGGACGGACCAGGGCTGCGGCGGCGATCGAGGCCGTTCCGGCAAGGAAAGCGCGCCGGGGCAATGCGGCGTCCGCGGCGGATCCGGATTGGGGGAGGAAGGGCTTCATCGGGCAGGGCTCCTTCGCTGGCGGCTGGGGACCAATTGGCGCATGAACGCGACGCTTGCCGCCGTGTTTTCGGGGGAGCCGTGGCATTCAATCGAGACGACGCCGTCCCAGCGGGTCTGCTCGAGGAACGCGATGCAGCGGCGGATGCCATCGGCGTTGACGCCGCCGCCGACGGGAACGATCGAGCTGCCGATGCCCGTCTCTTCGCCGCGGGCTGCCGCGGCGAGGTCAGCGCTGACGTCCTTGATGTGGCAGTGGGTGAGGTAAGGGCGGAGCGCCTTCAAGTAGTCGAGCGGATCGTGGCCGGCGATGAAGGTGTTGCCGGTGTCGAAGTTGAGGCGGAGGTACTCCGAATCGAACGTCTTGAGGAGCCGCTGCATGAAATCGATGTCGTTCGTGTAGGGCCCGTGCGGCTCGACATTGATGATGACGCCGTAGTCTTCAGCCCAGGACAGGCATTGGCGGTAGTTGTCGCACGTCACGCGGAAGACCTCCTTGCGGGAGAGCCCAGGAGTCTCGAAGGCACCGTCCACGGTGTCGACCATCGGGCAGCCGAGCTCGGCGGCGAACCGGATGGTCTGCTGGACATACTGAACGCCGAAGGCGGACCCGAGGGGGCCCATCATGGGGTAGGAGCCGTCGATTTGGGAGACCTCGATGTTCTTCTTCTCGAGGTACCGGCGGAGGGCCCGGGGATTGGATTGCAGCGAGACCCCGGGGTCATAGCCCAGCGCTTGGATGAAGTTCTGGCCGTGGATCACGGCGAACTCGACGTGTTTCAGACCGGTTGCGGCGATCTCGTCAATGGCCGCCTCGAAGCTCTTGCTGAGGGGCCGCCAGTTGTCCGTGTGCAGTCCGAGGTGAATCATGGGTTTCTGCTACGCCGGAAGCTGCTGGGCGTCAAGCCGGTTCGCGACCGCCAAATCCGCGCGTAAGCGTCCTTTGCGGCTCAACCTCCTGGGCTTGACCAAGCGCCTTGAGCCGCCTGGTCCGGGGTTTTCGCGGATTTGAAAGCCCGCCCCCGGGGCGGGCCCATTCCCTCCAAACCCTATAGAGCCCGCCCGCCAGCGGGCGGGCCACCCCGGAGCCGACACCCCACGCGCCTACAAGGCGAAAACCCACCGCGAGCCGATGGCGAACGTTCGGGCCGCACGCGTTAGGCGAGGATCCGGGGGTAGAATAGGGGGACAGTCGGAGTTGGCCCCTCGACCGCGCTCGGGGCAGGCCCACCCACTTCTTGTCCTCGGCCTCTGGAATCCGGTTCATCCCGGTGATCCCGTCTTGCCCCATGGGGCAGAACGGACTGAGTTTGTGTTGGGAGTTTTGTTGACTGGCGGTTTGGCTGGGGGATATAAGGGCCGCGGCAAACCAAAATCTCGTCTCCCCAGGGTTCGTTTCGACTACGCGAAAGGCGTGGCGTGGGATGGAGGACTTGAGACGTTCGGGCGGCTGGGTGCGTGGGGGGGGGCGAGGTCTTGGGATCGATCGGGTGTGGCATGCGCGGCGTGGGTCACCAAAGGCTGTTCGAGCTCGAGGCCCTGGAAGCACGGGTATTGCTTTCAGCGGATCCGTCGCCGTTGCTGACGCCGCAAGATCCCGGCGCGGGCGGCACCCAGGCGGCGACGGTGTCGGCGGTGGTATTCGAGGAATCGCCTGCGTCAGTCGAGGAGGGTCTGGTCCCCGGTGCGGGTCTCACGGCGGACGAATTGTTGGGAGGGGCTGAGTTGCTGGACAACCCGGGATGGGGCACCGCGGCTTCGGAAGGGGGCGAGGACGCGGCAGGGAATCCGGAGGGGATTCCGGGTGCGGAAAGTGCGGATATGATTTTGCCGGCCGGGGGTCGCGGCTCGGTCCGGTTGATGACCAGTCCGTCGGTGATCTACAACCCCGGAGACGAGCTGCCGGACGATTTGCTGGTGACGGTCAACACGCTGTTGAAGGAAGGGAGTTACGAGTTCCAGACGCTGACGGTCCAGGATGGGGCGACCCTGACGATCGAGGGGGGCTCGACCGTGACAGTGGCGGGTTTGCTTCTTGTGACCGGCAATTCGACGATTCTGTGCCAGGGGAAGAACCAAGCCGCGCAAGTCGACGGGAAGTGGGCGGGGGTGGGAGTCACCCTGATGGCCGGGAACCTCGAGGTGACGGCGGGCTCGGTGGTTTCCGCGGATGCGCAGGGTTATTGGGGAGGCGAGGCGGGGTCCTACGGCTCATACGGGCGTGGTCCGGGGGGCGGGCCGGCAACTGGGGGCGGGGGCAGCGGGGGCAGCTACGGTGGCTACGGAGGAGCGTATGCGGGCCGGGCGGAGGCGTACGGTTCGATTGATTCGCCGATCGACCTCGGGTCCGGTGGCGGCGACAACAGCGACAACAACCCCGGGGGCCGGGGCGGTTATGGCGGTGGGGCGATCCGGCTTGTCGTCTCGGGGGTGCTGACACTCGAGGGCACGCTGAGTGCCAATGGCGAAGCAGGCCAGGGCAACGAGCAAGGGGGTGGCTCGGGCGGTTCGATCTGGGTCACGACAGACAAGATTACGGGCTCGGGGCAGATCCGGGCGATGGGCGGTGCGGGCCAGGGGAACGGCTCGGGGGGCGGTGGCGGCCGAGTGGCGATCCACTACGAGCAGGACTTGGGCTATTCAGGGTTCACCCAGGTGAACTTGGCGGGCGGGGCGGGGAATGGGGCTGGCACGATGGGGACGCTGGCGGTCTTTGACAGCTCCGCCGCGCTGCCGCATCTCCGGGTGTTCTCGAACTACGTCATTCCGGCGGACACGACCGTGGCGTATCAGAAGCTGACGGTCGAGGCCGGGGGTACGCTGACGGTGGGCGGGGGTTCGACGGTCACGGTAAGCGAGCGGTTCTGGGTGAAGGACAACTCGACCGTTCTCTGTCTGGGAAAGAACACCTCTGCCAAGGTGGGCGATCAGTGGGCAGGCGTCGGTGTGACGTTGAGCGCGAAGGAACTGGTCGTCGAAGCGGGCTCTCGGGTTTCCGCGGACAGCCAGGGGTACGTTGGCGGTGAGTCGGCGTCCATCGGTTCGTATGGGCGCGGCCCCGGCGGTGCTCCGGCCTACGGTGGGGGCGGGAGCGGGGGTAGCTATGGTGGCTATGGCGGGGCGGTGGCGGGTCAAGCGGCCATCTATGGGTCCGCCAGTGCGCCGACGGATCTCGGGTCCGGAGGCGGGGACAACAGTGACAACAGCCCGGGCGGGTATGGGGGGAGCGGCGGCGGGGCGATCCGGTTAGTCGTCAGCGGCACGTTTACCCTCGACGGGGTGATCTCGGCGAATGGCGGGGACGGGGTGGGCAGCGAGCAAGGGGGCGGCTCCGGTGGTTCGATTTGGGTGACGACCCAGGTCTTGACGGGGGCCGGTCTTTTCCAGGCCACTGGAGGCGCCGGCCAGGGAGCGGGCTCGGGCGGCGGTGGCGGGCGGATTGCCATATACTATACACAGGCCGCCGAGTTCACTGGGTACACGGCCAGTACGGCTGCCGGTGGAACGGGCAACGGTGCGGGACAGGTTGGCACGGTCGCTTTCTTTGATCAGTCGGTCGCGGATTTGCAGATTCGGGTGTTCGAGAACTGGGTCACCCCGGCGAACACCCAGCTCACGTATGGCGCCGTGACATTGGATGACGCGGCCACGTGGACGATTGGGGGCGGATCCGAGGTCACCGTGACTGGGGCGCTGTCTTTGACCGGCAGTTCGACGATCTTCTGCGGTAGCATCAACCAGCAACGGATGATCGAGGGCCAATGGCGGGGGACCGGCGTAACACTTAGGGCTGGTTCGGTGGCCATTGCCGCCGGGTCAGCCGTCAATGCCAGCGGTCAGGGGTACCTGGGGGGCGAAGTAGGCAGCATCGGCCGGGACGGTCGCGGGCCCGGAGGCGCTCCCGCGCATGCCGGGGCTGGCAGCGGTGGCAGTTACGGTGGAGTTGGAGGCGCGCCTGCTGGGGCGAGTGCGGTGTACGGTTCGATCGAGGAGCCGTTGGACTTGGGCTCGGGTGGCGGCGACAACGCGGACAACAGCCCCGGCGGGAATGGCGGCGCCGGGGGTGGGGTGGTTCATTTGGTGGTATCCGGGACCCTGACCTTGGACGGCACGATCAGTGCCGACGGTGGGGCCGGGGTGGGCGGTGAACAAGGGGGTGGCTCGGGTGGGTCAGTTTGGCTCGAGGCGGATGTCATCGCGGGGAGCGGCAATGTCACGGCAAACGGGGGCGCGGGCCAGGGCTCCGGGGGTGGCGGTGGTGGCGGGAGGGTGGCCTTGTATTACTCCGCGGGTTTGACCTTGGCGTCGGAGAACGTGACGGTGAGCGGCGGGTCCGGTTCGCAGTCGGGTGGAGCGGGAACGGTATATCGGCGGGACACGACCCCCTCGGGGCCGTATGTCGTGTCCGTGACGCCGGCGGCGCAGACCAACGCGGCGGACATCAATCGGTTTGTGTTGACGCTCTCGGCCGCGGTTGTGGGCGAGGGGGCACGGGATGTCGGGACGTACACCCTGACGTTCCTGGGGGCGGATCGGGTAATGGGGGGGGCGGACGACGTGGTCCTGACCCTGACCCCGGAGTATGGAGATGGGACGACCGAGATACGGTTGTTGACCGAGGGGGCGCTGACGGAGGGGCTATACGAACTGCGGGCGCGGTCGGGGGAGACGAGTGGTCTGCGGGATTCGGCCGGTCTGCCGCTGGACCAGAACCGGGATGGGTACGGGGATGACCTTGTGTACCGGGTGGAAGTCGACTTCACGGCGCCGGCGGTGAGTTCGGTGGGGCCGGGCACTGCGGTCGTGTTTGACGGGGTGGATGATTGGGTCTGGCTGCCGTCGGCCGCGATCAACGGGCTGAGCGACTTGACGGTGGAGTTCTGGTTCAAGACGGCGACGACGCGCGTGCAACACATCGTGAGTGTTGCCCGGGCGGCGACGGACAACGAATTGCTCCTCGGTTTGAACTCGCCGACGTCGTTCGGGCTGTATCGCGCGACGGGCAACGTCACGCTGACGTGGACCATACCGGCGATGACGGATGGCCAATGGCATCATGTGTCGGTGGCGATGGATGGCACCGAGGACGTGGCGGCTCTTTACGTGGACGGACAGGCGATGGGTACCCGTGCGGGGCCGCTCGAAGCGGTCACGGCCGACCCGGGAGGTTTCGTTCTGGGCCAGGATCAGGACTGGGTGGGAGGCGGTTTTGTGGCGGCGGAGTCCTTCCAGGGGAGTCTGGCCGAGTTCCGTCTTTGGAGTCGGGTGCTGACGGCAGACGAAGTCCGAGCCAAGAGGGACGTGGTGCTGGCGGCCGGCGAACCCGGGTTGGCGGCCTATTGGCGGTTCGACGAGGGAACGGGTGATGTGCTGGCGGACCGGACCGGGAATGGCTTTGACGGTCGATTGGGGCGGGGGACGGTGACTGCGGCCCCGACATGGGTCGAGGGTGGGTATGCGGTTCCGACGGACCGGTTTCGGGTGCGCTACTCGGATTGGAGCGGGATGAACCCGTCGAGCGTGGTGAATGCTGCTGCCTACGCACTACGGTCGAGCGGCGGCGACGGGACCTTCAGCGATGGGAACGAGGGGAGCCGGACGCCCGTGGCGGTGACGTTCGACGCGGCGACGCAGACCGCGATCCTGCAATTCGCGGAGACTCTCCCGGACGACTACTACCAGGTGATCATCAAGGCGGGTGGCGGCGTGCGCGACGCTGCGGGGAACGCGATCGGGGCGGGGTCGGACACGATGAGTGCGGTGATGGCGGTCGAGGGTTCTGCGGCCTGGGTGGACTTGGATCTGAAGGCGGCGAGCGACTCGGGGGTGCTGGCGGACGACAACCTGACGAATGTGGTTCGTCCGGAGTTTACGGTGACCGTGAACAAGGCGGGGACGTTGGCGTTGGACTATGACGGGGACGGCACGATGGACGAGACGCTGCCGGTGGCCGAGGCGGGGGTCTATTCGCTCACGGCGGTTGTGGATTTACCCGAGGGCCTGCGCTCGGTGAAAGCGGAGTTCACCCCTTGGGTTGGCGCCCGGGTGCAGTCGGTGTTGCCGGTCCTTGTTGATGTGACCGGGCCGACGGTGGTGTCGACGAGCGAAGGCGCTGCTCTCCTGGCGTTGCAAGTCCAGTTCTCCGACGCCAACGGGCTGGACGCAGCGTCGGTGTTGGATCGGGCGCACTATAGGGTTTGGGGCAGCGGGGGGGATGGGGTGTTTGGGGATGCGACTGACGTTGACTGGTCGGGTCGGATCCAGGGGGTGACGTATGATCCGAAGACCCAGATGGCGGTGCTGAACCTGGACACGCCCTTGGTGGATGACTATTACCAGGTGACCGTCCTCAGCCTCGGGGGTGTTTTGGATGCGGCGGCCAACCCGTTGCTTGGGGGGGCAGACTACGTGGGCGCGGCGTTGCCGATCGAGGATCATCCGGCGACGGTGGTTCTGGATTTGCAGGCGGGGAGCGACAGCGGGATGTCGGACCAGGACAATTACACCAACGACACCACGCCGAGCTTCGATGTAACGGTCAACAAGCGGGGGGTGGTGCGGGTGGATTTCAACAGCGACGGCGTGTTCGACTGGACGCAGTCGGTGGCGGAGCCGGGGACCGTGGTGGGGACAGCGCCGGTGGCTTTGGCAGACGGGAATGGGCGGGCGGTGGTCGAGTTCACGCCGTGGGTGGGCAAGACGGTGTCGGCGGTTTTGGATTACGTGATCGATACGCGGGGGCCGGTGGGGTTGGTGGCGGGGTTGAGCGTGGTGGCGCCGTATTACGAACGGCAGATCCGGTTCTCGGAGGAGGTCGACCCGGCGAGTTTCACACCGGCGGACACGCGGCTCGTGGGGCCAGGGGACGTTGACTTGGGCGAGGTGAACACCGTGACGGGGTCGGGTGTCGAGTACGTCGTGACGTTCGATCCGGTGACTGCGCAGGGGGCGTACGCACTGACCATCGGGCCCGAGGTGGTGGACCGGGCGGGCAACCCGTTGAACCAGGATGGGGACGGGACGAACGGGGAGGTTGGGGAAGACGAATGGGTGGACTCGTTCACCCAGGAGTGGCCGGTGTTCCCGGGGTTGTACGTGATGCGGGTGCTATCGGTGGGGGATGCCGCGCGGCCGTTCGAGCGGGTCCTGGTGGCGTTCAGTCAGCCGGTGGACGACGCGACCTTCCTGGCCGAGGACGTCCAGCTCACGGTGCCCGGCGGTGCGGTGGTGAATCCGGTTGCGATCCGGCAAGTCCGACCGCAGTGGTACGAGCTGGATTTCACGGGGCTAACGGGGATTGGCGAGTATCGCCTTGTGCTGGGGTCGCAGATCGAGTCGGTCGAGGGTCAGGCGATGGACCAGGACCACGACGGGACGGCCGGCGAGGCGGAGGATGATGGCTACGACGTGAGGATGATCTCGTCGGCGCTGACGATCGCCGCTGGGGAGACTGCCTACGACGGTCTGCATCTGTTGTTCCATGGCAGTTCGGTGGCGGTGGGGGGAGCGGGGGTGCATTCGTTCCGGAGCGTGACGGCGCTGGGCGGGACGACGATCACGAGCCAGTCGATGGGGCTGACGGTATTTGATTTGTACTTGGGCGGGGCCTCGCGATTGACCCTGGCGGGAGGCTCGACGCTGGGGGTGGTGCGGACGATGGGAGTGTTCGAGGGAGCCTTGGTGGTCTGCCAGGGGCTGAACACGGGCGCGAAGGTGGACGACCAGTGGGCGGGTGTTGGGGTGGCGCTGAATGTGGCGAATCTGACGGTGGACGCCAGTTCCCGGGTTTCGGCGGACGGTCAGGGGTATGCGGGGAGCCAGGGGGCGGGCGTTGGTCCTGGGGGAGGCACTTGGGGGGGGAATGGCCCCATCGGCGGTGGAGGGAGCTATGGCGGCGCGGGTGGGTACGGCAGCGGGTGGAACAAGGGAGGCGGGCCGACGTACGGTTCGGTGTTCGAGCCGGTGGACCTGGGGTCGAGCGGATCGAGTTGGGAACGACGCTGGAGCGGTGCGGGCGGCGGGGCGATCCGGTTAATCGTCACGGAAAGCCTGCACTTGGATGGGGTGGTTTCCGCGAACGGTTCGAGTGCGGTCGAGCACAGCGGTCCGGGGTCCGGGGGATCGATTTGGGTGACGGCGAAGGGCCTGAGCGGCGTGGGCAGGTTCGAGGCGAAGGGGGCTAATCGGGTGAGCGGTTACGGGGCTGGCGGCGGAGGGGGTGGGCGGATTGCGGTGTACTACGAGGAGGCGGTCGGGTTCGGCGGGTTCACGACGACGACGGCGGCGGGGGGTGCGGGTTGGCATAATGGCACCGTGGGGAGCGCGGTGTTCATCGACACGTCGGTGTCGGGATCGCACCTGTATGTTTACGAGAACGCGGTGTTCGGGAATGACACGGCTCTCGAGTTTGGGGCGATGACGTTGGACGACGCCGGGACGGTGTTCCTGGGGGGCGGCAGCAACCTGAAAGTCGTGGGACTCCTTCGACTGAAGGGCAACTCGACCTTGACCTTGGGCGGTAAGAACACCGGTGCGCAGGTGGATGGGCTTTGGGCAGGCGTGGGGGTGACGGTCCAGGCGGAGGATGTGACGGTGGAGGCGGGCTCGAAGATCACGGCGGACGGTCAGGGGTATGCGGGGAGCCAGGGGGCGGGTGTTGGTCCGGGCGGTGCCACCTTCCCGTACTCAGCGTATGCCGGTGGCGGGGGGAGCTACGGCGGCGCGGGTGGCTATGGGAGCGACTGGCGCAAAGGAGGCGGGCCGACGTATGGTTCGGTGTTCGAGCCGGTGGATTTGGGATCGAGCGGATCGAGTTGGGAAGGGCGCTGGAGCGGTGCGGGCGGTGGGGCGATCCGGCTGATCGTGGATGGGACGCTGCGGGTGGAGGGCTTGATATCGGCGAACGGGGCGATGTCGACAGATCATGGCGGTCCGGGGTCTGGGGGATCGATTTGGGTCACGACGAAGGTGCTGATCGGGGCGGGATGGTTCGAGGCGAAGGGGGCTGATCGAGTGAGCGGTTATTCGGCGGGCGGCGGAGGTGGGGGGCGGATTGCGATTTACTACGAGCAAGCCGAGACCTTCAGCGGGTTCACGACGACGACGGCGGCTGGGGGTGCGGGTTGGCAGAACGGCACGGTGGGGAGCGCGGTGTTCATCGACACGTCGGTGGCGAAATCGCACTTGTATGTCTACGAGAACGCCGTGTTCGGGAATGACACGGCTCTCGAGTTTGGGGCGGTGACGCTGGACGATGCCGCGACGGTGTTCCTCGGGGGCGGCAGCAACCTGAAAGTCGTGGGACTCCTTCGGCTGAAGGGCAACTCGACGTTGACCTTGGGCGGCAAGAACGCCAGTGCGCAGGTGGATGAGCAATGGTCGGGTGTTGGGGTGACGCTGCAGGTCGAGAACCTGACGGTGGACTCGGGCTCGAAGATCACGGCGGACGGTCAGGGGTATGCGGGAAGCCAGGGGGCGGGTGTTGGTCCGGGCGGTGCCACCTTCCCGCACTCAGCGTATGCCGGAGGCGGCGGGAGTTACGGAGGAGCGGGTGGCTATGGGAGCGAGTGGCGCAAGGGGGGCGGGCCGACGTATGGTTCGGTGTTCGAGCCGGTGGATTTGGGATCGAGCGGATCGAGTTGGGAAGGGCGCTGGAGCGGTGCGGGCGGTGGGGCGATCCGGCTGATTGTGGCGGGAACGCTGCGGGTCGAGGGCGTGATCTCGGCGAACGGGGCGATGTCGACGGAGCATGGCGGTCCGGGGTCTGGGGGATCGATTTGGGTGACGGCGAAGGTGCTGAGCGGGGCGGGTTGGTTCGAGGCGAAGGGGGCTAATCGGGTGAGCGGTTATGCGGCGGGCGGGGGAGGTGGGGGGCGGATTGCGATCTACTACGAGCAAGCCGAGGCGTTCAGCGGGTTCACGACGACGACGGCGGCTGGGGGTGCGGGTTGGCATAACGGCACGGTGGGGAGTGCGGTGTTCGTCGACACGTCGGTTGTCAACGCGCACGTGCGGGTGTTCGAGAACGTGGTCTTTGGCCAGGACACCGCCTTGCGGTTCGGCGCGCTGACGATGGACGACGCAGCGACGATGGTTCTGGGGGGGGGCAGTGTGTTGGTGGTGGAAGGGACACTGCGGCTCTCGGGCAACTCGACGATCACGTTGCTGGGGAAGAACACGACGGCCGCGATCGATGGGCAATGGGCGGGCGTGGGCGTCACGATTCAGGCTGAAAACCTGATCCTCGACGCGGGTTCGTGGGTGACCGCGGACGCGCAGGGGTACACGGGGGGTGTGGCGAATGGGCCCTCGGGCAACGGCCCAGGGAGCGTGGCGCGTCCTGACGACATCGCGCCCGGTGCGGGTTACGGTGGTGCGGGCGGATACGACCGCCGTGGCCGGGCCGGGGGCGCGGCTTATGGCGATCCGTACGAACCGGCGGCTCTGGGCTCGGGCGGCGCGCCAGACCAGCAGCGAGCGGGCGGCGCGGGTGGTGGGGCCATCAGGCTGGTTGTCGGGGACACGTTCACGTTGAACGGGGTCGTTTCCGCCAATGGCGAGATGATCTCCGGGGGAGGCGAGGCGGGGGGCGGGTCGGGGGGCAGCATTTGGGTGAAGACGAAGGTTCTCGAAGGGGCTGGCCGGTTCGAGGCGAAGGGCGGCACCGCCTCGGACACCTATCATGGCGGCGGCGGCGGCGGCGGGCGGATCGCCGTGTACTATCAGAACGCCGCAGATTTCACCGGTTTCGCGGCATCAACAGCCGCCGGGGGCACGGGCGGCAACGCCGGCGCGCGGGGAACTACAGGGTTCTTTGATCAAACCGCGGGACTGGCTCTGGCGCAAACCGTGTTGCACGTTTTCGAGCATTTCGCCTTCTGGGGCGACACCACCACGAGCCTGCGCGGAGTGACCCTGGGCACCGAGGGAGTCCCGGGAGCGACCCTCACGTGGGGCGAGGGGAGCGTGATCAACATTGCCGAGACGATCCGGTTGATGTCGAGCTCGACGCTGGCGCTCGGTGGCGGCTCGACGTTGAAAGCGGCGAGTCTCCAAGTGACGGGCGATTCAACCGTTATCTGCGGGGGCAAGAACCGGACGGGACTCGTGCAAGACCTGTGGGCGGGTGTGGGGGTGACCTTCAACGCCGGGAACATCGTGGTCGAGGCCGGATCGAAGATCACGGCGGATTCGCAGGGCTACACGGGAGGGGTGAGGAACGGCGCCTCGGGCAATGGCCCGGGCACGACGGCGCGGCCGGACGACATCAGCCCTGGCGCGGGCTACGGCGGGGCGGGCGGCTACGACCGGCGGGGGCGCGCTGGGGGGAGTGTCTATGGGAGCCAGTACGAACCCACGGACCTCGGGTCGGGAGCATCGCCGGACAACGAATCCGCGGGCGGAGCGGGCGGCGGTGCGATCCGGCTGATCGTGGCGGGGAGCCTCGAATTGAACGGGGTGATCTCGGCGAACGGCCAGTCCATGGTGGACTACGGCGGGGTCGAGGTCGGGGGCGGTTCGGGCGGGAGCCTCTGGGTCACGACGAATGTGTTGAAGGGCTCCGGGCGGTTCGAGGCCAAAGGGGGCACGGCCTCGAGCACGTATTGGGCAGGCGGCGGCGGCGGCGGGCGCATCGCGGTGTATGCGGCGGACGACGCAGGATTCACGGGGTTCACGGCGTCAACGGCGGCTGGCGGGGCGGGCTACAACGCCGGGGGGACCGGCACGGTACTCTTTTTCAACACCGCGTATTCCGGTGGGCATCTGAAGGTGTTCGAGCGCGCGGTGCTGGCGAAGGCCGACGCCCTGCATTGGGGGGCGGTGACGCTGGATGACGGCGCGCGTGTCGAGATGGCGGGGGGAGCGCTGCTGACGGTCGACACGACGTTGTGGCTGAAGGGCAACTCGACGTTGCTTTGTTACTCGGAGAACCAGGCGGCGGAGGTCCAGGGAGCGTGGGTTGGAGCGGGCGTCACCATCCGGGCGTTCGCGGTGACGGTGGACTCGGGTTCGGTCATGACGGCGGATGCGCTGGGCTACACGGGTGGAGTGAGAGGTGGTCCTTCGGGCAACGGGCCCGGGACAACGGCCCGGCCGGACGACATCAGCCCCGGTGCCGGCCATGGAGGCCGCGGCGGATCGGATCGTCGAGGTCGGGCTGGCGGGATCACCTACGGCAGCGTGTTCGAGCCGGTCGATCTGGGATCGGGGGCGGCACCTGATAATGAGTCTGCGGGCGGCGCCGGCGGCGGGGCGATCCGACTGCAGATCGCGGGCACGCTCACCCTCGATGGTGTCATCTCGGCGAACGGCCAGTCCATGGTCGATTATGGCGGGGTCGAGGTCGGGGGCGGTGCGGGCGGGAGCCTGTGGGTGACGACGAACGTGCTGACCGGGGGTGGGCGGTTCGAGGCGAAAGGGGGTACGGCCTCGAGCGCGTATTGGGCCGGCGGGGGCGGCGGCGGGCGGATCGCGGTGTACTATGCCGACGGCGCCGGGTTCCAGGGATTCGCGAGTAGCACGGTGGCCGGCGGCGGCGGGTATCAGGCTGGCGGGGCGGGCACGTTGGGCTTCTTCATACGCACACTGAACCCAGCCGGGTACGCTCTGCGGTTTGACGGGGTTGACGACTACGCCACGACGGCGACGACGCCGGTCACGAACCAGTTGCCGATCACGCTCGAGGCCTGGGTGCGGCCCGCCTTGCGGACGGACGGGACCGCATTCCCGAGCAACGTGATCAGCAGCGATGTCCAGTCCAAGTACGGGCACGGGTTCGGCCTGAACGTCTGGGAAGGCGGCTCGATGCTGACGGTTGAGTACCACAACGGGCTGCGGGAGCTGACGGGTCTGGCGGTCGTTGCCGGGGAATGGAACCACGTGGCGGTGGTGTACGAGGGCAACTCGATCAGGACCTACCTGAACGGGGCGCTGGTGGATGATTTTGCGTATGTTGCGGAAGCGCCGGACGGCGCCACCGCGTGGTCGATCGGAAAGCACAACGACGACGAGGGTGCGTACGGATCGCGCCGGTTCTTTGCCGGCGATCTTGACGAGGTGCGGGTGTGGACGATGGCGCGCACGGTGGAGCAGATACTCCATGACTGGGACCGTGTGCTCGACGACGCGACGGCGGGCTTGGCAGGCTATTGGCGGTTTACGGAGACGCACGGCGCGGTTGCGTTTGACCAGACCGCGCTGGGCGTGCACGCCACGCTGGGGGGTGGCAATGCGGATCAGCAGCCGGCCCGCGTGCCGTCGACGGCGCCGTTGGCGGGCGCGGACCTCGCGGTGTCCGAGGTGACGGTCTCGACGCGACTCACGGCGGGGGAGAAGGTCGATGTGGGCTGGACCGTGGTGAACCGGGGCTCGCGCGACATGCAGGGGACCTGGACGGATGCGGTGTTCCTCTCGGTCGACAGCACGTTGGATGGCACGGATCTCTTCCTGGGCAGTGTGGTGCGCTCCCAGACCACGCCGCTCGCCCCCGGGGGCGAGTACTTGGCAACCACGAAGGTGACGATACCGATGGTCGACGCGGGCGAGTATCATGTGCTCGTGGTGACGGATCGGTGGGACGAGCAGAGCGAGCTCGCGGAAGGGAACAACGCGTTGGCGGTCGCGGTCGAGGTGGTGAGCACGAGCCAGCCCGACCTGGTGGTCGTGTCCGTGACGGCGCCGGCGAGGGCGGACTGGGGCTCGACGATCGAGGTCACCTGGAAAGTCCGCAACGTGGGGAACGCCACCGCGGTGAAGGGCTGGTTTGATGGCGTCTACCTCTCGGCTGACGATCAGTGGGATGCGTCGGATGTCCTGCTGACGTCGGCGGATGCGGTGGTGGTCCTGCCGCTGGCCGAGCAGGGCGAGTACGAGTTCACGCGGGAGGTCATTGTGCCGTTGGCTGCGGCCGGGCTCGAGCACCTGCTGGTGGTGACGGATGCATTCGGCACGCTGCGCGAAGGCGCCGAGACGAACAATGTCAGGGCGGTTGCGATCGACCTGCCGGGACCGAACCTCGAGGTGACGTCCGCGGCGGCTCCGGCGTCGGTGGGGCTGGGCGAGAGCTTCTCGGTGAGCTGGACGGTGTCGAACACGGGTGCGGGCGACGCGTTGGGTCACTGGGCGGACCGGGTGTACCTGAGCGTGGATCCGATCCTGGACGCGAACGATGTGGTGTTGGCGACCCTGGCAGGCCAACCGCCGGTGGAGTTCCACCCGCTCGTCGGTGGTGGCGGGGCCTACACGCTGCAGCAACCGGTGACGATGCCGATGACCAGCGGGCTGGGGACCCGCTATCTGATCATCGTCACGGATGATGACGCCGCGCAACCGGAAGTGCGCGAGAACGACAACCAATGGATCCAGGCAATCCAGATACCGGGGGCGGACCTTCAGGTGTTGGCGGCTTCGGCGCCGGCAACGGCGGCGTGGGGCGAGACCGTGACGTTGGCTTGGACGGTGGGCAACGAAGGAACGGGCCCGGCGCTGGCGGCGTGGACCGATCGGGTGGCGCTCTCGAGTTCGACCTTGGTGGCAGACATTTTCGCGGTGCTGCTCGATCGGGGGCGGTCCGCGTCCGAGTTCCTGCCCTCGGCCACCTACGACGTTGCGGTCCAGGTGGCGCTCCCGATTCCGTCCCAACTGGGGGCCGTCCATCTCCTGTTCATTACGGACCTGGCCGGCGCCCAACCGGAGTCGGACGAGGCGAACAACGTGCGGTCGGTGCCGCTGGCGTTGCGGGCGCCGGATCTGGCGGTGACAGAGGCGTCGCTCGATGCCGCGGTGACCGTGGCGGGTGGCAAACTGGACGTCGCCTGGCGGGTGCGCAACGACGGCGATGGCAGGACGGTGAAGAGCTGGTCGGACGCGGTCTACCTCTCGCCGGATCCGACTCTGACGGGGAGAGAGCGGTGGCTCGCGACGGTGGGGGCTGGGGCGGCTGCGCTGGAGGCGGGCGGTGCTTATGAGACCCTGACTGTGCGGAGCGTGGTTGTGCCGATGATTGCACCCGGCGCCTGGTACATCCTGGTGGTCGCTGACGTTGGCGCCGCGCAGGCCGAGTCGAACGAGACCAACAACGTCGTGGCGTTGCCGTTAACCGTCGAGGATCGTCGCGGGCCGTACCTTGTGCAGCAGACACCATCGGGGCCGGTGAACTCGGGGGTCTCGAGCGTCCGAGTGGTGTTCAACGAGCCGGTGCGGGCGGAGACGTTCACCGCTGCGGATGTGAGCGTGACCGGGCCCAACGGGGCTGTTCCCGCCGCGGCGATCGAGGTGATCGTCGTCGATGCCGAGAGCACGACCTTCGACATCCGGTTCCCGGTGCAGGCGGCGGACGGGGATTACCTGGTGGTGGTGGGACCCGACCTCGAGGATCTCGCGGGCAACCCGATGGCGCAGCCGGCCTACTACACGGACTTCGAGGCGGGCGCGGGAGCCGAGTGGAGTGTGACCACCGTGTCCGGAAACGCCGCGTTGAGCCAGTTCCTGGGCGACTTCGACAACCTCACCGTGGTGCTCTCTCTCGGGGAATTGCCGTCGCACGCGCAGGTCTGGCTCGAGTGGGACCTGCTGATCATCGACAGCTGGGATGGCAACAGCAGTCCGGGCCCGGACTATTTTGGCGTGCTGGCGCCGGACCGGCCGGCGGACGAGTTCACGTACACCTTCAGCACGTTGGATTGGGCCAACCAGACCTTCCCGCGCGTGCCTGACAGGGCGGAGAACGTCTATCGCTCCGGGTGGAACGAGAACGTTTACCAGAACGTCCTCTACGTGTTCCCGCACACGGGGGCCGCGCTGCAGGTCAGTTTCCGCGGCAGCAACCTCCAGGGGATTGGCGACGAGAGCTGGGGGATCGATCGGGTTCGGGTGTTTGTGAGCGATCCGGCGACGCCCGCGGCGTACACGGGCCGTTTCACGATCGAGCGGTCGGGGCCTCGAGTGACGGGCATCACGCCGGCGGAGAGCATTAACGACACGCTATCGAGCTTTGACGTCAGCTTCAACGAGCCGGTGCGCGCCGCGTCGTTCACGGTCGAGGATGCGGTCCTGAACGGCCCCGCCGGGCCGGTCGTGGTCAGCGGGGTCACGGCTCTTGGCCCGACCACGTTCCGGGTGAGCTTCACGGCGCAGCATGCGCCCGGGACGTACACCCTGACCTTGGGGCCGGGGATTACGGATCTGGCCGGAAACGCGATGGACCAGAACCAGAACGGCGCGAACGGGGAGGCGACGCTGGACGTGTACAGCGCCGCGGTGCTGTTGCGGACGGCGGACCTGAGCCTCGAGTCTCCGGCCAGTCCGGCCGCGTTGTTCTGGGGACAGACCGTGTCGGTTGCCTGGGTCGTGCGGAACGTGGGCAATCGCGATGCGGGCGCTGCCTGGACCGATGCCGTCTACCTGTCGGCGGACCCCGTGTGGAGCGGGAACGACCGGTTGCTCATGGGGCCGGTCGCGGCTTCGAGCCCGCTGGCGGCCGGCGCCGAGTACGCCCGGCAGGGCCAGTTCGCGCTCGGGGGCGACGTCGCGGCCGGGACGTGGTATCTGCTGTTTGTGACGGATGGCGCCGATGTGCAATTCGAGGCGGACTCGGCGAACAACGTGCAGGCGGCGCCGGTCGAGGTGTTGTCGGCGCCCGATCTCATGATCCGGAACTCGTGGGAGACGGAGTATGCAGGCGGCACGGTATACGACGCGACGGCGGCCGGGCAGACGGTTCATCAGGCCCTGCGCCCGGGTCAGGAAGCCGGGTTTGTGGTGCGGATCATGAACCGGGGGAGCGCGGTCGATGCCTTTGTGGTCCAGGGGACGGGCAGCGGCGAGGGATGGCAGGTGGCCTATTACGACGTGGCGGGGGGCGACGCGGACGTGACGGAGGCGGTGACGGGCGCGGGGTGGCTGACGGGAGGGATTGAAGCGGGTGGATCGAGGGATGTGCGGGTGGTGGTGCGGGCCGAATCGGTCGCGTTGGGAGCGCGTCGGGTCCTCGAGGTGCGGGCGGCGTACGCGGACGCGCCGGCCCGGGCCGACGCGGTGAAGGCGTCGGTGACGGTCCAGGAGCGGTTCGATGCCGCGCTCGAATTCGGGGGGACGGAGAATCCGGCGGGGCTGTGGAGCTACGGTTGGAGCCCGACCTTGGGCGGCGCGTTTGCGCGGGCGATGGAATCGAGGACGATCGGCGGTATCGAGGGCTGGCTGGGCAATCAGAACGGCACGATCCATCCCGCCGTGCAGTACAACCGCACGGCGGCGACCATCACTGCGGACGGCACGGTCTGGGCCCCGGGAGCGCTGACGTTGCATCCGGGGGCAAACAACCAGTATGCGGTCCTGCGCTGGACGGCGAGCCAGGCTGGCATCGCGATGGTGAGCGCCGTGTTCCGGGGGGTCTGCACCCGCGGCACCACGACCGACGTTCATGTGCTGCTCAATGGGCAGCCGTTGTTTGACGGCGCGGTGGACGGTTACGGCGTCGATACCCGGTTCGCGTCGCAGGGTCCCATCACGGTGGCCGCGGGGGACACCTTGGATTTCGTCGTGGGCTCGCGCGGGAACAACACCCGGGACACGACCCAGGTCCAGGCGGTGGTCGACTTGGCAGTGCCGGCAAATCTGGTGGTGCGCTCGGTGACCGCGCCAGTGACGGCTGCGACGGGGGAGACGGTGACGGTGGGTTGGACGGTGGCGAACCTGGGGGCGAAGCCGGCGTCGGCGATTTGGAGCGACGGTGTTTACTGGTCGCAGGACGCGACGTGGAGCGTCGATGACCTGCTTCTTGCGACGGTGTCTGCGGAGACGGCGTCGCCGCTCGCGGTCGGTGCCGAGTACACATTGCAGACGGCCGTCACGCTCCCGATGGCGGGAGCGGGCACGGCTTATCTGCTGGTGTTGGCCGACGCCGAGGGGATGCAGCCCGAGTCGGACAACGGGGACAACGCTCTGGGCCGGGGGGTTGCGGTGGTCCTGCCGGATCTGGCGGTCACGGACTTCAGCGTGCCGGCGACGGCGGGCTGGGGCGAGAGCATTAGCCTCTCGTGGACGGTGACGAACCCGGGTCTGGTGGCTGCGAACGGCCGCTGGGCCGACGGCGTTTATCTCTCGGCGGACGCGATTCTGGACGAAGCGGACATTCTCCTGGCGAGCCGGAGCGCGGCGGCGCATGCGCCGTTGGCGGCGGGAGCCTCATACACCCTGACGGCGGCGGTGACGATCCCCCAGGACACGGTCGTCAGCCCTTATCTTCTGGTGGTTCTTGATCACGGCCAGGCGCAACCGGAGACGGACGAGGGCAACAACGGGATGGCGCGGGTGCTGACCGTGCGCGGGCCGAACCTTGTGGTGACGAGCGCGACGGTGCCGGCGATGGTGGGCTGGGGCCAGACGATCACGGTCACGTGGTCGGTGCGGAACATCGGCGAGGGCAGCGCCTTCGCCGACTGGACGGACACGGTTTACTGGTCGGTGGACGAAATCCTCGATGCCGGCGATCTGGCGTTGGTGACGGAGTCGGCGGCGGCGCGGTCGCCGTTGGCGGTGGATGGCACGTACACGGTGACGCAGAACGTCACGGTGCCTGCGCAGGCGGGGATTGGGACACGCTATCTGCTGGTGGTTGCCGACGCATCCGGGGCCCAGACGGAGTCGGTCGAGGAAGACAATGTCCGGGCTGCGGCGGTGGTGGTGACGGCGCCGGACCTGGCAGTGACCGCTTTTGCGGCGGTTGCGGCGGCGGGTTGGGGCGAGTCCTTGCAGGTGGCCTGGACGGTGAAGAACACCGGCGGCGCGGCGGCGCTGGCGGACTGGGTGGATCGTTTGTACTTGTCGTCGGACCTGGTGGTTGACGGGAGCGACCGGTTGCTGGTGACAGAGACGGTTTCGACGCAGACGCCGCTGGCTGCGGGGGCCAGCTACGAGATCACCCGGATCGTGACGCTGCCTTCGGGAACGCCGGTGGGCGGTCAGTATCTGATTCTGGTTGCGGATGCGGCGGGCCAGCAGACGGAGGCGGACGAATCGAACAACCAGAATGCGCGCGCCCTTCAGATTGGAGCGCCGGATCTGGCGGTCGAAGGGGTCACGGGGCCGGCCGCGGCCATGACCGGCGAGACGGTGTCAGTCACCTGGCGCGTGGTGAATGCGGGTTCCGCGGGCACCGCGGCGGGGGCGTGGTGGGATCGGGTGTATGTCTCGAGGGATCCCGTACTGGGCGGCGACGTGGAGGTGGGCGCGGTGCGGCGGATCGGGACGCTGGCGGCGGGCGCGAGCTACGCGGTGGCGCAGTCGGTGACCCTCCCGATCAACCTCGACGCCGGTCCGCACTGGGTGTTTGTGGTCACGGACGCGGCTGGCGAGGTGGCGGAGGCGCCGGGCGAGCGCCCGAACTTTGGCATCACGCTCTCGGCGGTGACCGTGGCGCTTTCGCCGACGGCGGACCTGCGGGTGACGACGATCACGGGCCCGGCGGTTGCGGTCGTGGGCGAATCGGTCAGCGTCCAGTGGACGGTCAGGAACGAGGGGACGGCGGCCGCGAGCGGCTCTTGGGTGGATCGTGTTTACCTGTCGGCGGACGGCTCGGTCGCCGGTGCGGTCGAGCTGGGGAGTTACGAGCAGACGGGCGTGCTGGGCGCGGGGGAGAGCTACACGCGGACGGAGACGCTGACGGTGCCGTCGATGAAGGCGCAGGCCTACACCCTGGTGGTGGTGACCGATGCGACGGACAAGGTGTTCGAACGGGCAGGCGAGTCCAACAACACCGGTCGTGCGGAGGTGAAGACGGCAGTGACGAGCGCGGATCTGGTCGTTAGCACGATCAGCACCCCGGCCGCGACCACGTCCGGCAGCGACGTGGCGGTGTCCTGGGTGGTGCGGAACGACGGGACGGGCGCCGCCTCGGGCGGTTGGACGGACCGGGTGTATTGGTCGGCGGACGCGGTGTTGAGCGGCAACGACCTGTTGCTGGGGCAGGCGGTGCAGGGGACGGCGCTGGCGCCCGGGGCGGAATACAGCGTGCAGTTGACGGTCCGGTTGCCGGACGGGGTGCAAGGGGAGTACCGGCTGCTGGTCCAGACCGATGCCACGGGCAGGGTCCCGGAAGTCTCCCAGGAAGGGAACAACGTGAGCGCGTCCTTGCCGTTCGCGGTGACGCTGGCGCCGTACGCCGACCTGCGCGTTCATGACGTCACGGGCCAGACGCTGCTCATCGGGGATCCGGTGGACCTGACCGTCTCCTGGAAGGTGACGAATGATGGCACGGGACCGGGTCGTGCGGACTCGTGGGTGGACCGGGTGGTGCTGTCGGGGGACGCGGTGTTTGGGAACGGCGATGATCGGGTGGTGGGCGAGTTTGTCCACGACGGGCTGATGCCGGTGGGGACCGAGTATGCCGAGACGCGGATCATCACGCTGCCGTCGCGGTTGCAGGGCCGGTTCCATCTGTTGGTGAAGACGGACGCGACCGATGCGGTGTACGAGCATACCGACGCGGGCGTGAACGTCGCCGAGGCACCCGCGGTGGTGGATGTGATGTTCATACCGTATGCGGACCTGGTGGTGGACGAGGTAAGCGCGGACGCGATGGGTGCCAACGGGCAACCGTTGCGGGTGAGCTGGACCGTGTCGAACGTCGGGATTGGGATCACGAGCTCCGATGCTTGGAGCGACGTGGTCTGGTGGTCGAAGGATCCGACCGGGGCGACGGGGAGGCAGACCCTGGCGCACGTCGATCACCTGGGCGCCCTGGCGGTGAACGACGGCTATCCGCGCACGACCGAGGTCACCCTGCCCAAGGACGCGGAGGGGACCTACTACATCTTCGTGAGCACGGGCGGCCCGTTCGAGTTCATCTACACGGGCAACAACACGGCGCGTTCCGAGGCGGTGACGGTGGCGTACACGCCCCCGCCGCCGGTCGATCTCGAAGTGATCGCGGTGACGGCGCCGGTCGAGGGATGGGACGGGGACGCGGTCGAGATCGCGTGGACGGTGCGGAATGCGGGGCCCGAGACGGCGACCGGTTTCTGGACGGACGCGATCTACCTGGCGCCGAATGGCGCGATGTCGCAGGCGATCCGGCTGGGGCGGTACTCGAGGTCGATCGGGCTCGAAGCGGGCAAGACCTACACCCGGAGCGAGCTGGTGACGCTGCCGCGGTCGCCGGGGGTCTACCAGGTGGTGGTGGTGACGGATGCGGATGGCGGTCTGATTGAGACCAACGAGAACAACAACCAGGCGTCGGCGTCGGAGGCGTTGTCGCTGGCGATGAAGCCGCGGCCGGACCTGCAAGTGGTGGCGCTGACCATCCCCGACCAGGTAACGAGCGGCGGCCTGATCGATGTCGAGTGGACGGTCTACAATTTGGGGACGGTGGCGACGCCGACCGGCGGGTCGCGGTGGACGGACGGGGTGTATCTCTCGCTGGACCACAAGTGGGACGGGGGCGACCGGTTGCTGGGCTCGCTGCCGAACGGCGCGGCACTCGAGCCGGGCGAAGCCTACACCAGCCGCGGCCGATTCAAGGTCGAGCTGGGTGTCGCCGGGACCGTCTACATTGTGGTCAGGGCCGATTCCGGCGGGGCCGTGGACGAGCACCCCATGGACGGCAACAACGACCGGTCGCGGGCGCTGGCGGTCGATGTGACGCCGGTGCCGCCGCCGGATCTGGTGGCGACCCAGATCAACGGGCCGGTGGACACGTTCGAGGGCTCGCAGATCACCGTGCGGTATCGGGTGACCAACAGCGGCGCGGGCATCACCTACCCGGGGAGCTGGATCGACGCGATCTGGCTGGTGCGCGCCAAGGGCCGGCCCAAGCCGAACCCGCAGAACCCGCTCGCGGGCGACATCCTGCTGGGCAACTTCGGCCACGGGGGCGCGCTCGAGGTGGGGCAGTACTACGACGCGGCGGTGACGGTGACGATCCCGAAGACGGTGAACGGGGTCTACCATCTCGCGGTCTGGGCGGACGCGGCGGATACCGTGTACGAGCTGGCGTTCGACACGAACCTGAACCCGGACGTGCCGAACGACCTCGAGAGCTCGAACTTCAACTTCACCCCGATCAACATCCTGCTGGTGCCGCCCGCGGACTTGGAAGTCACGGCGATCCAGGCGCCGGCCCAGGCGGTCGGGGGACAGCAGATCACGGTGTCGTGGACCGTGGCCAACAACGGCGCCACGCGGACGAGTCTCGACGTGTGGGGCGACTCGATCTTCCTCTCGACGGACGCGGACCTGGAGAATGGGCAGGGCGAGAGCCATCTGATCTTCGCGGTGCCGCACGAGGGCGGGCTCGAGGTGGGCGAATCGTACACGCAGACGGCCACGTTCATGCTGCCGCCGTCGGCTGAGGGCAGTTACATCATCGTCAAGACCAACCTCGCGCCGATCGAGATCGTGTCGGACGAGGACTTCGACGCGCAGACGATGCGGGAGCTAACGGAGCAATTCCAGGGTGTGCTCGACCGGTTGGAGTCGAAGATGGGGAAGCCGCTCGACGAGGTCAGCAACGAAGACCTGGGCCGCCTCAGCAAGAAGGACATCCTCGACATCCTGGTCGGGCCGGCGGTGGACGTCGCGCGAACGGTCTACGAGGGGCCGTGGACCGGGAACAACGCGCGCGCGTCGTCGTCGGCCGTGACCCAGGTGCCGGCGGACTTGATCGCCGAGGTGATCGAGGTGCCTGCAACGGCGACCTCGGACGACCCGATCCAGATCACCTGGAAGGTGACGAACATCGGCCTGGGCGCGGTCTGGTCGGGCACCGAACGGTGGTACGACAACATCTTCCTGTCGCCCGACCCGCCCGACCGGCCGTTCGATGTCGATCGCGCGACCTTCCTGACGCGGGTGTATCACGTCGCGACCGAGCCGCTCGAGCCGGGCGAGAGTTACGTCGCCACGACGACGGTGACCTTGCCCGCCGGGATTTCGGGTCGACGGTTCATCTACGTGTTGACCGATTACAACCCGGCGCGCTGGCGCCCGCCGCCGGTCGACGCTTCCGCGCTGGGGCCGGGCGACTACCCGGGTTGGCGGGAGGGATTCGCGCAGCGGGTCTGGGAAGACGGCGCCAACCAGAACAACATGGCGTGCTCGGCGCCGATCAACGTCTTGTTCCGCGAGCCCGACCTCAGGCCGGTGCTGCTGGGCGCGGCGGACCAGGCGCTGTCCGGATCGACCATCCCGATCTCGTGGAAGGTTGTCAACGAAGGGACGCGCGCCACCCGGGTGGCCGTGTGGTTCGACCGGGTGTTCATCTCGCAGGATCGCTCGCTCGACGGCTATGACCAACTCCTGGGGACGGTCCGCCACAACGGCACGCTCGGCATCGGTGAGGAGTACACGGTCAGCACGTCGGTGCGGTTGCCGGACGATATCCAGGGGACGTTCTACCTGCTGATCGTGGCGGATTCGCCGCAAACCGCGACGGGGGCGGTAAACTACCCGTACCCGTTGGTGAAGGGCACTCCGCGCATTGACGGCTCGGGGAGCGGCGCGGTGCGCGAGTACCAGGAGGAGGGCGACAACACGGTGATCGGGTCGATCCAGGTGCAGCTCCAGGAACTCCCGGATCTCCAGGTGACAGCCGTGACCTCGCAGGAGCGGGTGTTCGTCGGGGACGCCTTCACGATGAGTTACACCGTGACGAACGTGGCGCTGGGGGAGGTCCCGGATCGGCAGCCGAAATGGGAAGACCAGATCTACCTCTCGCGCGACCAGTACCTGGATGCCGCCAGCGACCACTTCGTACGGAGCGTGCAACACACGGGCGTTCTCGGTGCGGGCGGGTCGTATTCGGTCGCCGACACCCTGGCGGTGCCGCGCGGTTTGATTGGGGCCTACTACGTGATCGTGGTGACCGACGTGCCGAGCGGGATCGCGCCGCTCACCGCCGTGTACGAGGGGGCGCGCGAGGGCAACAATGCCCGGGCCCAGGCCGTGCCGATGCTGATCGAGCTGCCGCCGCCGGCCGACCTGCAGGTCGAGGACTCGATCGCGGTGCCGTCGACCGGGTTGGTGGGCGAGGCCGTGTCGATCTCGTGGACGGTGAAGAACCACAGCACGGAGAAGGCCCAGGGTTTCTGGGCGGACGCGGTCTACCTGTCGGCGGACGCGGTGTGGGACATTGGCGACCGGTTGATCGGGGTGGCGGCGAGGGGAAGTGAGAAGAAGACGGTGACGCTGCTGCCCGGCGAGAGCTACACGGCGACGCTGACCGCGACCCTGCCGACGGTCCTGCCGCAGGCCTACCGGGTGATCGTGCGTGCGGACATCTACGACGACATCAACGAGGGGGCTTTCAACCAGAACAACCGCCGGGCGTCGACGGATCTGCTGACGTTGCAGGTCAAGACGCTGGTGTTGGACGTGCCGGCGGCGGACACGCTCGGCGGCGGCCAGGAGCAGCTTTATCAGCTGCAGGCGCCGGCGGGCGAGACGCTCGAGGTTGTGCTGGACAGCGACTCGGACGGCGCGGCGAACGAGCTGTTCATCCGGTATGCGGGGTTGCCGGATTCGATCCGCTATGACGCCGCCTACGAGGGCCACCTGTGGGCGGATCAGACGGTCCGTGTCCCCACGACCCAGGCCGGCACGTACTACGTGCTGGTGCGGTCCGCGGGCTCGACGGGAACCCAGGGGATCACGCTCAAGGCCCGCGTGCTGCCGTTTGGCATCACGTCGGTGAAACCGGACACCGGCGGCGACAGCCGCTACGTGACGATGCGCATCGAGGGCGCGAAGTTCGATCCGGCGGCGACGGTCAAACTGATACGGCCGCAAATCGCCGAATACATCCCGGTGAACAGCAAGCGGGTCAGCGCCACCGAGATGATCGCCGTGTTCGACCTGCGGGAGGCTGTGCATGGACTGTACGACGTCCAGGTGACGAATCCCAATGGCCAGGTGGCGACGATCCCGTATCGGTACCTGATCGAGGCGGCGCTGCCGCTCGATTTGACCGTCGGGATCGGCGGACCATCCCAGCTCGAGCTCGGGGAAGTCGGCTGGTACGGGGTGGGCATCTACAGCCTGACCAATGTCGGTGCGCCCTATGTCCACATCGAGTTCGGCCTGCCGCGCCTTTCGCCTTCGGAGGGCGGGATCATCCCGGGTGAGAAACTGGTGTTCCGCACCAACCTGAGCGGGAATCCGGATCTTGCGGACGTTCCCTGGGCGGAATTGGATTCGATCGTGAACCTTGACGGCGACCTGATTGCGGCCGGGTTCACCTATGATTTCATCAACGAGGGCTACGCGGCGTTGACCTTTACTGCGGACACTTACCCCGCGCTGCGCGATATTCTGGCGGAGGACCCGGACTTCCTCGAGGATCTGATGGACTTCGAGCTCGAGGACCTGGCCTTCCAGTTCTACATCCAGGCCGCGGCGACACCGATGACGGCGGCCGAGTATGTGCAATACCAACGGAACGAAGCCGAGGCTTTGCGGGTGAAGATCCTGGCGGATCCGGACGCCGGGCAAGGCCTGCAGGCGTTGGCGGCCGACGCGGCCACGTGGGCCAACGCCTACCTCGCGGCGCTTACCGATTCCGGTCTCCTGCGGCCCGAAGACGAGCCGCCGGCGATTCGCGACCTGCCGGAGTTCGTCAGCCTGATGGCCGTTCTGAACGCCGGCATCCTCGGCGGCCCGCGCGGGGCGGACCTGATCGCGGCTGGCAATCTCGTCGAGTTCTTCGAACAAGTGCGGGTGTGGTACGGTCACGACGCGGAGGCGAGCACCTCGGGAACCCCGCCGCCGGCCGCGTCGGAATTCGATTTGGGGCTTTCGCACCGGACGCACTACGCCGCGTTCGTGATCCAGGTGGGCACTCCCCCGGAGTCGGCCCCGGCGCCGATCGATCTGCCCAGCTACGGCCAATACTTCGGCATCATCGGCGCCCGCAGCGAGTGGGTTTCGATGACGGGACCGTCGGGGTTTGGCGATGACAACTGGGTGCCGGTGAACACGCCGCTGCCGTTCACCGTGACCTTCGAGAACCCCGCCAACGCCAGCTCGCCCGTGTCCCGACTCCGGATCGTTCAGCAGCTGGATCCCGCCGCGGTCGACGTCCGCTCGTTCCGGTTGGGCGACATCCGCCTGGGTGACATCCTCGTGCACATCCCGTCGGATCGCGCGTCGTTCTCGGGCGAGTTCGATTTGACCGAGGAACGGGGCATTATTCTGCAGGTCACGGCGGGTCTGGACATCACCGCGAACGTGGTGACCTGGGTGATGACGGCGATCGACCCGTTGACCGGGCTGCCGGCCACCGACCCGAGCCTTGGGTTGCTTTTCCCGAACAAGGACCGCACTGAAGGCGGTCAACTCGCCTACACGATCAAGGCCAATCCTGAATCGGTGACCGGCGCTGCCCTGACCGCCTCGGCCCGGGTGATCTACGGCGATGCTGCCCCGATCGACACCAACACGGTGACCGGCACGGTCGATGCCACGGCGCCGGCAACGCAACTCGCGGTCGTGCAGGTCGGATCGGCGACCTACTCGCTCTCGTGGACGGGCGCCGACGATGCCGAGGGGTCCGGGATCAAGGATTACACGGTCTATCTCTCGCTCAACGGGGCTCCGTACGTGACCTGGAAGTCCGGGCTCACCGAAACCTCCGCCACCTACCAGGGCGTGCCCGGCGGCACGGCCGAGTTCATCGTCCTGGCCATGGACAATGCGGGCAACCGGGAGCAGGGCCCGATGGGCGTCACGCTCCCCACCGCCGGCAGCGGCGTCAACCTCGGCGGACTCCCGACGGAACCGGAGCCCGAGACCGCCACCGACACGCCGGCCCCGCCCACGCAGGCCGCGACGAATGCGGTCTTCCTCCACGCGCAGCTGGGCATCCCCGGCAGGCAATCCAGCGTGTTCCCGACCGGTTTCGACTTCGTTTACGAACCGTTCACAGCGATGAGTTACGTGCGGGCGATTCCGGGTTCGGGCGCCGGGATTGGGGCCTTGGGCATCGCGATGGCGCCCGACGGCGAGACCCTTTACATCAGCGGCGGGGCGGGGCGCAGCAGTCTGTACCGGTTTGGCGTCAGCGGCGGCGGGGCGGGCACGCCGCTGGCGACGTTGGATGTTCCGATTTACGCCATGGCCTTTGACGCCGCGGGCCGGCTCTGGGCGACGACGGGCGGCGGGCCGCTGGTCCAGCTGGACCCGCAGACCGGCGGGATACTTGCCCGGCATTCAGACGGCATCGAGCTCGGTCTGGCGGTGCACCCGACCACCGGCGAGATCTACCTGTCCGCGAGCTCGGGGGTCCGGGTCTTCGATCCTGACACCGGCGCGTTCACGAACTACTCGACCACGCGGGTTCACAGTCTCGCCTTCGACGCGACCGGGACGTTGTGGGGCACCACGTGGCCGGCTGGCGGCGACCTGGTCCGGTTCAACCGCGTGCACGTTGCCGAGGTCATGGCGCAGTTCGATGATCCCGCAACCGGGCTGGCGTTCGGCCCGGCGGGCAGCGCGCTGTCGGGCCTGCTCTTTGTCGCGCACGCCTCGGGCGGTTCGCTGACGATGATCGAGGCCGCCTCGATGCGCCAAGTGAACATCGCCACGGGCGGCGGGCGCGCGGAGTTCCTGGAGGTATCGGCCGCGGGCAGCGTGTACGTGGCGCACGGCGGGCAAGTGGACGTGTTGCAGCCGGTGATTCCGCCGCGGATTGTGGCGACCACCCCGGTCAACGGGAGCAGCGTCCTGCCGATCGTGAACCGCGCCACGGTGACGTTCAACATCGACATGCTCGATGACGCCAGCGCCACGTCCGTGACCGCGCTGGCGAATTACACGCTGCAGGGGTTCGGGACCGGCGAGACCCGGGCGCCGGTGGCGGCCAGCTATGATCGGGCCGGCCGGACGGTGGTGTTGACCTTCGAGGCCCTCGCGCCCGGCAGCTATGCGTTGACCATCGCCGCCGGCATCGAGAGCGAGACGGGGGTCGGCCTCGAGAAGGCGATGACAGTCACATTTGCGGTGCTGCAGGATGTGACCGTCCAGATCCAAACGCAGTACACGAACACTCGCATCGACCGCGTCAACGAGACGGTCTCCGTCGATCTGTGGATCACGAACAGCCTCGTCTACCCGCTCCTTTCGCCGGTGCGCGTCGTGTTCCTCGGGCTGGGGACGGATCCGGCGGGAGCGACCCTGTTGAGCGCCGATGGGATCACCGAGGACGGGCATCCGTACGTCGATCTGCTCTCGAGCACCGGCGGGACCCTGCCGGCGGGACAATCGCTGGGGGACACGATCACGGTCCGGAACCCGGGCGGGATCAGCTTCGATCTCAGGTCGCAGGTCCTGGCGGCGGTGCCGCCCAACGTGATCCCGGTGTTCAGCTCCGCCCCGGGGCTGACGGCGACGGTCGGGCAGGCGTACGCCTACCAGCCGCAGGCGACCGATCCTGACGGCCCCTCGGTGACGTACGTGTTGATTGGCGCGCCCGAGACGGCCGTCTTCGACCCACAGACCGGCTTGACCTGGACACCGCAATCGCGCGACGGCCGGGACGTCAGCTTCGAATTGCGCGCGTACGATGGCCGGGGCGGATCCGCGGTGCAGCGCTGGACGGTTACGGTCACGGGGGGCAACGCGGCGCCGGTGCTGTTCGAGGTTGCGGACGTCACGGCCCGCGAGGGCGACCGGATCGAGGTCGGTTTCACCGCGGTCGACCCGGACGGCGACGCGCTGGTGTTTGGCGTCGATCGCCTGCCGGCGGGCGCGGTGTTCGACAGCGTCGCCCGGGCGCTCCGCTGGCAGACGGACGGCACGTCGGCCGGGCGCTACTCCGGGGTCGAGGTGTTTGTCACCGACGGCATCCACGTGGTCCGGCAGTCGTTCGAGATGGTCGTCACGAACGCGAATCAGGCGCCGCAGCTTGAACCGATGGCCGCGCGAACCGTCCGTGAGAACGACACCGTGCGCCTGGTGCTGCGGGCGACGGATGTCGACGGCGACGCGCTTCGTTTCACGGCGACCGGTCTTCCGGCCGGCGCCACGCTCGCGCCCGAGGAAGGCGTGTTCCTGTGGACCCCGCGTTACGATCAGCACGGCACGTACCGGGTGCTGTTCCAGGCGAGCGATGGCGCCTCGGTGTCGACGCAGGCCTTCGATCTGACGGTGTTGAATGTCAACGGGCCGGTGGATCTGGCGGGAGTGGACCGTTGGATCGTGTACGAGGGCCAGGCGCTTTCGATCCTGTTTGCCGCGTACGACCCGGATTACCCGGCGAGCGAGGTGAACCTGCTGCCGGATGGCACCGTCGAGCAGTCGGCCCAGGCTGCCCCCTTGACCTGGAGCGCGACCGGCCTGCCCACCGGGGCCGCCTTCGACACCCAGACCGGTCTGCTGCGGTGGACTCCCGGTTACACCCAGAGCGGCGAGTATTTCATCACCGTGACGGTGGTGGACGACAGCGATGGAACCGGAACGCCGACCCAGGACAGCGCTCTCCTGCGGGTCACGGTGCTCGACGAGAACGCCCCGCCCGTGGTCACGCCGATCGGCAACCAGGCGGTGGACGCCGGCCAGACGCTCACGGTGACGATCAGCGCCTCCGATCCCAACGGCACGATCCCGCGGTTCTCGGCGGCGGGTCTGCCGCGCTTTGCGACGCTCACCGACAACGGCGACGGGACAGCGACGTTGCGCGCGCAACCCACCCTCACCGACCGCGGCAGTCACACGGTGACGATCCAGGCGACCGACGACGGGAATGGCAATCCGGCGGCCGCTCTTACCGGTTCCTACACGTTCATTCTGACCGCCCGCCTCGTGAACGCCCAGCCAGTGTTCGAGTTGATCGGCGACCGCATTGCCCTCATCGGGCAGGAGTTGAGGTTCCAGGTCCGCGCCGCCGATCTGGACGAGGACCCGCTGGTGTTCGAGCTGGCAGGGCTGCCGGCTGGAGCGACCTTGGTGCCGTCGGCCGTGTACGGCGTGGCCGAGTTCGCCTGGACACCCGGCGCTGCTGACGCGGGGGTGCACACCGCCACGTTCACCGTGACGGACGACGGACACGGCGATCCCGGGCAACGCCTGGCGGACACGGAGACCGTCCGCTTCGTGGTGCGCGCGGCGAACGCCGCGCCCGTTCTGGCCCCGGTCGGGAGCCGCGAGATCGTCGAACAGACGGCGCTGAACTTCACCCTGCGGGCGACCGATGCCGACGGCGACGCATTGACCTACCGTGCCGGCAGTCTGCCGAGGGGCGCCGCACTCGACCCGGCGACCGGGGTGTTCACCTGGACACCGGACCTCGTTCAAGCGGGCGTCTACTCGATCGAGTTCAGCGCCACGGATGGAAGCGGCGTCTCGGCGGAGGTGGTAACGCTGACCGTTCTGAACCTGAATCAGGGGCCGCGCCTGACGGCCCTGCCGGGCTTCATGACCCTCGAGGGGCTCGAGCTGGCGTTTGCCCTGGGGGCGGGCGATCCCGACGGCGACACGATCCAGGTCTACGTCGTCGGCGCTCTGCCCGCTGGCGCGACGTTCGATCCGGCGAGCCTCGAGTTCCAATGGACGCCCGGATACGACCAGGCGGGCGCGCACGCGGTGACGTTCGGCGCGCTGGACAGCGGCGGCCTGACGGCGACGGTCTCGACCACGATCCAGGTCGTCAACGTCAACCGGGCGCCGCAGATGGACCGGATCAGCAGCCACGTGCTGCTCGTCAACCAGCCGTTCGAGCTGGTCATTCCCGCCGGCGATCCCGATTCGGGCAGCACGCTTGCCTATGCGCTCGAGGGGATCCCTGACGGCGCGACGTTCGATCGCGCGACCGGCTTGTTCCGGTGGACGCCCACGGGCGATCAACTCGGGGCGTTCGACCTGAGAGCGGTCGTGACCGATGGCGAGCTCGAAGCCTCGCGCACGTTCCGGCTGGTGGTGTCCACCGCGCCGGTGCCGCCCGCGGTGCACATCGAGTTGACGCCGAGCTTCGCCCTCCGCCTGGGTCAATCCGTCTGGATCCAGGCCACGGCGTCGGGGATCTCGGACATCATCTCGGTTGCCGTGGCGATCGACGGCCAGGCGCAGACCCTCGACGCGTTCAACCGGGTCCGCATCACCCCCGCGGAGGCGGGCCGCTATACGATTGTCGCCCGGGCGACGGACCTCGACGGCGTCACCGGCACGACCACGCTCACGCTCAAGGTGCGCGACCCGCTCGACGCCGACGCGCCGGTGGTCAGTCTGCCCAACCTTGCCAACGGCATGGTGATCGGCGCCGCGTTCGATCTCGCGGGGATTGTCAGGGACACCAACCTGGACGAGTACATCCTCGAACTCGCCCCGCTGGCTGGAGGCACGGCCACCACGCTCGCGCGCGGTCAGGAGTCCATCGACGGAACGCTCGCCCGTCTTGATCCTGCGGAATGGGTCAATGGCGCGTACCAGCTCACCCTGACTGCGACCGACATCAGCGGCCGCTCGACCCGCACGTCGCGCGTGTTCGAGATGAATTCGGCGGACAAGAGCGGGGCCTACCAGACTGGGATGACGGACGTCACGCTGTCGTTGGGCGGCGTCACGATCAGCCTCACGCGGCACTACACGAGCCTGGGCGGTGCGGTTGCGGGCAGCTTTGGGCCCGGCTGGACGCTGGGCTTGCTCGACGCGCAGTGGAGCACCAACGGCGTTCCCACCGGCAACGAGGAACAGGGGGTCTATGCCGCTTACAGGACGGGCTCGAGAGCCTATGTCAACCTGCCGGATGGCCGGCGGGTGGCGTTCACCTTCCAGCCGACGCTGACCGTGGCCGGTCTGAACGCCATCTACCGCCCGGCCTGGGTGGCCGACCCGGGCGTTGACTATCAGCTTCAAACCGCTCCCGCGGTCCTCGAGTTGGCCTCCGGCGGTTTCTACCAGCTTGGAACCGGCCGGCCGTACAACATCGCCAGCGGCCAGTTCGACGGCGCCGACTTTACGCTCCTTGCCCCCGATGGCACGCGGTATGACCACGATCTCGAGCTCGGCCTGAGGACGATTCGTTCCTCGACCGGCGCCCAGGTGGTGGCGAGCGAGTCGGGGCTCGTCGCGGCCAGCGGCGATCGGATCGCGCTCGAACGCGACGCGGAGGGACGCATCACCGGCCTGAGCGCCTCGAACGGCGCCCGACTCGTCTACACGTACGGCGACACCGGATGCCTCACCCGGGTGGCCAACCTCCAGACCGGCGCGCGCCAGTTCTTTGCCTACGCCGCGGATGCCGGATCGCGCCTCACGACGGTTCTGTCGTCCCCGGGTCCGAGTGTGGCCGTGCACTACGACGCGGCGGGCCGCTTTACCGGCACGGAGAGCATTGGGTCGGCGCTCGGGTCGCTGCGTCTGTTCCTCGGCATGGCGCAGAGCGGCACGGTCCCGGCGGGCCAATCGCAGTGGTACGCGTTCGCGATCGGCGAGGCCGAGTTCGCCACCTCGACCACCGGCCAGGTTCTGCTCGGGGTCACGGTGACTGGCAAGAGCGGGTTCGCGCCGGCGCTCGCCGAGATTCCCGGGGCGCAGCTCGTGCTGGGCAGCGTGACGGCGGGAGAGAGTTACGGGGTGTACCGGATCGACGCGGCGGGGCTGCACCGGCTCGGAGTGTCCGGCGCCACGGGGGGTGCGGGGGTGTTTGAAGTGACCGTGACGCTCGCTGGCGACGTCGATGGCGATGGAGCGGTCAACGGGACTGACGCCGCCCGAATCGCTGCGGCGCAGGGCTCGGTGGAAGGCCAAGCCGGCTATGTCAGGGCGGCCGACATCAACCGGGACGGCCGGATCAACGCGACGGACCTCCAGCTTGGGACTGCGGGCTATGGGTTTGTCGCGAATCGCGCCCCGGTCGCCAGCGCCGGCACGGTGCGCACGCATCTGGGGCTCGAGGTTGCTGTCGATCTGGCGAGCCTCACCCAGGACGCGGATCGCAATCCGCTGATGTTCCAGATCGTTGGGGCTGCGCACGGGATCGCCCGATTCGACCTTGATGGGCGCACGGTGCTCTTCCTGCCTGAAGAGGGCTACACTGGTCCCGCGAGTTTCACGTACGTCGCCGACGACGGCACCCTGGGGTCGGCGGAAGCGACGGTGACCGTCCAGGTGAGTGCTGCGCCTTTGGTGCGGATCCAGCTGATCGAGCGCGGTCCGCGCCTCGAGGCGGGCGGCACGTTCGCGGTCCGGGTGCAGGGCGACTTCACCGACGAGACCGGGGTGGTGTTGCCAGCGTCGTACCTCGACTTTGCGTCGACGAATCCGGGGGCGGCCGCGGTCACGTCGCGCGGCGTGCTGGCTGCCCTGGCGGACGGGTACGGGGCGTTGATCGTCACGCGCGGCTCGCTGCGGGCCGCCACGGCGTTCCGCGTCGGGCCGGCGGCATCGGCGGCTGACGTTCAGCTGGATCAGGTGGGCTTGCGGCTCAAGTCCGACGCGCTGACGGTGCCGGAAGGCGGGTCGCAATCGCTCTACGTCGAGCATCCGGACGGCACGGATCTGACCGACCCGGCGGCGGGCGCGCTGTTCCTCTCCGGGGACGAGACGATGGCGACGGTCAGCGCGGCGGGTGTTGTCAGCGGTGCAGCGGTGGGGGAGACGACGATCACCGTCATCTACCGGTTCGCGGAGAAGCTTGTGTCCGTCCGCGTCGCAACGCCGCAGGCGATGCCGAAGGTGGTCGGGCCGGCTGGCGGCCTGCTGCAGGCGGCGAACGGCGCCATCCTGTCGATCGCGCCCCACGCGCTCGAGCGGGACACGCTGGTCAACTTCGCGGGGTTGACGCCGGCCGAGCTGCCGTTCGGCCTGCTCGAGGGCCAGATCTTCGGAGGCGCGTTCCGGCTCGAGATGGGATCGGCGGTGTTGTTGAGGCCGGCGGATGTGGCGGTGCCGGTGACCGGTCTGGCGGCGGGGACCGAGGTGGCGTTCTATCGAGCGGCGACGCTGGCGGGACCGGATGGCAACCCGGTGCGGGTTTGGCTGCAGGCGGATTTCGGCACGGTGGGAGCGGATGGGTTGGCGCGCACGGGGACAGGCGAGGCGACGACCGGGATTCTCGAATCGGGGGACTATCTGGTGAGCGCGGCGCCGTCGGGTGGCACGGGCGTGGTGCAGGGCCGTGTGTCGCTCGAGAGCCCCGTCGCGGCGACCTCGACGGGTTTCTATGTCCTCATGGTTCCGTCGGCGGGTGGCACGGGTCTGCACGGGGCCGGCGGGGCGGCGACGCAGAGTTTTCCGGTGATGGCGCTCGGGACGTTCATGCTGGTCAAGACCCTGGTCTACGATGTGATGGAGCAGGAGATCGACCGGATCTACGAGTACATCCTGCGCACGACGCCGGGGCGTAAGGACATCTATCACTGTGAGAAGCTGATTGACACGCCGGCGCCGGTGTACACGACGACCACGGTCGAAGTCCTGGCGGACGACGAGGTGAGTGTCTCCGGCACATTCAAGAACACCGTGCTGCCCGACGATCATCCGAGCAAGCCGCCGGTTGTCACGCGGGTCACGTATGCCTGGGAGGATCTCGGGGGCGGGCCCGAGGGTGTGCTGTCGTTCACCGTCGAGCGCCTGCTCTGGGCGGATGCGCCGGATGGGATCGGCGCCCGGCTCGAGGATCTGACGGTCATCTTCCGTGAGACCGGCACGGCCGGGTTTGGCGCCGAGGCGACGGGCCGGGAGTACTTCGTCGACGGCAGCAGGCTTGTCTACAGTCCTGCGGAGAAGAAGGTGAAGTGCACCGTGCCGTCGGGCGTGGCGGTCGGCGCGGTCGAGATCCGGATTGCGCGCGAGCAGAACGTCCTGGTCGAGAACGAGACGGGCACGGCGATGGTGACGGAGACGGTGACCGTCGAGAGTGAGGCGGTCCGATTGCCCATCGAGAACCGGTACGTCTTCGCCGCGCTATCGGGCGAGAACCAGATCCTCGTCATCGACGCCCGCGCTGCGGTTCCGCTGCCGGTGGCGCGGCTGAGCGTGCCGTGGGGCACGCCGCGGGCGGTGGCGCTGACGGCGGATCTGACGCGGATCTACGTGGCCGTCCACGGCACCAACAAGGTTGCGGTGTTCGATGCGGTGGGCTTGCGCCCGATCGATGCCGATCCGGGGACGCTGGAGATCGACCCCGTGATGCTGCCCTCGGGGGCCAATGCGTTCTGGATCGCCGCCGACAACTCGAACAAGTACGTCTACGTGACCGACGAAGCCGTGGGCACGGTCTACGTCATCGACGCCGATCCTGCCTCCGCCGAGTACCATCGGATGATCCAGGCGGCCAGCGTCGGGCCGGCTCCGAGCGGGCTGCGCGGGATCGCGGTGGATGCCGATGACAGCCGTGTGTATGTGGCGGCGCCGAACTCGGTCATGTTCGGGCGGCCGGGGTATCACGCGGCGGGTTACATCTTTGCGTTCCGTGTGTTGCCGGAGGGGGCGGCGATTCACGGGCCGCTGGAGTTCCAGGCGGCCTATACAGCCGCGAACGAGCCGTACGGCGTCTCGGCGAGCATGGAGCCGGGCCAGATCGTGTTCGTCAACCGGCAGACGGACGGCAGTGGGTTCGGCGCTCTCGATGGCTATGTCACGCGGTTTGCCGACTTGATTCTGGGCCTGGTGACGGATGCCTTCGACGTCAACAACGCCATCGGCGTCGTGGTGCTGCCTGACAACAGTTATGCCTTCGTCACCGCGTTCAATCAGTTCATCCAGGATCTGCCGTCGCACGATCCCAACATCCGTCCATTCACGGCGGGCGGCAACATTGGCATCATCGAGGATCCGTTTGGGACGCCCAGGCTGGTGGCGGCCACGCAGATGGTGCCGCTGAGTTTCCCGGACAACCTGGTGTTGTCACCCGACGGCACGAAGCTGTTTGCCGGGTATCGGGGCGGCCAGGATCGCGGCGTGTACGTGTATGACGTCGAGAAGCTCATCGCCACCGTGAAGGGAGCCGACGCCGCCACGCTCGCCCGGAAGCCGCTGGACCAGATCAACCCCGAGGTTTTCCTGGGCCGCATCGAGACCGGCAACGGCCGGCCGCAGGGTTTGGTCTCGAGGGTCAGCATCACGGAGGATCTCAAGGTCGAGGTCTTTCCGGAACAGGCGTTCGAGCCGGGCGAGACGGTGACGGTCCAGTACGTGGTGAGCCTGGCGGAGGGTTCAGCCACGGGCGGCGTGCTGTGGCTCGAGCAGCTCTACCTGGTCAACGACCGGGGGTATGAGCAATGGATGGGCGCCGACGTCTACCGCGATGCCGGGCTGCGGGCGATCACCGTCGATTTCCCGCTGATTGCGCTCAAGAAGGGCGATCCGGGCATTCCCATCGAACACGTCCTGGCGGGGCTGAAGTGGGAGGTGCGGCTGGATGTCGACAACGTGCTGGTCGAGGGGAACGAGGTGAACAACACGTTCCGGGCGGACGTGAAGCTCTTGCTGCCGGACCTGGCGGTGACGCAAATTGAACGGCCCTGGCTCTGGTTCGACTCCGAGACTCGCAAGTTCGTGCTGCTCAGCGATGCGCCCGAACTCGCCTACAAGGTGACGAATCAGGGCGATGCGAAGGTCCGTGACGGGGTCGCGTGGGTCGAGGATGTGTGGATCGGCACGGACGAGGACGTTGAGGCGCCGAACGACCCGGCGAACGGCGTGTGGCACTACCGGGTGGCCGAGCTGAAGGGCGGCGTGGAATTCAGCGGCGTGTTCCTGCCCCTCGACACGCGGGAGCGGATGCTGACCCTGGATCTCGAGAATATCGTCGTGCCGAATGGGATCGATCCGGAGGCGTTGTTGTACATCATCCGGCTTGACGTGCCGCAGGCGACGGGGCCGGGCACCGCCATGGTTCCGGGCCAGGTGGGACTCGCAGGCGATCCGCCGGTGGCGGCCCAGGAGGGTTCCGCCGTCGCCGAGAAGGACAAGGACAACAACACCGAACAGCAGAATGCGCCCTATGGCGACACCTCGCCGCTGCGGTTCGAGCCCGATGGCAAGTGGCAGACGGACGACAAGACCCGAAAGGCCTGGTTCACGGGGACCACCGAGTTTGGTCTCGAGCCGGAGGGGGGCGGGACCTTCGTGCCGTTGGCGAAGCTGATCGGCACGGTGACGATTCAGTTCCCGGCGGACGGCGTGCCGGCGAGCGCTGCCAACCGGATCACGCTCGATGGCACGTGGCGGTCGCTGGTCGGGGATGTCGGCAGCGACCTCGTCGACGGCGTCGCGGTCTTCGAGATCGGCAAGTCCATGGGCCAGTTCCGACGGGTGATCAGCAACCTGCTCGAGTTGGCGGGCATCCCGATGACGTTCAACACAGCGGGCGGGACCGAGCAGTTGACGATCTCGCTGAACGCCGCCCCGAGGGTGGCGGGGGCCACGGACTACCCGGGCGAGATCCGGTTCAATCCGTTCATCGAGATTCCATCGGCGCTGAATGCGTCAGGGCAGAGATACCTCAACAGTTTTCCGACCGACGGGGTTCGGATCAGCCAGTCGGGGGTGGTTTTCGAGGGCGCGTTCGAGGTTCCGGACGACTTCGGCACCAACCTCGGGGTGACGTTCGATCTGGACGGCTTCAAGCTGGTGGCGAAGAAGATCAGCTTCAAGTACGACCACGCGGCGAAGTCGTTTGCCCTCGGCGGTGAATACACCCTGCCCGACCTCGGCGACGCGATTCTGAAGCTCGATCTGGTCAATGGCAGTCTCCTGATCACGAAGGGTTCAAGCGGTCCCAGCGTCGAGTTCAAGGGCGAAGGCCTGATCGAGAAGGCCCGGATCAACGACGAGTGGTCGATGCGCAATCTCAAGGTGAAGATCACTCGCGGCACCGGGGCCGAATGGACGGTCACCGGGGCGGGTGCGGTGCACGGGCCCAAGGGCCAGGCGGTCTTCGACGTCTCCTTCGAGAAGACCGGCCATGGCGCGGCCGCGAAGCTCGAGTGGAAGACCAGCAACCTGCCCGAGGAGATCGAGGTCAACGCGATCAAGTTCAAGGAAGGCTTGAAGATCCTGTTCGACAACGACCGAAACGACGGCGACACCGACCGCTGGGATCCGCAGATCGAAGTGGCTGGCCAGGGCGACCTGCCGTCTGCCGTCGTCGGGAACCCGGGCGACGTGGACAACGATTTCAAGGTGAACGTCCCGGACGCGGACGGCAAGCGCCTCGAGATCAACGAGCAGGGGATCCAGAACGGCAAGGACAACGAACCGCTCAAGCTCAAGGACGATGCGGAAGGGAAGGTCTTCCGCAGTCTGAAGGCGAAGTTCGATGATCCGTCGCTCCAGTTCGGGAAGGACGCGGACGGCTACTACGTCCAGTTCCAGGTCAAGGTGACGCTGACGACCATGTACGCCACCGATGCCGGCGGCAAGGAACGCGACGTGATCATCGATCTCACCGGGACGGACAAGTACATCCGGTTCCGGGGCGACGGGATCGAGGTCAAGGGCGAGATCACGCTCACGGGTCCGTTCTACATCACCAAGGATGGGAAATGGCAGGTCAAGGACATCGTTCTGACGGTGGACATCTCGGAGCCCGAGAACCCGGCCAAGCCGGTGCTGGACGGCAAGGCGAAGGTCATCGCGCCGACCACCGACGGCGGCGCGACCAAGGAGTACAACTTCGAGGCCCACCTGACGCCGCAGGAGTTCACGCTGAAGATCTCACCGGATGAGAGCTTCAAGTTCACCCTGCTCGGGATCGAGATGGTGATCACCGATGTCAAGTTCTGGACCGACCGCAATACCGAGGAAGGACCGGAATGGGATCCGCAGCTCGGGTTTGCAGGCACGATGAAGCTCCCCGAGAAGTGGGCTGACCCGCAGATCGAGGTCAGCTTCGGCGGCACGGACGACGAGGGGAACGAGACGTGGCTGCTGGTGCACAACGAGGGGATCGAAGTCCAGAGCGGCCTGCTGACGATCGCCGGCGACAAGCCGTTCAAGCTCCTCGGCAAGATCGAGGTCCAGACCAAGGACGCCACCCTCGCCTTCACCTACACCCAGGACGAGAAGAAGGCGGTGCTCGGCGGCAAGTTCATCATCCCCAGCCTCGGCGACCTCGAAATCGACATCAGCGGCAAGGACCCGGAAACCGAGGAAGACCGGCACGTGACCGTCGAGGCGACGGACAAGGGCCTGGTGTTCTCGGCCAACCTCGCGATCCGCAAGGACAAGATCGACATCAAGGGCGGGTGGAGCCTCCAGAAGATCGAGATCACCTACAAACTCAACCCTGACGGCACTGAGAGTGAACTGTCAGCCTCTGCCGAAGTCCACAGCCCGGACAAGGACAGCGCCGCGCTCACCATCGTGTTCAAGAACGGCAAGGTGGACACGATCACGCTGACGAAGTCAGAGGGCGTGAAGCTCGGCGTGTTCGGCGTCACGCTGACGATCTTTGGCTTCGAGTTCAAGCCCGATCGGGACGATAGCAACCAGGATACTTGGGAACCGCAGATCGCACTCCAGGGTTCGCTCGAATTGCCGGAAAAATTCGGCAAGTTGATCGGCGGCGGCCGCATCAAGGGCGAGGTCAAGGACAAGAACTGGCTGGTGATCAATGAGGAGGAAGTTTACTTCACCGGCGGCAGTGTCACCTTCGACAACATCCGGTTCACGCTCTTCAACGAGATCGAGGTGACCGGCGAACAGCTGAAGCTGACCTACGCCCGCGACGCGAAGACCAAGGAAGACAGCTTCCGCGTCAACGGCATCATTGCGATCACAATCAAGAAGTTCACCGTCCGCGCGGACATTTCCGAGGCCAAGGGTTATTACATCGAGATCGCCCGGCGCGCCGAGAAGAACGAGGTCAATTTCGCCGGCAAGCTCGAAGTCGGCAAGATCGAGATTGTCCCGGGCCAGTGGATCCTCAAGGAGACGGTATTCGAGATCGACACCAAGAAGAGCCTCTACGCCGGTTCCGCGAAGCTGACGTTCCCGCCGGGGATCGATCTCGAAGTCACGCTCGGCTTCTACAAGTCGAAGCTGAACACGGTCGGCCTCACAATCGAGCCCATCCCACCGTATCCAACCGGCATCGCCATCGGCACCACCGGCGCCTTCCTCTATGGCATCGGCGCCAAGATCGACAACATCTCCGATCCGGAGGCCGCGGTCGAGATCACGGGCAGCCTGGCGTTCACCGCCGGGCCGACGATCCCGGTGCCGGTCCCGTCCTGGGCGGGCGGTCCGTATGAGGGCACGCTGCTCGCCCTGCGGCTCTCGGCCACGCTGAGTCTGGATGGGATCAAGGGCAAAGGCCAGGTCGTGGTCGTGGGCGACATCGAGGAGATGGTTGGATTGGCTGATGGCAATCTGGAAGCGGGCCTGAACTGGCGCACTGGGACGTTCTACATTGATGGCACGTTGCGGTTGCTGGGCGGGCTGATCACCGAGACCGCGCGCTTCAACATCTCGAGCACGCCGAGCGGCTTCAGCATCAGCGGCCGGGGCAGCGCTTCGGTGATCATCCCCAGCATCGTGCCGGTGATCGGCGGCAGCACGCTCGGGACGGCACAGGCCATGTTCCAGTATTCAGCGGGAAGGGGACTCGTGGCGGGTTGGGGCGAGGTCGACCTGCCTTTGGTCGGCAAGAAGATCGTCGGCATCCAGGTCAATTTCGACGGGAGCTATCGCCGGCTTGGAGCGGACGAGGTGGCCGCGTTGACCGGCCCGGCTCTGGTCGCGTTGCTGAACCGTCGCGCCGGGATCGCCGGAGCGCCACCGGGCGAAGCCTCGAGTGCCTTCGAGGTCGGGGCGGGGGCCGAGTACCTGCTGCTCAACGCGGCTTGGGACGAAGCCGCCGCCTCAGCGCCCGGCGTGATTATCGAGAAGCCGGATGGCACGCGGGTGACCGAGGCCGAGCTCGCGGCCAACGGGATGGCGGTGGTCGAGTCGCTCACCAGCGCCACTCAGAAGACGGTGGTGATCGCCAATCCCGCGGCCGGTGCCTGGCGGATCATCGTGCCGGACGCGAGCGAGCTGGGCGAGGTCAGGTTCAACGCCCTGCGCGACAATCCGGAGCCGGACCCGGTCATTCAGCTGACGGCGCCGACGGCGGACCAGACGGGACCGAGCGTCGAGATCGGCTACAACGCCATGGCTCCGGGCACGGAGGCGGCGGTGGTGCTGTATTACGACCGTGACGGCTCAGGATACGACGGTACCGTGCTGGCGTCGGGTTTGGCCGAGAAGGACGGGGCTGGCAGCTACACCTGGGACACGTCGGCCCTGGCGCCGGGGGATTACTACCTCTACGCCGCGATCTTCGCGGACGGCCACGTGCCCGTCTTCTCGGACTACGCTGCCGGCAGAGTGCGAGTGACCGGGCCCAGCGTCGCCGTCAGTGGCCAGGTCTACGAGGACGTCAACGGCAACGGCACGCGGGATGGCGGAGAGCCTGCGCGATCGGGATGGACGGTCTACCTGGATGCCAATGCCAACGGTGTTTTCGATGTCGGCGAGACCTCGACGTTCACGGATGATGCCGGACGGTACGAGCTGCCGGTGTTGGCCGGCACGTCGGTGCGCGTCGCCCTGACTCTCGCCCCCGGTTACGCGCTCATCACGCCGAACCCGGAGAACTACAGCCAGTACACGATCGATGCGTTCGGCGGCGCCAACCTGGGCGGGCGCGACTTCGGCGTGTTCCACACGGTCAACCTCGCGGGCGTGGTGTTCCTCGATCGGAACGGCAATGGGACGCGCGAGGCAGGGGAGGAGGGGTTGGCCGGGCTCACGGTGCTGCTGGATCGCAATGGCAACGGGCAAGTGGAGGAGGGCGAGCTCACCGCCGCGACGGGCCCGGGTGGCGAATTCACGCTGGCCGGCGCTGGCGCGGGCGAGGGCATCCTGACGCTCGTTTCCCTGACGGAGCGCTCCGTCACCGGGCGGGCCCTTGCGGTTCGCAGTGGGATTGACGTTGCCGATCTGGATCTTGCCGTCGTCAACCTGGGACGGATCGAGGGCGCGGTGTATGTGGATTTGAACAGCAACGGCCTCAGGGATGCGGGGGAGCCTGGCGTGCTGAACGCCGTGGTGTTCCTGGATGGGAACGGCAACAGGCGGCTCGACAGCTTCGAGCGCTCGGCGCGTTCGGATACGGCTGGCGCGTACGTCTTCAGCGGTGTGGCGCCGGGGTCCTACACGCTGTGCCAGGTGGCCGAGCCGGGACTCGTGCCCACAGCTCCAGCGAACCTGGCCCGGGCGGTCGTGGTGACCCCGGCTGGCGAGACGCTCGAGTCCCTCGATTTCGGGAATCGCGCGCGGACCTTCCTGAACGGGCGCTTTGATCAAGCCGATAGCACGGCGCCCGACTTCGGGTGGATGTTGCGCGGCAACGCGGCGGTGGTGAACGGGGCGGTGATCCTGTCCGGCGGCGCGGACGAAGTGAGCCAGGTGTGGCAGGTTTTCCTCGTGCCCGAGGAGGTCGGGTTCCTCGAGTTCACGCTGACCGCCCTGACGCTCGATCCCGCCAACGATCGGCTGCCGGCGGCGTTCGAGTTCGCCCTGCACGACGCGTCGAGCGGGAATCCGCTGCCCACGGCGATCACGGTGTTGGAGCGCACGGATGCCATCCTGAATGTTCAGGGAGACAACCGGGTGAGCTACAGCGAGGGCGTGGTGGTTCCGGGCGCGGGCGCCAGCGGCGAGACGGCGGTTCTGAAACTCCCGGTGGTCGTCCGGGTCGCGTTGGCAGGGGTCTCACCGGGCCGGTTGGTGGCGCTCTACTTCAACGTGATCGGGCCGGACAGCCAGAGCCGGGTGGTCATCGACACGGTGCAGTTCCGGGCGGGGCCGGCGCTCGAGTTTGCCCTGGATCCCGCGTTCGATTCCGGCGTGCAGGGCGATGACCTGACGAACTGGCCCACCATTGGGCTGGTGGGGACGACGGATCCGCTGCAACTCGTCACCCTCGACCTGGACGGGGACGGCTTCGACGACGGTTCGGTGACCGCGGACGGCACGGGGCAGTTCCAGTTTGCGGGGATCGTTCTCGAGCCGGGCGACAACCGGATCCGTCTGCGGGCTGTGAACGCGAGCGGGGCTCGCGAGGTCGAGCGCGTGATCCGGTTGGATGACACGGCGCCGACGCTGGTCGGCCTCGAGGTCAACGGGGGCGAAGCCCAGCGGTCGAGGGTCACATCGCTGGCGTTGGTGTTCACCGAAGACGTGTTCGACAGCCTTGGCGCGGGCAGCCTCAGCCTGCGCAACACCACCACGGGCGAGACACTGGCGCCGTCGGCCCTCGAGATCACGCGGGGCGCTGGCAACCGTGTGATGATGACCTTCCCCACGCTCCCGGCCGGCTCGCTGCCCGACGGCAACTACACGCTGACAATCGTCGCCACCCGGACGGCGGATGCCGCCGGCAACGCCTTCGACGGCGATGGCGACGGGATCGGCGGCGACGACGGGTTCCAGCGGTTCTTCCGGTACTTTGGGGACACCGACGGCGACCGGGATGTGGACTTCCTGGATACGTACTGGTTCCAGCGGACCTATGGGCGGGCGACGGGCGACGCGCAATACGCCACGAGCCTGGACGTGAACCAGGATGGGGTCGTCGACGCGACGGATCGCGGGATGTTCCAGGCGCACTACCTCTCCGTGCTCGCGCCCGAGATGCTCCCGCCGAAGATCGTCCTGGCGGACCCGCAGCTTGGTCTTCCGCCGGTTCCCGTGACCGTCGCGCCGCCGTTGCCTGCCGTCCCACGACCCGTCCCGCAACCGGTTACGCAGCCGGTCCTGGCGACGCCATTGTCGAGCGCCATGGCGGCCACCGCCACGCCAATCGAGTCACCAGCGGTTGCGGTGCCCAGCGCGGTGGAGCCGGCGCCGCGCGCGCAGCTCGACCCGCCGCTGGCAACGCCGGGCACGGCGCTGACATCGGACCGGCGGATCGCTCCGGTGATCGAGCTCACGCGGGAGTCGCCGGTGAGCCTTGGCCCGGCACGCCTCACGCCGGCTCTGCTGGTTCCCCCGGCGTGGGCGGATGACGACGGCTCCACGATCTATGGTCCCGCGCGGCCTGTGATCCCGGCACGGGGCCATCCGCAGCGGCTGGCCACCCTGCAGGCCTTGTGACAGGGTGCGGGTAGCCGCAGGCGGGCGTGGGGAGGATTCGCACAGCAGGACGCACGCGGGATCGCGCGCGTCGCTGCCCCCCCGAGGCTCTCACCGCAGCCCGTGGATGACCAGCCAGGCGAGCCCGTATCCCAAGGCGCCGGTGAGGGGCAAGGTCATGATCCACGCCCAGACCATTCGCTCGACGACGGTCCATCGGACCGCGTTCAGCCGGCGGGTGGCGCCCACGCCCATGATCGAGCTCGAGATGACGTGGGTGGTGGACAGGGGCATGCCCCAATGACTTGCGATCTGAATGATGGCTGCCGCCGTCGTCTGGGCCGCCACCCCATGGATGGGCTGCAGCTTCACCATCTTGCGTCCGAGCGTCGAGATGATCCGCCACCCGCCGGTGGCCGTGCCCGCAGCCATGGTGAGGGCGCACACAACCTTGATCCATGGCGGGACGTGAAAGACGGGTGATCGGAGAAAGCTGAGCCAGTCCGGGAGATTGTTGAAGACACCCGGTGTCTGGGTGGCGGTGAAGAGAGTCAGGGCAATGATCCCCATGGTCTTCTGGGCGTCATTGGTGCCGTGGCTGAAGCTCATCCAGGCGGCGCTGAGCAGGTGGATGTTGGTGAACCACGACTTGACCCGGGCGGGCCTCCAGTGTCGGACACACAGGAGAAGGAGAGCCATCACCAGGAAGCCGATGAGAGCGCCGCAGACGGGGGACAGCACCATGGGCTTGACGACTTTCGGCCAGAGGCCCTCGAGCTTGCCGGTCGCCGCGTTGGCCACCGACCAATGAAGCACCGACCACCGGCCCCCGGCCGCCGCGAGGGTCGCGCCGCAGAGACCGCCGATCAGGGCGTGACTCGAGCTCGACGGCAGGCCGAACCACCAGGTGAGCAGGTTCCAGAAGATCCCGCTCAGGAGCGCGCAGAGGATCACGGTGCTGTTGACCTGCTGGATGTCGACCAGCTCCCGGCCGATGGTGGTGGCGACGGCGGTACCGACGAGCGCTCCCAGCAGGTTGAACACCGCCGACATGATCACCGCCTGGCGCGGGGTCAGGACCTTGGTGGCCACGGTCGTCGCGATCGCGTTCGCGGTGTCGTGAAAGCCGTTGATGAACTCAAACGTGAGCGCCGCCAGGATGATCAAGAAGACCAGAGTCATCGGCAGGCGTCGCTCAGGAGTTCTTCAGGACAATCTGCAGCACGATGTTCCCCGCGTCCCGGCAGCGGTCGATGACCTTCTCCATCAGCTCGTAGAGGTCCTTGACGATCACGACCTGGAGCGGCTCGAGCCGGCCTCCGTAGAGCTCCCGCAGCAGTTCGACCATGAGCTTGTCAGCCTCGCCCTCGATGTACTGCAGGCGGTCGTTGAGTTCCTTGACCCGCTCGACCTGGCTCACGTCGGCGAGCTGCTTGACCAGGGCCGCCACGGTGCCCGCCGCCTTCTCCATCATCTCGGCCTGCCGCGTGAAATCGAAGCCCTTGAGATGCGGCCCTGCCAGGAGATAACGCTCGGCGAATTTCTCGACCGACTTCGGGATCTTGTAGAGCGCGTGCGACAGCGCCTCGATATCCTCGCGCTCGAGGCCGGTGATGAACGTGCGCACCAGCTCCTCCCCGATCTGTTCGGCGATCTTCTTCTCCTTGCGACGGGTCAGAGCGACCTCGTCGAATAGTTGCGCGGGGGCGGGAGACTTCAACAGCTCGACCAGAAACCGGACGCTCTCGTGCGCCTCCTCGGCACTGGCTTCGAGGAGTCGATGAAAGCGGTCCGCCTTCCCAAACAGAGCCTGCAAAGAGAACATCGTGATCTCGAATCTGTTCCGGAGCCGCCCGGTTGCTGAGGGGGCTGCACCTCCGAAACTCCAGCACGCTACCGGGGCTCGTCTCCGGCCGCAAGATGGGAGTGAACATTCGGGCGGACCGGGTTCGCGGGGAGGTGCACCCCAGAAGGCACGAAGGACGGGAAGAGGGACGGCCGCCAAGAGGCGCAGACTGCGCAGCGCGGCTTGGCCGCAACCCAAGCCCCGAGCCCTTGCGTCCGCGTCCGGCTCCGACGGTCCCGCGGGTCGCCGCGCTGCGAAGGCGCTGTCGCGCATGGAACGGGTACAAAGGAATAGGGCCCCGGGAGTCTGCCTCCGATTCCCTTGTCCTCCCGCCGCCCCATGTGCGCTCCGCCCCGAATTGGTGAAGCACTTCCCCATGTCGCTGTCTGCAAATCTTGTCGGCCGTGCGGGATTCTCACCCATTGCACTGCAAAGGCCCTGGCCTTGACACGTCGGCTGGTAGCCACCACCGTCTGACAGAGTGAAATCGATTTCGCTGAGTACCCTCCGCCCGACATCCCGTTCCAATCGCAGCGGTGAGGGCAAGATGATGTCCCGCTTGGCTACGCGCACACGCCTCCTGCTGCTGGCGGTCCTCGCCTTCGTGAACGCCGCCCTGAGCGCGGCCGAAGTGCGTGTCCCGGCCTTCACCGCCTACATTGTGCCTGACCCGGAAGGGGCCCGGGTGTCCGAACGGCGGGGCGTGACGCGCTGGACGGATCCGGCGCTCAAGGTCTGTTGGTACGGTCAGTTCCCGCGGACGGGCCCGGTGACGGCTGCGGTCGACCTTCGACTGCCGGCGGAAGCCGAATCGAAGCTGCGGTTGACCGTCGCCGGCCAGTCGCGGGAGGTCACCGTGCGGGGGGCGGGGCAGGAGACGCTCGTGACCGCCGCGTTTGGCGCGTTCGACATTCCCAGCGCCGGGTATCAGTGCTGGAGCCTCGAGTCGCTCAACGAGCAGGGCAAGCCCTTTGGTGATCTCGATGCCCTGCGATTGTCGGGGCCTGGAATCGAGGAAGCCCACTTCAACCTCAAGGAGCGGCGCAACGCTGCGTCCGTGCACCTGGCGTATCCCGTCCCCCGGGAGACCCGCGTGGCGGCGTTCTACTGCGAGGTCACTGCGGTCGAGGATCCGACGGCGACGTTCTACATGGCCTGCGGCTGGCACCGCGGCTACTTTGGCATGCAGGTCAACAGCCCCACCGAGAGGAGGATCATCTTCTCCGTCTGGGACAGCGGCGATGAGGCGGTGGACCGGAAGAAGGTGGCTGATGAGAACCGGGTGCAATTGGTGGGCAAGGGCGAGGGTGTCACCTCAGGGGACTTCGGCAACGAAGGCACGGGCGGCCACAGCCACCTCAAGTACGCGTGGAAAACCGGTGAGACCCAACGGTTCCTCGTCACGGCCCAGCCCGTCGACGGCACCAAGACGATCTTCTCCGGGTACTACTTCCATCCGGACCGGAAGGAGTGGTTCCTCATCTCCTCCTGGAAAGCGCCGAAGGAGGGGGGCTGGCTCCGGGGCCTGCACAGCTTCAGCGAGAACTTCTGGGGCAGCAACGGGCACCTGGTCCGCAAAGCGCTCTTTGGCCGCCAGTGGATCCGCACCGACGCCGGCGAGTGGATCGAGCTCACCACAGCCTCCTTCAGCCACGATCCGACGGGCCGGAACGATCGTCGGGATCGGTTCATGGGGGTCGAGAGCGGCCAGTTCTTCCTGAGCCACGGCGGGTTCGTGGACGGCTTCACGCCGTTCGGCGAACGTTTCACCCGATCGGCCACGGGTCAGGGCCCGGCGGACGTTCCGCTTCCCGCGCCGGCCCCGAAGCCCAACATCGTCTTCATTCTCGCCGACGACCTCGGCTGGACCGATACCGCCGTCTATGGCAGCCAGTACTACGAAACGCCCAACATCGATCGGCTCGCCGCGGAAGGGCTCCGGTTCACGCACTACCACTCGAGTCCCAATTGCCAACCGACCCGCGCCGCGCTGATGACCGGCCAGTACGCACCCCGGACCGGCGTTTACACGGTGGGCAGCATCGACCGGTTCAACTGGCGATCGCGCCCCCTGCGGCCGGCGGACAACGTCGAGCAGCTGCCCCTCGGGAAGACCACGATCGCCCAGGCGCTCAAAGCCTCAGGCTACGCCACGGGCCTCTTCGGCAAGTGGCATCTCGGCCAACAGGGACCCCATCACCCCGCCCAGCGGGGATTCAACGAGGCCATCGTCTCGATGGGCGCTCACTTCGAGTTCAAAACCCAACCGCCGGCGGACATCCCGCCGGGCGCGTATCTCGCGGACTGGCTCACCGATCGCGCGGTGGATTTCATCCGGCGCCATCGGGATGAACCGTTTTTTCTCTATCTGCCGCACTTCGCCGTCCACTCGCCGCACCACGCGAAGCCGGAGCTGATCGAGAAATTCAAAGACAAACCGGGCGTCGGCGGCCACCGAAACCCGACCTACGCCGCCATGATCTCGAGTCTGGACCAGAGTGTCGGCCGGGTCATGCGGACGCTCGAGGAGGAAGGACTCGCCGGGCGGACTGTTCTCGTCTTTTCGAGTGACAATGGCGGCGTGGGCGGCTACGTCCGCGAGGGCTTGCGCCAGACCGGCGATGTCACCGACAACGCCCCGCTCCGAAGCGGCAAGGGGAGCCTCTACGAGGGCGGAACGCGCGTGCCGCTGATCGTGCGCTGGCCGGGCGTAACTCCCCCGCAGGCAATGTGCGAGGCGCCGACGATCCACGTCGACCTGTTCCCCACCTTCCTCGAGATCGCCGGGGCCAAGCCGCCCGCGGGTCAACCGCTCGATGGCGCGAGCCTGGTCCCGCTCCTCCGCGACCCGCAACGCAAGCCGTCGAGCGCGGCCATCTACCAGCATTTCCCCGGCTACCTCGGCGCCGGCGCGGGCGCCTGGCGCACCACCCCTGTGGGGACGATCACGGCCGGCGATTGGAAGCTCCTCGAGTTCTTCGAAGACGGCCGCCTCGAGCTGTACCAGTTGCGCGATGATCCGGGCGAGACCCGGAACCTCGCGCTCGAGCAGCCGGAGAAAACCCGGCAATTGCAGGCGAACCTCCGCGCCTGGCGCGAGAAGGTGAACGCCCCGATGCCGACCCGCCGGACTGCAGAGCCGTAGGACCGACCCTGCCGCAAGAAGGGACAGAAGCGAAAGGGGCGGCCAGGAGGCGGGTATGTCAGGGAGTCGGCCTGGCTGGCCTTCCCGCAGCACTCTGCCTCGCCCCCAGGAGCGTCAGGGGCATCAGGAGGACCAGGAAGACGACGTGATACCAGACTGGCATCAGGTCGCGGGAGCCCCATTGCACGGCAATTCCCGTGAGCAGCAGCAGCACTCCCAGAATGACGGGCGCCAGCCCGGTCTTGGCGATTGTGCGGGCCATGTACCCTCCCCCCAGAGACGCAACGACACTCAGAACCAGCAACGCCGTCAGCGAAACCCAACCCTCGACACGCACTCCCGAGGCGCGCGGGATCAGGCCCGCGCCCGACAATCCAGCATTGCCCGCGAGCCAGACGATCGTCCAGACAACATAGCCGATGATGATCCCCAGCGTGGCTTTCATGTCCAAGAAGGAACGGCCCCGCCCGGGGGAGGGGCCGTGTTTGACACTCACCCGACTCGAAGCGGCTCCGGGTCGGTCTAATACTCGCGGGTGCGCTTGCGTCCGGGCTCGGGCACGGGGTACTTGCCGTCGGGGCCGGGCATCACCGGGGCGTCGGAGGCTTCGGTGATCTTGTCGAGGCCGGGGGCCATTTCGTGGTCGCCGTTGAGGATTTCGTCGTAGGTGATTTCCTGGCCGGTGTGGGCTGCCATGCGGCCCATGGACGTGACGAGGCTGGCTTCGACGCCGCGCTTGACTTCGTTATAGGGTTTGTCGCCGCGGATAGCCTCGATGAGGTCGTTCCATTCGTTCTGGTAGGGGTCGCCTTCGGCGGGGCCGACCTTGGATTCCCAGACGAGATCGGATCGCCGCGGGGTCTGGCTCTTGAAGATGCTCGAGGGGCCACCGCAGTCGCCGCTCTTCGAGACGATGGCCATGCCCTTGGTCCCGTGCATGTAGCTCGAGTAGATGTCCGCACACCCGGTCATGCAGCGCCCGTCGAAATCGAACTTGGTGCCGTCGGCATAGGTGTACTCGACGGCGTAGACATCAAAGTTCTGGTCGACGTAGGTGACGCCGTCGGGGCTTTGGCGGTAGTGGCGTCCGCCGAGGGCCTGGGCCTTGACCGGCCACGCGTTCTTCATCCAGCCCTGGTGATCGATGATATGGATGTAAAAGTCGCTGTAATTGCCGCCGCTGGCCCAGATGAAACTGTGGAAGCGCTGGACTTGGTACATGAGATGGCTGACCCCCGCCGGTTTCGGAGGCGACGCGAAGAACCCAACCGGCCCGTGCATCCGGTACCCGCGCTGGAGGATGATCTCGCCCAGCTCGCCGTTGTGCACGCGCTTCGCGAGCTCCTGGAGCGGCCGGCTATGGCGCGACATCAGGCCGATGCCGACCTTGAGGTTCTTCTTCGTGGCTTCCTCGCCAAGGGCGATCATGCGTTTCGAGGTCGGGCCGTCCACGGTGACGGGCTTCTCCATGAAGGAATGCAGTCCCTTCTGGATGGCGTAGGTGAAGTGCACCCAGCGAAAGGCCGGCGGCGTGGCACAGATGACGATGTCGCCGGCCTTCAGGCAATCCATGGCCTTCTTGTAGGCGTCGAACCCGACGAACCGTCGGTCGGGGGGGACATCCATCTGGGCGCCGTGGTTCTTCGAGAGATTGGCGTAGCTGTCATCGAGGCGTCCCTTGAAGACGTCCGCCATGGCGACGAGCTTGATCGGGCCCTGCTGGCGGGTGGCGAGGGCATTGACGACGGCGCCCGTTCCGCGGCCGCCGCAGCCGACCAGAGCGACCTGCAGGGTGCTGTTCTCGGCGGCGTGAACGTACGGGAGGGTCACGCCCGCCAGAGCGGATGCCGCGGCGGCGCGACCGGTGGATTTGATGAATTCGCGACGCGAGGTCGCATGTTCGTGGGCGTTGTTCATGGGCGGTATTCTTCCGACGGCGCCGCCGCGGAGTCAACTCCCGAGATGCATCCCGGGTCCGCGCTTTTTGTGCTGCAATTCCGCGCACACGGATGCAGCATGGCGTGGCTCTGTGGAGCACCATTAGAATCAGGCAGGCACGCGATGTCCATGCCTTCAATTCAAGGTTGCACGGTCGTTCGACGTTTTCGCCGACGCCATTGAGCAGGCCGCAAACAAGCTGACCTGCAAATGAACGGCCACCGACGCCAACATGATCACAAGAGTCAAACTGGAGTTTTTCAAGCGATTCCCGAACGCGACCTTCGAGGTCGGCGGTGATGTAGTCCTGGCGGGGCCGAACAACTCCGGCAAGACGACGTTGTTGCAGGCCGTTACGGTGTGGAATCTGGCAATGCAGCGATGGCTGGCTGAACACGCTGGATCATCCAAGGCCAAACAAAGAGCCAAACAACGCACCGGCGTTCCCATTTCGCGGAACGACTTCACGGCTGTGCCACTGCGTGAAATGAACCTGCTCTGGTTCGACCGCGACACGGGATACAGCGAAGGAGAAAAGGAAGGGGTGAGGGCGGGGCAGCCGAAACTCGTGGGCATCACCCTTTACGGACGGGATTCCCAAGGCCAGGAATGGAGCCTGACCGTGACGCTCCGATACGCCAACAAGGAGCAGTTGTATGTGAAGCTCGCGGATAACCAGGGGAATCCGTTGACCGAAATCCCTGCCGGAGCGAAGGAGATCACGATCGTGCATGTCCCGCCCTTTTCCGGCATCGGTGCTGAGGAAACCGGGCTCCAACTCGGCTATCAACACCGCTTGGTTGGGCAAGGCAAGCCCGGGGATGTTCTCCGGAATTTGATACTGGAAGTCTATCGGGCGGACGAAAAGACGAAGACCGGACTGTGGAAGAAGCTCGTGGAAGATGTCGGGGGACTGTTTGGCTACCGTCTCAGGGAGCCTCAGTATAGCGAGTCCACGGACCCCTTCATCCGCATCGAATACACGCATGGCGCATCCCGAACCGCGTTTGACGTCGCTTCGGCCGGCAGTGGCTTTCATCAAGTGCTGACCCTTCTGGGCTTCTTCTATGCCCGGCCCGCCTCCGTGTTGCTCTTGGACGAACCGGACGCGCACCTGCATGTGATCCTGCAGCGTCAGGTGTATGATCTGCTTCGTTCGGTTTCCCGCCGGCGCCGGTGCCAGCTTCTGGTTTCCACGCACTCCGAGATCATCCTGGAGGATACCGGAGCCGAGCAGATTCTGTCCTTCTATGGCGAACCCCATCGGCTGACGATTGACACCCACAGAGACCAGGTGCGCGAAGCTCTCAAGCGGCTTTCTTCGCTGGACATCCTGGCGGCTGAGAACCGTCGTAATGTCCTTTACGTCGAAGACGAATCGGACTTCAAGATCCTGGCGGCTCTCGCTCGTGTCCGCGCTCACGAGCTCTGCAAGTTCGTTGACCAGCCGTTCTTTTGTCCGATCCACGGCCGCAGTGTGAGCGAAGCCAGAGCGCACTTCTTCGGCTTAAGAGCGATCAACCCAGACGTAATGGGCGTCTTGCTGCTCGATGGTGACAATCGTCGTCTCCCTGACCGTGAAGTCGGCGCCGAGGGCCTACTCGTGCTCCGGTGGAAGCGCTACGAGATTGAGAATTATCTCCTTCACCCGGAGGCCCTGCTGCGTTTCGTGGAGGGCCCTGATCCCGACCTGCTGTCGCGGGCCAGAAGGGAAAACGGCGAGGGCTACTTGGAGGCCAATTTCCCTCCGGCAGCACTCGCACAGCCCCTGGTTGACAGCGACTACCTTGTGGCAACACCGGCCAGCAAGTCGGTTCTGCCGGGCTTTCTGGAAAAGTCTCAAGCGGCATTGCCCAAGAAGGACTACCACCAGATCGCTGCTCAATTGAAACCGGAGGAAGTGCATCCCGAAGTGATCGCCAAGCTGGACGAGATGGCTCCGATTCTGAACGAAGGGCTGACATGACCGACGACGCACTGCCGCACTGACGCACTGCACGGTCCGTGGGGCCTCAAGATCCGGGGGGCACCGGGAATCCGCGGTCGCGCATGAGGGCGCCGATCGCGGCGTCGCGGCCACGGAACTGCCGGTAGGCCTCGGCGGGGTCGACGGTGTTGCCGATCGACAGGATGGACTTCCGGAAGTTCGCCGCCACGGTCTTGTTGTAGAGGCCGCCGGCTTCGAGGAATGCCTCCGCGGCGTCCGCGGTCAGCACGTCGGCCCACAAGTAGCTGTAATAGCCGGCCGAATAGTCGTCGCCGGAGAAGATGTGGGCGAACTGGGGGAGGCGGTGGCGCATGACAATTTCCGAAGGCATGCCGAGCGCAGCGAGCTCCTCGCGTTCGGCGGCGGCGGGATCGATGGTGCGGTCGCCGGCGAGGTGCAGTCTCATGTCCAGGAGGCCGCTGGCGAGGAACTCGACCGTGGCGAAGCCCTGGTTGAACTTGGCGGTGGCCTTGATGCGTTCGACGAGGGCTGGGGGCATGGGCTGGCCCGTGCTGTGATGGCGGGCGAACCGGCCGAGCAGCTCGGGGGTGAAGAGCCAGCGCTCGTTGATTTGGGAGGGCAGCTCGACGAAGTCACGCGCCACGCTCGTGCCCGAGAGCGACGGGTAGGCCACGTCCGAGCAGATGCCGTGAAGGGCGTGTCCGAACTCGTGGAACAACGTGCGCGCGTCCTCCCATGAGACCAGCACCGGCGCGCCCGCCGCGGCGCGCATGAAGTTCGAGTTGTTCGAGACGATTGGCGTGACGCGGCGATCGAAGTGCTCCTGGTTGCGATAGGCGCTCATCCAGGCCCCGGACCGCTTGCCGGCGCGGGCGTAGGGGTCGAAATAGAACAGGGCCACGTGCTGCCCGCTCTCGTTCTTCACCTCCCAGACGCTGACGTCCGGATGGTAGACCGGAATGCCGGGGGCAGGCGCGAAGGCAAAGCCGTAGATCTGGCCCGCAGCCCAGAACATGGCCTCGCGCAACCGGTCGAGCTGGAGGTAGGGCTTGATCGCGTTTTCGTCCAGGTCGTATTTCGCCTTCCGGACCTTCTCGGCATAGTACCGGTAGTCCCAGGCCGCGATCTTGAAGCCGCCGCCCTCGGCATCGACGAGGGCCTGCATATCCGCGACTTCCTCGCGGACGCGCGCGACGGCCGGTTTCCAGACGGCCTCCATGAGGGCCATGGCGCGGTCCGGGGTTCTGGCCATCGTGTTTTCGAGGCGCCAGTGCGCGTGGGTTGGGTACCCGAGCAGCTTGGCGCGCTCGGCGCGGAGCTTGAGAATCTCGGTGATGAGGGGCTTGTTGTCGTGGTCGCCCGGATGATCGCCGCGGCTGATGAACCGACGCCAGACCTGCTCCCGCAGGTCGCGCCGGGTCGAGTAGGTCAGGAACGGCTCGACGCTCGAGCGGGTATTGGCGACCACCCAGCGGTTGGAGTGGCCACGGGACGCGGCCTCGGCGGCGAGGGCGGCCTGGAAGGCGTCGGGCAGCCCGGCCAGGTCGGCGGCGCTGGTCAGCACGGTGGCATCGCCTTCCTCGTCAGCAAGCAGGTTCTGGCTGAACTGGGTGTAGAGCGTGGCCAACCGCTGGTTGATGGCGGCCACCCGGGTCTTCGCGGGGGCGTCGAGCCGGGCGCCCGAGCGCACGAAACTCGTGTAGTGGTGCCAGGCAAGGCGCTGATCCACGGCGCCCCACTGGGCCTTGCCCGGCGATTGGTAAACCGATTCGAGACGCCGGAAGAGCTTCTCGTTCTGGTACAGCTCATCCCGCAGCGCCGCCAGTTGGGGCTCAATCTCCTGTTCGATCGCTCGGACCTCGGGCGAACTCAGGGTCGAGTTCCAGATTCCGTATACCGCCGAGACGCGATCCAGCATGCGCGCGCCGCGGTCGAGGGCGGCGAACGTGTTGTCGAAAACGGCGGGGTCGGCGGCTTCCGCCAAGGCGCGGATCTCATCGCGGGTGGCCTGGATTGCCTGGGCGAAGGCGGGTTTGAAGTGGGCCACCTCCACCTGGTCAAAAGGCGGCACCCCGCCATGGGGCCCTTTCCATTCGGCCGCGAGGGGATTGGTGTCGGCAGCGTTGCCGGCGGCAACACCGGAGGTCAGGGCGGCAGCGCCGATCATTCCCGGAAGGCCATGGTTCATGAGATGACGAATCCAGGCGCACAAGGCGCCGCATCGAGAGACAGGTTGCATAGTCACAAGACAGTCGGTCCGCAATGCTCACGGCAGCCAACCCCGAAGGTGCGCCCCGGGCCGTTGCCGGACGCCCGAGGATAAAGCCGTGTCCGGAGGAGTCAAACTCTCGGGACAGAAAAGTGGGACCATGGGGTCACATCTCACGATGAGTCAATTGCCGCCGTTTCTGGCAGCGGCAGGGTGGCGCGCATTGCGTAACAAGACGGACGGGTCACATCTCACCATTATACCATTGACGCGCATTCCGGGAGCGGTAGGCTGGCCTCATGGCACGGCCTTTGCGGATTGAGCGGGCGGGCGGTTGGTATCACGTGAGTGCCCGGGGCAATGAACGGAGAGCGATTTACCGGGACGATCGCGACCGGCGGCATTTCCTGGAGGTGCTCGCCGAGATGGTCCTCCGTTATCGCGTCCGGCTGCATGGGTTCGTGCTGATGGACAATCACTACCACCTGCTGCTGGAATTGACCGAGGCCAACCTGAGCCGGGCGGTGCAGTGGGTGAACGTGAGTTACAGCGTGTGGTTCAACCGTCGGCATGAGCGCAGCGGGCATTTGTTCCAGGGGAGGTTCAAATCGGTGGCCGTCAGTCCGGAGGAATGGGCGCTGGCGTTGAGCCGCTATGTCCATTTGAATCCGGTTCGGATCCGGACGCTGGGATTGGGCAAGAGGGACCGGCGGGCACAGCGGGTGGGTTTGTCCCCCGCGCCTGACGCCGATCAAGTGCGGGAACGGATTGCGCTGTTGCGGGGCTACCGGTGGAGTTCGTATCGGGCGTACATTGGCTTGGAGCGGGCGCCCGCGTGGCTGGAGTGTCAAAACGTGTTGAGCCTTGGGGGTGGCCCGGAAAGGGACCGGCGTCGGCGGTATCGGGAGTATGTGGAGAGGGCGGTGCGGGAGGGGGTGGGGAGAAGTCCGTGGGAATCCGTGCGGGAGCAGGTGGTGCTGGGCGGGGCCGAGTTTCTGGCGGAACTGAGGGCGCATGTGAGTGGGAGCCGGCAGGAGCAGCGTGGAGCGGGGCGGTTGCTGGCGGAGCGGCCGGGGTTGGAGGCCGTGATCGCGGCGATCGAGAAGGTGAAGGGACTCCCGTGGGCGGACTTTCGGGACCGCTATGGAGACACGGGGCGGGACATGGCGCTGACCTTGGGGCGGCGGCTCTGCGGGCTGAAGTTGGCGGAAGTGGCGCAGGCGGTGGGGTTGCGGCATTACGGGGTGGTGGCGACCAGCGTCAAGCGGTACGCGGGGCGATTGGCCAAAGACCGCGCGGAGAGGGAACGAATGCAGCAGGTGCTTAAAAGGTTGAATTGTGAGATGTGACTCCAATGATGCGCAGTAGGCGTTGCACAGATCCTTGGCTTCCCCATAGGGTTCAACATTCGTTGCAGACGTTATGAAGATGCTCATTTTAAGCCAGGTCCTTGTGTGTGTCGTATCGGTGCACCTGGAGCTGCCGGTCATGGCGGCTGGGGGCACGAAGATCAGAGATTCCGAGTCGGCCTCGCACGGTGCCGAGGACGCCTTCCACCAGATCGCCGACACCTATCGGTTTCCGGGGTTTGAAATCGTGCAGTTTACTCTTCCCGTTTTGAGTCACTATTCCTACCTGCTGGTATCCGGGCCGGAAGCTGTGCTGGTAGACCCGGACCGTGATATCAACGGGTACTTGGAGTACGCAACGAAGCACGGTCTGACCATCAAGGGGGTGTTCCTGACACATTCCCATGCCGACTTCGTGGCGGGCCATCTCGAGACGGTCCGGGCCTTGAACGTCCCCATTTACCAAAACGCCGCCAGTGGCGCGCAATACAAGATCGAGCCGCTCGAGGAGGGTTCGACATTCCGGGTGGGCAAAGCCACGGTGAAGGCCATCAGCACACCCGGCCACACGCCGGACGGCATGTGTGGTCTGGTCAGCAGCGAGGGCGAAGCACAGCCGCGGGCGGTGTTCACGGGCGACACGCTATTCGTGGGGTCGATTGGGCGGCCGGACCTGCTGGAGGGCACCATGACCGCCGCCACGCTGGCGTCCATGAGTTACGACACGTGGCACAACAAACTGTCCAAGTTGCCGGAGAGCATCGTGGTGTTGCCAGCTCATGGCGCCGGATCGCTCTGCGGCGCCAATCTATCGGACGATCCCTCCTCAACGATCGGCCGGGAAAAGTCGTCGAACCCTTATGGGCAGAAGAAGGGCCGCAGCGAATTCATCGCGGCGGTGCTGGAGGGATTGCCGGATGCCCCGCAGTATTTCAAGCACAACGCGGCGATGAACCGCGCTGGTCCACCGCTGGTGGATTGGAATGCGACGGCGACGACGGCTAAGGCCGAGGAAGCCATCACCAAGGTCACCGGGCAGTGGCTGGTGGACTTGCGTGAGGCCAAGCCTTATGCCGCGGGGCATGTGCCAGGCTCGGTGAACATCGCACTGCGTGGTCGATTGGAAACATGGGTCGGGACGATGGTGCCGTGGAAGGCGCCGTTGGTGTTGATCGGCTCGGAGGCCGAGTTGAAGGAGGCGGTGTTCCGCCTGCATCGCGTCGCCTACGAGGGGTCGGTGTTGCCTTATGAAGCCTGGACCCAAGCGGGGCTGGCTTTGGCGACGAGCGGAACCATCACGCCCGCCGAGCTCTACCAGCAGATGCAAGCTGGCAGCGCGCCCATCCTTGTGGACGTGAGGATGCCTCACGAGTGGATGGCGCTGCGGATTGGCACCGTGGTCAACCTGCCGATCAACCGCCTGGCTGAGCTATCCGGCAAGCTCGATCCGAACCTGCCGGTGGTGGCTGTGTGCAACAGTGCCTACCGGTCGAGCCTGGCGGCGGGCATCCTGCAGCGGCAGGGCTTCAGGAGCGTAGCCAGCCTGGACGGTGGCAGCGCGGCGTGGATTGATGCGGGCTATCCTGTCTATGGGAATGAGAAGCAAACGGCGACCTCCGCGCCTCAGCGCCAGGTTCAGATCGCCGAGCGGATATCACCAGCTGACCTGGGCCGGCTGATCCAGGATCTGCCGGGCACATTCGATCTCGTGGACATACGCCCGCCCGAAGCGTTTCAGGACTTCGCCTTGCCTGGGGCGCGGCACGCGGATTTGGCGGATGTGCTGGAGAATCCCGGCTACCTCACTGGGGCGGGGCCTTTGATCATCGTGGACCGTGACGGTTCACTGGCCATGATGGCAGCCGGCATTCTCTCGCAGAAAACCAAGCGTCCCATCAAGGCGCTGCACGGCGGATTGGAAGCGTTCTGGGAGGAGACCGAAATGAGGCGGGCCGTGCGCGCCGTGCCGTTGCCCGGTGGTGGCGCTCGTCCGCAAGCCATGCCGGGTCCAGGCAGCGCTCCGCGCCCGGCCACCCCGCCGCCCACGCCGTCAACTCGAACGCCGACCACGCGAAAGTCGGCTGGTTGCTGAAGCGAGCCCAGGAGGAACGATGCTGTGGACTCCATCCCTCACGTAACCGGTCCCAAACCTCACATGAACCCCTATCTGGCGGGGGTCTTGCTGGGTCTGGTCTTATTGGCGAGCTTCTTGACCTTGGGTGTCGGGCTCGGGGCGTCGGCCGGCATCGCGCGAGCCGGCGCATTCGCGCAGAGCTGCCTCATGCCGCAACACGTGGCCGACAGCGCCTACTTTGGGGCGTGGGGCAAGGACCCGCTCCGTTACTATCTGGTGTTCATGTTCGTCGGCACGCTGCTCGGCGGGCTGGTCTCGGCGATCCTGGGACGGCGCGTCGAGCCACAACTGGAGCGCGGGCCGACGGCGTCACGCAGTCGTCGCATTGTCATGGCCTTGGGGGGGGGCATCCTGGCCGGATTCGCCAGCCGGGTGGCATCGGGCTGCACCTCGGGTCAGGCGCTGACCGGGGGGGCGCTGTTGGCCACGGGCAGCCTGTTGTTTCTGGGGTCGATGTTCGTCAGCGGCTACGCCATGGCCTGGTTTGTTCGGAGGCAATGGCAATGATCGCGACTTTCTTTGGCCAGGATGGCCTGGGGAGCAGCGCGGCGTTTGTCGTGTCGCTGCTGCTCGGATTCGGATTTGGTTTTGCGCTCGAGCAGGCCGGCTTCGGCAGTTCGCGGCGGCTCGCGGGCATTTTCTATTTTCGCGACATGACGGTGCTGCGAGTGATGTTCACCGCGATGGTCACGGCGATGCTTGGCCTGCAAGGAGCGCTGGCACTGGGCGTAGTGAACGTCGAGCAGATCTACTTTCTGCCCACCGTTTATGGGGCGCAGATCATCGGCGGCCTGCTCTTTGGCGTGGGCTTCGTTGTGAGTTCGTGGTGTCCCGGCACAGCGGCCGTGGGGCTCGCCAGCGGACGGCTCGATGCGTTGATCTTTCTCGGTGGCGCAGCACTAGGGAGCATTCTCTTCAATGAGCTCTATGGGATCGTCGGGCCGCTGGCGACTTGGGGTGACAGCGGCATCCAATTCGTGTGGGCGGCCCTGGGCATCTCCGGTCCGCAGTTCGCGCTGCTCTTCTCCGCGGTGGCGGTGGCGGCATTTTGGGGCTCGGAGTGGATCGAGAAACGAGCGGCCGGTGCCGGCCCTTACTTGGGGAGTCCGTTCCTGAAGGCATTCAGCGTGACAATCCTGGTCGGAGCGTTGGCGGTGGCGTTGCTTCCACCAGCAACGCCTTCAACCACGGCGGCGGCCCCGGCGGCCCTCTCCGAAACAGAGATGCTCCAAGCCATGGAGGCTGGTGAGGATCACATCGACCCCGATGAACTTGCTGACCGCCTGCTGGCCGGGGACGCCAGCCTGGTGCTGGTGGATATTCGCACGCCGGCTGAGTTTGCGGCGTTTCACCTTCGTGGCGCAGTGAACGTTGCCGCTGCAGACCTTCCCGAGTTTCTTGAATCCAGGAAGAACCAGGGAACGATAGTGCTCTATTCCAACGGCATGACACACCCGGCCCAGGCCCGAGATGCCCTGGCCAGGATGGGATTCGCGAACGCCTGTTTCCTTACGGACGGCTTGCAGGGCTTCATGCAAGAGGTATTGAAACCGGTTTCCCTGCGCAGCACGCCGCTTTCCGAAGCGCAAGCGGCCAGGGTGAACGCGTGGCGGACGTTCTTCCTGGGTGGACCGCAGACTGGCGCTGCCAAGGCCATGAAACCACCGGGCGACACCCCGGGCCTCGTGGAGACATCATGGCTGCTGGAGAATCTGGGGCGGAGTGACCTTCGCATCATCGATCTGCGTCCGCAGCCCGCCTACAATAGCGGCCACATTCCTGGCTCGGTACGAATGGATGTGGAGCATTTCCGCGGCGCCGTGGGCGGTGTGCCGTCCATGCTCCTTCCGGCGGACCTGATCGCGCGGCATTGGGGATTGCTGGGGATCACCCCTGAAACGACGGTGGTTCTTGTGCCCGCCGACAGGTTGCAGGACGCCACCTTGGTGGGCATGGCCTTGGAGCGTGTTGGGCACATGCGATACGCCATTCTCAACGGCGGCTGGGAGCCTTGGGTTGCGGCAAGGGGACCGGTCGACACCGTGCTGCCAACCATCACGGCTACGGAGTACCCGGTGCCGACCGGTGCCGACACGTTTACCGTGAACTATCAGGAAGTCCTGGCCCTCTCCCGGACTCGGAGCGCCGTGCTCCTGGACGTGCGGCCCGGCGACTTTTTCAGCGGCAAGAAGTCGGACGAAGCACGAGCCGGCCGCATCCCCGGCACGGTCAACCGGCCCTACACTTCGGACCTGTCCACCAACAACACCGTGATTCAGTTCAAACCGCTCACCGAATTGGCCGAAGCGTATGCGAAGCTCATTCCATCGAAAGACTCGCCAGTGGTCGTAAGCTGTCGCACCGGGCATCAAGCCAGCCAGACTTACTTCCTGTTACGCCACCTTCTGCGTTACCGGCGGGTAAGCTGGTACGACGGCGGGTGGGTCGAATGGGCCAGCCGTTTGGAACTTCCCATCGAGACCGGGGGCGGCTGAGGCAGAACCGCGGCGCCAATCTCCTGAGAGCCTGCTACAGACTGCGAGGGGCGCTGCGGCGAGGGATTCCGGCTGGGGACAAAGCGGCAGGGTGGCGCTCATGGCGCGGCCTTTGCGGATCGGGCGGGCGGTTGGTATCACGTGAGTGGCCGCGGCAATCAACGGAGAGCGATCTGCCGGGACGATCGCGATCGGCGGCACTTCCTGGGACTGCTGGCCTTGAGGATCCTGCGATGCCGCGTCCGGCTGCATGGTTCGTGCTGAACAACGATGGGTCGGAAACCACACGGCGAGGGTGCGAATGGGGCAGGTGCTGAAATAGTAGAATTGTGAGATATGACCCCATTGTCGGGGCTAGAAGGCGGGGCCGACGATGCGCAGGACCTCCTCGAGGGTGGTGCGGCCTTCGACGGATTTGCGGACACCGTCTTCGAGCATGGTGGTCATGCCGTGCTCGCGCGCGAGGCGGAGGTACTCGGGAGCGCCGGAGCGGCGGATGATGGGATCATGGAACCGCTCGTCGACGAGCATGAGTTCGTAGATGCCGAGCCGGCCCCGGTAGCCGCTTTGGCGGCAGTTCTCGCAACCGTTGACGCGCCAGAGCCGGAGCGGCAGGTCGGTTGGGGGCGTGACGCCGAGCGAGGCGATGGCGGTTTCAGGGTTCGGGACTTCCATGCGGCATTCGGGGCACGCGGCGCGGATGAGGCGTTGGCCGAGGACGGCGATCAGGCTGGCGGGGAGGAGGTACGGCTCGACCCCCATGTCGAGGAGGCGGGGGATGGCGCCGGCGGCGTCGTTGGTGTGGAGGGTGGTGATGACGAGATGGCCGGTGAGGGCGGCTCGCACCATGAGCTGGGCGGTCTCGGTGTCGCGGGTCTCGCCGACGAGAATGACGTCGGGGTCCTGGCGGAGGAGGGTGCGCAGGCAGTTGCTGAACGTGAGTCCGATGTCCTCGCGCACCTGGGTCTGGCTGACTCCGGGGAGGGTGTATTCGATGGGGTCTTCGAGGGTGAACACGGAGAGGTTGCTCGTATCGATTTCGGTCAGGGCGGCGTATTGGGTGGTGCTCTTGCCGGAGCCGGTGGGGCCGGTCATGATGACGACGCCGTGGGGTCGTCCCATGGCGTTGAGCAATCCCTGGCGCACCTGGGTGCTGAAGCCGAGCTTGAGGAGGCTGGGGACTTCCCGTTCCGCTTCGAGTAGGCGCACGACGAGGTTCTCGCCGTAGCGGTTGGGCAGGCTCGATATGCGGAGGTTGATTTGGCGGCGATCGACGTACACGGTAGCCCGTCCGTCCTGGGTCAGGCGGGTTTCGGCGACATCCATGTCGCCCAGGATTTTCAGCCGCGTGGTGACGAGCGACTGCATGGATTTGGGGAGGAGGACGTCGACGAACATGACCCCGTCGATCCGGGTTCGGATCCGGAGGTTCTTCTCGTCGGGCTCGAAGTGGATGTCGCTGGCCCCGTGAGCAGCGGCTCGGGCGATGATCTCGGCCACCAATTGGATGACGGGGGCGTCTTCGTCGCCGGCCTCGATCTTCACGGCGGGGGTCTGGCGGATGGGTCGTGGATCCCGCTGCTCATCGTCGATGATCCGTTCGATCAACTGGCGGATGTTGCTGGTATTGCGGTAATGGCGGTCGATGGCGTTGAGGATGTCGCGGTCGGAGGCGGTGACCACGTGGATGCTGAGCTGCGTGGCCTGGTGGAGCGTATCGATGGCGACCACGTCGAACGGGTCGGCCAAGGCCACGGTCAGGGTGTTCTGTGCGCGGGCGATTGGGATGGCGCAGTACTGGCGGGCCATCGGGTACGGCACCAAGCGCAGGACTTCAGGCGGAACAAGGAGTTCGCGCAGTTCCACCATATCGGTGAGCGCGTCCTTGGCGAGGAGTTCCGCGATGACCTCGGGGGTGACGAGCCGCAAGGCGACGAGGATTTGGCGGAGGGTGGCGTTGGTGCGCCGCTGTTCGAGGAGAGCCAGTTCGAGCTGGGCGGCCGTGATATGACCGGCGGCGACGAGGCGCTGGCCGATCAAGAGGTTTTCGCCCGTCGGGGGCGTTGCCGGAACGGATCTGGGCGGGGTTCGGTCGGAGGATTCCGGTTTATCAGCTGGCATACCTTTTTGCCGCGGGGATGGGAGTCGGGCGCGAAGGGTGTCACCTCACAGGTTGCGTGCCTGGGGCGGCTGGCGTCGTTGGCGGCGTTGGCTCGGGTGTGGCGGGGGGTTGAGGGGCGCCGGGCTGGCTCTTTGGGGCAAGGGCGGCGCCGACGGTCTGGAGCAGGTAGTCGGGTTCATAGGGCTTGGGCAGGAAGCTGAAGCCCTGGAGGGATGCGGTCTGGGGGGAGTTGCCTGCTGAGAGGTAGCCGCTGGTGAAGATCACCCGCAATTTTGGGTTTCGGCCGACCAGATGTCTGGCGACGTCCGCCCCTGTCATGCCGCCTGGCATCACCATGTCGGTGAGCAGGAGGTCGAGTGGTTCTGAGCGCTGGGCTGCGAGGGTCATGGCCTCCTCGCCGGTTGCGGCGGTCAGCACGGTGTATCCGTGGCTTCGGAGGACCTCGGATAGGAACGCGGACACGGCGGGGTCGTCATCGACGACGAGGATAGTGGCCTGGGGAGTTGCCGATTCGGGAACGGCAACAGGAGCGGCTGGTTCCGGGGCGGGATCCTGATCTGCCACCGGGAAGCAGATCATGATCTGGGTGCCCTTGCCGATGGTGCTCTCGAGATCGATCCATCCCCGGTGGAGTTTCATGATGCCGTAGGCCAGGGCGAGGCCGAAGCCCGATCCGTGGCCGACGTCCTTGGTTGTGTAGAACGGGTCGAAGACGAACGGCAGGTCCTGGGCGCGGATGCCCCGGCCCGTGTCCAGGAGGCGCACTCGAAGGTACCGGCCCGGGCGCCGATCCGGCCACGGGCGTAGGGCGGCTTCGTCGAGGTCGACGGCTTCGGCGGTGAGCACCAATTGGCCGCCGTCGGGCATGGCTTCACGCGCATTGGTGATGAGGCATGTCAGCAACTGGTGGAGCAGCACGGGGTCTCCCTGGATCGAGGGGAGGACGAGCGGCGACGTGACGCGCAGGTCGATGTTGTCCGGCGAGGTGCCCTGCGTGGCCTTCTCGACGGAGCGGAGGAGATCCTGGAACCTCACCGGCCGGCGTTTGAGGACCTGGTTGCCGCTGAACAGCAGCAGGTTGCGCGTGAGGTTCGAGGCTCGTTCTGCCGCCTTGAGAATGGCCGCCACGGCGCGGTGGCCTGGGGAATCGGGCGGCTGGTGGTTGAGCGCGAGGCTGGCCCGCCCCTGGATCACCGTGAGCAGGTTATTCATGTCGTGGGACAGGAATGCGGCGAAGTGTCCCATGGCCTCCAATCGTTCCTGTTGCTGTCGAGCGGCGGTCGGCGCCGGTGCGGAGGCGGCGAGCCGTCGGACCTCGCGATGGAGGCGCGCTTTCTCCGCCAGGGCCTGCGCCAGGAGTCGGACCCGCATGGCGTCAGGCGGCGTCTCGATCAGCAGCAGATTGCCTGCTTCGCCCAGGGCGAGCAGGTCCGTTCGGGACGGTTCGTCCAGAGCGTCGCTGCCGAGGAGCACCTGCAACTCGAGGTCTGGCGCGGCCAGCTGGCGCGCCACGGCGACTGGATCCCAGCCTTGGGCTCTGTTCAGGGCGACGAAAGCCAGCGAGAACGGTCGCTCGAATCGGGCGGCGGCTTGCACCTGGGGGAGTGCTTCAGCCGCGCTCCGGACGGTGTCCACGTCGAACTCGATCCCGCCAGGGGTGACCGGTCGGAGGACCCGGCTCAACTCGATGGCTGCCGTGGGATCGTCATCAACAACGAGGACGCGCAAAGGAGTCATCGAGGTCTTGGGGGGCATAGTCTCACGTTCTTTGCTGGCGCCACGATGGCCGAGGAGCGAGCGGCGTGTTGGGAAACGACCGCGCATGCGCCGAGCCTTCCCTCGTGGGGCATGCTGGCGACTCTAGCTCGGCGTCCGCACTCTGACAAGATCGGCGGATCCTGAGCAGGGCTGCGGACCAGAGGTCCAGGCCTCCGAGGTTGCTACCTCAAGGGCGCCGGCGGCAGCGGGTAAGCAGGAGCAGGCCGCCGAGAACGCCCAGGGACACGACAGTTGGCTCCGGGATCGTGCTGTAGTAATGGGCCGAGATTTCCTCAGGGGAAAGCGCCCGGTTGTAGATCACCAGTTCATCGATCATGCCCGTCAAGGGGTCAACGGGCGTCCCATCGGCGCGAATGGCGCCCGCGCCGATCGCCCAACGTGCCAAGGGCGTGCTTGTTGTGGCGCTCTCCGCAAGCGAACCATTGACGTAGAGGCTGACGCCGGAGTTTTGCCCCACGAAGACGACATGGGCAAAGTCGGCCGGTGTGGCTGCCTGGGAATCTGCGAATGTCACGTCGACCACGCTAAAACGCGTGTACCCCATCTGGCCGGTTGAATTCCACTGTTCAGCTTTGAGTGCCATACGGTCCGAGGCCGCCGCGAAGTCCGTCCCGACCAATCCCATGGAGACGCCTCCGGTCACGGTGTCGGCTTTGAAAATGGTCTCCAGGGTCCAGTCCGTCGGCACGTTCGGCTGGCCCAGGAACACGTGGCTGCCGGCATCAAAGGCCACCGCGTATCCCACGAGCCCCGGTTGTCCCAAACCCACGCTGCCGACGTAAGTCCCATCCATGTTCGCCGATCCTTCGTCCTGGGCCACCGTGCCGGAGAGATCGTCAAACCGAAACCAGTTCAGCGGATTAGCGCTGATGATCGTCGATGCCCAATCGGCGCCCAGAGTGCCCTGCACCCATACGAGAGCCGTGAGTGCAGCAACACGCAACGTCCACTGTCGAGCACATCGCTTCATAGATCCTCCATCACTGTCTGCATTCTTCTCAAAGCCGAGTATTCCAACTTGTCCCCTCGGACTCGCCGACGGGCCCGCACGGAACCACCACTCTCCAACCAATTTCGCAATGATTCAACGCGACGCCGGTTCGGCTTCGCGTTGTGTGATTACGGTGGAGACTAGGCAGGTGCGAACCGCTGGTCAAGTCTGAAGCGCAAGGCAGGGTGCCGAATTTGGCCTGCGCCAAGAACTCCTTGCCGCGAGCGTGCCCGCATTTGCGGACTGCAACATGACGAGAAGGGTCACATCTGAATTATATATGCAGGCGCGCGCGAGTCACCGGGTTGCCGCCGCGAGTTTAAGGACGGCGTCGGCGACGCGGGCACCGAGTTTGGCGGCGCTTTCCATGCCGAGCGTGTCGCGGGTGACGTCATCGTCGGCGGCGTTCCACAGCGTGGCGCCCTGGTGCGCGCGGGGTTTGCCTCCGACGATGATGGCCTCGTGACACAGCATCACCGCCTGGATCTGTTCGATCACCATTTCCTGGCCGCCGTTGCGGTAACCGCCGACGGCCAGCACGCCGACCACCTTGTCCGCCAGCAGCAGCTTGGGTTCGCGCAAGACCGCGCATCGTTCCAGGAACAGTTTGCACTGGGCGCTCAGCGTCCGGTAGTAGGCAGGCGAGCCGATGATCAGGCCGGCGAGTTGGGGATCCTTGAGCTTGGGCAGGATCGGTTCGAAGTCGTCCTTGACGGGCGAGCCGTCGTGGTTCCGTCGTCCCAGGGCCGCGGACCAGAGGTCCAGGCCTCCGAGGTCGAGGAATTCGATTTGGATTTGGGGACTGACCGCCTTGGCGCCGGCGAGGGCGGCTTGGACGCCGACGGCGGTGGTTTTGCCCGGGCGCATACTGCAGGCAAGGCCGATGATCTTCAGCGGTGGGGTTGCCGGCTTTTCTGCTGCCGCGGTGGTGGTGCTGGCGGCGAGCGCAGCGGCGCCGGCGGCCATGAATTGTCTGCGAGTGAAGGCTGTGTTCATGGTCAAGGAGGGGAGGGGATTCAAAGGCGGCATTGGCGCCGGCCGCAACGGATGATCAGGAACAGTCCGCCGAGAACACCGGGCGGCAGCACGGTTGGCTGCGGGATCGTCTTTCGCTGTCGGCCTCGTTCTCGAGGTCGAGCATTTCAACTTGTTCGATCGGAACCACCTTCGGATTCACAGGAAACCAGCCCGCTCGGGCCAGTTTGGCGATGGTGCAACGCCGGGTTAGGTCGGCGTTTTGCAGTTGTTTTGGAGGTTAGGAAGGTGCGAATCCTCGATCAAGTTTTAAAAGCGGCAGTTTGAAAACGGTGGTGTCTGGCGTTCACAGCGCCAGCACGTTGTGGACGAGGGTACGGGCGGCGGGGAGGACGGTGGTTTCGAGCCAGGGGTGGGTTTGGAACCAGCGATGGTTTCGGGGGCTGGGGTGGGGCAGGGGGAAGAAGCGGGGCAAGTAGTCGGCGAAGGCTTGAACGGTGTCGGCGAGGGTGGGTTTGCGTCGGGAGCCGAGGTAATAGGCCTGGGCATGGGTACCGACGAGGAGGATCAGCCGGAGCCGGGGCATGCTCTTGAGGAGGGGCGGGTGCCAGAGGGGGGCGCATTCGGGTCGCGGGGGGAGGTCGCCGCGAGCTCCGGATCCTGGGTAGCAGAGGCCGGTGGGGACGATGGCGATGCGGGCGGTGTCGTAGAACGTTGCGCGATCGAGGTGCAGCCATGCGCGGAGTCGGTCGCCGGAGGGATCGTTCCATGGGATGCCGGTTTCATGGACTCGCCGGCCGGGGGCCTGACCGACGATGAGCAATCGGGCGGTAGCCGAGACGCGGAGGACCGGGCGCGGGGGGAACGGGAGGCGGGGAGCGCAGGCGGCGCATTGGCGCACCGATTCGAGCAGGCGCTGCAGGGTACGTTCCACGGGTTGAAGGGCTGTCAAGGAATCCCGTGGCGGCCGCTTAATCCTCGTCGTTGGTGGCGCGGACGAACGCGGCGCGGACGGGCGGGGGCATGGGGTGGTTGGGGCCGCGGACGGATCGCCAGACGACCTCGTTGAGGCGGAGGTCATCGGCGGCGTCTTCGCGGGTGAAGTCCATTTGGCTGGACTCCTGGGCGCCCCAGGCGAGGGCGGTATTACGTTCGTCGAGGTCGACGTTGGCGGGTCGAGCCTGGTAGGGGGTGGGATCGGGCCGGGCATGGAAGGCGTTGTACATGGGGCGTGCGGCGGCGTCGAATTGGCTCATGGGTTTGAGGCCGAGGATGAGCTCGATGGTGCGCAGCATGCTGCAGGTCGAGTAGACGGTGGAATCGACGGCGCCGCGGCGGGTGTAGGGGCTGAGGACGAAGGCGACGGTGCGGTGGGCGTCGACGTGATCGGGTCCGTTTTGGGCATCGTCCTCGACGACGAAGACGGCGGTTTGGGGCCAGAACTTCGAGCGGCTGAGTCCCTCGATGAGGCGGCCGAGGGCGAGGTCGTTATCGGCGACCATGGCGCGGGGGGTGCGTTTGCCGGCGGAGGTGCCGTAGGTATGGTCGTTGGGCAAACGGAGGATTTGGAGTTGGGGCATGTCACCGGCTGCTTCGAAGCGATGGAGCTCGGCCAGGAACCGGTCGGTGCGGCCCTGGTCGAGGTAGTCCATGTCCCAGCCGCGGAAGCCGGGGTCGATGTGGCCGATCAGGGCGGGGATTTTGGTGGTGGCGGGGTCGGCGGAGGTGGCGCCGTTATCGACGAACTCGCCATAGGATCGGTAGGTGATACCGGCTTCCCGGGCGCGGTCCCAGAGATAGCCGCCGGCGGGCCAGGCGATGCGGAACTTGCCTTCGCTCGGGTAGCTGAACTTGCCTGATTTGTTGTGGCCGTAGCTGAGGGGCCAGGTTTTCTCGACGTAATCCGTCGCGTAGGCGCCCATGCTCCACTCGTGGCCATCGGCGCTGACCTCGCTTTCGACATAGAAATTGTCGAGCAGGACGAACTCGCGGGCGAGGGCGTGGTGGTTGGGGGTGACGGTTTCCGGGAAGAGGCAGAGGGCGGGATCGCCGTTGCCCTGGGGGAGGTCGCCGAGCACTTGGTCGTAGGTGCGGTTTTCTTTGAGGATATAGAGGCAGTAGCGGATGGGGCTGGGGTCACCGGGGCGAGCGGGGATTGGGTTATCGGGGGAGGGCGGCGGGGGTGCGGCGGCGTTCTGTTGAAGGGGGCTGCAGCGGTAGGCCTGCTCGGTCCAGGCACGGAGCTGGCGGTCGCGTTGGGCGGGTGCGGGGAGGGTGATCGTGCTTAGAGTGCCGCGCATGAGGCCGCCGATGTACTCGCGGATGGTCGCGGGCATTTCGGCGCGGCCGGGTTGGGGCCCGTGCCGATTCGAGCGGGAGACCAGGCCCTTGCCGTTGGCGACCACGAGCTGGCGTCCGTCCGGGGTGACGCGCACCGAAGTCGGGTACCAGCCCACGGGGATGAAACCGAGGGAGCGGCTTTCGCCGGGGCGTGAGACATCGAACACGGCGACGTTGTTATTGCAGGCATTGGCGACGAACAGCAGCGTTTCATCCGGGGTGAGGGCGAGGCTGTTGGGGGTGGATCCGGGCGGCGCGGCGGGGTAGAGGGCGGCGACGAGGGTTTCGCGGGCGCGGCCGGTATCGGGGTCGATGGCGCTGACGGTGTTGCGGTTGGCGTTGGCGACGTAGAGGGTCTTGCCGGAGGGAGCGAGGATCATCTCGTTGGGATGTTCCTCGGTGGACCAGAGAGCTAGCAGTTGGCGGCTCTCGATGTCGACGACGGCCACCTGGGCCTTTCCCCAGAGACTGGCGTAGAGGCGGTCGCGGTGGGGGTCGACGACGCAGGCGTAGGGGTAGGGGTCGGTGGGTCGCGAGGGATCCTGCTTCGCTTCGTCGCGCTTGGTGGCGGCGGCGAGGTCGGGGTCGGCGGGGGGGACGACGAGGTTGGTGGTGCTTCGGAGGGCATCGGTGAGGGGAAAGTGGAAGACGGGTCGTGCGCCTTCGAGATCGATGCAGGAGAGGGAATGACCCCAGACGTTGGCGACCCAGAGAGTCTGGCGTTTCGGATCGAGGGCGAGGCCGCCGGGGATGCCGCGTTCCCTGGCCGGGCGGACTCGGAGCTGGGCGGCGTCGGTGAGGTGTCCGTTCTTGAACGCAAACCGATGGACCACTTCATCGCCGCAGCCGCTGGAGTAGAGCGTGGCGCCGTCCGGGGCGAAGGCGATGCCGTAGAAGGCCTCGTCCAGGTGGGTCCGGCTGATGATCCGGTTCGAGCGGAGATCGACGACGATGATCTCGTGGTCGCCGTGGCCGCAGTGGAGGATGGCAGCGAATCGACCGTCCGGGTGAAGGGCGATGTTGACGGGGAAATCGCCCAGGGCCAGGTGTCGGCCCGCGGGGCGGAGGGACCATTGGTTGGGCAGGAGCACGGAGCCGTCCGGCTGCACTCCGGGGAAGATGGGTGGTGGCGGGGCCGCCGTGTCGGCGGGCTCGGCGAGCAAGGGGAGGCAGAGGCTGAGCAGGATCGTCAGGTGTTGGGCGAGCGAGTGGATGGGCATAAGCCTATGGTGAAGGGGTTTATGCCAGCGGCCGGCAACGGCGTAAAGGCGGATTGATGGGCCCAAATCCGCTCGTAAGCGTCCCTTGGGGCTCAACCTCCTAGCGAGGCGCGCCTCAGACCGATGAAACATGCAGTCCCAAAAACCGTGGGGCAGCGGGGCCCCCTGCCTCCGCGCCTCGCTAATGTAGGCTGGTGCTCAGCAAGCCTGGATCAGCGCAGACTCCGGGCCATGCACCTGCGCCGCAATCGAAGTCCCCGGGGTTGCGCAGGCTCGATTCGATCCCCCAACGCCCGGCCCTCGACGGCGCTCGGGGCAGGCCGTTTGGGCCAAGGCCCAAGGCGGTGGGGTCCTCCGGGGCTGGGCCCCCTGGAAAGCGGTGCCGCTTGAGGCGCGGCACCGCACCCCACGACGCTATCGCGCGGGACGAAAGGCGGTCGGCGCGGACGCCAGTTCTTGGAGTGCGGCAGCCCCCTGCCGCTTTTTCTGGACGGGGGGATGGAATCAGCCCGCGTCGGGAGGGCGATAGTTTGAGCATCGGCCCGTGAGGATGGCGTGGGCCAAGCCACATCACTGACGGTGTAGTGGAGAGAATCGGGAGACTATGAGTCTGTCACCTTGTTTGCGGCACCGTTCCGCTGGACTGGATGCGGCATCGGTCTGAGGCGGCCCCTCGCCAGGAGCAACGGCTGGCGGACGTTCGAGACACAGCACCAAGCGAAGATGCGGATTGAACAGAGTGCCAGGTTCATAGTCGGCCGGCACCCGCAATGCGCCTTGCAGCCCCGCTCATCGTGGCTTCATCGGTTCATCATCCGGCGAAGTTCGC
>JAKQDD010000037.1 GCA_029556615.1 Verrucomicrobiota bacterium | reverse complement strand
TACGTAAATGAGGTCGCCCGCGAGGAGAAAGGGGCCAAGGCCGAACGAATGGCCGGGATCGCTGACCCAGACGGGTTTACCCTGGAGATCGAGGGTGGCGAACCGGCCATCGGGGCGGACGCCGTACAGGTGGTTCTGGTGGAGGATGGGGGTCTGCTGGGTGGCGCCGAACACTCCGGGGTCGAGTCGAAAGAGCGTCCGGGGCGTGATGACGCCGTTGGTGGCGGCGAGTTCGAGCATGAGGCTGCCGGCGTTGTAGCCGCCGGAGAAGAAGATGCGGCCGTTGTCGAGGGCCACCGGGGAGGGGACGGTGGCGATGCTGATCTTCCAGTCTGGGGTTTCCCAGAGGATCGCGCCGTCCTGGGCGTTGACGCCGACGACGCCTCCGCTGGCGCAGTAGACGTACTGACGTTTGCCGTCGAACTCGACGGTGGCGAGCGAGGCGTGCGTCATCTTCCAGTCGCGGGGATTGGGGGTTTGCCAGAGCGGCTTTCCGGTTTCGAGGGAGACCGCGAGCAGCAGCGCCTCCTTGCCGCCGGGGGCGAGGATGACGCGATCGCCTTCGATGATCGGGCATTGGCCGGCGTACCAGGGGGGGACGGTTGTCCCGTAGTCCTTGACGAGGTCGAGGCCCCACTTGAGTTCGCCGGACACGGCATCCAGGCAGGCCACGTGGCACTTGGGGCCCATGGCGACGATCCGTGTGTCCGTGACGGCGGGGACGGTTCGGGACATGCCGTGGTTGCGTTTGACGGCGACGGGGTAGGTGAACCGCCAGATCTCGCGGCCGTCTTCGAGCGAGAGGGAGCGGAGCGCGTCGGCCTTCGTCTCGCGCTCGTAGTCCATGAGATAAACCCGGCCGTTGAGCACGGCGGGACCGGCATAGCCTTCACCGACATCGATTCCCCAGATCTGGCGGGGTCCTGAAGCCGGCCAGGATCGGGCGAGACTGGTGCCGGCGGGAGCGATGCCCGTGCGTTGGGGGCCGCGGAAGCCCGGCCAGGCACCGGGGAGCGTCGAGGGTTGGCCGTCGCCGCGGACGGTCTTCCCCACGAGGACGGGGTTGCCGGCGGCGGCGGCGGCGGCGCCGCCGGGGGGTTGATCGGTGCCGGGCACGCGCGGGGTCAGGGTGCGGTCGGGGCCGAGTCGGAGCCAAGCGAGGAGGAGGGCCAGCGCGAGGAGGGCCACGCCGGCGGTGACGCCGGGGCTGGCGAGGATCGAGTCGGGCCGGTTGGCGGTTTCGGTGGCCATGGGCTAGCGAGGCGCCACCTCAGACCGAGTCGAGTCCCCAGGCCCATGAAGACCCTGCTGTGCCTGCGCATCGTCCTTTCCGCGCCTCGCTAATGTAGAGTCCTCGACGGAAGGAGGGTGGCGGGTTTCGGACAGCAGGGGCCAAACTTGACCTGTTGACGACACATTCCAGAAGTCGAGGACTCTGGCGAGGCGCGCCGGACCTACGGATGAGTGCACAAGGAAGCAGACACCCCTCACCCCTTCCCTCTCCCCAACCCGCGCCCGCGAAGCGGTGCAAAGGGGTTGGGGAGAGGGAGACAGGGAGAGGGGATCTGTCACCTGTCCGGTTACTTTCGAACCCTGCAATACGTACCACAGCAGTCGACTGCATCGGCCGGATTGTAATCGGACTGCCCACTGAAGGCAAACGGCAAGCGCACGTCCCGAATCCGCGCGTAAGCGTCCCTTGCGGCTCAACCTCCTGGGCTTGACCATGCGCATCGAGCCGCCCAGTCCGGGGTTTTCGCGGATTTGAAAGCCCGCCCCCGGGGCGGGCCCGCTCCCTCCAAACCCTATAGAGGCCGCCCGCTTGCGGGCGGGCCACCCCGGAGCCGACACGCCACGCGCCTTCAAGGTGAAAACCCACCAGGAGCCGATGGCGTACGTTCGCGCCGCAGGCGTTAGGCGAGGATCCGGGCACGTGATGGGTTGGGAATGGTCGGGTCTCGAGAGCGTGATCGAGCTGCCGGCGCACAAGGCGCCGCTCCGGCAGGGCTGCGCTGGCATCTGGCGGGGCGCTCTCTTCGCGGTCATTGGGATGTCGCGCGGGGTCCGGCTTCAAGGAACCGGCGGAACGCCCGGGTCTCACTGAGTTCGATGGCGTTCTCCGGTTGGCGGGCCATGAGTGCCGCGGCGTGCCTTTCCTTGTCCACGAGCCGGAAGCCGGACGCGGGGCCAAGAACGCTGACCGCCGTTGCCAGCGCGTCGGCGGTCATGCCGTCGTCGGCGATCACGGTCACGAGGGCGTGGTCGGTCAGTCCGATTCCCGTGTGCGGATCCACGATGTGCGAGTACCGGCGTCCGTCGATTTCAACCCGCTGATAGAGGTCGCCCGAGGTGGCGAGGGCCTGGTTCCGGAGGAGCACGTGGCGGGCGGGGGGCGCTCCCGGGGCATCGAGCGGTGCGACTTCGATGCGCCAGCCTTTCTTGCCCGGCGGCGGATTACCGACCACGAGGTCGCCGCCGGCGGCGACGAGAGCGCTCGATAAGCCGCGGGTGCGAAGCACGGCGAGGGCTTCATCGAGGGCGTAACCCTTGGCGATCCCGCCGAGGTCAAGTCGCATTCCGGGCGCGTGAAGCCGGGCGGATCGGGTGCGGGGATCGAGAGTGAGGTGCTTGTAGCCGACCGCTTTTCGGGCATCGGCGAGCCTTGTCGGCTCGGGCAGGGCGCGTTGTCGCCGGGCGCGCCGCCACAACTGGACGCAAGGTCCCACGGTGACATCGAACGCTCCGTCGCTGCGGCGCGCGATGGCCTGAGCCCGTGTGAGCACCCGCCAAAGGTCTTGGCTGAGCGGCACGAATCGGCCGGTCCCCGCCGTGCGCGACAGCTTGGAGAGCTCACTGTCGTCCTCGTAGTCGCTGAGGAGTGCGTTGAGTGCGGCGATGCGGTTGAAGGCGGCCTTGGCGGCGGCTTGGGCGGCGGCCGGGTTGGGTGCGTAGAGGACGATGCGGAAGGGCATGCCCATTTGGGGTTCCCAGTATTCGAACCGCTCGAGGGCCGCTCGATGGGGTGTGGTGCACGAGGCCGCCGCCAGCAGGAGGCAGCCGCCGAGGATGCAGTGTGGGCGCGGGTGCCAGGCGCGTTTCATGGGGACCGACTGTAGCCACGGCGAGGGGGAAAAGCGCGTTGATTTCGCGCACGACGAAGTTGTTTGCCGTCGCCGGGGTTGCAGGCGGGAATTGACGGGGGGTTAAGGGTTGGGCCAAGCTCCCGGCGTCCGAGGGCAACCGTCAAATTGTTTTTCACCGTGGATATCAAGAAGGCTGTCATCACCGCCGCCGGGGCGCACCAGCGGACGCTGCCGCTGCAATCGTTGGTGGACCGGGATGGGACATCGAAGACCGCGCTGCAGATTGTGGTCGAGGAGGTGTTCGCTGCGGGGATCGAGGACCTGTGTGTGGTCGTGCATCCCGGGGATGAGACGGCGTACCGTGAGGCGGCGGGAGCGCATGGGGGCAGGCTGCATTTCACGGAGCAGCAGGAGCCGCGGGGGTACGGGCATGCGGTGTTGTGCGCCCGCGGGTTTACCGGGGAGGACCCGTTTCTGCTGCTGGTGGGCGACCATTTGTATGTGAGCCGGGAGGCGAAGACCTGCGCGCAGCAGTTGGTGGAAGTGGCGCGGGCGGAGGGCTGCAGCGTGTCGGCGGTTCAGGCCACGCACGAGAGCAAGCTGCCGTATTTTGGGGCGGTGGGCGGCCGTCTCGACGGGGCGCGCCGGGGGCTGTATCGGGTGGACAGCGTGGTTGAGAAGCCGACGCCGACCGAAGCCGAGCAACGGTTATTGGTGCCGGGGCTGCGGGCGGGTCACTATCTTTGTTTTTTTGGGATGCACGTGCTGACGCGGGGGCTGATGGGGATTCTGGCCGAGCGATTGTCGGGGGCGGGCGCCGCGGAGGGTGTTTCGCTGTCGGCGGCGCTGGCGGTGCTGGCGGGGCAGGAGCGATATTTGGCGGTCGAGCTGCGGGGCCGTCGATTCGACATTGGGATTGCGTATGGTTTGCTGACGGCGCAACTGGCGTTGGCGCTCGAGGGCAGGGATCGTGACGAAGTGCTGGCCAGTCTTCTGGAACTGGTGGCGGAGCGTCGTCGTTGAAGCGGCAGGGGGGCAGAACACGAACAGTTCATGAGCATCCTGGTCAGCCTGATCACGGCCGAGGATCGCGCAGTCCGCGATCAGTCTCTGGACGCGGTCTGCCGGGGGGCGACCCTGGCTGAGTTGTTGAGGGAAGCGGCGGCGCTCGAGGCGTTTCGCCGGCACTCGGACAATCTCTATGCCCGGGTGCGGGCTTTGTTTTTCCTGTATGCGATCCATCGCTTTCACGCGCCCCGGCGGCCGGAGTTGCCGGTGAAGGGGCTGATTCCGTTTCGGAGTTACGAGCATCTACTCCAGCGGCGGTTCGAGGAGGCGATCGCCGGTTTGCTGTCCTCCCAGGCGAATGAAGGGCCGAGCGATGCGCTTTCGAGCGGATTGGCGGCGGCTTATCATCGGCTGGCGTTTCAGACCCTGGCGGACCAGGTTCGGAGGAGCGTGCGCTCGGTTCGTGGCAACCAGTGGATGTTCCGGATGGGGCATCCGGCGGACCAACCGCTTCGGATCCGGCCGGAGATGCTCGATCGGCCGGGGGGCACGGGCCCGTACCCGATCCTTCGGGAGCGGACCCCGGTGCGGATGGATCTGTCGCACTGTGGCTGGAGCGACATTTTCTTTCTGGGGATGGACTATCCCGAGGGTGCGCGAGTGTTGAACGTGTCGATCGACCTTGGCGTGCGCGGGCGGGACGCGGAGACCCGGCCGCCGGTCGAGGTGTATTTGCGGGTGTTGGACGAGCCGATACTGCGGCTGACGAGCGTCGATCTGGGGGCGACGGCGGACATCAGCGAACTGGGCGAGGTCTTTGATTTTGCGAAGGACTACCTGGGGTTATTGAAGGCGGCGGTGATTGCCGCCGGGATTGTTCCGCCCGGGATCGAGGGTTCGGGGCAGAGCCTCGAGGCGTTGCTGCATCGGATCGTGGCCCCGGCCCGCGGCCTCGAGATCGTCAGCAACGTGAATGGGATTCCGAAGGGATCGCGTCTGGCGGTTTCGACCACGCTGCTGGCGTCGTTGATCGCGGTCTGCATGCGGGCGACGCGCCAGGCGAGCTCGCTGATCGGGGCGCTGGAGGAGCACGAGCGCCGGCTGGTGGCGGCCCGGGCGATTCTGGGTGAATGGCTTGGGGGGTCCGGGGGCGGCTGGCAGGACTCAGGCGGGGTTTGGCCGGGGATGAAACTGATCCGGGGTGTTTTGGCGGCGGAGGGAGATCCGGAGTGGGGGGTGAGCCGGGGTTGTCTCCTGCCGCGGCACCAGCTTCTCGGACCGGAGACGGTGTCCGAGGCGACGCGCCGGTGTCTGCAGGAGAGCCTGGTGCTGGTGCATGGGGGGATGGCGCAAAACGTGGGGCCGATCCTCGAGATGGTGACGGAGAAATACCTGCTGCGGGGTGCGGCGGAATGGGAAGGCCGGCAGGCGGCCCTGGGGATACTCGACGAGATCCTGGCGGCGCTGCGGCGCGGGGATGTGCGGGCCATCGGCGCAGCAACCGCGCGGAACTTCGAGGGGCCGATTCAAACGATCATTCCCTGGGCGAGCAACGCGTACACGGAGGCCTTGATCGGGCGGGCGCGGGCTGAGTATGGGGACGATTTCTGGGGGTTTTGGATGTTGGGAGGGATGTCGGGGGGTGGGATGGGTTTCATTTTTGACCCGCGGCGCAAGGGGTGCGCGCAGGATCGGCTTGGGGAGATCATGCAGGAAACGAAGCGGGGGCTGCAGCAGGCCTTGCCCTTCGCGATGGATCCGGTGGTCTACGACTTCTCGATCAACGAGCGGGGTACCTATGCCGATCTGGTTCCGGGCGGGGAAGGGCTGATGCCCCCCGGTTACTATGGGCTGACGGTGCCGCCGATGCTGCGGCGCGAGCTGCACACGCTGAGCCCGTCGCGGCGGGCGGAACTGGATCTGCTGGCGGCGTCGTGTCGTCGTCGCCCCGAGTTTGGCGGGGTGGTCCAGGAGTTGTTTGAGCGGTTGATCCCGCGGGCGAGGAGCGAGGCGGCGGGGGGGCCGACGTTGGCGGCGCTGCTCGAGCGGCATGGGTTTGATCTGGCGCAACACGAGCAGATCCGGACTGATTTGCGCTCGGGCCGGATCGGGCTGGCGCAGAACCGGCTTCCCGCGGCGTCGGAGATCCGGGATGTGGATCTCGAGGACGTGGTGGACGCGACCGGGCGGGCGGCGGGGGAGGCGGAGGCCGTGGGGCGCGAGTTGCTGGCGGGGGGGGCGGTGGCGGTGGTCAGCCTGGCGGCGGGTGCGGCCAGCCGGTGGACGCAGGGGGCGGGTGTGGTTAAGGCGCTGCATCCGTTCTGCAAGCTGGGAGGACAGCATCGGACGTTCAGCGAGGTGCATCTGGCGAAAAGCCGTCGGGTGAGCCGCCGTTGGGGGGCATGGCTGCCGCATGTGCTGACGACGAGCTACCTGACGCACGGGCCTATCGAGGAGTTCCTGGCGCGCCAGGGGAACTACGGTTACGAGGGGCCGTTGCTGCTGTCGCCGGGACGCGCCGTGGGATTGCGGCTGATTCCGATGGTGCGGGATCTGCACTTTGCGTGGGAGGAGATGCCGCAGCAACTGTTGGATGAACAAGCGCAGAAGGTCCGCGACAGCCTGCGGGCGGCGTTGATCCAGTGGGCATGTCGCGCGGGCGAGGGGAGTGACTACACCGACAATGTGCCGGGCCAGTGTCTGCACCCGGTGGGGCACTGGTTCGAGGTGGCGAATCTGCTGCGAAACGGCGTGCTCGAACGATTGTGGGAGGATCGTCCCCAGCTGCGCTACCTGATGCTGCACAACATCGACACGCTGGGGGCGGACGTCGATCCGGCGGTGCTGGGCTTGCACGTCCAGTCAGGTGCTTGTTTGTCGTTCGAGGTGATTGCCCGGCGGATCGACGATCGCGGCGGCGGGTTGGCCCGGGTGCAGGACCGGCTTCGGCTGGTCGAGGGTCTGGCGATGCCGCGCGAGGAGGACGAGTTCGACCTGTCCTACTACAACACGATGACGACGTGGATCGATCTCGAGGCGTTGTTGCGGGTTTTCGGACTCGAACGTGCGGACCTGTCGAACCCGGAAAAGACAGGGGCGGCGGTGCGCGCCCTGGCCGCCCGTTTGCCCACGTATATAACGCTCAAAGAGGTCAAGAAACGCTGGGGGCACGGTCAGGAGGACGTGTTCCCGGTGGCGCAGTTCGAGAAGCTGTGGGGAGACATGACGACGTTGCCGGAGGTGAGCTGTCGGTTTCTCGTGGTCTCCCGAATGCGGGGGCAGCAGTTGAAGGACCCTGCGCAGCTTGACGGATGGCTTCGGGACGGCTCGGCGGCGCACGTCGAGAGCCTGTGCGCGTGGCGGTAGAGCAGAATCCCCGCACAGATTCGGGGCGGATCACCGATTGGGGGAGGCGGCAGAGGTGGCTTCGCGAGGCGGTCTAATCTGCGCTCCGTCCTGAATCGGCGAGGGACTATCTCCGCACAGATTCGGGGCGGATCACCGATTGGGGGAGGCGGCAGAGGTGGCTTCGCGAGGCAGTCTAATCTGCGCTCCGTCCTGAATCGGCGAGGAATTAACTCCGCGCAGATTCGGGGCGGATCACCGATTGGGGGAGGCGGCCGAGCCGGCTTCGCCGCGGCGCACTGGGGACAGCGCGCTCTACCGGCGCACTGGCGCACCGGCGCACCGGCGGACCGGCGGACCGGCGGACCGGCGCACCGGCGCACCGGTCTTCACAAGCCTTGGCAGGCGAGATTGAGGGCGCTGACGGTGTAGGCGGTGACGAGGCAGGGGTCCTTTTCCCACCAGCGGTTGTTGTCATTGGACCACGAGCCATCAGACTGCTGGAGGTTGATGAGGCGCAGGACCAATTCGCGGCGCCAGGCGATGCGGCGTTTGCCCTGGACCTCGAGAGTTTCGGTGCCGAGGGCTTGGAGCGCTTTGGCCTGGAGATGGAAGTAGTAGTACAGCCCCTGGGCGCCCATGCCTGGATTCTCGTCGAGGGTGTAGTTGTTGCGGAGCCAGGCGATGACCGCGGTGACGCGCGGGTCATTGCGGTCAAGGCGCGCGTAGAGGTAACTCAGGAGTCCGGCGTAACTGATCGTGCCATAGGATCGGAGGGCGATCTTGCCGGTGGCGACGTTGGTTTCGCCGCCGGCCATGCTATGGCCCGGGTAGTAGACGAATCCGCCCCGGTCTTGGGGATCGGTTGACACCCACGGTTCCCGGTTGTGGGTGGGGAGGTTCTGGCACGTTTGGATGAACCGGATGGCTGCGTCCCAGTTCAAGTCGGCGCGTTCGGAGGCGGGGCGGTCGCGATCGAGGTGCTCGGTGGCGCGGAGTGCTTCGAGGGCGACGAGGGTATTGTTGAGATCCGAGTGCGCGTTGCGGTCTCCGTAGCCGACACCTCCGTCCAGGGGGGTATCGAGGCGGCCGGGCTCGCCGAAATCGTTCTGGGAGCGGACGAGGTAGGCGCGGGCGCGTCGGAGCAGGTCTTCGTCCCCGGGTTGGTTGGCCAGGGCGAGGGCGGTGGCGGAGATGGCGGTGTTGTAGTTGGGCAGAGCGCCGCGGTGGATGCCGCCGTCGGGTTGGGCGGAGGCGCGCAAAAAACCCCAGGCGCGGGCGAGGGCGGGGTGGGGGTTAGTGCGGTAGCGTCCCGAGGGATCGCCCATGAAGGCCGTGAGCGCCAGGGCGGTGAGTGCGGGGTGATCGGGGGAGGACCACCAACCGGCAGGGTCCTGTCGACTCAAGAGGGCGGCCAGGCCGCGGTCGATGGCCCGTTGCGCCTCATGGCGCAGGGAGAGATCCGCGGCAGGCGCGATGCGGGTCACGGGCGTTGCGGTTTGGGCGAGGGCAGAGGCGGTGAGGAGGAGGGCCAGGAGGCGGAGTGTACCGAAGGCATGAGTTGGGCGCGGTGAACGAAGCCTAGCGAGGCGCCGCCTCAGACCGAACCAAGTCCGCGATCCCGTGAAGCCTCCCTGCCTTTCCGGACCCTCTCTTCCGCGCCTCGCTAATGTAGGGTCCTCGACGGAAGGTGTGGAGGCCTGGAACGGCAGGGGCCAAACTTGACCTGTTGAGCACACATTCCACAAGTCGAGGACTTTAGTCATGGGATCAAGGGGTCGAGAGGCGTCGGCGGCGTGTCGGTGGAAGATGGGGTTTGCCTCGACGCGTGCGGGTCCGGGGAATTGGCGAGGCGGACGATGAGGGTTGCCGGCTTGTCTCGCGGAGGCAGCGCCTTGGGATTGACGCGATGCAATTCGTCGTTGAAACGTCCGGGACGGGGGTTGTTGATGAGGGCTGCGGGGTCTTCCTGGAGGGCGATGACCGAGCCGGTTGCCTGGGCGGCGAAGACTCCCTCGACGATGAAGGACCCATTGTAGACCCAAGGGCCTTCGGCAAGGCGTCCGGGGGGATCGGTGACGCGGACACATTCCGCCAGCGATCTTCGTGAGGAGCGGCCAAGGCGCTGCCACGTGACTTCGATGGCGACGGGTTCGCCCGGCGGCGTCGAGGCAGGGTCCAGATCGAATTGCCGGGCGTTGACCGGTCGGGCGCCGAGGAGCAGGAAAGCAATCTGGAGGTCGCGGGGTTCGGCCGGTGTTCGGAAGATGCTCTCGTGGATCTTGCCGGTCGGGGTAACGACGGCGTATTCGACCGGGCCGGCCGACTGGTTGACGATGACGGGGAATGCGACGGTGCGCCGGGTGCGATCGAGGGTGACACAACCGACCTGGAGCCGTCCGCTGCCGAGGTCGCGGACTGAAGTCTGGCCGGGTGCGGTGGCGTTGTCAGGCGCGGGAGGCTGCAGCGGGCCCATCGGGGGGCCGACCGTGGCGCCGATGGCGGACTGGGCCAGGGCGAGAGCCGTCGCGATCGACAGGAGACGGCTCATGGGGTTGTCGGATTCCTCATAACCCAAACGAGGGAAGGCCTGGAACAGCACGGGCCACAATTGACCTGCTGACCCCATATTCCACAAGTCGAGGACTCTAGGGGCGGTCATAGGCGAGTGCCATGAGGGCAAAGGCGGTGCCGTAGGGCTGGTGGTAGTCGTACAGGGGATAGTCCCACCACGAACCGTCCTTCTCCTGGAGGGGGATCAACTGGGCAGCGAGGGGAGCTCGATAGGGGATGGCCGTCTCCGGGGGAAGCTGCCGGGTGCACAAGGCCGCGTAGTAATGGCCGTAGTAGTAGAAATAGCCGGCAACCTGGAACCAGCTCTCGTGGGGAACGGGTCGCTTGCGGCCGATCGAGAGCCAGCCGTCCCGGACGAGGAGGCGGTCGAGCCATTCGGTGAAGACGGCGTCGGTGACGGTCGCATCGTTCCAGAGACGGAGGGCGAGGTTGCAGGCCTGGGAGCGTCCGAGGCTGCCGCCGGGCCGGTTGACGGGCAGCATCGGGCGGTACCGGTGGTTCTCGCTATAAAGATAGCTGTGGTCGTTCTTCTGCTGGCGCTTGAGGGAAGCGATGGCGCGTTCGAGGACCGGTTCGGGGATGGGAACGCCGACGTCTTTGGCTTGGCGGAAGGCGACGAGGACGGTTGCGGTGACGAAGCTGGTCGAGTCGACGGCTGGCCGCTGGGTGCCGGCCCGGAAATCGTAGTAGCCCCAACCGCCGTCGACGGACTCGTATCGGCGCAAGAGATCGATTTGATCGGCGATGACCGTCCGGATCCGCCGTTGGCGCTCCGGGTCCTGGCTGGCGCGGCGGTGCATTGCGGCGAGCGCCTCGATCCCGTAGGCGTGGCCCCAGACGTTGTAGAGGGCGACCGCGTCCGCCCGGCGCAGGTTGGGCAGGTTCTCAAGCAGCCACGCCTCGCCGCGATCGAGGGCGGCTTTGGCTGCCGGGTCCTTGTCAACATCGCAGACGATGAGGGACTCGACGCAGAGGGCGGAGGTGCCGGCCCGAAACGCGTGGTGCGCGCCCGGGACGGGAGCGAAGATGTTCAGGTTCTTGGTGCGTCGGGCGGTGCCCCACGAACCGTCCTTGTTTTGCCGCTTCACGAGGAAGCGGATCCCGCGGGTGATGGCGGTTTCGATTTCCGCCGGGGTCGCCGAGGGGACGTTGGCGGGCGGGCCTGGGGTGGAGGGTGCGGGTGAGGCTGCCTGGCACGCGGTCGCCAGGAGCACGAGGCACCAGGCGATCCGCCGGAAGGCAGTGGCGTGAGTCCGCTGGTTCATGGCCGAGGGCAGGGAACCGAGACTGGGTTGAGGAGTCTGCCGCGCGCCTCGCTAGAGTCCTCGCCCTGTGGAATATGTGGTGAACAGGTCAAGTTCTGCTCGCTCTGGTTCCAAGCCGCCCCTCTTTCCGGCGAGGACTCTACACTAGCGAGGCGCGGAAGAGAGGGTCCGGAAAGGCAGGGAGGCTTCATGGGATCGCGGACTTCGTTAGGTCTGAGGCGCGCCTTGCTAGGGTTTCTTGGGCAGGAGCTTATCGCCTTCGGCCACTCCCTCGAGAATCTCTGTGGCCTTGCCATCCGACTCGCCCACGCGGACTGTGCGTTTCTCGGGCTTGCCGTCAGGCAGGATGACGAACACGTGGGTTTGCCCGTTCTCGGTGAACACGGCCTCGGCAGGGGCCAGGAGGGACTTGGCTTGGGGGCCTTCCTTGAGGGTGACCTTGCAACTCATGCCGGGGAGGAGGTGGGGGGCGGTGCCGGCGGGGAGGCTCAGCGTGGCATCGAAGCCACCGGTGGGGAGTGGGACCGGGTCAAGACGTTCCAGGGTGACGGCGAGCTTCTTGCCCGGAGCGGAGACGGGCACGGCCTCGCCGGTCATCCCGGCGGCGAACTTCGAGAGTTCAGGCTCAGGCACGACGCCGCGGAGTTGGAGCGCATCCGGATTGACGACGGTCATGAAGGTCTCGAGCGGCATGATCTTGCCGCCGGAGACGAGTTTCTTCGAGAGAGCGGCCGACGTGGGCCACTTGCCGCCCTCGCAAGCGCCGTAGAGGACCATGCCGTCGCAGGGGGCTTTGACGGACATGCGTTTGAGATCCGACTTCAGATCGTCGAGTCGTTTCGCGGCCTTGCGCTGGTCGCGTTGTTGCTTTTCGACCTCGAACTGTTTGCGGGCCAGGGCGGTGGGGAGGGTTGCCTCGGCCAGTTTGAGGGCGAGCTCCTGGTCACGTTGGCCGTTCTCGAGGGTATCGCTCTCCCTTGGGATGATCGTGTTGAGCTCGCGCTCGGAGGCGATCCGGGTGTTCTCGAGAGTGAACTGGGCGCCTTCGACCTCGAATCGTTGGCGGGCGATGACGATCTCCTCGGTGGTTTCGACGAGGTCATCCGCCTTGTACATGCTCTCGAGCTGCTTGAGTTCCTCGGTGGCGTTCGAGAGCCGCTGTTCGGCGGACTTGACATTGAACTTGGAGGCCTTTTCCCGGCGCTCGCGATTGACCTCACGGAAGAAGGCCCGGTCTTCGGCCGCGATGCGTGCGGTGCGTCGCGCGGCGTCGAGCTTCTGCGGCGTGGTCCGAGTCAGGTTCTCGAGTTCGGCTTGGGCGAGCTCGAGGGCGAGCGCGGCGCCTGGGCGGTCCAGTTCGATGTCCTCGATCTGCTCGCGGAGTTTCTTCGTGTCCAGCTTGAGGAGAACGTCGCCGGTCTTGACGCGGGCGCCGTGGGGTTTGGCTTCGATCACGGTAAGATCCATCCAGGCCTTGGGTTCAAGGCGGAGCGGATGGGCGGTGACGGCCTCGACGACGGCGTCGAGTTGTGCGGAGCGCTTGAGGGAGCCGCGGGTGACGACCGCCGGGGCGGGAGCGGGCGGGGCTGCCGGAGCGGTCTTCTCGGCGGCGCTCGTGGGCTGGGGCGGTGCTGTCTTGGACGGGTTCGAGGGGGGGCTTTGACAACCCGCCGAGGCCAAGACGATGGCCACCAGGGTGCAAAAACCACCACGCCGCACAATGAATCGAGTCTGCATAATTGAGTCTATCGTCCCTTCGGTCCTTCCCTGGACCGGGGTGAGCGCCAGAGAGTAGTGGAAGCGTGTCCGTGGCACAAGCCCGCTTCGCGGACCCAAATCCGCGCGTAAGCGTCCCCTGCGGCTCAACCTCCTGGGCTGGACCCTGCGTCCTGAGCCGCCCCGTCAGCGGTTCCCGCGGATTTGGATGCCCGCCCCCAGGGCGGCCCCATTCCCTCCAAACCCTACAGAGCCTGCCTGCGTCGAGGGCGGCGCGAAAGCTTGTCAAAGGCGCGGTGAGACGACTGTAATCGCGCATGACCGGAGCGTGGACCGTGGTGGTGGCCTTTTGCGTGGTCGCCGGGGCGCATGGCGGCAGCGAAATGACCGCACGACCCGACGGACGCGAGCTGATCCGGCAATACCTGAAGGAGGTGACGGAGGAGGATCCGGAGGCGCGCCGGGCGCGCCATGAGGGGGTCGCGGGGCGACGGGTTGGTCCTGTGCTCATCGTGCGTCGCGGTGCATCCGCGTTTGCCCCCGAGAATTCGCTGGCAGCCTGCGCTGCAGCGATGGACTACGGCGCGGACGGCTGTCGGGTCGAGGTTCGCCGGACCCGGGACGGTGTCCTGGTGGTTTTCCCGGACGAACACCTGGATCGTCTGACGCGGGGGTTCGGAGCGGTGGCGGAGGCGGTGTACGCGGATCTTCAGGGGCTAGGGGATGCAAACCGGGGGGTTGACGGTGCTGGACGTTCGCTGGCCCCGCCGACGCTGGCGGCGCTGCTCGATTTGGCGCGGGAGCGTCGCATGCTGCTGCACTTGGACGTCATCGATCCGGCCGGCGAGGAGGAGGTGATGCGGTTGTTGACCGGTGCCGATGCCTGGGATCACGTGGTCGAAGTGGACTCGAGGGCGACGGGCCGGTTGATCGGGGACCCACGGTTGCGGCGGTTGCGCTACAAGGCCGCAGATCTGTATCAGAATCGAGGCGACTTGGATCCGCAGTGGGTCCAGGCGGCTCTCGAACGGCCGGGGGAGATGATTCTTGTGGACGATCCACGGGTGGCGACCTGGGTCCTGGGGCGCCCGGGGTATCAGCCACGGTCCTACACGGAGACCATGAAGATCTCGGTGCGGCCACCCCTCGACACCGACCTGACACGGCATGCGGTCTTCGGGGCGCTGGGTTGGGTCCGCTATCTCGAAGGCACCTTGGGAGAGCGGTCCAGTGCCGAGCTGGTGCTGGGACTGGCCAGGAGTTCGGTCGGTGCCATGGAAGGCTCGGATGGCCGATGGGACATCGTGAGGCGTGCGTGGATCGCCCAAACAGTGGGGATGCGCGGGGATCGTGACGCAACGGTGGTGCGGGCGCTCGAAGAGGTGGTGCAGAACCCGACCTGGCACGCGGATAGCGCCTACGACGGTCTGGACGCGGCCTGCGCGGCGCGGGCGCTGGGTTGGATGGGTTCGGCCGCGTCGGCGCCGCTGCTGATTCGTTCCTTGCGGGATCATTCTGGGGGCGTTGTGGGTCAAGGGCAGGGGGGGACTGCGCCCGCAGGGGCGGTTCCTGTCGAGGGGACGGCCCGAGTCGACCGGGTTCGGCTGCAGGTGTTCGCGGCGCTGGGGGATCTGCCCTGTGGCGCGGCGCGGCGGTTTCTTCGCGCCTACGTGCGGATGGACGAGCGTTCAGCGCGGGTCTACGGGCCTTTGCGGTATGCCGAGGCGACGCGAGCGCTGCTGCGGCAGCGGGTGGACTGGACGGAGGTGGCCGCGCTCCTGCGAAGTCCGAACCCGATCGTCCGGGGCACAGCGCTGATCGAGTGTTTGGACCGGCCGACGGAGGAGCGGACGTTGGCGTTGCGACGGGCGATGCCGTGGGCCGATTCCCTGCCAAGGAGCCGAGGTTGGCGGGCTATTCACGGTCGCTTGGACCCGGCCGTGGTCTCGCCGCAGTCATCGAAGAGCGTGCGTCTTCCCTCACCTGCGTTGGATGAGATGGAAACTGCGGAAGTCGATGAAGCTGCTCTCGTTCCCGTAGCTGGCGTGGTAGAGGCCGACTTCGAGGGGCAGTCCAGCCATGTCAGGCCGTTCGACGGGCGAGCCCGGCATGGTCTGCCAATGCCGGCCGTCCGGGCTGGTGCGGAAGTGGAACAGAGGGCCCTGGCGGACGATCTCGAGGTGCCGATGGGCATTCCACGCCAGGCCGTTGCCCTTCTGGATCCGTCCGCCGTCCAGGGTGGTGACCATGTTCCCCTGGTTCCAGATTGGGAAGAAGTTGAGCTGGACGAGGTCTTCGCCGGGGCCGGCATCCGCGACCTGGCGCACTCGGGCCATCAAACCGCCGTCGTTATTGCCCGGCACGCGTCGGCTTGCCAGGCCGGCGTAGTCGGCCACTTCCGCCCGGGCGACGAAATCACCGGTCACGAGCTTGAAGAGGAACACCCCGCGCGGTTGGCCGCCGTCCCAGACCGTGCCTTTGGACTGAAGGCGCAGGGCACCGTCGCCGACGGCGATCCGTTCGGGGGCGCTCTGGTCGGCGTGGGTGAGAAAGCCGTCCCAGAGGGTGTTGCTCACGCCCTGGGTGAGGAAGTTTCGGGAGGAGGCGAAGGCGTCTGACCACTCACGGAAGAGGGCGGTGTCGGTGTTCGCCTGGACAGGCGGCGAGGAGGCGGTGACGTTGCCGAGCGCATCGCGGACGGTGACGGTGTACGTGTACTGTTCGTTGGGTTGGAGGTCATCGTCGAGGAAGAACGCCTGAGGAATCCAGCCGCTGCTGGTGGCGCCGGGTTGTCCTGACCGTTCGGTAAATGAATATTCAAGGCCGCCGGCCTTCGATTGGGCGGGTTGTGCGGTCATGCCGATGGTGGTTGGCGACAGCGCGGTTGGCGGATGGGCAAACGCCGCGGGATTGGGTGTGGGCACGCGTCGATCCTCTCGATTGAGCGTGCTCAGCTCGAAGATCTCGGCGTCCGAGAGGGCGCGTCGGAAGAGTTGGACTTGACCGAGCGCGCCCGAGAACGCGGGAGTGCCGCCGAGCCGGAGGGCTTTGAGGGTCTTGGGGGGTGACGGGGCGGGGCGCGATGAGCCTTGGCCGTTTACGAAGCAGGTCGCATGACCGGCCCGAACGACGAAGGCGACCTCTTGCCAAGCGCCGGGCGGTGCATCGGCGGACAGGCGGGTGCGACGGCCTTCCGGGTCTTCGAGTTCGAGGAAGGCTTCGCCGGCTTCCGAGGTTGGGGCCGCGACGGCGGCGAGCACGGTGAAGTCCGCGAGCGGGAGTGATCTGCTGGGAGCGAGGACGAGCGATTGGCCCGGCTCGAAACGAAGTGCGATTCGGCCCTCGACATTGTGCACGACGGGAGCCTTGTCGGGGGTCGAGACGGCGGCGCCGCCGAGGGAGCCCCAGTTGGTCCAGGCAGGCAACGGACCGTAGTCGAGCCGGGCGGCGTCCAGATGGACCAAGACATCGGCGGACGGCGGGTCAGCAGCCAGTTGCTTGATCTCGGCATCCGGCAGCGCTCCGTCGTAGACGCGGAGCGAGGCGAGGTAGCCGTCGAAGAACTCGGTGCCCGGTTCGGAGGCGCCGACGTAGACGGGGCGTCCCTGATGCATGAGGAGCATCTTGGTTTCGGCATGGTCCGGTTGCCCGTTCACGTAGAGGCGCTCCGTCACGCCATCGAACACGACGGCGAGGTGATGCCACTGGCCAGCCGGGGGTGGCGCGCCACGGAAGCCGAGATCCGCGAAGCCCCAGTGACCAACGGCGCCGAACTCACGATGGGTGCCGTATCCAAACTGGGCGGTGGTGGCATCCGGACCGCCGCGGCCGGCCCAGCTCAGGAAGCATTCGCTCTCGGCGATCTCCGGGTTATTGACCCAGGCGGCGACCGTGAAGCTGCTGTTGCCAGCCAGGGCGCGGGGTGCGGGGAACGAGGCGGTGAGGCATTGATTGCCAGAGAAGCGCACCGCCTTGCGGCCGGCGGCAAGGCCGACCCGGGGTGTTGCGGGACCGCTGCGGAACTCGCCGCCGAGCGTGCCTTGGTTGGTCCAGGCGTTCAGGGGCGAGCCCCATTGGAGATCGGCGGCGTCGAGGTGGATCAGGGGGCGTGCGATGCTCTCGCGGGCGGCGCCGGGGGTGGGGGCGGGGGTGGGTGTCAGCTCCTCGAGTTTGGGGGCGACGAAAGAGGCGAAGGCTTGGTCGGCCATCGCCAGCAGGGGATCGGGCGGGGCGTCGGAGAAGGCCCGGAAATTCCAGACGGCTCCGAACAGGCCGGGGTATTCGGTGCCTGTCACCGTGAGCCTGAGGTAACGCGCTTCGGTGTCGCCGTCATCGACCATGGGGCTGCCCCACCGCCTGTTCTGGCGGCGGTCGGCGAAGGAGCTCCAGGTCTGGCCGTCGCGCGACGTTTCGATGAGGTACTGATACGACCAGGTGGCGTACTCGAACTGGGTCTCGGTGCGGCGCACGCGCCGGGCGGTTCCGAGGTCGACGGTCAGCCAGTGGCCGGGGCGGTTATCGGCCGGGCGCCAAAGCGTGGCATGGTTGTCGTCGACGGCGTAGCCGGGCTTGTAGTCGTGGTGACGGAGTGTGTCCTGGTAGAAGGAGGAGGCGGTGACGGGTTGCCCGAGTGTGAGATTGCCGGATCGGGTTCGGGGGCCGAGGTGGCCGATACCCTTGTGCGTGGGGAGGATCTTCGCCATGACGCCGTCGGCTTCGAACTCGAGGCGGTCGGCGCAGGTCTGGCGGTGCATGCCGTTGGGCGTCACGGGGATGTCGTGCCGGTGATAAACGATGTAGTGCGCGCCGCCGGCCTCGAGGATCGAGTGATGGCCGGGGCCGTGGACCGTGCCGTCCGGCGTCGAGGCGAGGATCGGGTTATTGGGGCCCATGGTGAACTCGCCGTCGGGCTTGTTGCTCACGGCGTATTGCACGCGGTAACTGGCATCGTGGCACGAACCGGAGGAATAGGTGAGATAGTAGACGCCGTTGCGCTCCATCATGAACGGCGCCTCGAAGAAGTCCTTGGCCTGCGTGTTGGGGATTTTCCCGAGGCGTGCGAACGACTTCATATCGGGGTTGAAGACGCCGAAGCCGCACCCGCTGTTGGGGAAGATGCCCCAGGTACCCCAGTAGCCGTAGAGGGTGCCGTCCTTATCCTCGAAACACTGGGTATCGAGGGTAATGACGTCCTGGACCAGGCGGTCCTTGATGACGAGGCCGTCGCCGGGCGTCAGGGGTGTCCAGGGACCGATCGGGCTGTCGGCGACGCCGGCGAAGGTGTTGCAGGGTTGGTTGTAGAACAGGTAGTAACGGCCGTCGGGGCGCTGGATGACATCGGGCGCCCAGTAATGGGGAGTGGCGGGCCAGTTCATGGGGACCAGAACCCAGTTCACGAAGTCGCGGGATACCCACGCCGTGGCGGGGCCGCGCCCGCCCCCGTTGCCGTCGGTCGTCGCATAAAGGAAGAAGGTATCGCCGAACCGCTTGATGGTGGGGTCGGCGAAGTAGCCGGGCACGATGGGATTGAAATTGCCGGGCGCATCGATGGCGGCGTCGGCGGGCGCGGGAGGCTGGACGGGCGGGGGGGCGGGCGTTTGGGCCGCGAGCGGCGATTCGAGCAGGTGTTGCCACTCCCAGGTGCCGTCCCAAGTGCGCTTCTTGTTGCCGCCGGGGAGTGCTTCTTCCTGCCAGTGCTTGCGCCGATACGCGGCTCGCACAGTGTCCCCGGTGATTTGCAGGAGAAAGAAGCCGTTCTCGGTCTGACCGGTATTGACGCATTGCCAGGCTTGGTTCTCCCTTGGGGGCGCCCAAGTACGCAGCCCGGTGCCCGTGTGGCCGTAGAGGTAGAGGACAACGCGGTAAGGCTTCGCCACCTCGTGGACGGCCCGCCAGTCATTGGTGTGCCACCAGTCGGTGTCGAATCCGCAGTGGCTCATCAGCACCACGGGCCGGCCGCTGTCGCCAACGCACCGGGCGAGGTCCTCCTCGAGGAAGCGAAGGGCGCCTTGGGGATCGTGCCACACGGGGTTGTAGCGCGGAAGGAGAGGATTCTGCCGGTCGGCGGGATAGAGCCCGAGCATGACGAAGTGCACGTCGTCCCAATCCCAGGAGCCATGCAGGGCGTTGGTGGAGAGATGCGTCAGCCATCCCATCTGCTGGCGTCGCAGGTTTCGCTCCTTGAGCCGGGCCTGGAAGCTGAAGCCGTGCTTTTCCGTGCCGACCGGCGGGCCGTCGTGATTGCCCCACGTCTCGCAGACGGGGAAGTCGAGCAGGCCATCGGTGCCATCGAGGCCGAAGTCGGCGGCGAACTGATGCCACTGTCGGGGTGTCTGATGCTTGCCCTGGACAATGCGATCACCGTCATCGATCACGTCTCCAAGCACCAGGACGCCCCGCGGTCGGGCGACAGTCCCGCCGCCAATCGCGGCGGGCCAAGTGAGGTTGGTGACGCCGTTGATGGCGAGCAACGTGTCGCGGACCCGGCCATTGCGGTCTTCGTTTTCAAACGCGTCGTAGTGCACGTCCGACGTGACCACGAATGTCACATCGCGTGCCGGCTTCGAGGGGACTGCCGGTTGGGCGAGGGCCGGGACGAGAGCAATCCCGGCAACGGCCAGGCAGCACGAAGCCAGCGCGTGGCGGACCCTAAGCATGGTGTTCATCTTGATCGTCATCCGGGCGATCCTACAGGGGCCGCATGGGTTCCGCCAGAGTCCTCGACCTGTGGAGTATGGGGTCAACAGGTCAAACTCGGTCCCGGCCGTTCCTGGCCTCCCCGCCTTCCGTCGAGGACTCTACGTTAGCGAGGCGCGGTAGAGAGGGTGGGCAGGCACAGCAGGGTCTTCATGAGTCTGAGGACTCCACTGGGTCTGAGGCGGCGCCTCGCTATGTTTTAGAGGGAATGGGCAGCCCTGGGGGCGGGCATCCAAATCCGCGGCAACCTGACGGGGCGGCTCAGGATGCAGGGTCCAGCTCGGGAGATTGAGCCGCAAGGGGCGCTTGCGCGCGGAGCGCGGATTGGGGAGGGCAGCCGAGACTTGACCTGCTGTGCCCATGATCCACAATTCAAGGACGCTAGCCATGAGGGCTCTTTTGCGACTGTTTCTCGTCCTCGGATGGTTGTGTCTTCCAGGGTCGCTCCTGGCCGCCTCGAAGCCCAACATGGTCATCCTCTACGCCGACGACATGGGCTACGGCGACCTCGGCGCGAACAATCCCTCGTCGAAGATCCCCACGCCGCACCTCGACCGTCTTGCCGGGCAGGGCATGCGCTTCACGGATGCGCACAGCTCCTCCGGCGTCTGCACGCCGAGCCGTTATGCGCTGCTCACCGGGCGGTTCCACTGGCGGAAGTTCCACGACATCGTGAACTCCTTCGAGCCGCCCGTGCTTGACGCGGCGGAGCTGACCCTGCCGGAAATGCTCAAGCAGCACGGCTACCGCACCGCCTGCGTAGGCAAGTGGCACCTCGGCTGGAACTGGAGCGACATCCGGATGCCCGGCGTCCAGCCGCAGAGGGACGCGAAGGGATCAAGCCGGGTTGTTGCGCCCGATGCTTTCGACTGGTCAAAGCCCGTTTCCGGCGGACCGCTCTCGCATGGCTTCGACTACTACTTTGGCGACGACGTGCCGAACTTCCCGCCCTACGCGTGGTTTGAAAACGACCGCATTATCACCACGCCGACCGAGCCGCTGACCATCACGGCGCAAACGAAGGAAGGTGCTTGGGAGGCGCGCCCCGGCCCGATGACGCCCGGTTGGGACTTCTACGCCGTCGTGCCGCGCATCACGGACAAGGCCGTTGAGTGGATCGGGCGGCAGCGCGGCCAGGACGGCCCGTTCTTTCTCTACGCGCCCTTCAACTCACCGCATGCCCCCATCGTGCCCACCGGGGCCTTCATCGGGAAATCGCGGGCTGGCGGCTACGGCGACTTCATGACGCAGACCGACGCCGAAGCCGGGCGCATCCTCCGTGCCATCGAGGAGAACGGCTTCGCGGAGAACACGATCGTCATTTTCACCGCCGACAACGGCGCCGAGCAGTACGCCTACGAGCGCCTCCGCAAGTTCCAGCATCGCAGCTCCGGCCCGCTGCGCGGCTTGAAGCGCGACCTCTACGAAGGCGGACACCGCGTGCCCTTCCTCGTGAAATGGCCCGGCGTGGTGCAGCCCGGCAGCGTCAGTGACGCGCTCATCAGCCAGGTGGACCTCTTGGCCACGCTCGCCGCCGTCGTCGGCCACGCCCTGCCCGCCGGAGTGGCGGAGGACAGCCACGACCTGCTCGCCGTCTGGAAGCAGAACGCCCCGAGCCCGCGCCGGAGCCTTGTTCATAACACCGTTGCCGGCGCCTATGCCGTGCGCGATGGCCCCTGGGTCCTCATCGCGAACAAGACCGGTGCCCACAGCAAAGTGCCCGCGTGGTTCGATCGCGAGAACGGCTACGCCGAAGACGAGCACCCCGGCGAACTTTACGATCTCCGCACCGACCTCGCGCAGAAGCGCAACCTCTACGCCGCCGAACCTGCCAAGGTGAAGGAACTCACCGGAGTGCTGGAATCCATCCGCGCCAGGGGGCAGGTGCGGTGACCGGAGCGCTGCAATCCGAACCCATGAAACCACTCCTCACACTCCTGGCGCTGCTCACGCTCGCCTCCGCCCGCGCGGCGGAGAGGCCGAACATCGTCTTCATCCTCGCCGATGACCTGGGATGGTCCGACCTCGGCTGCTACGGCGGTGAGATCGAGACGCCGAGCCTTGACGCGCTGGCCGGGAGCGGGCTGCGCTTCGCCCAGTTCTACAACACCGCCCGCTGCTGGCCCACGCGCGGCGCGCTGCTCACCGGCTATTACGCGCAGCAAATTCACCGGGACAAGCTGCCCGGGGCCGCGGGCGGCGCCCAGGGCGTGCGCCCGAAGTGGGCGCGGCTGCTGCCGGACTTTCTCAAACCGGCGGGCTACCGCAGCTATCACAGCGGCAAGTGGCACATTGATGGCCCGGTGTTGGCCGGCGGCTTCGATCGCTCGCTCGACATGAGGAACCAGGGCAACTTCTTCACCGCGAAGGGCAACACCGTTGACGACCGGCCCGTGACTCCTCCGGCGGACGAACACGGCTACTACGCCACCACCGCCATCGCCGACCACGCGATCGAGTGCTTGAAGGACCACGCCCTGAATCACGCCGGAAAGCCGTTCTTTCACTACGTCGCCTTCATCGCGCCGCACTTTCCGCTGCACGCGCTGCGGGAGGACATCGCGAAGTACCGCGACCGGTATCTCGAGGGCTGGGAGAAGCTGCGCGAAGCCCGTTTCCAGCGGCAAACGGCCATGGGCCTTGTTCACACCGCGCTGTCGGCGCTGGAGCGTGACGTCGGGCCTCCCTACGACTTTCCCGATGCCTTCGCGAAGCTCGGCCCCGGCGAGGTCAAGTACCCGCTGCCATGGAGCGAGCTGACGCCCGAGCAACGCCGCTTCCAGGCCACGAAGATGGCCATCCACGCCGCGATGGTGGACCGCATGGACCACGAGACCGGCCGCGTCATCGCGCAGCTCAAGGCGATGGGCGCCTTCGACAACACGCTGCTCTTTTTCGCCTCCGACAACGGCGCCAGCGCCGAGATCATGGTGCGTCACGGCGGCCACGATCCGCAGGCCGCGCCGGGCAGCGCCGCCACGTATCTGTGCCTCGGCCCCGGCTTTTCCAGTGCGTGCAACACGCCCTTCCGCCGCCACAAGACGTGGACCCACGAAGGCGGCATCGCCACGCCCCTCATCGTGCATTGGCCCGCAGGCATCCGCGCGCGCGGCGAGCTGCGCCACACCCCCGCGCACGTCATTGATTTCGTACCCACCGTGCTCGAAATCGCTGGCATTCGAAAGCCGAAGGAGTGGAGCGGTGAGCCGATTCCCGAGGCGCCGGGGCGAAGTCTCGTGCCGGCTTTTGCGAGCGACGTGCCCATCGCGCGCGACAGCCTCTGGTGGCTGCACGACGAACACCGCGCCATCCGCGTCGGCGATTGGAAGCTCGTCGCCGCCAAGGGCGATCCCTGGGAACTCTACGACCTCAAGGCCGACCGCGCGGAGCAACACAACCTCGTCGCGCAACGGCCGGACAAGGCGAAGGAGCTCGCCGCCGCGTGGCAGCAGCAAACCGACGCCTTCGTCGCCCTCGTGCACAAGACCCTCGCCGACCCGCCGCAGTCCGCAGGCAAGAGCCAGGCCGGAACGGGCAAGGCACAATGACCGTTCCAGTCTGGCATTTCTATCAGTCTTGGTTCCCCAGGCACCTCAGCACCGACCGTGGCCTCAGCCAGGAGCAGCTCAAGATCAGCCGGATCCTTTATGCCGCCGCGGGCGTGGGCAGTCTGCTGGGCGGTTGGTTGTCGGGGCAGTTCGTCAGGCGCGGCGTCGCGTTCGCGTCGAGCCGGTTGCGGGTGATGCTGGGGTGCGCGTGCCTCATGCCGCACCCGTTGGCCTGGTTGCTTCTACGGTCTGGCAACGTGCATCACTCGAGCAAGGAATCGTCACTATGAGTCGCTGGTTGTTCATCCTCGCCTCCGCCTGGGCCGCGCTCGCGGCCGCCGCGCAGCACCGCAGCGTTTCCGGCATCCACCCGCATCTCGCGATGTTCAACAACGAGGGCGAATGCGGGACGGGTGCTGTGGTGCCCTGGGCGGACCGGCTTTGGGTCGTCACCTACGCGCCCCACCAGCCGCTGGGGTCCTCCGACAAGCTCTACGAGATCACGCCCGGCCTGGAGCAGATCGTTCGTCCCGAAAGCATCGGTGGCACGCCGGCCAACCGCATGGTCCACTGGGAGTCGCAGCAACTCTTCATCGGGCCGTATGCCATCGGCGCCGATCGCTCGGTGCGCGTGATTCCTTACACGAACATGTTCGGGCGACCGACCGGCAACGCGCGACACCTGACCGACCCGGCGAACAAGATCTATTACGCGTCCATGGAGGAAGGCATCTACGAGGTGGATGTGAAGACGCTGGCCGTGACGGAGTTGTGGGGCGATGAACACCTGAACCCAACCTCCCGCTGGCAGAACATGCCGAAGAAGCAGGGGCGTTTCGCCGATTTCCCCGGCTACCACGGCAAGGGATTCTATTCCGGACAGGGCCTGCTGGTGTATGCGAACAACGGCGAACACGGCGCGAAAGCGCAGCGGCGTCCGGAGGTGCCCTCCGGCGTCCTTGCCCAGTGGGACGGCAGCGCGAACGCGTGGACGATGGTCCGGCGCAATCAGTTCACCGATGTCACCGGGCCGGGCGGCCTTTACGGGAACGCCCATCCTGCGACCGATCCTCTCTGGAGCATTGGCTGGGACCATCGCTCCTTGATCCTCATGGTGCTCGATCGCGGCCGCTGGCACGCCTACCGGCTGCCCAAGGCGTCCCACTGCTACGACGGCGCGCACGGCTGGAACACCGAATGGCCGCGCATCCGGGACATTGGCGAGGAGGCGCTGCTGATGACCATGCACGGCGGCTTCTGGCGGTTTCCCAGGACCCTCTCGGCCGCCAACTCCGCCGGCATCGTTCCCCGATCGACGTATCTGAAGGTGATCGGCGATTTCTGCCGCTGGAACGACCGGCTCGTGTTCGGCTGCGACGACACCGCGCAGAGTGAGTTTCTCAACAAGGACCGGCTCAAGGGCGATCTGGCCGGTCCGGGCAGATCGCAGTCCAACCTCTGGTTCGTCGAACCGCCGCGATTGGATGGCTTCGGCCCGGCGCTCGGTCGCGGCGCAGTCTGGCTGAATGACGACGTGAAAGCGGGCGTGGCCAGTGAGCCGTTCCTGTTCTCCGGATTCGCGAACCGATCCCTGCATCTCACCCACGCGGGAACCGGGCAGATGGGCTTCCTGCTCGAGGTGGACACCGAAGGCAGCGGGCAATGGACGAAGCTGCGCGAGGTCATCGTTCCCGCCGGCGGCAATGTGTGGCTCGAGTTTCCCAGGAACCAGACGGGGGCGTGGATTCGCCTCACCGCGAAGGACGATGCGCCGGGCGCGACGGCCTTCTTTCACTACCGGGCCGACGACCGGCGCCGCACCAGAGCGGCCGCCCTTTTCGACGGCCTGGCCAGCCCTGATGAGGCGTCGGTCAACGGCGGGGTCGTGCACGCGCGTGGCGCCGACCACAAGACGCTTCGCTTCGTCGCGCGCAACCGCGACGGCGACTTGGGCGGTTACGATCTGGACGGCGATTTGAAACTCCGGCGCGCCCATGACCCGGAGGGCGTGACGTGGACCGCGAACGCGGTCGCCATCGCTCCGCCGCTGATCACGGCGGACGCCGCCTCGTTCCTGTATGTGGATGACAACGGACAGCGCTGGCGATTGCCCAAGGGCGATCCCGCCCTCGAACAACCCGGCCCGCTCGGACACGCGCGGCTCTGCCGGGAGGTGGTCACCGAACGCAACCTGCTGAACGTCGGCGGCACGTTCTACGAATTGCCCGCCCGGAATGCCGGCGGCTTCATCAAGATCCGCCCCATCGCCACGCACAATCGCCGCATCCACGATTTTGCCAGCTACCGGGGGTTGCTGGTCCTGAGCGGCCTCGCCGACGACGCCAGGGGGGAGCGCATCATCCGCAGCGACGACGGGAGGTGCGCGTTGTGGGTCGGGACGGTGGATGACCTCTGGCAGTTGGGCAAACCTCGTGGCCGGGGTGGTCCGTGGTTCGATACCGAGGTCAAGGCTGGCCAGCCCAGCGATGCCTGCCTCGCCACTGGCTATAACCGGAAGCGCCTGAGCCTCTCCCACGACAGTCCTGGCACGGTGGCGTTCACCATCGAGGCCGACTTCACGGGCACCGGGACATGGAGCCACGTAACCACGATCCAGGTGAAGCCGCGTGCCACGGCACAGCACAAGTTCCCCGACGCCTTTGGCGCGTACTGGTTGCGGGTGACCGCGTCCGCGGACACGACCGCCACCGCGCAGTTTGAATACAACTGAATCGACAATGGGGAAGGCGAGGCATGCAAGCACACGATCCGGTTGAGCGGCGCGGGTTGAAGACGATGGCACTGGCCACCGACATCGCGGTGGTCGGCGGCGGGCTGGCGGGTGTGTGCGCGGCCATCACCGCGCTGGAAGCTCGGAGGACTGATCGAATTGCCGCGGCACCATTGGATGCAGCGCAAATACGGTGCGCCCTTCGTTTGGCGAGAGCCCGACCAGTGGCTGATGATCCTGATGGGCGAGAGCGCCATCGGAAAGACCACGTTTGGCTTGCTCACTTCAGCCGATGGCAAGCGATGGACGCTGCTGCCGGAGGCACCCTGACGTACACCGTCATGAACCGACTATTCGAGCTGTGACACTATGAGAACGAAAACCACCACAATGCTAACCTGGGCGTGCCTGCCAGCCTTCGGTGCCATTGCCCTGACACAGCCGCCCGGTTTCAGGCAGTCCAGCCTCCCGGAAGGCGCGACCGCGCACCGCGACCTGGCCTACGTGCCTAGCGGTCACGAGCGCCAGAAGCTCGACCTCTACTTGCCAAAGGATGGCACGAACCTGCCGCTGATCATCAACATCCACGGCGGGGCCTTCAAAATGGGCAGCAAGGAACAGGGCGTGCCACTCGACTATCTCGCCCAAGGTTACGCGATCGCCTCGATCAACTACCGCCTCAGCCAACATGCCGTCTTCCCGGCCCAGATCGAAGACTGCAAAGCCGCCGTCCGCTGGCTCCGCGCCCATGCCGGCGAGTATCGGCTCGACCCGCATCGTTTCGCCGCTTGGGGCGCCTCCGCCGGTGGCCATCTGGCCGCCATGCTTGGCACCACGGGCGACACGACCGAGTTCGAGGTCGGCGCCCACCTCGACCAGTCCAGCCGGGTCCAGGCGGTGGTGGACTACTTCGGCCCGACCGATTTCCTGCAGATGGACCTGCACCGCCTGCCCAACGGACAACGTCATGACCCCGCGGACTCACCCGAGTCGTTGTTGATCGGCGGCGCGATCCAGGAGCACAAGGATCAGGCCGCCAAGGCGAATCCCATCACCTATGTCACGGCCGGCGATCCCCCGTTCCTCATCTGTCACGGCGACGCTGACCCGCTGGTGCCGCATCACCAGAGCGAACTGCTCGCGGCCGCGTTGAAGCAGGCTGGCGTGCCGGTGACCTTCTACACCGTCCGAGGCGCCGGGCATGGCCGCTTCAGCGATCCGAAGGTCGGGGAGTTGACGCGCGAGTTTCTGGCGAAACACCTGAAACGGGAGGAGGCAACCCTCCCGGTGCCGACGCCGGTGCAGGCCGCCTGGCACGATTACGAGATCGGGATGTTCATTCACTTCGCCCCAAACACCTGGTTCGACCAGGAGTACGACGACCTCTCGAAGTCCCCGTCAGAAATCAACCCCACGGCGCTCGACACGGACCAGTGGGTGCGCGTCGCCGAATCCATGGGGGCGAAATACATCGTCTTTGTGGCCAAACACGTCGGCGGGTTCTGCTGGTGGCAGACCGATACCAGCGATTACGGCGTCAGGCGAACCCCGTGGCGGGGTGGCCATGGGGATCTCATGGCCGAGTTGGCGGCCTCTTGCCGGAAACGGAGCATGAACCTTGGGGTCTACCTCTCACCGGCCGACCGTCATCATGGAGTCGGGGTCGGCGGCAAGGCGGATGACCCGGCCAGGCAATCCACTTATGAGCGGATCTTCCGCCAGCAGCTCACGGAATTGCTGTCCCGTTACGGCGAGATGAAGGAAGTCTGGTTCGATGGCAGTCTCGTGTTCGACGTCGGCGATATTCTACAGCAGCACGCGCCAGGGGCGGTCGTGTTCCAGGGTCCGCAGGCCAGCATCCGCTGGGTCGGGAACGAGGACGGTGTGGCGCCTTACCCAGCCTGGAATGCCGTGCGCAGCGGCCGGAGACCTTGGGGGACTTACACCGCCGCCGATGGCGATCCCAACGGCGATCGCTGGTTGCCGAACGAGTGCGACGCCCGCCTGCGCAACACGTGGTTCTGGAGGACCGACAACCTCGGAACCCTCAAGACCGTGGACCAACTCATGCAGATGTACCTCCGCTCCGTCGGCCACGGCGCCGTCTTGCTCCTGAACAACACCCCAGACCCGACCGGCCTCATACCGGCGCCCGATGCCGCCCGATCCGCGGAGCTCGGGCAGGAAATCAAACGGCGGTTCGGCACCCCGATCATCGATACGGCGGGCTCGGATACCAACGTGCCGATGATGCTCTCCGCCCCACGCCGGGTGGGCACGTCCATGATCATGGAAGACATCACCCACGGAGAGCGGATCCGCGAGTATGTGGTCGAAGGCAAAACGCCGGCGGGCTGGACCCCGCTCGTGTCGGGCACCGCGGTTGGCCACAAGAAGATTGATGTGTTTGAAGCCGTGGAGGTCACCGAGTTGCGCTTGCGGATCCGGGCCTCGCTGGGCAAACCGATCATCCGCAAGTTCGCCGCCTTTGAGGATTAGCCCGATGCAAGATCTCCTTTCACTGGGATCCTGTCGCTGCCCCGTTGGACGGGTGCTCCCCGCGGCGCAGTCCATCGCGAGCGTCCGCTCGGCCGATGATCGCCGAGGTCCTCGCATCGGGCCCGGTGGCGCTCCCGCCAAAACCGGAAGTGGTCTTTGCACAGACCCTAAGAACATCCGCTCCCACCACCGTGAAGATCTCACTGCGCGGCGACGGAATTGCCCCGATCGTGGTCACCGCCCCGGCGCCCGCGCTCGAGCCCTGTGCCGCCACCGAGGTTTCCCTGGGAATTGATCCGAAACGTGTTGCCGGAGAACATCTCCAGGCCGAAACCACGGTCGGCCATCCGGATGCCGCATCATCGATCACCACCGACTTGAGGTTCTAACCGATCGCCCATTCTCAATGCATGAACCAAACACGACGAACCACCGGCCTTGTCATCGCGTTGATTCTCAGCCTCGCGATCGGCGCTCAAGCGGCGGTGGGCGTCGCCGGAGCGCCTGCCGTTCCTGCGGCCGAAACCCGCAACGCGTTTATCCCCGGGGCGCTCTGGTCCGACGACCAGGGGGTTCCTATCAACGGGCACGGCGGCGGGATCCTGTATCACCAAGGGGTGTACTACTGGTTCGGCCAGCACATGATCGAGGGCCGGGCCGGCAACGCCGCGCAGGTCGGCGTGCACGTGTATGCCTCGACAAACTTGTATCAATGGAAGGATGAGGGCATTGCCCTGCCCGTGTCGGACGATCCCCGGAGCGACATCGCCAAGGGCTGCATTCTCGAGCGTCCCAAGGTGATCCGGAATGCAGGGACCGGGAAGTTCGTCAAGTGGTTCCACCTTGAACTCAAGGGGCAGGGATACAGCGCCGCGCGCAGCGGCGTCGCCGCTGCGGATCGCGTGACGGGGCCGTATCGCTTCCTGGGGAGTTTTCGTCCCAACGCCGGCGTCTGGCCGGCGAATGTCTCCGACAACATGAAGCGGCCGCTCGCCCCTGAAGAACTGGACAAGCTGGCCAAAACCGGGATGCCCGGGGATCTTGTGCCGGAGTTCGCGGGAGACTGGGTGTTTCGCCGCGACTTCGCCGGCGGCCAGATGGCCCGGGACATGACGCTGTTCGTCGACGGCGACGGCAAGGCGTATCACCTGTATGCGTCCGAATCCTACAAAGTCACCTGGAACAGCCCGTCGCGGGACTCGCTCGATGCCATGCCGCTGTCCGGTCGCCGGGGCGCGGGCGCTAACGTTTGGGTGCAGGACGGCTCCATCTGGCTCTACCTCGCCCACAGCGGCGCCTATGACTCGCACGGGCGTCTGCTCAAGCTCGGCTGTGTCCGGCTCACACCCAAGGGACTCGATCTCGGCGCCGCCGGCTTCTCGCAGACGCTCGACCCCGGCACCGGCACGATCTCGATCAACCAAGGCGACTTCCGGGCCAGCCTCTGGTTCGCCGGGCAAACGCTGGTGTTCGAGTCGGAGTCCGCCACCGCCAAACCTCTTGAAGTCGCTTTCGGCACCTGGCGCGACAGAACCAAGGAAGGCATTCGCAACGACATGATGGGCGCGAAGACCACGTTCTTCGGCGACCAAGTCCAAGCCTCTCGCAGCGGCTTCGTCATATTCCACCGCAATGCCGATTACACCATGGATCTTGCCGGCAAGGCCCGTGGTCAGGGGATCGCGCCGGAGTCATTGCCTGATGTGACCGCACACCGCGTTTCCGGCTGCGCCATTGCCGTCGAGGGCGGTTTCACCGGCCCACCGACCGAGGAGGCCGTGCGGTGGCAGTTCTGGGACGGCAAGGCCTGGAGCGGCACCACCCCAGCCCGCAGCCAGCACGTGGTCACCATGCGATTGGCGGCCGCCGTGGATGCCGACCTGGCGCAATGGCTGGCGGAGGCCAAGTCGATGTTGGCCCCGGCAAAACGCAGCGCCGCCAAGGCCGACGAGCTGAAACGGTGGAGTGACTTCTGGAATCGCAGCCACATCGTCATCAACCCCGGCCAGGGCGAGCCTGATCCGGGCTTCCTGATCGGCCGGAACTACCAACTCTTCCGCTACATGCTCGCCTGCAACCGTGATGGCGAGCTGCCGCTGCTCTTCAACGGCGGCATCTTCACCACCGACAACAACGGGCGCATCAAGGGCAACAACAACGACGAATTGCCCACCTTCGAAGGCGAGCCGGTCACGCCGGATTTTCGCCGCTGGATGGGCTGCTATTTCATGTCGCAGAACCAGCGCTGGCTCGCCTGGCCCACCGTGGCCACCGGCGACGCCGATCTGCTTGCTCCCACCACGCGCTTCTATCGCGACCGCGCTAAGGTCGCCGCCGACCGCGCGAAACGCCAAGGCGCCGAGGGCGTCGTTTACACCGAACCGCTCGATGTGTGGGGGCTTTGCCCGGTGGGACCGCGACCGGACGGACTCTGTGGGGCTCAACACTTGACCTATCACTTCTCGATGGGCCTGGAGAACGCCTGGATGAATCTGCTGGCCCACTTCAACACGGGCTATCCGCTGGAACAGGATCTGCCGTGGATGCTGGGCACCGTGTATTTCTACGACTCCTTCTACCGCGCCGAGACAAAGAAGCGCACCGGCAAGGAACTCGGCGACGACGGCAAACTCGTGATCTATCCCGGCAACGGCCTGGAGTATGCCGGCGACGCCACCAATCCGTTGGACGCGGTGAGCGGCCTGCGCGCGCTCACCGAAGGTCTCCTACGGTATCCAGCGCTGCCCGCCGCCGACCGCCAGCGGCTCAAGCGAACCTTCGACACGCTGCCACCGCTGCCCAGCGGCCAGCGAAAGGGGCGGCTGGCGCTGCTTCCCGCCAAAGCCTACAACGTCCCCTACAACAAGTGGGAGCCGATTGAAATGTATGCCTGCTGGCCCTACCGGCTGGCGGGCATCACGCGGCCGGACACCCTCCAACTCGCCCGCGACACTTGGGAAACCGTCCCGGAAGACCGTGCCAGACTCTGCAAACAGGATTACTCGTGGATGGCCAACGTTGCCAACATGGCCGCGCTCGCCTGGCCGGAGAAAGCGAAGGAACGCGCGATCTACAAGCTGGCCAACACCACCGCGCCGCAGGCCCGCTTCCCGGCCTTCTTCGGGCCCGGCCACGACTGGCTGCCCGACCACAACTGGGGCGGCGCGGGCATGACCGGCCTCCAGGAGATGCTCCTCGCCCCCGAACCTCGTCCCGACGGCAAGCTCCATCTTTTCCCTGGGTGGCCCGCCGAATGGGATGTGGACTTCAAGCTCCACGCTCCCGGCCAGACGCTCGTCGAAGCCACGCTGAAGAGCCGCCAACTCGTCTCGCTCAAGGTCACTCCCGCGTCGCGCGAAAAGGACATCGTCAACTGGCTCGGCAAGCAGCCGGCCTATCAACATCAATGAGTTCCAGGTCTTCGCGCCCCGAAACCACTGACTCCACCACAGACGATGTGCTGGCTTTTCCTGTTCGTAATGTTAGTGGCGCTGCCCGCCTTGGCGGCGCGGTTATTCGTTGCTTCGGCAAGCATGCAGAGCTGCGAGAATCGGCTGCGCGGCCGTTGAGGGGGGGGCTCACGGGGCGTGGTTTGAGGCGGCACCGCCGGAAGCGCAGGCTGGCTGGCTCGAAGGCAACGGCAGGCACCGAGCCGGTCAAGCCGCCCCGGATCGCCGTGCGTCTTTCAACTGCTGTTACTGGGGGCGGCTGACTTCGGGTAGTTCCAGGGCAGCCAAGCCTTCGGGATCAGTTTGACCACCTCGGCATGGGTGGCGATGGCCAGCAGGTAGTCGAACGGGTTGACCCCGTTGAGCCGGCAGGTGTGGATCAGCGCCATGAACAGGTCCCCGGTGCGAGCGCCGTTGAGGGTCTTGTAACTGAGGCTGTTCTTGCGATGCAGGATCGCCATCTTCAAGGCGCGCTCGGAAATGTTATGCCGACTGCGGGATTACGCCGCGTGGCGGCCTGGAACCCTGCGTTTTGCGCCTGAACTCAAGGATCGGGTCGTTGTGGACGCGGCATAATTAGAGGGCCTCCAGGAAGGCGAGGAGCTTATCATTTGGGCGGTATCGCTGGGGTGGGGTTTTGCCAGGAGCCGTTCGGGCCAGTGCTGCTTCCTTCATCGCCATGTCGGCATGGAGATACGTTTGCGTGGTCTCGATGGACTCGTGCCCCAGCCAAAGCGCGATGACCGTGATGTCCACCCCGCTCTGGAGGAGGTTCATCGCCAGCGTGTGGCGCAGGGTATGGGGAGTCACCCGCTTCTTTCGGAGGGATGGACATGTTATGGCCGCGGCTTGGACGTGGCGCTCGACCAACCGCTGCAGCGCGTCGGAACTCATCGCGGTTCCCCTGGCGGTGGGAAAGACGGGTGTGGTGGGCTCCGGTGGCCGATGGGCGAGCCAATCGGCGAGCCAGGCCGCAAGCTCGGCGCCCAGGGGAGTACATCGGGTTTTGCGACCTTTTCCCAGGCACTTGATATGCGCGCCGGAACCGAGTTCCACGTCCTGTCGCCGGAGGTGAATCAACTCCGAGTTGCGCAGTCCGGTTTGCACGGCCACTCGCAACAGAAGTTGGTCACGCCGCCCCAACCAGCTCCCGGAATCCGGAGCCTGGAGGAGCGCCGCCGTCTCCTCTCGACTCAGGAACTCCACGGGGCCGCGCTCGAATCGCTTCTGTGGAATCGCCAAGACCCGCTGGCAGTGGCTGGCCAGAGCGGGCTCGTTGACGCCCACGTACCCAAAGAACGCATGGAGGGCGCTGAGCCGGTTGTTCCGTGTGCGCGCTCGGTTGTGGCGATCGTGCTCGAGGTGTCTGAGAAAAACCGAGACGAGCTTGGCATCCAGGTCCTCCAGTCGAAGGTCGCTGGCCTGACGGTGGTAGTGCCGGACCGCGAACTTCAGGAGCAGCCGGAAGGTGTCCCGGTAACTGGCGATCGTGTGCGGGCTGGCCCCCAGTTGCCCCAGCAGGCGATCGGTGAAGAACCGCTGCAGGTACCCCGCAAGGTGGGCGCCGCTCATCGTCGGCCTCCTTTCCTGCGTATTTCGGACTTATTCGGACAGTGATTTCGGAGTTGGCCGGACAGTGATTTCGGAAATCAATTCGGACAGTGATTTCGGTCCAAATCGGACAGGCGTTTCGGCGAATAGTCGGACAGTTTTGGTGAGGTCCGAATT
>JAKQDD010000001.1 GCA_029556615.1 Verrucomicrobiota bacterium | reverse complement strand
TGACCAGACGCCTTGAGCCGCCCAGTCCGGGGTTTTCGCGGATTTGAAAGCCCGCCCCCGGGGCGGGCCCATTCCCTCCAAACCCTATAGCGCCCGCCCGCCAGCGGGCGGGCCACCCCGGAGCCGACACCCCACGCGCCTTCAAGGCGAAAACCCACCACGAGCCGATGGCCCACGTTCGCGCCGCAGGCGTTAGGCGAGGATCCGGGACGGCGCCCCCTCGCTTGCGTCGCCAGCCGAGGCGGGGTAGGCTTCGAGCCACCGAATTTCTTATGCACTTCTTTCTCGGGTGTCTTCGGATGGTTGTTGTCCTCGGCGTGGGTGTGTGGTTGGCAGGGGCGAGCGCGGCTGAGACCGCGGCCCCGGCAGCTGGTGCGCCCCCGCGGCTGAAGCGTGCCGACAGTTTCCTGGGGGTGCATTTTGACTTCCACGCCGGGCCGGATTGCACGGAGATCGGCAAGAACACCACCCGGGCGATGATCGAGAATGTGATCGATCAGGTTCGCCCTGATTACCTGCAGATCGATTGCAAGGGGCATCGCGGGCTGTCGAGTTACCCCACCCGGGCGGGCAATCCCGCCCCGGGTTTCGTCGGGGATCCCCTGCGGCTCTGGCGCCAGGTCACGGCCGAGCGCGGGGTGGCGCTGTACATGCACTACTCGGGTGTTTGGGATTCCGAGGCCATTCTCCAGCATCCGGATTGGGCGGCCGTGAACGCTGACGGCAAGACGAACGGCAACGCGACGTCCTTCTTCGGTCCTTACGCCGAGCGGTTGCTGATTCCCCAGCTCCGGGAATTGGCGGGCGACTACGGTGTGGACGGCGTCTGGGTGGATGGCGAATGCTGGGCCTCAGTGCCGGATTGGAGCGACCCGGCCCTGCGGGCGTTCCGCGAGGCCACCGGTTGGACCGAGGTTCCGCGCAAGGCCTCAGACCCGCACTGGTTCGAGCTTCTCGAGTTTCATCGCGAGGCGTTTCGGCGTTACTTGCGCCACTACATCGGCGAGGTCAAGCGGACGCATCCCACGTTTCAGATGTGCAGCAATTGGGCCTTCACGGATCACATGCCGGAGCCGGTGTGCGCCCCCGTGGACTTCCTTTCCGGCGATTACTCGCCGGAGGACAGCGTGAACTCGGCGCGTCTTTCGGCGCGTTATCTGGCGCGCCAGGGGAAGCCGTGGGACCTGATGGCCTGGAGTTTCACGCTGAAGGCGGGCAAAGGCGGCGCCACCGTGAAGACCGCCACCCAGCTCGAGCGTGAGGCGGCGGTGGTTCTCGCTTTGGGGGGCGGGTTTCAAGCGTACATCACCCAGAAGCGGGACGGATCCATCCGGGAGGAGCGGATTCCGGTGATGGCGGAGGTGGCCCGGTTTTGCCGGGAGCGGCAGGCGGTGTGCCAGGGTGCGGAACAAGTGCCGCAAGTGGCGCTCTTGTTCTCGACGCCGGCGCACTATCGGAAGGCGAGCGGGTTGTTCAGCCGGGATCTATCGAGGATCAGCGGCGCACTGCAGGCGCTGCTGCGAGAGCAGCAATCGATCGAGGTGCTCGGCGAGCATCATCTGGCCGGGCGATTGTCCCAGTACCCGCTCGTCGTGGTGCCGGAGTGGGAGTATCTCGAGCCGGGGTTTCGCGACGCGTTGGCAGCCTATGTCCGGGACGGGGGGAGCCTCTTGCTGATCGGGCCGCGCACGGCCGGGCTCTTCTCGGAGGAACTGGATGTCGTGCTCGACGGCGACGTCCGCACAACGCCGCGGTTTCTGGCGCATTCCGGCGATTGGATGGTCACGCAAGGGCCGGTGCAATCCGCCCGGCTGGGGTCGAGGGCGGAGGCGTGGGGCTCTCTGCATGCGACCAACGACGTGGCATCGGCCGCCCTGCCCGCGGCCTCGATCACGCGTCATGGCAAGGGGTTGGTCGCCGCCACGTATTTCTCGTTCGGCCAAGGGTATCTTGCCACCCGAAGCGAGGTCGGCCGCATGTTCCTGGGATCGCTCGTGCGGCGGCTGTTTCCGGCTCCGAAGGTCGAGGTGCGCGGTTCGCCGGATGTGGATGTGGTGGTCAACCGCATGGGCGGCAAGCTGGCGGTGAACCTGGTCAACACCGCCGGCCCGCACTGGAGCGAGCCGATCCTCGAGTCGATTCCGCCCGTGGGTCCGCTCGCCGTTCGCATCCGGCAGGAGGCGCCGCCTGCCCGGATCAGCCGGGAACCGGGGGATGTCCCTGTCCCGTTCGAGTTTCGTGATGGTGTGGTATCCTTGACTTTGCCCTCGGTGGGCATTCACGACATCCTCGTGGTGCAGTAGCCGCGATGGTGGACTTCGCTGCGGATGAGCTCCGGAAAGAAACGACGTTCGGGGAAGGGAGAAGCCAGGCGCCGCGCCGCGCCGGGTGACGCCGGGCAGGGCGGCCGGCCTCCGGGTTCTGTGCCCAGGGTGGCGATTCTGGCGGGGGTCATCGTGCTGTTGGTCGGTGCCGCGGTGTGGTGGCGCACGGTCGGGCCCGGTTCCTCGAGATCGGCGTCGGCGGCGTTTGAGCCCGTGACGCCGGCGGAAGTGCAGGCTCAGAGTGCCCGCCAGTCCACCAACGAGCAGGCCCAGGCCCTGGTCCGGCGCGGGAACGAACTGCTGCGCCAGGGGAAGGCCGACGAAGCCGTTCGCGTTTACGGGGACGCGCGGCAGTTGGCACCCGAGGACGAGGATGTTCACTACAATCTCGGCATTGCCCTGGCGCGTCTCGGACGGGATGAGGAGGCCGCCGCTGCTTACCGTCGGGCGCTCGAGCTGTTTCCGGCGTATGCCGAGGCCCACAACAACCTGGGCAACGTGCTGCATCGTCAGGGCAAGCTCGAGGAGGCGATCGAGCACTTTCAGGCGGCGATCGCCGCGACGCCGGATTACGCGTCCGCGCACAACAACCTGGGGAACGTGTTTCGGCAACAGGGGCGGCTGGAGGATGCGATGCGTGAGTTCGTTGCCGCGACGAGGGCCGACACGAACTACTGGCAGGCGCATTTCAACCTGGGCAACGTTCACCTCGCGCAGGACCGGGTGACCGAGGCGGTGGCGTGTTACGAGGCGGTGTTGCGCCTGAAACCGGATTTCATGCCGGCCCGCGAGGCCCTGGAACGGGCCTCGCGGAGTCTGGGGCCGGTGAGGCCTTAACGTTGGAGAGGTCTTCGGACTGGAAAGCGGCAGAGGGCAGCCGCACTCCAAGAACTGGCGTCCGTGCCGGCGGCCTCTCGTCCCGCGCGATAGCGTCGTGGAGTGCGGTGCCGCGCCCCAAGCGGCACCGCTTTGCCGCCGGCACGACGCCGGAGGCCCATGCAGAAAGGACTCTGGGGTTGGGCCGCGGCTTTGCCGCCTTGGGTCCCCTGCATCGATGATCAGGACGGGTTGAGGTGTTTCTGCGCGTCAGGGCACCGCAGCGAGCTGTTTCAGACCCTCGGCGGCTTCGGTCTTCGTCGGGTCCAGGTCGAGGGCGCGGCGGTAATGGCGGCGGGCAGCGGACGGGTTCCCGGACTTGTGGCTCAACTGGCCGAGGCCGACGTGAGCGTCTGCGGAATCCGGATCCAGTTCCAGGGCTTTGGTGAAGGAGGCTTTGGCGTCCGCGTCCTGATTTCGCGCCTGCTGCAGTTTGCCGATTTCGGTGTAAGGGCGCGCGGAGTGTGGTATCAAGCGTGCCACCTCCCGCCATTCCGCGACGGCGCCTGTGGGATCGTCGAGTGCGGTCAGAAGGCGGGCGGCCAGTTGGTGGAGCATCCAGTCGTCGGGCTTGGCCGCGGCGGCCTGGCGGCAGGCCTCGACCGCCCGGCGGCGGGCTGTCGGCTTGGCGTGACCGCGCAGGTCTGCGAGTTGGCGATCGACGCGGGCGACGTGCTCGGCATGGTCGGCTTGCTGGCGGTAGATGGGTTCGTCCAGGCGCTGGCGGACGACCTTGGCGATCTCGTAGGTGTGGCTCTCGGTGTATCCGAGACGGGCCGCGCACGCTTCGATCGTCAGCCACGGTCTTGCCGGCTGCGCCGCCGGCGCCGGGGCGGGGGGCAGCAGGGACGCCAATTCCTCCGCGAAGAGCCGGGCCAGCGCGTAATTGCCTGCGAACGTGAAATGAACGTGTTCATAGAGGAACTCCTCGCCCGGAAGGCCATGGGGACTCTGATGCGCGAAGGCCCGTTCCGCGTCGATGAGCCGGACCTTCGAGCCGGCGTGGCAGCCGGTGGTTTGGCGGATCGCCTCGTTCAGGCGGCTGTCGGTGCGGAAGCGGAGCGTGTCGTGATCGCGGGCGAGGGTGAGATGGGTCCGGGCTTCGGCGGCACGTTCAAGAGCCAGGGCGCACGTGCCCCAGCGATACTGAAGGCCGGCGTGTGTCGGGTCGATCGCGGCGGCCGCCTCGAAATGGCCAAGCGCCGATTCGAGGTCGCCGGAGGTTTGGGCGGCGAGACCGGCCTGATGATGGGTGTCCCATTGCGCCTTCTCGACGGCCGTCAGGTTCGCGCGGTGCATCGAGCCGAACGGCGGCCAGTCCCGGAGTCGGGAGACGATAGTGCTGACCACCACGGTCGCTCCGGCCTCCGTGCCGAGCTCGATGAGGTCGTTCAGGTTGTCGCGGAAGTGGCGGTCGAGAGTGGCCATTCGCGGGTCGTCCAAGCGTACGTGCTGGTCGAGGAACATGGACATGCCACCCCATCCCTGCGCGGCACCGCGGGATCGCCCAACGGTCTGCAGCAGGGCGTCGAGGCATTGTCCGAGGCGCGTCGCTTTCGCCGCCAGACTCGCCCGGATCAGGCCTTGGGGAGGCGCCTGTTTCCCGAAAACGGTCCCTGTGCCGTAGGGCCCGATCACCTCGTTGTTCCCCATGTAGACCAGCCAGAAATCGCCTTCGAGAGCCTGGCAGTCGCGGGCAATGGGTAGAATGACATGCGAATTGATGGCGGTGAACGCCGTGTTGATCACCTCGAAGCGCCGGTCCGGGTAGCGATCGCGCAGGAGGACCTCGAGAATCCGCCAGAAGGCAAAGGCGGGCGCCGGGTCGCCCATGGCCGCCGATTCGCCGAACACGAACACGCGGCATGTTCCCGGCGGTTTGTCGGTGGTCAGCAGAGCCGGGTCGGGATGCCGGGCCAGGGTGCGGGGTGCGAACCGCCAGGCGAATCGTTGGTTCTCGACCCTCTGGCTGGATGTGACTGCGGGATGCCGCACGAAGAAGGCCGTCTGATACCCAGAACCGAGCAACCGCAGCAGGAACTCGAACATGCCGAGGCAGAGCAGGGGCACCCCCAGCACGGCGATGATCCGGAACGCGCGCTGTTGACGCCGGCTTGCCCAGGCCGGTTCGGGCACAGCCCCCCGAGCTGCATGCGCCGGCGACTGGGGATTGGATTCAGCGGGTTGGCGGCGCGGTTTCTTCAAGCGACCCATCCCACGGCTCGCGTCTCACCGCCTTGCATTGCGGGAGCGATGGTCTGCGCGGCCCGATTCCATCCGGCCCCAAATCCGCGCGTCAGCGTCCCTTGCGGCTCAACCTCCTGGGCTGGACCAGACGCCTTGAGCCGCCCAGTCCGGGGTTTTTGCGGATTTGGAAGCCCGCCCCCGGGACGGGCCCATCCCCTCCAATCCCCATAGAGCCCGCCCGCAAGCGGGCGGGCCTCCCCGGAGCCGACACCGCACGCGCCGATGAAGCCCAAAACCCACCAGGAGCCGATGGCGCACGTTCGAGCCGCAGGCGTTAGGCGAGGATCCGGGTCGGTCATTGGCGATGGACTGTGCGCTTGCACGTGCGGCATGGACTCTAGCTGCCGCCTCGATTCATGCTAAGGAAAAAAGGAGGACCGTGTCGCGCCGCCAGGGACTGCACGATAACAGCCGTCAGGGTCGAGATCCGGCTGGCACGCGCGGCTCGAGCTCGGCGACGGCGGCCTTGGCGGTCGGGTTCGATGGATCGAGTCGGAGGACCTCGCGAAACTGGACGAGGGCTTCATCGTAACCTCCTCGCCGGGCCCGGAGGTTTCCGAGATTCAACCGAGCCAGCACGTGTCCGGGCTGCAATCGGACAACCTCCGCAAGCTCGGTCTCTGCTTCAACGAGCTTCGCGTCCTTTGCGAGTTCGATGCCCAGGTGAAAGCGTGCTTCTGCGAAGGAGGGCGCGATTTGCAGGGCGTCGCGGAGCGACTGGAGGGCCTCGTCGCGTCGCTTCAGGGCCATGAGGACATCGGCCCGTTGGAGGCGGAGCCCGGGGCTCCGGGGCCGCCGGCGGATCACCTCATCGAACCAACCCAGGGCTTCCTCGTAGCGCCTCTCGCCCGCCGCGACCTGGGCGAGCTCGAGGGGTGCGTCGGCCAGGTCCGGCCGCCGGCTCATGGCCTCATTCAGGGCCGTCCGGGCCTCCGGGTACCGCTTCAGTCGGGCCAGCAGGCGGCCCCATTGCAGGTAAGCAGAGTAATGATGCGGGATCAGGTCCCGGACCCTCTGCATTTCGGATGCGGCAGCGGCGAGATCGCCGGATTCCTTCAGATACTCCGCGTAGTTGTGATGCAGCCAAGGATCCTGGGGCCGGGCCTGGATGGCCTCTCCGTAGAAGGACTGGAGGTCGCGAGGGTCTTGCTTGTTCATCCGATCCCGCGTGGCCGCCAGCTCGAGGCGAAGCCGATCGACCTGGCCGGCATGGTTCAGCTGGTTGGTAAAGGGCGCATCCTGCAGGCGCCGGAGCATTTCTTCGAGAGCGGCATGGCGATTCCAGTCCGACAAACCCAGTCGGCGGTCGCAGGTTTCCGCCGCAGCCCAGGCGCCGGGTTGCGGCGTCGCGCCGACCTTCGACAGCCACGGCACCATGGCCTCGGCCCAAACGCGCGCGAGGCGGTAGTTGCCCTCCGGTTTGAGATGCACATGCTCGTAGAAGCACTCACCGCCGGGGATTGACGCCGCACCTTCCCCTGTCAGGGCGCCGATGGCATCGACGTGCGCGACATCCTCGCGGGAGTACTGACGGGCGGTCTGCGCGATCAGGCCATTGATCGTGGAATCCGCCCGGAATGGAAGGAGATCCAAATCGCGGGCTTGTTCGAGATGGCCGCGTGCGGCGTCGGTGTCTCCGAGGGTCAGGAGGCTTCGCCCCAGCCGGAAATGAAGCTCAGCCGACTGTGGGTTCTGAGCGAGTGCAACCCGGAAATGGCTGGCGGCTTCGGCCCAGCGTCCTTTCGATGCGTGCTCGATTCCTTCGAGGGCCGGCGCGTTGGCATGGGTGTGGGGCGTGGCCGCCGCAGCGGCCGGGATCGAGGCGAAGGGCGCGCAGTCCTTCAGATTGCTGGCAACGCTGCTGAGGAGGACAGGGATTCCCGCCCGGCATCCGGTTTGGACCAGATCGGACAGATTGCGCCGAAAATTCTCATAGACCCGCCTTCGCCCTGGGTCATCGAGGGGGAGGGGATGATCGAGGAACATCCTCAGTCCGCCCCAGTCATCGGGTGCGGAGGGCGGCTTCATCATACCCCGCAGAAGACGTCCAAGGCCCTGGGCAATCCGCAGCCGCTCGAGCGCCAAGCGTGCACGCACCATAGCCAATGGGGGTGTCCGGGGCCCGAACACCGTGTTGGCGCCGAAGGGTCCCACCATTTCGTTGTTGCCGGTGTAGACGACCCACAAGTCTCCGGCGTATTGGGTGCACTCTCGTGCGATGGGGAGGAGCGCGTGGGAGTTGATCGCCGTCATGGCGACACACACCACCTCGAAATCCCGTGTGGGGAAGCGTTCGCGCAGAAGGACTTCGAGATAGCGTCCCGGACCGAAGGCAGGGCGCGGATCGCCGAGGGCGGCCGATTCTCCGAACAGGAAGATCCGGCAGGTCCCGCGAGGTTTGGCCGGGTCAAGAACCACGGGTGCCGGGCTCCGGGCGAGAGCCGGGGGGAAGAACCGGAATCCGAACCAGGTATTGTCGACTAGGGCTCTCCTTCCGGAGTCATGCGATTCGATGAAGAAGGAGGTGGGATGTCCATAGCCGGCGAGGCGCAAGCCGGCCTCTGCCGAGCCCAGGATGAGCAGGGGAACAACCAGGGCGGACACGGCTTGGAACAGCACGGTGTGCCGGCGTGACCTGGCACCCCTGGCCGCAGTTCTCGGCGCTGGACCGCGCGCTGGCATCCAAAAAGAGAGGCCGGGGCGAACCCCGGCCTCCGTGAAACGACGCTGTCAGGCGGCTACTTGATGATGCGACCGAACATCATCGGGACGCCAGCCTCCGGCGTGAACGTGTAGGACCCGGTGTCATCCACGTCCTGCCACGGACCGAACACGCTCAGCGCGGCCTGGAGTGTTCCGCCGCCGGTCCACGTGACGGTGATCGTGCCGTTGGCATTCTTGGTGATCCCGGTGATCTCCGGTTGGGCGACGCCGAAGTCGCCGTACTCGCGGAACTGGGCGAGGAAGACACCGCGGAGCGCGATGTCGACGTTGCCGTTCTCGGGAGCGAATTCCGGACCCACGTACACGGTCGCCGGCAGGGCTGGCGTAAACGTGGTCGATGCCACCTGGGTCCAGGTCTCGCCGTCGCTGCTGCGGAACGTGGTGAACGTGTCGCCGACGCGCTGGAGCCGGCACCAGGCATTGGGATAGAGCGGCGTCCCGCCGCCGCCCGCGGTGTCCGTTGGGCCGCCCGTGATGGCGCGCCGGTTGGATGCATAGCTGTTGTTTCCGGCGGTCCCCATGGCGGTCGTTGTCGGGTTCACGTGGATGTTCAGGTAGCGACCGGCGGCGCCGGCCTCTTGGGTGACGCGATCCACGCCGAAGTTGAGGACGTCGCGCACGATCAGACCCGCGCGGGCCCACTGGCTCGAGGCATCCTGGTACTCGACGCGGACGACCTTGTCGAAGTCGCCGGTGATTGGCTCATAAACGAAGGTCGCCTCGTCGTACGTCGCCCATTCGCTGATGCCGTCGCTGTAGACGTCGAACCCGTCATTGCCAACAGCAACCACGCCATTGCCGAGGCCCAGCTCATTGGCGCCGACGACGCCCCACTGCATCGACGAGACTTGGAACGACTTCGGGGTCGGGGGCATGGGATTGCCGGCGAGGTCCTTTACGTCCCGGACCGTGACGGTGTACGTGCTGCCCGCGGTGAGGCCGGAGACGGTGAGAACGACCCCCTGCGAGCCCTCGTACAAGGTGATGGCCGAGATGCTGCCTGCCGACAGCGTGTAGTTCGCCACCAGGCTGGCGGTGGTCGGGTCGACCGGCTCATCAAACGTGACGGCGACGTCGAACGTCAGCCCGGTCGGGCTGGCGATCGCTCCGGCGCCGGCCAACTCCGGCGGGAACGTATCGGGAACGACCGTGAGGGTCGCGGCCGCACTGGTCGCGCTGACGGCGGGCACGCTGCAGATCACCTGGTACTGCGCCCCGTTGTCCGCGAGGGTGAGCACCGGGGTCGTGTAGGACGCGGCCGTGGCGCCGGCGATGGTCTCCCATGTGGCTCCGCCCGGGGCTTTCCGCTGCCACTGGTAGGACGTGGCCGTGCCATAGGCGGAGGTGCCGACGGCGGTCACGCTGAACGTCGCGGCGCGGCCGGCCTCGATGCTGAGGCTCGCCGGTTGTTCCGTGATCTCGACCGAGGACCCGGTCGGATCGACGTAGTAGCCGACGACGCCGCCGGTAAGAGCGGGCACCGTGCCGTCGGCTGGGATCGGTTCGCCTTCGAGGGCGAAGGTCGCGCCGACCATGCAGCCGCCGGCCCAGCTCGGCATGTGATGGGCCTGGAAGATGTAGTAGCGCTTGCCCGCCTCGAGGGTGATGGTCGGGGCTGTGGGCCACACATTCAGCGTCGAGGTGTCGGAACTGCGGATCGCCACATGATCCAGGGGGTTCGCGTCCCACGACTGTGTCCAGCCGCGCGGGTTGCTCCACCCGCCGGGCTCGCCGGCGATCATGTAGACATTGGCCGGATCATCATCCGTGCTCAGATACAGCCACCAGTGGTCCGCACCCGCGGTGTAGAACACGTAGTTGCCGTCCTGGGCCGGGATGAAGAACGCTTCGAGCGTCGAGTAGAAGTTCCGGTTCGGATCGAGGACCTGATCCCAGCCGCCGCCGTTGATCGGGTACTCGAACGCGGGCATGAGGTCGACGCGGTCCGGGTTGTCCGGGTATCGGGGGTCGTTGTAGAGGTTGACCGGATCGTTCCCCAGGGCGTTGGGGAAGCCCTCGTACTTCTTATGGACCACGTAGCCCGAGACGAACACGAAGGTCTTGAGCGTGGCTTGGGTGTTGGGGGCGATCGTGTTGCCGGCGAGCGACTTGTCCTTCACGTTGTTCACCACCAGGGTGTACGTCGCGGCTTCCGGCTGCGTGCTGGTCTCAAGGACCACGGTGTCCCCGGAAACCGTCGCGGTGTTGATGGTCAGTCCGGCGATCGTGTAGTTGGCCTTGTTCCCGGCGGTGGTCTCGTCGACGGCTTCCGAGAACTTGATGGTCACGGTGTCGAATTCGGGGCTGCCCTTGACCGAGACGATGGTGGGCGCCACGGTATCGGCGAACACCGTCAAAGTCGCCGCGTTGCTCGGCGTGGTGATGCCCGGGGCCCGGCAGAGGGCGCGGTACTTAGCGCCGTTATCCGAGAGCGCCAGGACGGGCGTGGTGTACGACGGGCTGGTGGCACCGGCGATGTCAGTCCAAGTGGCTCCGCCCGGGGCCTGCCGCTGCCATTGGTAGGTGATGATGTTGCCGTATAGCGAGGTCGCCGTCGCCGCCACGGTGAAGGTCGCGGTGCGGCCCGCCTCGAGGTTCTGGTCCGCCGGGTGTCCGGTGAGGGCGAGCGTGGCGCCGGTCGGGTCGACGAGGGAAGCGACGAGGCTGCCGGTGATCGTCGGGGCGGTGCCGTTCGCGGGATCGGGATCGCCTTCCTTGATCATGGTGGCCGAGAAATCGCTCGCGCCGGCCCAGCTCGGGAAGTGATGGACTTCGAGCATGTAATAGCGCTTGCCCTCCTCGAGGTAGATGTAGGGCGCGGTCGGATAGACGTTCAGCGTGGAGAGATCGGACCGGCGGCTTTCGAGGCTGCCGGAGTAGATCTGCGTCCAGCCGCGCGGCTCGCTCCAGCCACCCGGTTCCGCGGCGATCATGTAGAGGTTCGCCGGGTCTTCATCCGTGCTCAGGTAGAGCCACCAGTGGTCAGCCCCGGCGGTGAAGAAGACGTAATTGCCCGTTTCGGGCGGAATGAAGTAGCCCTCGAGCGACTGGAAGAAGTTCCTGGTCGGATCGGCAGTCTGATCCCAGGCGTTGCCATTCGCCGGATACTCCCACATGTACATGAGGTCCGTGCGATCGGGGTTGTTCGGGAACCGGGGGTCGTCGTAGAGGTTCTGGGGATTGCCGCCCAGGTTGTCGGGGAAGCCGTCGTATTTCTTGTGCATGACGGTGCCGACGAAGAAGGCGTAAGCCCGGAACGCGGCCTGGCTGTTGGCGGCGATGGTGTTGCCGGCGGCCGAGTTGTCCTTGACGTTGTTGACGACCAGGGTGTACGAGCCGGCTTCGGTCATCTTGGACGTGCTGAGCACGACCTTCGAGCCGTTGACGGTCGCCGAGTTTACGGTGAGTCCGGCGATCGTGTAGTTGTCCTTGTTGCCGCCGCTGGCTTCCGCGACCGGCTCCGAGAAGGTGACGGTCACGCTGACAAAGTCGGAGCTGGCGGCCGCCGACACCAGGGTCGGGGCGGTGCTGTCCTGGAGGACGGTGAGGGTGGCCTCGTTCGAGGTGGCGGTGCCCGCGCCATTGCTCACTTCGCATTTGAACTTGGCCGCGTTGTCCGTAAAGAGCACGCCGGTGAGAGTGAGGGTCGGAGCGGTGGCATCAGCAATGGGCGTGTTGTTCTTGTACCACTGGTAGGTCAGCGGCGCCGAGCCGTCAGCGGCGACAGTGAACGTCACGTTGGCCAGCTCCGCGACGGTCTGGCTCTGAGGGTGGGTGGTGATCGTCGGCGCGATTTCTGCGCCCTGCAGCACCGTGGTGACGCTCAGATCGTCGACGGAATGCTGGGCGCTGAGTCCGCCCGCCCGGGCGCCGATGGCGAACTGGCCCTGGGTGGGGAAGAAGCCGGGCAGCACCACGTCGGTGAAGACCGGTGATCCCTTGTAGGTGACGCTCAACGTGCCGTTGCGCTTCAGTTCGATGCGCACGTCTTCATACTGGCTGGTCACCATCTGCGGGATGGTGAACGGGGCGAGGGCCACCGAGGCCCCGCCGTATTTCACCTCGATGTGCGGGGAGGTCTCGCCCATGTCCGCGTTCACGTAGGTGTCGAAGGTCACGATGATCCCGCTCCCGGCGCCTTCCTCGGCGAAGTTCGAGCCGGCGTTAATGTCCGGTCCGAAGCAGAAGGCAGCGCCGTCTGCTGGGGGCGAGGTACCAGGGCCCATCTGCAGCTTGAATTGGACGATGAAACTCTCGATCGGGTTGTACTCGTCGAGGTCGTCCAGGATGTACGTGCCGGTCTGGCTGGGCACGTTCTCGGTCAAGATCAGCTGCGTTCCATCCATGTACGCGCTGCCCGTGAGGTTGTACCCCGGCTGATAGACGTCACTAAAGTCCGAGGTGTACGACCCTGCCAGCGCCGTCGCGCCGGTCAAGGCCAATACCCCGAACGCCTGGAGGAGTTTTCTGTGCATAGCAGTTGTCCTGTTTTCTCCATTCCCGATCCCTTCCGACGGCGCCTTCGGCGGGGCTTGGACCCAATGCCCAAACCCCTCCACCATCTGCAGTCACCGAAGGACCGGCAGAGGGAGTTCCATTCAGGAATGTTCAGTTGGAGTTGTTGATTCGGATTTCCTCAATCCGGTTCTAGGCTAGGCACTTGCTTTGGATCTTGCAACCGAAAAATGGGGCTTTGCTTGCGGTCTCGCGGTCATCAAGCCATCGACCGAGGACCGGGTCTGCAGCCGCGGGCTGGCCGGTCGGGTTCACGACGTTCAGGACAAGAGTCCGACCATCGGCGCTCTTCTTGGCGTTGGCATCCAACGGATTATCGATGCCGGACGCCTGCCATTTCTTCAGGATGAACAGGATCGGAGGTGTGAGTTGGACTGTGCGGTCATATCTAACCATTATACAAATGACGCGCCTTCCGGGAGCGGCAGGCTGGGTTCATGGCACGGCCTGCGCGGATTGAGCGGGCGGGTTTGTGCCCCGCGCCTGACGCCGCTCGAGTGCGGGAACGGATTGCGCCTTTGCGGAGAGGGAGCGAAGCCAGCAGGGGCTTGGAGTGTTGAATTGTGAGATGTGAGGCCTGCGATCGGACGCTGAGATTTCGCGTTCAGCGTCTTTCGGATGATGGCCGTATCGCCTTAGTGGGTATGTCCATCCTGCCGGAGTCCGATGCCCATGGCGGAGAGACGGGTGCATCCTGACCGTGAGGCAGCGGGCTTGATCTGGGGGGTTGGCTTCTTTAAGCTGGCGGCATGTCAACGAGCATTGCTGAACGATTGGGCGTGTGCAGTTGGTCGCTGCAACCGGTGTCGGCGGAGGACCTTTTCGAGAAACTGGCGGCCACGGGAATCCTGAGGGTGTCGATCGCCCTGGATCCGATCCGCGAAAACGCGGGCGGCGCGTGGTCGGACTTCAAGGCGCGAGCGGCGCAGCGGGGTGTGACGTGCGTCTCCGGGATGATGACGACGATCGGGGAGGATTACACGACGCTCGAGTCGATCAAGCGGACGGGGGGCGTGGTGCCGGACCGGCATTGGGAGGGGAACTGGCGGAATTTCCAGGCCAACGCGGATCTGGCGGTGGGTTTGGGGCTGAAGTTCGTGATGTTCCACGCGGGGTTCCTGCCGCACGAGGAGAGCGATCCGGCGTTTCCGAAGCTGCGGGACCGGTTGACCCGGGTGGCGGATTTGTTTGCAGCGCGGGGCATTGCGGTCGGGTTCGAGACGGGGCAGGAGACGGCCGAGACGCTGCGGGCGTTTTTGCGGCAGTTGAACCGGCCGAACGTGGGGATCAACTTCGACCCGGCGAACATGCTTTTGTACGACAAGGGGGATCCGATCGCCGCATTGCGGACGCTGGGTCCGTGGCTTCGGCAGTGTCACATGAAGGACGCGGTGCGGACGCGCGTGCCGGGGACTTGGGGCGAGGAGGTTGTGGTGGGGACGGGTCAGGTGGACTGGCCGGCGTTCATGGGTGTGCTGCGCGAGTTGAAGTTCGAGGGCGATCTCTGCCTCGAGCGGGAGGCGGGCACCCAGCGCGTGGCCGATCTGCGGGCTGGGGCGGAGTTTTTGAAACGGCTCCCGGCGTGACGGGTGCCGCTGGCACGGCGCTCCGACCGGCGCGCTGGGGACAGCGCGCTCCACCGAAGCACCGGCGCACTGTCCGCGCCGACGTGCGGCGGGCTGCGTCAGGTCACGTGTCGCGGAGACCGGCAGCGATCGGCAAGCGGGCGGCGCGAACGGCGGGAAAGAGCCCGCCGATAGCCCCGATGACGGCGGCCCAGGCGATGGCCTGGGCCAGGAGGGGGGGGGTTACGCGGAAGGCGAAGGCGAGCTGACTGAAGGTCTGCCAGTTGATGGTGGCGGCCTGGTAGCCGTCGAAGGCCGCGTAGGCAGCGAGGGCGCCGGCGGTGCCGCCGAGCAGGGCGAGCACCAGGGATTCAAGGAGCACGGAGAGGATCACGGGGCTCGAACCGAAGCCGAGGGCCCGCAGGGTGGCGATCTCCCGGGTGCGGGCGGCGACGGCGCTGTACATGGTATTGAGCGCGCCGAACATGGCGCCCAAGGCCATGAGGAGGGCGACGGCGACGCCCACGCCGCGGATGAAGGAGGTGAGCATGGAGGACTGTTCGGCGTAGAAATCCGCCTGGCGGACCGCTTTGACTTTGAGCTGCGGGTTGGTGGTGAGGGCGTCCTTGAACTCGTCGAATGCCTTTGGCGACGTCAGCCGCACCATCACCGACTGGTAATTGTCTTCCCGATGATAGGCGGGCTGCAGCACGGCGGCATCGGTCCAGAGCTCGGACTCCGCCACGCCGCCGCGGGCGGAGACCACGCCGACCACGGTCCACTCGACCTGGCCGATGCGCACGGACCGGCCGACCTCGAGTCCGGCGACGGTTCGGGCCATGCCGCTGCCGACGACGATCTCGTTGCGGCCCGGCTCGAACATACGTCCCTCGATGATCTGGACATCGCCGCGAACCGGCACGGCGGCCTTCTCGACTCCGCGGAAGGGGACATTGGCGTCGGTGCCGGTCGAGCGTTTGGGGAGGTTGATGATGACGAACAACTCGGCGGAGGCGAGGGGGCCGTCGGGGGTGCGGGCGACGCCGGGGGCTTGGGCGACGAGGCGGACTTCGTCGCGGGACAGGCCGCTGGTCATTTCGCTGTCGGCGCCCGAGCGCAGGACGATGGCGACGTCCGGGGAACCGGAGACGGTCATGGCCGCGCGGAAGCCTTCGGCGATCGAGAGCACGCCGACGAGGACGGTGACGACGCCGGCGATGCCGACGGCGGCGGCGATGGCGGCGCCCTTGCGCTGGGGGACGGTGCGCAAGTTGAACAGGGTGACGGACAGGATTTGGGACAGCCAGTTCAGCATGGCGAGTGGGGTCGGGTTGCCTTGGGCTGGGGGTGAGTCACGATTGTCTCCTCAGGGCGTCGGCGACGCGCAGGCGCACGGCCTGGAGGGCGGGCAGGATGCCGGTGGCGAGGCCGAGGGCTGCGGCGAGGCTTGCGCCCCGGAGCAGGTCGCGTGTTGGCACATAGAACACGGGGAGGATCGAGGGCACCGGGCTGCCGTGCGCCGTCGTGTAGGTCCAGACCAGGGCGAGGCCGATCAGGCCGCCGATGCCGGCGAGGAGGCAGGACTCGACGAGCACCAAACCCAGCACCCGGGCGTTCGTGAAGCCGACGGCTTTGAGCACGCCGATCTCGCCGGTCCGCTCGCGGACGGATTGGGCCATGGTATTGCCGGCCACGAGGAGGATGGTGAAGAAGACGGCGCTGAGGATGGCGATCAGGATGGTCCCGATGTCGCCGACCTGCTGCACGAAGCCCTGGGCGAAGGCGCCTTCCGGCTCGGTCTTGGTTTCGTAGGGGGAGTTGGCGAACTCCTCGTCGACGGCCTTGGCGACCTCCTCGACGCGGGCGCCGCGGGCGATGCGGATTCCGTACCAACTGACGATGCCCTTGTCGCGGGCGCGGCCTTCGTCGAAGTAATCGTAGCGGAAGTAGAAGCCCGAGGTATCGGTCCCTTTCTTGGCGCCGTCGTAGATGCCGACGATTTCGAACTCCCAGGGCGCGTCGCCCTGGCGGGGCCAGATCGGGGACATGAGCGGGACGCGGTCGCCGATCTTCCACCCGAAGCGGTTGACGAGCGTGCGGCCCACGACGGCGCCGTTGCGTTGGGCGAGCCACGCTTCCTTCTGGTCGGCCGGAAGCAGGATCTCCGGGTACATCTCGAGGAACGGGGCGGGGTCGACCGGGAACGAGCCGAAGAAATTCTTGGGATCCTGGTAGATGCCGTTGAACCAGGTCATATGGACGGCGGAAGCGACGCCGGGGATGCGTTCGATGCGGGGACGATAGGAGACGGGCAGGGGTTGGATGAGGGAGATCTTGTGGCGGGTGATGAGGCGGTCGGCGTCGGCGAGGCTGACCCCGGCGGTGAAGGCCTCCTTGAGGGCGCAGAGCAGGCCGAAGAGGACGAAGGCGACGGTGATGGACAGCAGGGTGAGCGCGCTGCGCAGTTTTTTGCGCTTCAGGTGGCTCCAGACCAGGAAGAGTAGGCTCATGGGGGCGAGGGGGCCGGCGGGATCAGGGGCGCGGGCTCACTCATTTCACGGGCTCGGTGCTCAACTGGCCCTTGTCGAGGAAGAGCGTGCGTTTGGCGCGGGCCGAGGCGTGGGGGTCGTGGGTGACCATGACGATTGTCTTGCCGTGCTCACGGTTGAGGGCCTGGAGCAGCCCCAGGATCTCATCGCCGGACTTGCGGTCGAGGTCGCCGGTCGGTTCGTCGCAGAGCAGCAGGGTGGGGTCCGAGACGATGGCGCGGGCGATGCCGACCCGTTGTTGTTCGCCGCCGGAGAGTTGCCGGGGGTGATGCCGGCTTCGGTGTTCGAGGCCGACGACGCGGAGGGCGGCGGCGACGTGCTGTCGGCGTTCAGCCTTCGAGAGGTGGGTGAGGAGCAGGGGGAGTTCGACGTTGCGCTCGGCGGTGAGGACGGGGAGGAGGTTATAGAACTGGAAGACGAGCCCGACGTGGCGGGCGCGCCAGGCGGCCAGCTGGCGGTCGGACATTTGGTCGATCCGTTCGCCGCCGATCTCGACTGAGCCGCGCGAGGGGCGGTCGAGCCCGCCGATCAAGTTGAGGAGGGTGGACTTGCCGGACCCGGAAGGTCCCATGAGGGCGAGGAAATCGCCGTGGGGCACGTCGAGGTCCAGGCCGTTCAGCACGTGGATCTCCTCGGAGCCCCGGTAGAAAACCTTGTCGACGTCCTTCACCTGCACGCAGATTCCGTCCGGTGTGCTCATGGTTTGGCTTCGGTCACGGCGGTTCCTTCCGCCAGGTCTTCGGGGCCTTCGACGACGATGCGTTCGCCGCGGCTGAGTCCAGCGGCGACGGTGATTTGATCGCCGGCGGTGCCGGCGGTGGTGACGGCGCGGCGTTCGACCCGGCCGTTGTGGACGATCCAGACCACCTCCTGGCCGTTGAGCCGGCGGACGGCGGTCTTGGGTATCCGCAGGCCGGTCTGGGTCGGAGCCGCATCGTCCTGGCTCTGGAAAGCGACCTTGACGCCCATGTCCGGCAGGATGCGGGAATCGAGGGCATCGAAGCCGACGCGGACTTTGACCGTGGCTTTCTGGCGGTCTGCGGCGGGGATGATCGCGACGACTTTGGCGGCGATCCGCCAGTCCGGGTAGGCGTCGAGGGTTGCCTCGACCGGCTGGCCGGGGACCACGCGGTTGATGTAGCTTTCGTTGACGTCCACTTCGACTTCGAGCGAACTCATGTCCACGAGCGTGCAGATCCCGGTGCGGGTGTAACCCCCGCCCGCGGACACGGGGGAGATCACCTCGCCGGGCTGGGCGTCCTTGGACGTGGCGATGCCGGCGAACGGGGCGCGAATCACCGTGTCGTCGAGCTGCTGCTGCCAGACGGCGACCTCGCGTTCCGCCACGGCCACGTCGGCCTGTTGCCGATCGAGGCGTGCCACCAGGGTTCGGACCTCGGCCTCGGCCCGGTCGAGGTCGGAGGGGCTGATGATGCGATCGGCGGACAGTTGACTGAGGCGGCGCAGTTCGCGCTCGGCTTGATCCTGGCTGGCCCGGGTTTCACCGAGGGCTTTGCGGGCGGACTCGAGCTGGGCCTGGGCCAGGCGGAGGCTGGCCTCGACGTTGGACGCATCGAGCCGGGCAAGGACCTGGCCTGCTTCGACGCGCATGCCTTCCTCGACCAGGACCTCGATGACCTTGCCGGTGATTTTGGACGACACTGTGGCCTGCCGGCGGGCGGTCACGTAGCCGGAAGCATTCAGCAGGGTCCGCTGCCCGCCGGCCACCGCTTCCTGGACGACCACGGTCCGGACCACCGCCGCCCTGGGCCGGCTCAGGAACCAGGCGGCCCCGGCACCGATTGTCCCGAGCAGCAGGAGGATGGCCAGCCCCCAACCGAAGAAGCCCCGTCGGGTCGGGGTCTTGCGGTCGATCCGGAGTTCATCCAGGGCTTGCCGGTGGGAGCTCATCGGGAATGGAACCGTCTGCGCCTGCGCATCCGGTGAAACTGCCCGAAGGGGGTGGGCTTGGTCAACACTAGGGTGGTGTCAAAGTTCCTTCATAATGTCCCAATCGGTCTGGTACTGGCGTGGGTGGTCTCCGCTTGGAAAAACCGGACCGCCGTCCAATTGGTCGCATCATTCACCATCACCATCAACACACAGGGAGGGCGGCGCCCTTCGAACCAATCCAGTCTTGTTCGGCTCTGTTGCTTTCACTGCCCGCTCGTGCTGTGCCCTGAAACGCGGAAGAAACAGGCTGCTGAAACTGCAGGTACCACCAGCTCGTTGGTATCCACCGTTTGCAGCAGTGTCCATTGAGAAGAGCCCAGATTCGTCATGGGGACAATGAGTCTGTCACCTTGTTTGCGGCACCCCCCCGCTCCGTGGGGACAATGAGTCTGTCACCTTGTTTGCGGCACCCCCCCCCCGCTCCGGGGTCGCAGGGGGAGGGAAGAACCGGCGCGCGGAATCGATGCAGCGATCGTGGTGCGCTGTTCGCCGCAGGCGAACCCCATGTTCCCGGCGCAGTCTGGGAAAAGGCGCGGAGTCCCCGGCCTGTGGAACGTAGGGTCAACAGGTCAAGTCTGGTCCCTCGGTTTGCGCTTCACCTCGGGCGGTTGCAGCACGATCCCATTCGGCCGCGTGCGGACCTTGCCAGGAACGCGAGGGCGGGAAGGAACCGGTGGCGGTCGGGCCGAGGGCTGCTATGTTCCGTGCATGGCGGGGATGAGAGAGGTCTTGTGCTGGGCGCCTCTGGTGGCGTCGATGGCCTGGGATTTGCCGGTGGGAGCGGGCAGCAACGTGGTGCTGGATTGGAACCGGCACTTTCTGGATGCGATCCGCCGGGAAACCACGGCGCCGACCCTCAGCACCCGGAATCTGGCGATATTGAATCTGTCGCTGCACGACGCGGTGAACGCGGTGGAGCAGACGTATCAGTCCTACCTGGGTGGCGGGCCGGCGCCGGCTGGATGTCGGGCCGCCACGGTGGCCCTGGCTGCCGGTCACGAAGCTGCCGTGCGGTTGTACCCGAGCCTGCGCGCGGAGGCCGACGCCCTGTTTGCCGCCGCACTCGAAACGGATCCGGACGACGCCGCGCGGGCGGCGAGCCTCGCCCACGGGTTGTTGGTGGCCCGGGCGATGCTCGAGGCGCGGGCGAATGACGGGGCCGAAACCGAGGTTCCCTATATCCCCAGCGACCGGCCCGGCCAGTGGCGTCGGACGCCGCCCTATTTCCGGCCTCCGCTGACTCCCCACTGGCGCTATGTGCGGCCGTTCGCACTGCCCGAGGTTGAGGCCTACGTGCCGCGGCCTCCGCCGGCGTTGGAGAGTCCGATTTACGCATCAGATTACAACACGGTGAAGGCCTTGGGGGCTCTGCGGAGCTCGATCCGGACCCCCGAGCAGAGCCAGGTGGCGGTCTTCTGGTCCGACTTCAGTTACACGGCGATGCCGCCGGGTCATTGGGTGGCCATGGTGGTTGACCTCGCCACTGACCGCGGATTGGCGCTCGGGCCCACCGCACGACTGCTCGCCTTGCTGAGCGCGGCCGAGGCGGACGCGGCGATCGTGTGCTGGGAGGCGAAGTACCGGTACAACTTCTGGCGGCCGATCACCGCCATCCGGCGCGGCGGCGAGGACGGCAATCCGCTCACGGAGGCGGATGCGGGCTGGGAATCGCTCCTCGAGGCGCCGAGTTTTCCGGATCATGTTTCGGGCCACAGCACCTTCGCGGGGGCGAACAGCGAAGTCCTGACCGGGTTCTTCGGCACGGAGGCGGTGGCGTTCACGGCGGCGAGCGACGAGTTGCCGGGCGTCAAGCGGTCATTCACGAGCTTTGCACAATGCGCGGACGAGATCGGGATGAGTCGGATTCACGGCGGCATCCATTTCCCCTCGGCCAACAAGGAAGGCCAGCGGGCCGGGCGCGCCATCGGCCGCTTCGTAAGCGCCCACTGGCTGCTGCCGGTGGCGGCGTTGCCCCGGCTTGTGATCGACCGCCTCGAGGCGGGCCAACTGCGGATCCGCCTGCACGCCGTGCCGGGACGGCGCTATGCGGTCGAAGGCACCGCTGAGGGTCGAAACTGGGAGGAGCTGAGCGTATTGACCGCTACGCACGGCGGGGTCGAGTTCAACGTGGATGCCACGCTGCCCTGGGTCCTCCTGCGCGCCGTGGAACGCTGACGGCCTCCTGGGTGCGAATGACGGCGGACCCCGGCCGTTTGACATTCAACCCATCGGTTCTACGTTATTAATTATTTATTATAATGATTAACATTCGATCCTCAAAGTCTGGCTGGGCCGCGGTCGGCGTGAGTCTGGTGTGCTGGGCGGGCCCTGGGGTTGCGCAGCCGGCGGTGCTGGAGGTTCAGCCCCGCGCGACCGGAGAGGTCGAGATCGGGTGGACGCACCAGCCGCCCGGATTCCAGCTCGAGGCCGCCGCGGGTTTGGAATCCCCGGTCGTGTGGGAGGCGGTATCGGTGACGCCTGTTGGGGTCGGCGACCTGCGCACGGTCACCTTAGCGCCCTTGGGCAAGGCCCGTTTTTATCGGTTGCGTCAGGCGAGTCTGACGACGATCAGCGGGACGTCGCCGGAGGCGGGTGATGGGGATGTATCGGTCACGCGGGAGACGGTGGTGAGGTTCTCCGGGCCGCTGGGGTCGACGGTCTCGATAGGCACGGATCGTTTCTTTGGGGAGTTTGGAGGGCGGCGTCTGCTGTCGCGCGTCGAGCTTTCGGAGGATCGCAGGCAAGCGACGCTGTTCTATCTCGAACCGTTGCCGGCCGCGAGTCGCGTGGTGGTCAGTTTCCTCAGCGACGGTCTATCGGACGCGGGGGGGCAGGAGGTGGATGGCGACGGTGACGGCGTGCCTGGGGGCACGCGGCGGTTCAGCTTTGACACCATGACGTCGACGGCGGTTTCGGGCACGGCGGTCTTTGGGCGGGTGTTCGCATCGGACCCGGTGTCGAGCGGCGAAGGCGTTACCAATCGGCCGCTGGCCGGCGTGATCATCACGGTGGACGGGGCGGAGGAGCACCTGCGGACGCAGACGGACGCGGACGGGTATTTCGCGCTCGACCCCAGTCCGGCGGGGCGGTTTTTCGTTCACGTGGACGGCCGGCTGGCGGTGGGCAGCGCGTGGCCTGACGGGGACTACTATCCGTTTGTGGGGAAGACCTTCGAGGCGGTGGCGGGCACGACGAACAACCCGGCCGGGGGCACAGGGGAGATCTTCCTGCCGTTGGTGAAGGCCGGCACGCTGCAAACGGTGAGCCCGACGCAGCCGACGGCCATCGGCTTTCCGCCGTCGGTGCTTGCGGAGCATCCCGAGTTGGAAGGGGTGCGCATCACGGTTCCTCCCAACGCGTTGTATGCGGACAACGGTGCTCGTGGAGGGCGGGTTGGGATTGCGCCGGTGGCGCCGGACCGGATTCCGTCGCCATTGCCGCCGGGTTTGGATTTTCCCCTGGTGATCACGATACAGACGGACGGGCCCCAGAACTTCGCGCAGCCGGTGCCGGTGCGATTTCCGAATCTGCCGGATCGGCGGACCGGGGTGCTGCTGCCGCCCGGCGCGAAGTCCGCGCTGTGGAGCTACAACCACGACACGGGGCGTTGGGAGATCGCGGGCAGCATGACGGTGAGTGCGGACGGCAAGTATGTCGAGAGCGACCCCGGGGTGGGGGTGCTTCAGCCCGGCTGGCACAGCAGCACGCCGGGGAGCACGGGCGGAGGTGGCGGTGGCGGGAGCGGGCCGTGCGCGGCCGAGCAGCAAGCGGTTGAAGATGCTTTCTTGGGGTGCATGCAGGGCACGTTCCTCGAGCTGCTTGAACTCTCGCCCGGCCTTGGCTGCGCTGTGAGCCTGGCGAGCGCGGCAGTGTCCACCGTTTCCGAATGTATGGACCCGTCGAGCAGCTGTGCGGGCTCGCTGGCGTACAACGGTCTGTTCGGGGTTCTCGGCTGCGTTCCGGGCGTGGGCACGTATGCGGGGATGGTCCAGTGCGGGATCGGGATGAACTCTGCGATCCGCGACCTCGAGGCGTGCCAGGCGGCGCATCCGGCCGTGACTTTGGCGCGAGTCTCGGGAGCGGGTCTGGCTTCCGGGGGCGACGCGGTGCTGCAGGACGACTTGCTGAACAGCTCGCGCGCGTTGTTTGTGGGGATTTACGGCGACGCGGTGTGGATGGAGGCGGCAGCGGCCGATGGGGAGAACATGGTGGCGTTTGGCAACGCGCTGGTTGCGGCGCTGAATCCCGGGAGCGAAGAGGGCGCGCTGCTGAGCGGCGTCGAGCGGGACGCGCTGCTCGCGATGACTCCGCCGGCGGGCTTGTCCTTGGCGGTGCGCACGGCGTTGCTGGATCGGTTCCATCGCTTTGCCGGCGGCGCAATGACCGCGGGCGAGCGCGGTGCGATTGTGGGTGCAGCCGACGCGCTCACCGCGGCGGCGCTTGCGGCGGAGGAGGCCGGTTGGACGACGCCCGTGGACGGGATCAAGCAGGCGCTGGCGCGCGTGACCGGCGTGTACGATGAAGGTCTGCGTGGTGCGGCGAGCGGGGGTGGCGCGGGGGTGTCTGCGGTGCGGCCGCAGAGCGCTGGCGGGGCGGCAGGCTACGGCAGCCTTCGCAGCGAGGAACTGCTGTACCAGTTGACCGATCTCGAGACAGGTTTCACGCGTCGGGGGCGCAGCTCCCCGAATGGCCAGCTGGACCAGTTGATCACGGCGGTGGACCGCGAGTATGTGCTGACCTACCTCGACCCTGCCACGCTGGAAGCCGGCACCGTGCTGTTCCGATCCGGGGCGGCGGGCGATCGCTACACCCTTCCGATGGCGACGCTGGTGCCAGTGGACGGGGCGGACTCGGACCTGGACGGGTTGGTTGACACGGTTGAAGCGGTGGTGGGCACGCGTGCTGACTTGGCGGACACGGACAACGACGGCGCCTCGGATTTCATCGAGGTCCGGCAGCGTCAGAATCCGCTGGACGGGCTGGCCTTGCCGCAGGGGGTGGTGGCGAACTTGCTGCTGGGCGGTTCGCCCACGGGGTTTTCGAACGATGCCCGGGCGTTGGGATTGGAGGTCGAGGGCTCCCGGGTTTACGTGGCGAACGGACGGCGGGGGCTTGCGATCGTGGACGCCACGGACCCGCTCCAGCCGAGGTGGCAGGGCGAGCTCGATCTGCCGGGGGAGAGCTTTGATGTCAGCTACTCGGCGGAGCATCACGTTGTGGCCTTGGTGGGTTCGCCCGAGCAGTACATCCCGGGCGAGCGCGGTGTGCTTCATTTCGTGGACGTGTCGGATCCGCGGGCGCCGCGTCTGATCGAGAGCTACTCGTTGCCGGGCGTTGCGGTGGACCACGGGAATGGGTTGTTTGGCGTCGCGCTCGGCCAGTATGCGCTCAAGGAAGTGCGCTTTTACGATGCGGGGAGCGCGCTCGAAATTGCGAGGGTGACGACCCAGGATTACCCGACGGGCTTGCGCATGGTGGGCGGGCGCGCCTACGTGGCGACGCTTTCGGCTTTGGAGATCTTCGATGTTCGGCGCGGCGCGCTGGCGCGTCTCGGCCGGCTGGCGGGCGATTTCACGGCGGAGATGTTGGGTCGGGTGCACCTGGTGCTGGACGGCAGCACGCTGTATATCGGCAAGACCCGCGGCGTTGTGACCGTGGACGTGTCGGACCCGTCGGCGCCGCAGTTCCTTGGCGTGCCTCCCTCGAGCTCGGGCGCGGTTCGCTCGCTCGCGCTGACGGGCGGTCCGCGGATGCTCGCGCTGGTGTCGGGAACGCCGACGGGAAATCCGACAACGCCTTCCTCGTTGTCGGTGTATGAAGCGTCCGATCCTGCGGACACGGGCACGCTGCTGTTTGGTCTGGGCACGACCGGCCGGGCGCGGGACGTGGCTCTGCTCGGGGGATTCGCTGCGGTGGCGGATGATCAGGCGGGTTTGACGATCCTGAACGTTGCCGAGGCGGATCTGAACCGGCAGGCGCCGGCGGTGACGTTGGATCCTGCGGGCTTGGACGTGGACCCGATCGAGCCGGGCGTGCAGGTGCGGGAGGGGAGCACGCTCGAGCTGGCGCCACGCGTGATGGACGACGTGCAGCTCGATCGGGTCGAGCTCCTGCTCGACGGCGTGCCGGTGCGTTCGACCCGGAGCTACCCGGTGACGCTGCGGACCTTCGAGACGAATCTGGTGGTTTCGCCCTGGGACGCTACCAATCTCGTGGTCCAATTCCGGGCCGTGGATCGATCCGGGAACGAGCGTGTTAGCGATCCGGTGACACTTCAGATCGTGCGGGACACGAAGCCGCCCGTGCTTGCCTACTCGCTGCCGGCTGCGGGCCAGGCGGCGTTTGGCGGGCGACCGTTCGTGCTCGAGTTTGACGAGCCGGTGGACACGCGTCCGATGGATCCGTCGAAGGTACGGTTGGTCAACCTCGGGGCGGATGCCACGGTTGGCGGCGGCGATGACACGCTGGTTCCGTTGGCGGCCTGGTCCGCACACGAAGCGATGTTGACCCTCGAGTTCCCTGACGCGCGCGCCGGCCGCTACCAACTGACGCTCGAACCGGGCGCGGTGGCGGATCGCGCCGGCAACAGTCTGAGCCAGGGCCAGGTCCTGACGTTTGACCTGCTGGGCGTCTCGCCGGGCACGGCGGTATGGATCAGCGACGCGGATGGCGTCTGGGGCACGCCGGCGAACTGGCTGCACGGGCGGTTACCGGCGCAGGACGACGATGTGATGGTGCAGCGTTTTGGCGCCAAGCCGCAGCTCGTTTTGAATTCCGCGGCCACCGTCAAGAGCCTGCGTCTGGGCGCGCCGTTCTCGACGGCGAACCGTGCCGGGCTCTTGGTCCTGCGCGACCTATGGGCGGCGGAAGCCGTCACTGTCCCCGCCGACTCCGTCACGGTGAACGGATCGGCGTTGTTCGAGCGCACGTTGACGATCGAGGGCGGCCGATTCGAGGTGTCGGGCCGGTTCGAGACCAGGGGTCTGTTGAGCCTTGGCAAGGGAGGCAGGCTGACGTTCGCCGGGCCGGGCGCGCAGTTCGTGCCGTCGGGCGGTCTCGAGGGGGTGAACTTCACCCTCGAGGCGCGGGATGGGGCGGTGATTGAGGTGCCAGGGTTTGCCGACTACGACGGTCCCGGGGACTTCACCTCGTTGTTTCCGGCGGGGACCTGGTTCAGCGCGAACGGGTGGGGCAGCAAGCTGACCCTGTCGGACATGGCGGCAGCCAAGGGACCGCTGGACTGGAACGTGCGCGGCGCGCCGTCGTTGGTGTTTGAAGCGACCGGCGGCGGGCGACTCGACCTGCCGGTGTTGACCACGTTGAATCAGCGCGTCAGGCTGACCGCCAGTGGTGACGGCAGCGTGCTTTACGCCCCGGTGTTGGCGAGCGTGGTCGGGACTGACGCGCCGTTCGAGGCGGGGATCGAGGCCTTCTTCAACGGGCGGGTCGAGGTGCCGGTGTTGATGGTGGTGGATCGTTGTCCCATCCAGGAGCGTGACGGCGGGGTGGTGGTGCGCCCCGGGCCTTAGCCCTTCCGCACGAAAACCGGGCTAACCCATCTTCCGCGAGGCGTTCATTGCCAAAACCCCAGTGTTTTTGGGATTGGCATTCGCTCCAGGGTCTGTCGTGGAGAGCACCCCCTCGTTCACCAAGCCCGGATCAGCGCAGAATCTGAGCCATCGACCTGCGCCGCCATCGCAGTCCCTAGCAAGGCGCCCCTCAGACCAATGAAACATGCAGTCCCAAGGAACCGTGGGGGGCAGCGGGGCTCCCTGCCTCCGCGCCTCGCTAATGTAGAGTCCTCGACGGAAGGTGGGGAGGCCTGGAACGGCAGGGGCCAAACTTGACCTGTTGACCCCACATTCCACAAGTCGAGGACTCTAGCCCGGAAATCTCACAGCAGCACCGGTGCGAGGATTTCCGGGCTTGCGCCGGCTCGACTCGATCCCCCAACGCCCGACTCCTGGACGGGGCTCGGGGGAGGCCGTTTCGGCCAGGGCCCATGGCGGCGGGGTTCTCCGGGGCTGGGCCGCCTGGAAAGCGGTGCCGCTTGAGGCGCGGCACCGCACTCCACGACGCTATCGCGCGGATCGCAGGGGGATGGCGCGGACGCCAGTTTTTGGAGTGCGGCAGCCCCCTGCCGCTTTTTCTGGACGGGTGGATGGATTCAGCCCCCGGCGAGCGGGCAGTAGGTTCAGGATCGGCCCCTGAGGATGGCGTGGGCCAAGCGACATCACTGACGGTGTAATGGAGAAAATCGGGGTCTGGCGTGCGCAAGTCCCTGTAAATCAAGCCATCGACCTCCACAGCTGCGGGAGATCGGTTAAACCCATTGGCCTTCCGTGAGGATGCACGGCGAGGGCAATGGGGATTATCGGCTGTCGAGCTTCTGGAGCGCGTCGGCGGCGGCTTGCGGGTGTTGGGTTTTGATGGCCTCGGCGATTCTCTTCACGGCCAGCTGGGCCTCGGCGCGGCTTCCGGGATGGCTGAGTTGGCTGACGGCGAGTCCCAGGGCATCGGGGTGAGCGCACCCGGCGAGGGTGCCGAGGACGAGCTTGCGGTCGTTGTCGCCCTGGGCGCCGCCGAGGAGGTCTTTGTACCGCGCGATGAGTGCCGCATCGGGGTGGGCGTTTTGCTCGCCGAGCAGTCGGGTGAGGCCGCGCAGGGCGATCACGCGGTCCTTCTCCTCTGTGGCGTTCTTGTAGAGGGCGAAGAGGCTCTCTTCGGCTGCGGGGTCCGGCCAGTCGGCCAGGGTCCGGAGCCCGAGGTCGCGGAGGGCGGGGTCGGTGCTCTTGGCCGTACGTTCGACTTCGGCGAGGCCGGCGGGATCGGGGCAGAGGGCAAGGAGTGGCAAGAGGGCGGCGGGTCCGGTGGCGGCGGGTGCTCTCTGCAGGGCGGCGCGGATTGCGGCGGAGCATTCGCCGGGTTTGCCGAGACGCTGCAGCAGTTGGCCGACAGAAGCCTGGGCTTCGGGGAGGACGGCATCCGCTTTCGTGCTGGTCAAGGCATCGAACACGCTGGGCAGTTGCTGGAGCGTGGCGACGCGGCTGAGGCCCTGGAAGGCGAGCTTGGCCATGGCGGGATCGGGGCTGGCGGCGTGGGCGAGGAACAACGGAGCGGAGACGGGGTTGGCGCGGCGGACGAGTGCGGCGAGGAAGGGTGTTTTGGGGCCGGCCATGCGGTTGACGACCTGTGCGGCCAGGGCACGGTCGACGGCGGTGCCGCCCTGGAGACTGGCGAGGGCGAGCTCGACGGCTTTGAGCTCAGCCGGTTGGGAGGCCTTGCGCACGGCCTGTCCGAGGGCGGCGACGGTCGAGGCATCACCGATTTGGCCGAGGGCGGTGATGGCGGCGGCGCGGACTTCGGCGTGTCCGGAGCCGAGCTGTTGTTCGATGGTGGCACGGGCGGCGGCGTTGGTGGATTGGGCGAGGGTCTCGACGAGGAGCGCCTGCTCGGCTGGCTGAAGGGACGGCAGGATCTTGGCGAAGGCCGCGGGCGCGTGGGCGTCTTTCATTTTGGGGATTGCGGCGATGGCGGCCGGGCGCAGGATCGCGTCATTGCCTTTCAGCGCGGCCAGGGCGCGCTTCTCGCCGCCGTCCGGGTCAAGTCGCATGAGGCCGCAGAAGGCGGCGCGCCGGAGGTCATTGGGCTGCGCGGCGGCGAGGTAAGTCTCGTAGATCCCGGTGGCGCCTTTGGGGTCGCCTTGGGTGGCGAGTCGTTCGGCGACGAGGAAGGACGAGTCGGCGACGGCGCGGCGGAGTGTATCGGAGGGCTGTTGGCGTAGGGTGGCGAGGGTTTCTTGGGCGGCGGGGGCTGGGATTCTGCCGAGTGCGATGATGGCAGCCTCGGCGACGTTGGGGTCAGGTCCGAGCGCGAGGGTGGAGAGGTCGCCGGCGGCTGCGGTATCCTGTCGGACACCGAGGGCGAGGGCGATCTGGGTTTGGGCGCGGGGTGGAGCGGTGCGGAGGGCGGTGCGCAGCGCCTGGGCGGCGTCGGGGGAGGGGATTTGCACGAGGGCGTCGCAGGCGATGCCGGCGGTTTCCTCCTGTTGGAGCAGGGCGGCGAGGGCAGGGACGGCTGGGGCGCGGCCGATAACGGCGAGCTGTTGGCAGGCGAAGCGTTTGGCCTCGAAGGGGGTGTTGCCGGCCAGGACGCGGACGAGGTCGGCTTCGAGCGCGGGCTGGGCGGCGGGGTTTTGGATGGCCTGGCGGGCGCGTTCTTCGAAATGGCGCAGGGGCAGGATATTGGCGCCGGACTGGTACTGCATGAGGCCGGCGAGGGCGTCGTCGGTTTGGGCGTGCAGGGTGGCGGCGATTGCCACGAGCGGGAGCAGGAATCGGGTGAGGGAAGTGTACATGGCGGTGACGGGGGTTGAGGATTACGATTGGCCGGGGTTCAGACCACCCGCCATGGGGCGCGCGGCTCGCGGTACAGCATCCGGTTGGCGGCCTCGCAGTCGTAGACCTCCTTGGCGGGGTCCCAGGCGAGTTTCCGGCCGAGGCGAGCGGCGATGGTCATGCTTTCGACGATGGCTTGGGCGCGGTGGGCGACCTCGGGGTGGCATTGCGGCTGGCGCCGGCTGCGGATGCCATTGAGGAGATCGCGGATATGGGAGCTGGCGTTGGACCAACTCAGGCCGCCTGCCTCGCGGCTTTGGAGGATCGACCTGGGTTCGGCGGTGACGACGTCGGTTTCGTCGTCGACTTGGATCCAGCCTTCGTCGCCGATGTATCGGATGTAGCGGTCGGTGAAACCCTTTCGCTGGTAGAGGACGCCCTGGATGCCGTTGGCGTAGCGGCAACGGAACGTGCCGGAGATGGCGGTCTCACTCATCCAGGCCTTGGGATCAGGCCAGACGATGTCGCTGGTTTCGAACTCGACGGGCATGGTGTGGTCCGTGCCGAGCACCCACTGCATTTGGTCGGTGTAATGCGTTCCCATGTCCGTGTGCATCCCTTCGCCGGTGTCCCAGAAGCAGGTCCAGCCGTTGACGCGGCCGGGGTTGAACGGCCGCCACTGGACGGGGCCGAGCCACTGATCGTAGTCCCAGCCTGGGGGGACGGCGGTGTTGGGCTGGTGGGGCACGGTGCCGCCGGTCCAGACCTGCATTTCGACGGTGTGGATGCGGCCGATCTTGCCTTGGCGGACAAGCTGGCGGGCGAACTGGTAGCTCTCGGTCGAGCGCCGCTGGGTGCCGGCCTGGTAGATGGCACCGTGGCGGCGGCAGAGGTCCACCAGTTGTCGACCTTCGCGGATGGTGAGGCTTATGGGTTTTTCGCAGTAGACATCCTTGCCGGCGCGCGCGGCGAACATCGAGGCAGTGGCATGCCAGCGATTGCCGGTGGCGATGAGGACCGCGTCAATGTCCTTTTGGGCGAGCAATTCTCTGAAGTCGTTGTAAACCCTGCAATCGGCGTTGCGGTAGTGGGCGTTGATCGCCTCGCTCGAGGCCTTCCGGCGGTCTGCGCGGGCGTCGCTGACGGCGATGAACTGGAGGTCGGGCTGGGCGAGGAAGTTGGGGAGGATATAGAGCGCGCGGTTGCCCATGCCGATGCCGCCGAAGGCGATGCGGTTGCTGGGGGCGGTGGCGCCGTTGAGGCCCAGCACCGACCCTGGCAGCACGAGGGGCGCCATCGTGGAGGTGAGAATACCGCCAAGGAACCTGCGGCGGCTGAAAGCGGAAGCGGGCTGGGTTTTCATCCGAGACATACTGGCATCGAGATGTGGAGGTTCACTGCGCCCCGAGCTTCCCCAGCGGCCCCGAAGAAGTAAAGCCGGGATCGGTTCTGATGTGAGATTCCCGTATAGCGAGGCGCCGTCTCAGACCTAACGAAGTCCGCAATCCCACGAAGCCTCCCTGCCTTTCCGGACCCTCTCTTCCGCGCCTCGCTAATGTAGAGTCCTCGAAGGCAGGGGGGCAGGGCTGGAACGGCAGGGATCAAACTTGATCTGTTGACCCCACATTCCACAAGTCGAGGACTTTAGGCCAGCCGAGGAGTTGAGCCGCAAGGGCTGACTATGAACCTATCCCCCTATTGCTCCCCGGAGCCGACACCCCACGCGCCTTCAAGGCGAAAACCCGCCAGGAGCCGATGGCGAACGTTCGCGCCGCACGCGTTAGGCGAGGATCCGGGTGGCGGCGGGGATCTTGACACTCAGGCGGGAGTTCTGTTCGGATGCGGCGCGCATTGGGGGGGGCGGGGTCTGGCATGCTTCGAGGAGCGTGATGGTAACGAGTACGAATCGACAACAAGGGCTTACGGGGGTGTCTAGGAGTCGGGACCGGGCGCGTTGGCGGGCGCCTGTCCTGGTGGTGGGACGCGTGGTCTTGGGACTTGGGATGGCGGCACTGATCGCGCGGGGCGAGGTTATTCCCGGGTTGTTCGCGACGGGGGTGGATGGATCCGGCGGGCTGTTGTCTGCGGGGAGTGTGGATCCTCATTATACGCTGATCGCAAGCCCGGACGCGGGGGCGCCGGGGCCGGATGCGTACGTGGTGCAGCCGGGTTTTCCGATTCCGCCATGGGCGGCCAACGGTCCGCGGAGCCAGTGGATCGGGCCGCAAGCGGACCAGTCGACGGGGAGCGCGCCGGGGGACTACGTGTACCGGCTCGTTTTCAACCTGGACGGCCTTGTTCCGGAGACCGCGAGCATTGAAGGGCAGTGGTCCTCGGACAATGTGGGGCCGGACATCCGGTTGAACGGGGTGAGCACGGGCCAGCCGAACGACGGCAATTTCGGGGTATTTGGCCGGTCGTTTCGGCTGACGAGTGGGTTTGTTGCGGGGGTGAACACCCTGGACTTCGTGGTGAACAACGCGGGGACGGGAGTGAACCCGACGGGATTGCGGGTCGAGCTCGCGGGGACGGCGGAGGTGCTTTCGGGGGAGATGCCGCCGCGGATCGTGCGGCCGCCGGAGTCGGTTTTGGCCGAGTACGGCGAATCGGTGCGGCTGGTGGTATCGGCGTACGGGACGCCGGTGTTACGTTACGAATGGCGTCGGAACGGCGTGGTCGTGGCGGGGGCGACCAACGCGGTGCTGGCGATTGCGCGGGTGACAGCGGCCGAGGCGGGGGACTACGTTGTGACGGTGAGCAACGCGTTGGGGTCGACGAGCAGTCCGCCTGCTCGGGTGGCGCTCCGGTTCGAGCGGCCGGGCGAGCTCTCCCGGGAACCGCTGGGCCCGTCGAGTCGACGGACTGGCCTGGTGATTTCGGAGATCATGTATCATCCGGCGGATCGTGAGGACGGCCGGAACCTCGAGTACATCGAGATCCACAACACGAATCCGTTTTTCGAGGATCTTTCCGGGTGGCGACTGACAGGGGAGTGGGACTATGTTTTTCCGGAGTCGACGGTTCTTCCCGGCAATGGGTTTCTGGTGGTGGCGGCCTCTCCCGCGGACGTCGAGGCTGTCTATGGTCTGACGGGGGTGCTGGGGGGGGTGGCGGGGCGGTTGGCCAACGACGGGGGGACGCTGCGTGTGCGGAAGCGGTCGGGCGCGATTGTGCTCGAGGTGCGGTATTCGGACGATCCGCCCTGGCCGGCGAGTGCGGACGGGGGTGGGCATTCGCTGGTTTTGGCGAGGCCGAGCTACGGTGAGGGCGGCGCGCGGGCGTGGGCGGCAAGCGGCTTGCGGGGTGGGTCTCCGGGCGAGGCGGAGCCGGCCGAAGCGTACGGGGCGACACCGATTGTGATCAACGAGGTGCTTGCTCATTCGGATCCGGGTGGGTCGGATGCGATCGAGCTATTCAATGCGGGTCTGTGGTCCGTCGACCTGTCGGGGGCGATTCTGACGGACGATCCGTCGACGAACCGGTACCGCATTCCGCCGGGGACGAGGCTGGATCCGGGGGCTTTTGCGGTGTACGGCGAGGACGAGCTGGGATTCGGGCTGCGGGCGGAAGGCGAGACGTTGTATTTGATCCGGGCGGACGAGGGGCAGGTGTTGGACGCGGTGGTTTATGGCGGCCAGGGTCCCGGGGTGTCGGTGGGGCGGCATCCGGACGGTCAGTCTGGTTTCCGGGCGCTGGGGGCAGTGACGCTGGGAGGGCGGAATGCGCGGCCACTGACGCCGGACGTTGTGATCAGCGAGATACTGTACCACCCGATCTTGGGGGACGGCGGCGACGAGTTTGTCGAGATTTGGAACCGGAGCGGGATGGTGCAGGACGTTGGGGGGTGGCGGTTGACGGGCGGCATCGAGTACACGATGCCGGCGCCGACGGTGCTGCCGGCCGGGGGCGGTGTGGTGGTGGCGCGGAGTGCGGCGCGGTTGAAGGCGGTGCATCCGGGGTTGGCCGTGGCGGTGGTGTTGGGGGATTTCGAGGGGGGCTTGGCGGACGGCGGCGAGCGGGTGGCGTTGATGCGCCCGGAGGAGCGCGTTGTCTTCGATGCTGGGACCGGGCAATGGCGGACGAACCGGTTCGAGGTGTTGGTGGATGAGGTGACGTACGGCGAGGGGGGGCAGTGGGGGGATTGGGCGGACGGCGGCGGCAGCAGTCTCGAGCGGGTCGACCTGAGGTCGGATCCGGAGGCGGCGTCGAGCTGGGCGGACAGCGATGAGACGGCCAAGGCGCCGTGGACGACGATCGAGTGCACGGGGGTGTTGGACCTGGTGCATCCGGGGGTGGAAAGGGCGGATCAACTGCAGATCCTGCTGTTGGGTGCGGGCGAGGCGTTAGTCGACGACGTCGAGGTGTTGGTGGACGGGGTGAACCGGGTGTCGAACTCGAAGTTTGGCGCGGGAGTGAGCTCCTGGACGTTTCAGGGGACGCATCGGCTGAGCCGTTGGGACTCGCAGCAGGGGTATCAAGGGAAGGGCTGTCTGCGGTTGGTGGCCTCGGAACGCGGCGATCACGTGGCGAACCGGGTTCGCACGCCGCTGAACCCGACGATTCCGCCGGGGAAGACGGCGACCTTGCGGGCGCGGGTGCGCTGGCTGCGGGGGCATCCGGAGGTTCTGTTGCGGTTGCGGAACGGTGGACTCGAGGCCTCGGGCCGGCTCGATGTGCCGGCGGGTTGCGGCACGCCCGGGGCGGTCAACAGCCAGGCGCGGTCGAATGCGGGTCCGGCGATCACGCACGTGGGGCATCGTCCCGTTCTGCCGGCGGCGAATCAGTCCTTTCGGGTTCAGGCCCGGGTGGATGACCCGGACGGTGTGGGGTTTGTGACGCTGGTGTATCGTCTTGATCCGCAGACGAGCCTGCGGTCGACGGCGATGCACGATGACGGTGTCAACGGCGATCTGCTGGCGGGCGACGGCGTATTCACGGCGGAGGTCCCGGGTCAGGCTGCGGGCACGCTGGTGGCTTTCCAGGTTGTGGCGCAGGACACGTCGTCGGAGGTCGCCGTGGCGCGGTATCCGCGGGGCGCGCCGGTGCGGGAGTGTCTGGTGCGGGTGGGGGAGACGGCCGTGGGCGGGGCCTTCGGGTGTTATCGGATCTGGCTGACGCAGGAGGCCCATGACCGATGGGCGAGCCGGGAGAAGATGAGCAACGAGGATGTGGACGCCACGTTTGTATACGGGGCGAACCGGGTGGTGTACGGCGCGGGGGCGCGGTACAGCGGGAGCGCGTATTCGGCGCCGGGCTATACATCGCCGACGGGCAGCTTGTGTGGTTACGACGTGAGCCTGCCGGCGGACGACGGGTTCCTGGGGGCGCGGCATGTGACCTTGGACTGGCCGATCCGCGATGCGACCAACCAGCGGGAGCAGCTGATGTTCTGGTTTCTGGACCAGTACGATTTGCCGAACCTGTACCGGCGGTATGTGCATCTGTTGGTGAACGGGGTCCGGCGCGGGGTGATCTACGACGATGTGCAACAACCGGGGGCCGACACGATCGAGGAGTGGTTTCCGAACGACGCCGGCGGGCACTTGTACAAGACGGATTGCTGGAACGAGTTTGATGATGCGGGTTATCGGATTGAGCCCTGCCTGTTGAACACCCTCGAGCTGTTTACGACGACCGGAGGGGTGAAGAAGACGGCGCGGTACCGGTGGAACTGGCGTCCGCGGGCGGTCGAGGGTTCGGCGGATGATTTCCTGCCGCTCTTCGAGCTGGTGGACGCGGTGAACGCGACGGAGGACTACGGCCCGCGTGTCGAGGCCGCGGTCGACATCGGCCATTGGATGCGGACCTTTGCGATGAACGACTTGGCGTCCTTCTGGGATGCGTTTGGGAATCCGAACGCGAAGAACACCTTTCTCTACAAACCGGAACGCGACACGTGGAAGCTGATGAGCTGGGACTTCGACGTGGGGCTGGGCGTATTCAATGACCCGACCGACATGGCGCTCTTCGACGTGGGCGACCCGACGATCCGGCGTCTGTACGACACGCCGTCTTTCGTCCGGCACTATTGGGGTGCGCTGGACGAGGCGGTTCATGGTTTCTTCCAGGCATCGGCGGTGGCGCCGATCCTCGATGCCAAGTACGCGGCGTTTGTCGCGGACGGCATCGCGCTGGCCGGCCCGGACGAGATCGAGTCGTGGATCACGGCTCGGCGGGGGTTTCTGTTGTCGCAACTGCAGACCGTCCGGTCCGGGTTTGTCGTGATCAGCAACGGGGGACGGGATTTTACGACGGGCCAGAATCGCGTGTTGCTGAGCGGGATCGCGCCGGTCCGGGTGCAGACGCTGGCGGTCAACGGGATGGCGCATCCGGTGCGTTGGACGACGGTGTCGAACTGGTTGATCAACGTGGCGCTGGAACCGGGCACGAACACGCTGGTGATCGAAGGGTGGGACCGGCTCGGTCGGGTTGTCGAGGGCGCTGCGCACAGCCTGCGCATCCAGTACAGCGGGAGCATCCCGGCCAACGGGCTCCGGATCAACGAGTGGATGGCCGCCAACCGGGGGAGCGTTGTGGATCCCGCGGATGGCGCTCGCGACGATTGGTTCGAGCTGTTTAATGCGGGCACGGCTCCCCTGGTCCTGGATGGATACTCGATCACGGACGATCCGGCGGAGCCCCGGCGTTTCGTGATTCCCGCCGGTTTCACCCTGCCCTCCGGGGGCCACCTGATGGTGTGGGCGGACAGCCAGCCCGAGCAGACCGTGGCGGGCGTGAGTCTGCATGCGAACTTCCGTCTCGACCGCGAAGGCGAGACGCTGGTGTTGTACGACGCCGCCGGGGGTTGGGTTGATGCCGTCGAGTTCGGCGTCCAGGAGGAGGATGTGAGCGAGGGGCGTTGGCCGGACGGGGCGGGCGAGCCCTTTTTCGCGATGCACACGCCGACTCCGGGGGCGCCGAATCACCTCGAGCCATGGGAACAGCCCCAGCTGCGGATTGTGGAGACGGAACGGCAGTCTGACGGCGCGGTGCGGCTGGTCTGGACGGCGCTTCCGGGCAGGACCTACGTCGTCCAGTATCGCGATGAGCTGGGAAGCGGGTCATGGGCGGATCTCGAGCCCCAGGTTACGGCGGAGGATCAGACCGTGACGTGGGTGGACACGTCAGGGGCGGCGGTGAGCCGGCGCTATTACCGGGTCATGTTGATGACAGACGGGGGGATTTGAGATTGGACCCAAATCTGCGCGTAAGCGTCCCTTGCGGCTCAACCTCCTGGGCTTGACCAGGCGCCTCGAGCCGCCCAGTCCGGGGTTTTTGCGGATTTGAAAGCCCGCCGCCGGGGCGGGCCCATTCGCTCCAACCCCTATAGCGCCCGCCCGCCCGCGGGCGGGCCACCCCGGAGCCGACACCCCACGCGCCTACAAGGCGAAAAACCACCACGAGCCGATGGCGAACGCTCGGGCCGCACGCGTTAGGCGAGGATCCGGGTTGGACCCTGGGGCTTGAACCGGCGGATTGCCTTGTGGTACGATAGTTGGGTTACTCGCGGGTTCGGTCGACTGCAATGCGGCAAGGCCTGGTTGGCGACTCAGGCGATCCGGAAAACAGAGGTGACTATGATGCGCAAGTTCCTGGCGGCGGCGGTGCTTGGAGTGGGATTATCAGCAGGCGGTCAGGCTCAAGGAGTCGGTCCCGACGTGGTTCACGATCTGGCTGCCGATTTCTCGTCCACAGCCAACCCGAACGGCGTCTGGAGCTACGGCTGGAAATCCAGTCTCGGGGGATCGTTCGAACTGCTATCGTTTCCCGGGACGTACCCTCTTGAAAACGCTGTGCCCGTCCGGGGCTGGAGTCTTGCCAGCCTTGCGTATCCCCCTCTGGTGCAGCACAACGGAACGGCCCAGACGGGTCTGCATGACTCGGGACAGTGCGTGTGGCCGCCGGGCACCGTGATTTTCACCGCGGGCTACGATGGAACGCCCAAGAACTTCGGCGTGATCCGGTTCACGGTCCCCAGTGACCAAGGCGGAATGTATCTGCTGGAGAGCGCGGTGCGTTCCTATCTCGACGGGACCCGGTCCGGGGATGCGGATTATCACGTCGTGGTGAATGGCGGCGAAGTGTTCGGTTCGTTCCTGCTGCCGTGTTCTGCGGGAGGCTACACGAACCTGTTGAGCCTGGCTGTTGGCGACACGGTTGATTTCGTGGTTGGCCGTGGTGCGGACGGACACCTGTCGGGTTCCGGATTGAAGATACAAGCCAGGCTAAGTCATCCGGCGATTCCGGCTGTGCACAGAGCAGCCGCGAGGGTCGAGGTAGTGAACGGTTTTGTTGTGGGCTTTGTGATCACCGATCCCGGTTATGGGTATTCGGCGAGCGAACCACCGGCCATTCGCCTCAGCGACGTGGCGGGAACAGGAGCGACAGCGCACGCGGTGGTGGAAAACGGCCAGGTGGTACGGATCGAGATCGACACCAACGGGCGCGATTACACCGGGAACACGGAGGTCTTGATCGCCAAGCCGCCAGCGCAGCCGGCGATCGCGATCACGGTGAGCCGGGTCACCGTCAGGATGTCTGTGGTGCTGGGGCGGAAGTACCAATTGGACACTTCGGCCGATATGCAGACGTGGACGCCGTCGGGCGATCCCTTCGTTGCCGAAGCGGAGGAGATCACCCAGGAATTGCCAGTGACCGAGACCCAGCGGTTTTTCAGGGTCCGTGAGGTGCCGTGACGCAGCGCGGCCTGGCTGCAGCCGAAGCCGAAAGTCTTTTCGTTGGCGTCCGGCTCCGGCGATCCCGCGGGTCGCCGCGCTGCGCTGACGCTGGCGCGCAGACAGCGAGCATACGGGAATCCCTCTGTCCCCCATGCCCTTGTCCGGCGGTTGCTCCTGCGAGATCGTTCGGTTCATGGACGAGAATCTTGTCGGGATGCGTCGATTTCCGGTCATTGCACTGCAGCGCGGCTTGCGGGGCGGATTGTAGTTGCCCGCGAGGCGGTGCGCCCACTAGGCTCGAAAGCGGTCGATCTGAACCGGACCTGGTTGATGAAGATTCGGCAATACCTGGAGCTGCAATATTTTCTCCTGCTGCGGCTCTTTGCGCGCAGGCCTGCCGTTGCACCTTCCACGGGCAGTCTGGCGGATGAGTTTCTGAAGGAGTATTACTCGCAGGGATCGGGCGGGGGGACGTGGTACGACACTCGGTGGTTGGGCGCGCGGGTTTTGAAATGCCCGTTCGACTTGTGGGTGTATCAGGAGATTCTCTTTGAGACGCAGCCGTCGTTGATTGTCGAGACGGGGACCTTCGAAGGGGGCGGCGCGTTATTCCTCGCATCGATTTGCGATCTGATCGGGAAGGGGAAAGTCATCACGATTGACGCGAAGGAACGGTCTGGCCGGCCGGCGCACCCGCGGATCACCTATTGGACGGGGTCGTCGGTCGATCCGGCGATGGTGGCTCGCGCGCGGGAAAGGGCCGCGGGCGAGAGCGTGATGGTGATTCTGGATTCTGACCATCGGAAGGACCATGTGAGCCAGGAGCTGGCTGTCTGGAGTCCCCTGGTGACGGAGGGGAACTACCTGATTGTGGAGGACACGAGTCTCAACGGGCACCCCGTGGTGCCGGAGCACGGTCCCGGGCCCATGGAGGCGGTGGCGGAGTTCGTGAACCGCACCACGGATTTCGAGGTGGACCGGTCGCGGGAGAAGTTTCTGATCAGCTTCAACCCGCGCGGCTATCTGCGGCGCGTCTGCGGGACCGGGCGGAGTGGATTTGGCAGAACTGAAGAGGAAGGAAAGGCATCATGATGACCATGCGACCGTTGGGAGCGTCCGGGATCGAAGCGTCGGTGATTGGGGTTGGGACGTGGGTGTTGGGAGGGGGTCCGACGTGGGGGGAGGACCCGGATGACCGGGAGTCCGTGTACACGCTGCAGGCGGCGTTGGACGAGGGGATCAACCTGATTGACACGGCGCCGGCTTATGGCTGGGGCCGGAGCGAGCGTGTCGTGGGCGAGGCGTTGAAGGGCCGGCGCGACCGGGCGGTGGTGGCGACGAAGTGCGGGCTATGGACCGATGACGAGCGCGGCTCGTTTTTCGTCGAGCTGGCGGGGCGGCGGATGTATCGGAGCCTGCGGCCTGACACCATTCAGATCGAGGTCGAGCGGAGCCTGCGGAATCTCGGGATCGAGTGCATTGACTTGTATCAGACCCATTGGCCGGCCTGTCCGCCGGAGGCGACGCCGGTTGCCGACACAATGGCGTGTCTGTTGAAGCTGCAGAGCCAGGGCAAGATCCGTGCGATTGGCGTGTCGAATGTCACCTTGTCGGAGCTCGAGGAGAACTGTGCGCGCGGCCCGGTGGCGAGCGACCAGTTCCGCTACAGCATGCTGTTCCGGGATCCGGAGCGGGACATTCTGCCGTATTGCCGGGAACACCGGATTGCGACGTTGACCTACATGTCGCTCGAGCAGGGGCTGCTGACGGGCAAGGTGGGGATGGACCGGGTCTTTGGCCGGGAGGACTTTCGAAGCAACGAGGTTTGGAATGCCTGGTACCTGCCGGCGAACCGCCGGCGGGTGCTAGACTTGCTGGCCGGGTGGGGGGATTTGACGGCGAAGTACGGATGCAGTCTGGCGCAGCTGGTACTCGCGTGGACGGCGGTGCAGCCAGGCGTCACGCATGTCCTCTGCGGCATGCGGAATCGCCAGCAACTGAAGGAGAACGCGGGGGCGGGCCGTTTGCAACTGGAGGCGGCGGACGTGGCCCGGATCCGGCAGGACGTGGTAGCGCTGGGCGAACCCGTTGGGCACTGAGGGTGAGGACGAATGCGGCGGTTCGATTGTTGGTTTTGGCTGGCGGCGCTCGGCGCGGGTGTGATGGCGCGGGCGGGGCAGGACGTAGTCCCGGCCGATGCGTGGCGCCGGCAGGTCGAGGCGGATTGGATCCGGCGCGAGGAGCTGCTGGCCGGGACGAACCGCGCGGCGGTGATCACGACCGCGATGGACGCCCTGGGCGGTTGTGACGGCATCAAGGACGGCGGGTACGGTTTTCACACGGGCCAGGCGGAGGACCCGTGGTGGCAGGTTGACCTCGGGGCGAGCCGGCCGCTGGCGCGGGTGGTGATCTGGAACCGGGCGGATAACGAGGATGCATCGAGGCGGGCGACGAACCTGGCGGTGCGGGTGTCGCATGATGGCCGGGAATGGCGGGAGGTCTATCGACACGGGGGCGGCCTGTTTCGGGGCGTGCCGGACCGGAAGCCGCTGCAGGTGGAGTTGGGGGGGGGCGACGCCCGCCATGTCCGGGTGCAGTTGGGCGGCAGCCGGTTTCTGCACTTGGACGAGGTCGAGGTCTATGGAAGCGAGGAACCGACGCGGAACCTGGCGCTGGGGGCAGCGGCGGATCAATGCAGCACATCGCAGTGGTCGGTTGATCATCGGCCGCTGCCGCCGGTGGACTGGCGTATCCGGACGAAGGCAGCGCTCGAGGCTTGTCGGCGGTTGCTGCGTGAAGGACGGGAGGGGGAGGGGACGGATGGCGGCCGCGAGGCGATGGCGGGGGCGATCGAGCGGGTGGAAGCGTCGCTGGCGAGGCTGGACGCCGGCGGGGATGGGAGGGGGTTGTTCCTTGAGGCCCGGTGGATACTGCGACCGTTGCTGCTGGGTGATCCGCTGTTGGATTTCGAGGCGCTGCTGATCACAAAGCGCCGGCCGGCGACGTTCAATCACATGTCCGACCAGTACTACGGCTGGTGGTCGCAGCCGGGGGGCGGTTTGTATCTGCTGCGCGGGTTCCGGTCGGCGACGCCGTCGGCCGAGTGCATCTCGGGGGTGCTGGGCGATGGCGGCAGTTTCCTGAGGCCGACGCTGTCGTACGACGGTCGGCGGGTGTTGTTTGCGTGGTGCCGGCACTATCCGCATCTGGCGGGCGAACCCAACAAGCTGGACAAGGCGAACGTGCCGGAGGATGCGTTCTATCATCTGTTCGAGATGGGGATCGACGGGACGGGGCTGAGGCAGTTGACGCGGGGCAAGTACGATGACTTCGACGGTCGGTATTTGCCGGACGGCCGGATTGTGTTTCTGTCGACGCGCCGGGGGCAATCGGTGCAGGTCACCGGTCGGACGGCGGCGGCGACGGTCGAGCGGCCGGACCTGCCAGACATCTACGTTCGGTGCGGCGGGGACGCTTCGAGGCCGGTTGCGGTGTACACCCTGCACACGATGGATCCGGACGGGGGCGACATCCGGGCGATTTCGCCCTTCGAGATGTTCGAGTGGACGCCCGAGATTGCGCATGACGGTTCGATTCTGCACTCGAGGTGGGATTATGTGGATCGGGACAACATGCCGTACATGGGTTTATGGGCGATCAACCCGGACGGGACGAATCCGCGGATTGTGTTCGGGAACTACACGCGGAGTCCGCACTGTGTCTTCGAGCCGGTGCCGGTGCCGGGGTCGCGCAAGATCGTATTCACGGCGTCGGCGCACCACAGCCAGACGATGGGGAGCCTGGTGTTGTTTGATCCGGATGCGGGCCAGGAGGGCGCGACGCCGTTGAAGCGGTTGACGCCCGAGGTGCCGTTCCCCGAGATCGAGGCGTGGCCGGCGACGTCGTATGCGGATCCATGGCCGCTATCCGAGCGGCAGTACGTGGTGGCGTGGGGGGACGAGGGGGCGCGGGTGCCGGGGCCGGCGGGTTGGGATCGGTGGCATGCGGTGCGGCGTCCGGACAACGGCATGGGAATCTACTATTACGATGCCGAGATGGGTCTTGAACTGCTGTATCGTGATCCGGCGATTGCGTGTTACGAGCCGATCCCGGTGCGATCGCGACATCCGGCGCCGGTGTTGGCCGAGCGCGGGAACCGGAGGGGGGCGGACGAGGGGCGGTTTCTGCTCTTGGATGTTTACGAGGGGTTGCCGGGGGTGGCGCGGGGTGAGATCCGGGCGTTGCGGCTGGTGACCGTGCCGCCGAAGACGCATCCGGTGATGAACCGGCCGAACATGGGACTGACGGACGACGATCCTGGGAAGTGCGTGTTGGGGACGGTGCCGGTCGAGGAGGATGGCTCGGCTCATTTCCGGGTGCCTTCGGGGGTGATCCTGTTTTTCCAGGCGCTGGATGCGCGGGGCATGGCGGTGCAGACGATGCGGACGGTCACGCATGTGCAGGCGGGAGAGACGCTGACGTGCGTGGGCTGTCACGAGCCCCGGGAGTTGGCGCCACGGGTGCGGGGCGTCATGGCGGCACGGCGGGAGCCCTCCCGGATTGTGCCGGGGCCGGACGGTTCGTGGCCCTTGCGCTTCGACCGGTTGGTGCAGCCGGTATTGGACCGGCGGTGTGTGCGGTGCCATCAGCCGGGCGGCGAGGATGCGCGGGCGGTCGATTTCGTGCTGACGCCGGACAAGGCGTACGAGTCGCTGGTGGGCTTTGGTGAGCCGAGTTTGAGGAGCCTGGTGAAGAAGGCGTATGCGGACGGGCGGTCGATTCCCGGCGGGGGCGTGGCGCAGCGGAGTCGGCTCTTGGGAGTGCTCGGGGACGCGGCGCACCGGGATGTGGAATTGGCTGTTGACGAGAGAGAACGGCTGACGACGTGGATGGACACGTACGCGCAGCGTCTGGGCGCTTTCAGCCCGGAGCAGGAGCAACAACTGGTGCGGCTGCGGGAGGAGATGGGGCCGATGCTCGAAGCTGCCCGGTGAGCGGGTTGTTGGCCTGCGAGGTCGTCCGCGTTGGGCTCGGGCGGTGGCGCCGTCCGGTGGGTGGCTTTGGCATTCTCGTGCAGGGAGTGAGGACGTCGGAGAAGGCGTGGACCCGGATCCTCGCCTAACGCCTGCGGCGAACAGCGGACCCAGGTCGCTCAATCGAGTCCGCGCACCGGTTCTTGCCTCCCCCTGCGACCCCGGAGCGGGGGTGGATCGAGGGAGAGGGGTGCCGGCCTCGCGGACGGACACAGGCCCCTCCTCTCCTCCGCCTCCGCCAAGGCGAAAGAGACAACATGTGGGTAGGTGTTTTCTGACAAGGAGGAGCCTTCAGAGCGGAAGGTCCACAGGCCGGGCCGCTGGGTTTCTCACAAGGAGAGCAAGTAGGCGACGAGGTCGTCGAGTTGTTGCGGGGTGAGGTGGGAGGTGGCCCCGTGGCGGTCGCCGGCGTTGCGCTGAGTGAAGAGCTCTTTCAGGGTGACGGCTGATCCGTCGTGGAGGTAAGGGGCGGTGCGCCAGACCTCGACGAGCGTTGGGGTATCGAACTCGCGCACGCCCTGGTCGAGGGCGCTGGCGGTGCCGACGTCGTAGTGGTTGAGGTCGGTGAAGAGGGTTGGCGGATGGCAGGTGGCGCAGCCGACCTGGGTATCGTTGAAGATCTTGTGGCCGCGTTGGGCGGCGGGGGAGAGCTGGCCCTTGACGAGGTGGGGGCTGGGCACGGGGCGGAGCGCCTTGAGGTAAGCGTCGATGGACTCCGCGACGGACTCGGGTTGGACGGTGAAGAGGATGTGGCGGATGCCGGCCCGGACGGCCATCTCGCCGGTCTCACGCACGCCGCTGCTCATGGAAGGGGGCGTGCGATGGGTGAGGAGCATGCTCTTGTTGTTCTTGGGATTGCCGATGCCGTCGTTGAGCAGGTCCCAGTTGAGGGCGTCGACGCGGCCGTCGCCGGGGTGGCAGGAAGCGCACGATTGCCAGCCTTGGAAGCAGATGCCGGCGTCATGGAAGGCGAGTTCGCCCTGGCGCTCCGGCGTGAGCGGGACCGCGGGTCCGAGGCGGAACGATTCCGGGCGCGGTTTTTCGGCGTCGAGGCTGACGGTCGAGAGGGTATCGGTGAAGTAATGGGCGACGAACGCGGTCTGGCCGATGATGGCGACGGCTCGGGGTCCGCGGTCGGTTTCCGGGAAGGCGATCCGGCGTCGCATGCCGACGAGGAACGCGAGGTCATTGGGGACATCGTCGGGGACGCGGGAGGCTGAGGCGTAGGCGGCCGGGGTGGTGGCGGGGGCGTTCGTGCCGGCGGCGAGCTGATCGAGCCGGGCGCGGACGGCGGGGACTGTGATGAGGCTGAGCTCGTGGGTGCCGGCGTGGGTGACGGCAAGGGTCTGGCTGTCGGCGGTCCAGGCGAGGCCCCAGGGGTTGGCGGCGCCGCGATCGATGTTATCGAGGAGGACGGTGTTGAGGAGGGTCATGGACTCGAGATCGATGAGCGTGAGGGCGTTGGTGTTCATCCAGCCGCGATCGAGCTGGGTGGTGGGGAGGGGAAACCGGCCCAGGAGGTGGCTGACGGCGGCGTAGCGGCCGTCGGGTGAGACGCGGATTTCGTTGAGGACACCGCTGCCGTTGGGCAGTTGGAGCTCTTTCGCGACGGTGCCCGTGGCGGCGTCGAGGACGGTGACGACGGCGGCGACGGTATCGGCGTTGGCGGGGCCGTTATGGAGGTGGTTGGCGACGAGGAGCCATCGGCCGTCGGGGGTGAGGGCGGCGGCCACGGGCTCACGGGCGACCGGCGTTTGCCAAAGGACCTTGCCGGTGTCCGTATCGAGCCGGGCCACGACGTTCTCGAAGCGGAGGCAGACGTACAACGACCGGTTGTCGGGGCTGAGGACGGGGCCCATGGCGGTGTGGCCGGTCGGCCAGGACTTGAGGATGCTGCCGGCGGCGGGGTCGATGACGGCGATCTGGCTGGTGGGGCCTGCGCACGTCACGTAGACGCGGCTGCCGTCGCGGGCGACGGCCAAGCCGGTCGGCGGCGCCGGAACGGCGGTCGAGGCGATCACGGAGCGCCGGCCGACGTCGACGGTCTGGACGAGGTTGGCGGTGGTGCAGGCGACGTAGAGCCGGGTGCCGTCCGGGGAGGGCTCGAGGGCGGCGGGCGAGAGATAGGGCGTGAGGGCGCCTGCGACGGGCATGAGGAGCGCGGCGATGGCGAGGAAGGCCTGTCGGACGCCGGCGGGGCGGCGGGCGCGACGCGGGGCCGTTCGAGTGCGGGAGGGAGAATCAATGAGATGATTGTGCATCGGATTCCATGCCGCGGACGCCGTCAGCGGTCGTCCCGGCGGCCCCCATTGAGAAGGATCGCGCGGCGTTTGTCCATGTCTTCTACATCCGGGGCCTGATCCACGCGCTGTACGTCCTATTGAAGTGATGGCGTGCCGAGGCATGGGGCGTCCGGTGGTGTCAGCCGGTTGCGGGCTTGCGGGAAGGCAGGTTGCCTGAAGATCGGGTCAGGCGCTTGATCCAAAGCGTCGGGCTTGGGCGGGCAGCCAGCGGGCCAGGAGATCGCGGCAATTGAGGACTTTCTCGATCAGATCGGCGGGCACGAAGAAGTACTGATTGGAGGCTTCAAAGCCGAGGCGGGAATCGCCGAGCTGGAGCGTGTGGAGTCTGGCGGCGATGGCGGCTTCCGATTCGAGGATCTGTTTCAGTGTTTGGAGGGCGGGTTCCGCCTGGGCCGTTGTGATGGCGGCGGCGAGGGTTTGGCGGGCGAGGACGAACCGGGCCTGGTTGGCGGTACTGCGGAAGTGGAGGGCGGCGGCTTCGGCGACGCCCATTTCGAGGTTGAGCGCGGCGCGATGAGCAGGGGAGGGTTGTCGGGCCAGGGCCCGGAGTGTGGAACGTAGCGCGGCCAGGGCGTGATCGAAGCCATCGGCGACCTTGAGGAACTGGCGGATGAAGACCTCGGGCGGGTAGACCTGGCGCCAGCCGTCGAGGTCGTCATAGGGGAAGCCGACCATGGTAGCGCGGTAGCCGGTGGGTTTTTCCCAGAGGAGGTTGCTTGGCCCGTACTGCATGGGTGCGTTGTAGACGAGGCCGCCGTGGTAGGGGAACTCGCTGAAGGCGGCGCTGAAGCCGCGCCAGGCGTCGACGACCGCCGGGGCGGCGACCGGGCCGAAGCGGCGGGTGGCGACGTCGAGGAGGGCTTTGGGGACGGCGTCGGTGGCGGCCGGGTCCGGGCTTGAGGCGACGGCGGCGACGACCTCGAGATTGGGCGAGGGATAACCGCCGAGGGTCCAGCCGAGCATCAGGCCATTGATCCGTTCGCCGAGCAGGTTGGCGGTGTGCCGGGCGACGTTCTCGACGGCGGGGATGTAGGGGACAGCGGAGAGCTCCCACGTATTGCCGGCCTGGATTTTGGCGAGCGTTTCGAGGCCGCGATGGCGGGCGAGGGCCCAGTGCTTGCGGGCGCGCGGTCCGGGGCCGATGGCGGAGATCGAGTACTCGCCGACGCTGGTGGCGACGCCGCCGCGGTCGAGGGGCAGGCTCCATTCGCTGACGCTCATGAACGCCACACCATGGGGGAGCTGGCGGATGACGTCGGGTGCGGCGTCGTCGGGCCAACCCCAGTCCCAGGCGATGAGGCGTGCCCGGCTTTGGGCGGCGGTGATGCCGGCATGGACGCAGGCGTTGGCTTCCGCGATGACGTCGGCGGCGGGCCTTTGGCTGCAGCGGGGGCAGTGGTTGCCGGCGTGGTGGGACCAGCAGTGGGTGAGGTTTTCCGAGGCGGTGATGGTGAAGAAGCCGGCGAGGTCGGGCACGGCCTGGCAGATGCCGGCGATGGCGTTGCGGAGGTAATCGCGGACGGCGGGGATGCTGGTGCAGAGCGTTGCGTGATCGCCTTCGGTGACGCCTTTGAGTCCGGGGTGGGCGGCATGGAAAGCCAGGGGCATGGCGCGAGGCTCGTTGAGATAGAGCCAGATCCCGATCCCGTGACGGCGCGCGCGGGCGACCAGACGGCCAAGCTCGCGGAGCCGTTCCTGGTAACGGTCGCTGAGCGCGGGGTCCCACGGGAACGGGGCGAGGCGGTAGAGCACGGCCTGGAGCCAGACGCCGTCGACGCCGCTGTCGGCGAGACGGGCCAGCAGACCGTCCGGGTAGGGATCGGCCGCCCCGGGCAGGAGGGAATCGCCGTAGAGCGCGAAGTAGGAGAAGCAGAAGCGGGGCTTCAGGCGAGGGGACAGGTGGCGGGCGGCCGCCGGAGGGAGCGTGGCGGAGAGGCGTTCGACGAAGCCGAAGAGGGGGTCTTGCGGGGCGGCCGGCTTGGCGGTGGTGGATTCGCGGGTGATGCGGGCGATCTCGCGTTCGCGGGCTCGAGTGCGGTCATTGACCGGGGCGTAGCGCACGGGGGCGCATTGCGGTTTGTGATTGCCGAGTTTGATGTAGAGGAAATCGTCCTCGCGTAGCGCGTAGGCCAGCTGTTCGGGGGACCATTCGAGCAATTGCAGCAGTTGGTCATAGGGGAGCAGGTGCCAGTTGCGGCGGATGACGGTGATGGTCGACCGGGCTTGAACGTGAGGTGGGATTCGGCGGGGGCCCTTGAGGCCCATGGCGCGGCCCATGCGGCGGAGCTCGCTGTCGGGGGCGCCGACGACGCGGGCGACGCGGCGGATTGGCACGAGATCCCAATTGCGCCAGACCAGGGCGTGGAGACGGCTGGGGAAGTGGGGGATGTCGACGGGGACGGGTGCGTTGCCGACGGGCAGCGTTGAGGCGTGCAGCGGGGGATTGGTGGCGTCCGCAGCCAGGGCTTGTGCGGGGCCCAGGGGCAGGCAGAGCGCGCCCGCGGCACAACCGGCGGTTCGGAGGAACTGGCGTCGGGAAGGGTTCATATCGGCGCAAGGGTTGCGTGCGGACGCGCAAAGCTCAAGGAAGGAAAGTTCCGGCAGGCGCAGGAATACGGACCGGCTTGGCGGTCTTACCGGGGCGGCTTGACGAAACGCTGCATTTAAGGAATCCTTAAGCCATGAAAGAGCTGGACGTGATGACCATTTCGCGTGTCGGGCAGTCCACGTTTCCCAAGGCGTGGCGCGAGGCTGCCGGATTGAGCCGTGGCGGCGTGGTGGAAGTGCGCCCGCTTCAGGACGGCAAGCACAGTTTATTGCTGACGCCGCGTCCGGCTCGTCGCGAGGGCGCCGTGGGACTGCTCAAGGCGATGCGGGGGTGCCCGCGCGGTTTTCCGGACGTCCCTCGGCACGCGTTACCGTTCAAGTGAGCTACCTGATCGACACCGATCTGCTGTCGTTACTCTGCCGCAAGGGACGTTTCCGCAAGCTGGAGAAGTTCGTCGAGGCGAACGAGGCGGGGATCTTCGTCTCGGTGGTCACGTGGGCGGAGATCGAGCACGGCATAGGCCTGACGGAGGAGGCATTTCAAGAGGAACTCCGTCCCTGGTTGGCGCGTGTGCGCGCGCAATTCGCCGGGGCGACCCTGCCGCTGGACGAAGGCGTCCTGGTGCGCTGGAAGAGGCTGCTCTCCGATCTGAAGTCAAGAAACCGGACCGTCACCTGCGAGGACTCCCTGATTGCCGCGACGGCCCTGCACTTCGATCACACGGTCCTCTCCGGCAACACGGCTCATTTCCTGCTGACCGGCGTCTCGGTTCTGAATCCGATGGAGTGAGGGTCTGTGCAAAAACTACTTCCGATTTTGGAGGGAGCGGCACCGGACCTGATGCGAGCCCAATCCGCGAAACCCCCGGACTGGGCGGCTCACGGTGCCTGGTCAAGCCCAGGAGGTTGAGTCGCAAGGGACGCTTACGCGCGGATTTGGGTGGCGACCCAGGGATTGCGCGGGGGCGGGGATGAGCATTAGAATGAGTGGATGAAGGTGAGGCTGGGTTTGGGTGAGCCGGTGTGGGTTCTGAGGCTGGGCTGGTTGCTGGCGGTGGCGGCTGTGCTGCCGTGGGCAAGGGGAGCGGCGTTGGGGACGGCGTTCACGTACCAGGGCCGGCTGGACGATGCGGGGCAGCCGGCGACCGGGATGTACGATTTGCGGTTCGCGCTGTATGACGCGGAGACGGCGGGGCATGTCATCGGTCAACCGTTGACGAACACGGCGGTGGCGGTGGCGGAGGGGCTGTTCCTGACGGTGGTGGATTTCGGGCCGGGGGCGTTTGACGGGCAAGCCCGTTGGTTGTCGATCGGGGTTCGGACGAACGGGAGCACGGCGGATTTCACGCTATTGGCACCGCGGCAGCCGGTTCAGCCGGCTCCCTATGCGTTGCACGCGGTGACCGGCAGTTGGGCGGCGGTGGCGGACTCGGTGTCGTGGTCGGGCGTCACGGGGGTGCCGGAGCCGTTTGCGGACGGGACTGACAACGACACGACGTACGCGGCGGGGAGCGGGCTGGTCCTGTCGAACTTCCACTTCGCGCTGGTCCCGGGCGGGGTGCAGACGGACCATTTAGCGGACGGCGCGGTGACGGCGGAGAAGCTGGCCAGCAACTCGGTCACGCTCGCGGCGATTCCCAACGGGTTGATCACGCCGGCGAAGCTGGCGACGGCGAGCTACTCGAGCACGTTTTGGCAGGCGGGAGGCAATGCCGGGACGATACCGGGGACGCATTTCATGGGGACAACGGACAACAAGGCGCTCGAGTTGCAGGTGAACCGGGACCGCGCGCTGCGTCTCGAGCCGAACGCGACCGCGCCGTCGGTGGTGGCGGGGGCGTCGAACAACGTGGCGACGAACGTGGCGGGCGCGTTCATTGGGGGAGGGCGGGCGCAGCGGGTGGGGGTTGGGGCGGACTACGCGGTGATTGTGGGGGGCGCCAGCAACACGGTCAGCGCTCCGCTGGGTCTGGCCGGGGGGTATCGGGCTGCGGCGGGCCACAGCGGGTCCTTCGTGTGGGCGGACGCGCACGGCGCCGAGTTTGCATCGACCCAGACCAATCAGTTTCGCGTGCGCGCCCTTGGGGGATTCGAGTTTGTGACGGCGCTGAATCCGACGAATGCGGACGTGGCGGCGAGGGTGCGGCTGAGTGCGACGGGGGGAGTGGCGGTGGCGGCGAGCGGGGATGCGGTGCCGGCGCTGGATTTGCAGCGCGGGTTGTTGCGGGTAGCGGGGGCGGGCACGCGGCATGAGGCGCCGGCTTTTTTGCATCGGCTGACTTCGAGCAACCGGTTTACGAGCTGCACGATCCTGAATCACCCGCTGTGCAATGGCGATCCGAACGCGATGCTGATGGTGACGCCGAACGAGAACCCGGGGGGCACAGCGGGGGTGGACCGTTTGAAGCACACGACGGCATTCAGCGTGTTTTACACGGGAACGAACAAGGCGTTTGGCACGGCGGTGCACAACCGATGGGCGATTGGGTTCATCAGCAGCGAGCAACCGATGGACGGCGCCTGTTACAACATTCTCGTGATCAAACCCTAGCAAGGCGCGCCTCAGACCTGACGAAGTCCGCGATCCCATGAAGCCTTCCTGCCTCTTCGAACCCTCTCTCCCGCGCCTTGCTAACATAGAGTCCTCGAAGGCAGGGGGGCGGGTTGGGAACGGCAGGGACCAAACTTGACCTGTTGACCACACGTTCCACAAGTCGAGGACTCTAGCGAGCAATCTATGAAAGCAATGCACAACGTTGGCGGCGGGTGGGCGCGTGTGGGTTTTGGGGGTGCGGCCCTGACATCGCTTTTGGGGAGCGTCTTGGCGGCGGGTTTTGGCGCCGGGGTGTTGCGATGCGAGTACGGGACCGATCCAGCGGCCGTTGAGACGGTGCGGCCGCGGCTGAGCTGGGTGGTCGAGACCGCGGCGAAGGACCGCGGCGTGCGGCAGAGCGCGTACCAGATCCTGGTGGCGAGCCGGTGGGACGTGCTCGATGGCGGGGCGGGGGATCTTTGGGACAGCGGGAAGGTGCGGTCCGACCAGTCGGTGAACGTGGTTTATGGGGGAAAGCCGCTCGAGTCGGCGCAGGCGGCCTGGTGGAAGGTGCGGCTTTGGGATGGGGAAGGCCGTGTTTCGGCCTGGAGCCAGCCGGGTCGGTGGACAATGGGTTTGCTGAAGCCGGCCGACTGGCGTGCGCGCTGGATTGGTCTGGACCCGGGCGAAGAGGACGGGGACGGGATCGCGGCGCGGATGGAGCCTTTGCTCGAGTTGAAGGGCAGCAGTTGGGTTTGGGCGCACGGGGCGGTGGCGGGCAGCCAACCGGTGGGGAAGGTGTATTTCCGCAAGGTCGTCGAGATGCCGTCGGACCGGAAGGTGGTGCAAGCGCGGATCCGGCTGACGGCGGACGACGGCTTTCAGTTGTACGTGAACGGGGAGGTGGCGGGCCAGGGGAGCAGTTGGCAGGTGGTGTCGACGGTCGACGTGACGAGTCGGCTGCAGGCAGGCGCGAATGGGGTCGGTCTCGAGGTGGCGAATGCGGGTGAGCACCCTTCGCCGGCGGGTGTGGTGGGGCGTTTGGTGGTGCTCTTTGACGCCGGGGAACCGATGGTGATTCCCGTGGACGCCACATGGCAGACGACGCGCGAGGCGGGCGGGCGTTGGAGCAGCCCGGACGAGAGGACTGGCGAATGGAAACCTGCCGCGGTAGTGGCGAAGTATGGCGACGCGCCGTGGGGCGAGGTTCGGGCGAGCACGTATCGAATGTTGCCGGCGCCCTTTTTCCGCCGGACGTTCACCGTCTCGAAGCCGGTGCAGCACGCCACCGTGTACGCTTCGGCGCTTGGGGTGTACGAGTTGCGGCTCAACGGGCGGCCGGTGGAACAGGATGTGTTGTCGCCGGGTTGGACCGACTATCGCAAGCGGGTGCACTACTTTGGCTACGACGTGAGCCGTCAGTTGCGGAAGGGGCCGAACGCGCTGGGGGCCATCCTCGGGGACGGGTGGTATGCGGGGTATCTGGCGTTCACGGGCAAGCGTCAGTACTACGGCGATCGGACGCGGTTTCTGGCGCAACTGCACATCGAGTACCAGGACGGCACGACTGAAGTGGTGGGCACGGACGGGCAGTGGAAGGCCGCCTTTGGCCCCATCCGGGAGAACGACATGCTGATGGGCTGCTTGTATGATGCTCGAATGGAAATGCCGGGCTGGGACACGCCCGACTTTGACGAGCGGGGCTGGCGTCCCGCGGTGGTCGATGCGGGCGTCCGGGTGAATCTCGAAGCGCATCCCGGGGCGCCGATCCGCCGGATCGAGGAGGTCCCGGCCTGCAAGCTTACGGAGCCGAAGCCCGGGGTGTATGTGTTCGACCTCGGCCAGAACCTTGTGGGTTGGGCGCGCCTTCGCGCGCGGGGCGAGGCGGGCCAGAAGGTGGTGGTGCGGCACGCGGAGATGCTGAACCCGGACGGGACGATCTACACTGTTAATTTGCGGGCGGCGAAGGCGACGGACACATTCCTGCTGGCGGGCGGTGGGCAGCGTGGGTACGAACCGTACTTCACGTTCCACGGGTTCCAGTATGTCGAGGTCACCGGCCTGGACTATCGGCCGGACCTGAAGGATGTGGTCGGCGTGGTGGTGCATTCGGACCTGCCGCGTGCGGGCTGGTTCGAGTGTTCGGAGCCGCTGGTCAACAAGCTCACCTTGAACTCGCTTTGGGGACAGAAGGGCAACTTTCTGGACGTGCCCACGGACTGTCCGCAGCGGGACGAGCGGGCCGGCTGGACTGGGGACGCCCAGGTGTTCATGAAGACCGCCTGTCTGAACATGGACGCCCCGGGGTTTTACACCAAGTGGCTGATCGATCTCTGCGAGGATTCGCAGCGGGCGGACGGTGGTTTCGGCGATGTGGCGCCGCACATCAGCATTGTCAGCCATGGGAACACCGGCTGGTCCGACGCCGGGCCGGTCTGCAACTGGCAGATGTACCAGATGTACGGCGACACCGGTCCGATGCAGCGCCATTACGCGGCGCTGACCCGGCACAGCGAGTATCTGGCCAAGACCAGCCAGGAGCATGTGCGCGGCACGGGCGCGTATGGCGACTGGCTGCGGCTCGAGGGGCCCCAGCATTCCGATGCGATCGGCACGGCGTACTACTATCACACGACTCGCCTGATGGAGCGAACGGCGGTGGCGTTGGGCAAGGGGGACGATGCCGCCCGGTACCGGGAGTTGGCGGGCCGTATTGCTGACACGTTTGCGCGCCGTTTCGTGAAGGACGACGGACGGATCCTTGACGGCAAGGGGCAGACAGGGCAGTCGTTGTATGCGCTGGCTTTCGGACTGGACCTGGTTCCCGAGGACCGGCGTGCGGCGGCCGCACGGCAGTTTCGGGCGGCGATCCAGCAGCAGAACGACCACCTGGCCACTGGTTTTCTGGGGACGCCGTTCGTGCTCGAGGCGCTGCAGAAGGCCGGCTACCCGGAGTTGGCGTACAAGCTGGTGCTGAACAAGACCTATCCGTCGTGGCTGCAGCAGGTGCTGTGGGGATCAACGACGATGTGGGAGCGCTGGGACGGATGGCGGCCGGACAAGGGCTTTCAGGATCCGGGGATGAATTCGTTCAACCACTACTGGCTGGGCTGCGTTAGCGAGTGGCTGTTTACGCAGGCGGCGGGGATGGACACGGATGGCCCCGGGTTCCAGCGGATCCGGTTTCGGCCGGTGATTCTTGCGGATGGGGGCGGGCTCGAGTGGGTTCGGGCGACCTATGCGTCGCTGCGCGGGCGGATCACGAGCGGGTGGAGCTTGAAGGACGGATCCCTCGAGATGCGGGTCTTGGTGCCGGGTAACTGCACCGCCACGGTCCACGTGCCCGCCGCGGGTGCCGACGACGTGACGGAGGGCGGCCGGCCGGCGGCGAGGTCGCAGGGTGTGCGTTACCTCGGGCAGGAGAAGGACGCGGCGGTATTCGAGGTGGGATCGGGGGAATACGTGTTCCGGTGTGCGTCGCCGTCCTCGGCGCGGGCGGCTACAGCAGGAAGGCATGGCGTGCCGGGTTTGTAGCCGCGGGCGGTGACCGCGGCGGGGTGGAAGGGGTTGCCCTGCGGAGAGTCCTGGTGCCGACCTCGGCGCGGGCGGGCTCTCTAGAGTCCTCGACTTGTAAAACACGTGTGGGGACAATGAGTCTGTCACCTTGTTTGCGGCACTCCCC
>JAKQDD010000251.1 GCA_029556615.1 Verrucomicrobiota bacterium | reverse complement strand
GTAGCGGTACTTCAGGACCCGGTGTTTCTGGTAGATCAGCCCGCACTTCAGGCAGACCTTGTGGCTGACGTCCGGCGGGAGTTCGGTGATCGGCACGCCCGGACGGGGGGATAACCGCCCCCGGGTCCGGGGATTGCATTGTTCTGGCGACATTTTTCTTCCCTCTTGGTGTTTGAGCGGACTGGCGCTCCTCCTCCAGGTCGGCGACCCGGGCGCGGAGCTCTTTCATCTCGTTGAGTGTATGGGTGAGGAGCGTCACGATCTGCGTGAACTGATACTCTAGCGTCGTTCCCCCCTGCACGTGGGCGAGGACGGTGTTCGCGGTCTCGTAGATCGACCCGAGCGTCTGCTGGATCGGGTCGAGCTGCTGGCAGAACCCGTCCAGAATCGCCTTGCTCTGCTCGACCATCCCCCGGGCGACCGACCGCTCCACGATCGGCTCGATGTTCAGGGCGTTCCGCAGCCCCCGGTCGATCTGGTCCGCGAGGATCGGGTCCGTGGTCTCGATCTCCCCGGCGTCCGGCCGGCCGTGGTGGGCGAGCGAGTTGTCACAGTAGATCCCGGGCGTCGTGAGCTGGTGCCCGGCGTCCAGCACTTTCCGGGCCGCTTTGGAGGCGAACGCAAAATGAGGCTTGTCGATGATCGTCGGGGTGCCGAGGGTGAGCCGCACCCCGAACCACCCCTGTTCTTCTACGAACCGGGCAACCCCGTCCTGGATCTGGGCGGCCGCAATCGTTGTGGCCTCCCAGACATCGGCGGCCAGCAGGTGGGTGCGTTCCACCCGGTAGGCGACAAGCGAGGATCCATGGTACTCGACTCCGATCCGGCCCCCGACCGTCTCGATATGGAAGAGGTGTCGTTCCGGGCCCCGCGGACGCCAGGACCGGACGAGGATCGACCGGGCCCGGCTGTGCCGCCACCCGGCGGTGACCAGGGGCCGGTTCTGGTCGAGGATCGGGATCTTGATCTTGATGTGGTGCGGGATGCAGAGAGTATACGACCCGTCTTTGTTCGGGTTCTGCGCGAGCAGGTTCTGGAGTTTGGGGGTGACGATATACCCGGTCGCCCGGTTCTGGAGCGGGTCGGTGGTGGCGATGGTGTGGGTCTTGCCCTTATGCGTGAAGGCGATCCGGCGGGCGACGATGAGCCCGTAGGATTCAAGTTTCCCGACGACCTGGCAGACGTAACTCCGGGACTTGTTGAGCCGGCGGGCTACCTGAGCCTGGTACTGGCCCTGCTCGAGGAGCCGGATGATGTTGATCTGGGTCGCGTTCAGCGACCGGACGTACTGAACCGCCGCAAGATCATCGAATGTCGCTTGTCGCTCTGCCAAAACGCCACGTCCCCTGAATCAAGAAGGGGGTGCGGGGATCGTGGGACGAAGCGTGCCTGCGGGAGGGGGGAGGCAAAGCCTCCCCGGCCCCGGAGGGAACAGTCCCATTTTACGCCGCATTTTACCACATTCTACAGCACATTTTACCGAGGGGGGCGCTAGGCCCCGGTGACCGGGTTCGGGCCGGTCTGAGCGGCACGCCGATAGCGCCGCACGGTCTGGAGAGCCTGGGACTCCAGCCGGCGGGCCGATGAGTGCATCCCTGCCCCTTCGAGCGCCGCGGCTTTCGCCGCCAGCGCCCGCACCGTCTTCTGCTCGGGCTTCGACAGGCCGTGGAGGTTGCGGAGCTCCTCCTCCACGGTCGGCGGAACCTTTTTCCCGAACGCTCGGCGGACTGTTTGGAGCACCGGACGATCTCCGTCGGGCGCGTTCACCTCATTTTTGGGACACATTTTACGACCTCCCCCCACACAAGCGAACCCCCAGGATCAGCCGGATCCGCCCGGATGAAGGGTATACTCAATCATTGGCGATAGGTCCGTCATAAAGATTACCTATCAGTTGCCCGGGCGAGGGAGGGGGGGTTTTCGTGAAGTCCGCGAACGTGCCCGGGGGCCGGGTGAACGGGGAGAGGGCCCGGATCCGGCAGATGAACACGATACCGGAGGGCTATCACTCCCCCCCAAATCCGGTGAACAGATCGGGGGCCCGAAGGATTGTTGGTAATGCCGGCCGGGATAAACGCTCAATGCCCCTGCCGGTTTCCAGTACCCTTGGATCGATCCAGTACCCTTAGACCCCCCTTCTGCTCCGGTAAATCCCTCGATGCCCCGCGATGCTCCGGGCCCGGCAGGGGGGTTCCCGCGGGGGGATCGGACGACCCCCCTGTAGCGATGTTCACCCCCGGACACCCCCCCGGTTAACAGTCAGGCATTAACACATCTGGAGGGGATTCACGGTTATCCCCCCCATTTCTGTGCAATCAGAAGTTAACATCAGAGGGGGTGGAGTATATGAACTGATGTTAACCCGGACACCCCCTAGTGTTCGGGTGAACGGCGGGGGTGCGAGAAAAAACTAATAGGGTTGGACGGGGGCCGGGAAGAAGAGGGAGGGGGAGTTAGCGCGGGGACCGCTTCTTCGGCGCGGACTTCTTCCGCCCCGGCGCACCGGGGGCAGACCGCCGGGGATTGCCTCCGCTTTCGTAGCCGACGCGGGGGCCGCCGAAGATCTCGGCGGGAGACCGGAACCCCGGGGCCGGGGTGCCGAACGCGGGGCCATAGTTCAGGAAGGGGGCCGGCTGCGGGAGACCGTAGCCGAACTGGGGGCCCTGGGGCCGGGAGGGCTCCTGCTGCGGACCACTGAACCCGAACGAGGGTCCTTGGGTCTGGGGGGGCCCCTGCTGCGGGAGCCGGTCCCCGAACTCGCGCCGGAACTTGGCCTCCTCCCTCGCCATCTCGAGCTGGAACCGGCGCTCTTCCCGGGCAAGTTCCTGCTGCTCCCGCTGGATCTCCATCGCGGCCTTCCGCCGCTCGACCTCGCGCTTGCGCCGTTCCAGAGCCAGTTTCTGCTCCTGTTCCTGCCGGTCGAGGGCTTCCGCGTTCTTCCGCTCGACCCAGGCCGCGTAGCGGGAGATCCCGGAGGATGCCGCTTCAGCCCCCTTCACCAGGGCCCCCCCGGCTATGGCCGCGTACCGGCCGCCGGTCTGGAGGATCTCTTTGGCTTTCTTCTTCTGCTCGGCCCGCCGCTGCTGCCGGGCGAGGTCGTCGGCAGACGGGGGGGCGGTCGTCGGGCCCGGAGCGTCCACCGGGTAGTACTCGCGGTCGGGGGGAGCAAAGTCGTCAAGGTCTTTTTTGGTCCGTGCCATGGAGGGCATCTCCTCCCTGAGATGGTTTCCCCGGCAGGTGAAATAGATTGCCTATGGAAGAATTGCTTCTGGGGCATCGGACGAAAAATTGCCGGTGAAGTTGTCGAACGGTGGCCGCTCCGGCGAGATCCGGGATCGGGGGATCGGATCTCCCGCGAAAAGAACGGTATCGGGAATCGGGGAAAAATGTTCCGGGAATGTTCCCGAACGGGGCCGCGAGCGGGGTTAGTCCTCGGCCGGGAGGCGGCCCGTCTCCCGCAGCCGCACCCCCCGGGCGATCAGGAGGAGGAACGCCACCACAGTCAGGGCGGCGGTCCACCCGAGAGCCCGGTCGGTGATGAGGAACTCGTCGCTGGGGAGGGTTCCGGTGGTGGGGAGCGGGGGCGCGATCTCAGGCAGGATCTGTGGCCCAGACGGCCGGAACGGCAGGTTCTCGATCTGCCGGGCTGGGTCGTGGGTATCCCTGACGAGGAAGTAGCCGTTGAGGGCGGCGAGGAGCACGCTACAGATAAGCCCGGCCAGGACCCCATAGCCGAGCAGGACCTGCAGGCGGTCGGG
>JAKQDD010000250.1 GCA_029556615.1 Verrucomicrobiota bacterium | reverse complement strand
CCCGACCGGGATGCCCGTGCCCGCCGCGCAGGCCTCAAAGCTCGAGTAGAGGTCCCGGACGGTGGGATGGTCGTGTTGCTCGCGGTAGCAGCGAAGCAAGCCCCGGATCGCTTCGAGCAGCGGGTACTGGTTGCGGACCGGCGGCGGGAACCAACCGTCATGGGCCAATCGACGAAGATGCCGTTCGGACAGGCCGGACAACCGGGCGAGTTGGGAAGCGGCGATGGTGGAGGGTGAGGTCATAGGCGAATCGGTGGTGGGGTTTGGAGTCGGGGGCGGTGGCACCGCGTCGCTTCGGCTGGAGAGAGCGCATTTCGCACCAACCGCGTCAACGGGCACGAACACGGGATGTCAAAACGGTCAACTGGGTCGGGGTCAAACCTGCGAGTTTGCTCGGGAATCGGAAGATTCTTGTGACACGCCGCGCGTTTCTTTGATTTTGGTTCGTTTGCGTGCGTTGTCAGGGCTGGCGCCACACCTGCTGGCTTGCTGTGTAAAAGGAGACTCCTAATGTTGTTCATTGCCCTGCAACGTGTTACACATTATATGTTCATGCATCAATAATGCCAACTACTTATCTCGCCCGCTGCGTTATCGTTATTCCCTGGCAATTCGAACCCCCGGCGATATGCGCGCCCTGCCGCGGGCGTCGGGTCTCACCGACAGAGGGGCTGGAGGTTCGCCTCTGCCCAGGCCGAAACATCAGCGCCGCCGGGATGGGCCTCGTCGTGCCATCCTCTGCGTTCTCCGGCCGGCCTCGGGCGTCATCAGGCCGCCGCAGGCGTGGACATCCTGCTGCCGGTCGCCGGCAGCGCTCTCCCTGCCTCTCGGCCTGGTGCCCGTTCTGCGGCGACGTTGCTGCCCGCCCGGTCGACTTGAAGCGGCCTACAAACACCTCCTCGCGGGACGGAACTAGTTGTGCAGAAGAGTGACTACTCGGCTCGAAGCCGGCCAGTGGCCCAGTTGACCCGTCGTGGCTTGCCGAACGGGCAAAAGACCCCCTGGGCGGTGTCGTCGAATCGCAAGCGGCAGGCGGTTTCGACGGCGGCCAGGAGTTCGCCGGCCAGGGCCCGATCGCACCAGGGTTTGTCGGACACCTGGAGGATGTAGTCCAGGAGTTGGGCGGGATCATTGCACCGCTCGAGGTCCACCTCGTAGGGATAGGCTCCGCGGACGATCAGGACCAGTCGGTCCAGGTCGATCTCGACGCGAGGGTGTTGGTGGTCGTTGACATCCGAATCAGGACGCAGGGCTCCGAGTGTTTGTGTTTTCATGGGCTTTGGTTTCTGGGTTTGGGGTTGTTGTCTGTAACCAGACGACACGAACGAGCACGGCGGCTCGGGGCAGTCTGGTGACGGTACGACCCGCCGGCAGCTCAGGCCAAGTCGATGATGGCGATCCGTTTGCCGGTCTTCAGGGCGACATCCTCGAAGATCGTCTGCCGCCAGCGGCAGTACTCCGGGAAGAGCTTGCGCGAGGTTGGGCCATCCCATTCGACCTCGAACCTGAACGGGTTGAGGGTGATGATGGCAGTGGCTTTGGTGCCGTTGGCGAACACGTGACGGTAGGTGTGGGTCATAGGAGGTTTGGCTGGTGGAGGTTTGTGGCCGGTCCCGGCTCCGGGGCACACGCCACGGGTCGGGTATCGGGCGTTGCTGACGAAAGGCTGGTCGATGCGGCGGCAGTCGAGGGGCCAAGCGTCTTGCACCGACTGCGATAGGGTTCAAGGCTCCAGGTTTCCCGGACGGCAGGTGTCGCGCTGGCCGGTCGCGGAAGGGTCGGACGGACGACCTTGCGGGCGTCACGGAGCTTGTGAGCGAGGTCTTTCTCGGTCCAGGGAGGCTGGCAGCGCTGGTTGAACTCCCGGAGCAGGGCCAGGGCATCGCCATCGCTCAATCCGAACCGGACCGTCCAGCACGCCGCCCGGAAGGTGGCGTTGTGGCCGCCCTGACCGGAGATGGCCGGCGGGAGGTTGGCCAGGTAGGCCCGGGCGCGGTTGAGGGTGGTTGCCGTCATTCCAGGTGTTTCCGCACCCACTGCACCCACTGCACCCACTCCCTATAATCTCTACAAATTGATGATGGCGATTTGTAGAAAAGTTGTAGGGGTAGGTGCAGTGGGTGCAGTAGGTGCGGAATCATGGTCGGTGGAAGGTGTAGGTCTTGACTTCGATGGCTCCGCCGGCCGTCCGATCGACACTGGAATGGCCCCGGCTGACCTTGAAGCCGTCCAATTCGACCGTGTCGGCGGTCTGGAAGAGCCGGCGCATGAGCATGCCGACCTGTTTGCGAGCCCGGTCCTCGTCCGCAGGGTCCTTCAGCCCGGGGATGTCCAGGCCGTGGATGTCGCACAGCTCGACTAGGGTGGAGGCGATCAGGCTCTCTCCGAGCTGGCCTTCGGCCTCAACCGTCAGGGCAACGGACCGCAACCAGGACAGAGCCGGGTTGTTGGCCCGTTCCTGGGCGGCGGGATGACCGTCCATGAGCGGGGCGGCGCCCAAGAGGTTCTGCACGATCCAGTCCAGCGTCTGACACCACTCGCGGAAGTCGTGACGGGTTTCCTGGGTTCGGGGCTTGCCGGCGGCGATCCAAGCCGTGATGATCGAGAACACCGCACCCAGGAAGGTGGATTGGAGCCGGAGGACTTCGCCCAACGTGTCGCGGTAGGCGAAGCCCGGCCGTTTGAAGATGCGGCAGATGCTGGCGCGGTTGACCAGGTCGCGGGTCGCTTCGAGCCCGTTGCTGGTGATCTGGAGGAGGAAGCGCCTGGGGTCAAGGAGCACCTCGCCGCGGTGGGGGATGCGGGCGGGGAACAGGCCGGGGCAGGTCAGGAACGCCTCCAGGTGCTGGGAATCGAGCCGCCCGCGGAAGTTGTCCAGGCAGATGAACGGCCGTCCCGCCATGAGCGCGGAGGCGAAGGACTCATCGACGCTGCCGACGCCACCCTGACGGGCGGTGACCAGGTAGGCAATCTCGCCATAGAGGGCGCAGACCAGGGAATGGCGATAGCCCTTGCCGCTCTGGCTTTCGGTGGCTTCGGCGCAGTCGATGGGGACGTTGCCCGCGAGGTGTCCGCCCATCCGCAGGGCGGGGGTGACCAGGGCGGCCAAGGCGCGGCTGCGGTCTCCCTCCGACTGGAAGTGGAACTCTTCGAGCAGCCAGCGGAGGTAGTTGGCGGCGTGGTCGAGCGGCAGTTGGGGCGGTGGCTCGCCTTCGACGATCAGGAGTCCGCCCAGTTCGGCGTGGTAGCCTTTGCCGAGCACCTGGACCCGACCGGGCTCGGATTCGATGAGCACGGGGCACCGCAGCACGCTGGCGATGGGGGGCAGGAGTTCGCGGGCTTCAGTCGTGGCCATGAGGGCGAGGGCATCGTCCCGGGGCATCCGGGTCGGTTTGAGTTCCGGCGCCCCGCCCTGGCCGGTTCGCCAGGCGACCAGCATTCCGAACTTCTCGACCCGGCTGCGGAAGCCTTCCGGCCGCAGGACTTCCAGGGTGCTGATCCCGTCGCGATCCACCAACTCGACCAGGGCGCCGCCGCGCTGGAAGAGGGTGCGGCTGGGGGCAATGCGGGTGAAGATTTCCCGCGCCGATTCGCAGAAGGAGACCAGGGCCGAAGGGAGCATAAGGGGCTCCGGGGGCGGGCCTTCAACGTCCGGTTCCGGGGCTGGCGTCGGGCTGGGATTGACGGGCGAGGCCTTCGGGTCCAGGGGCAGCGGCTGGGCATTCGGGGAAACCCACAGTTCCGGGTCATAGCTGACGAAGCAGAGCCGGAGCCGGTCCTTCACCTGGGGGTCGATGCGCACTCTGTACCGCTCGAGGAAGTAGGCTTGGGCTGCGGCGAAGCTCTCGGCGTGACGGTCCGGGTCGATGCGGACGCCGAGCTTGAGCCCGACGCCGGAGGGGGAGACGAAGCCGAAAGCGACGTGGGGATCGGCTTTGGCGTGCTCGCGGACGGCGGGCAGGTCGCCGTTGAGGTGATCCAGATCGACCTGGAGCAGGCCCGAGTGGGTCCGGGGTTGGTGGCGGTCCGCTCCGGTCCCGGATATGCAGAAGCCGGGCAGGAGGCGTTTGCGGTTAACGTAGGCATCGACGTTGGCCGGCAGGAGTGCGCGCAAGGCCTCGACCTGTTCTCGCCAGCGCCCGTTGCGGATGGCCTCGAGGACCTTGGCGAGCGCCACATCCTTGGGCTCCTTGCCGAAGGCGTTCTCGAACATCGAGACTCGGCACCCGGCCAGGGGCGACGTCGGTGCCGGGACGGGGTCGCGGGCGACCGTTTCTGTTTCAGGTTGGGCGAGAGTGGCCATGGGATGAGGAGGGTGGTCGGTGCGGGTCAATGGTCCGGCTCAGCCGATGCGGCTTCGGCCCGCTCGATGTAGTCGAGGATGCTCTGGAGGTGGAACAGGCGGCAGCCTCGGGTCCGGCCCGGCTCGCGCAGGGACACCGAGCGGATTGCGCCCTTGCCGGCCAGTTCGTAGAGCTTGGCGCGGGTCAGGCCGGTGAAACGCTCGTGGCCGTCAATGGGAGCGCGGACCCAGACGGGCCGGCCCTTGGACTGTTCCTGCAGGAGTTCCCGGGCTTGGTCTTTGGCTGAGCGCCCGGTGACAGTTACATTCATAAACATAGGACCAGATTAACAAAACGCGGTGGAGTGGGATTGGGTGCAAAGGTCTGAAAGGCCCTGAAAGGCTCTGCAAACGTCCGGCCTGCCTCCGTGCATTCATGTGCGACCTTTCTGGCAGCCATCTCTGTCAAGGGGTTTCTTCGACTTTCTTTCACAGACGCCCGAGGCGAACAGGTCGGCGCAGGAACACTGGCGGAGGTCGCAGACGGCGGCGAGGTTCTGGCGCTTGGCGGCGGTGACCTGGGCGCAGGCGGCTTCGAGTTGTCGGGCGTGTTCGGCACGGCGGGCTTCGCGGATGGCGGCGGCCATGGTGGTCTGGCCCTGGATGACCTGCTCGGCAAGATCGGGCCGCTTGGCGTC
>JAKQDD010000249.1 GCA_029556615.1 Verrucomicrobiota bacterium | reverse complement strand
GATTGTTTGGTTGTGCGCTTTTCTGGCGTTTTCTGGCGAATACTGGTGCACGGGAGAGGCAGCCGACAAGAACCGTGCCAAAACCGGTGTTAACCTGCTGAAGGCCAGCGGCTTAAGTGCTTGATGATCAACGACGGTCGGTTGCGGTGGCGGTTTGCGAAAAGGTGGGCGTAGGATTATCCGTCTGAAGGTCTGGCGTTCAGAAACCGGCTCTGGAGTCACAGTGACTGCGGATTGACTCGATGCCGTCTGGCGGTCTGGATCGTGACAGGCCCCAGAAGACCGGAAGGTTGCAGCGATCCGTCCTTCCGCCACAGGCGCCACGTGGTGAACGTGATCCGCCCGGTCGGACTCGGCCGGCCTTCATTCAGCCACTCCGGCCAGCGCTTCAGAGTGCCGTCCGGGTTCCGATCGCTGTCCTCAGGCAACTGCTCGTCCCCGATCAACCGGTTACACCAGAGATTCGCCACGCGAACCTCGAGCCGATTGGCTCCACGCCGGGCGGCGCCCGTGATGTCCACCCGATACGGCGCATGCCACAACGTGCCAAGATCCCGGCCATTCAACCGCACTTGAGCCATGACGGCGACCGCGCCGAGATCGAGCCACACCCGATTCCCCGCCGTGAGAACCTCGGCCGGAAGATCGAACGTCCTGCGATACTCCCCAATGCCGCTGAAATGGCGTATGCCGGGGTCGGCGTGCTTCGACCAATCCTCGAGGGTCGCGAAGGGCACGTGCTCCGGCGCGCCCCATCCCGGGGTAAACCGGACCTCCCACGGCCCGGACACTTCCAGATCGGCCGGCGGGGCGGGCAGGTCTTGTTCCCAGGTCTTGCCGGAGGCGGTGCGGACCTGATAGCGGCCGCCCTGCCAGGCTTCAAGCCAGCGGACACCGCGGCGATCCTGCTCGAGCCGGGCCACTCGAGCGAGCGCAGCGACCGGCGCCTGCGCCAGACACAGGCTCTCAGGATCCGTGCCACGCGCGGTCAACCGGGCACCTTCGAGCGTGTAATCCACGACCAAGGTCTTGACCACCAGGAAAGCGGGATCATCACCCGCGGCCATCTCGGCCACCCCGAAGCAGTACCGGCCCGCATCGATCAACCGCTGAACCTTCGACCGAACGTCGCGGGTTCTCGAGGGGTCATTCAGGACGCCGTACACCGCCCGATCGACGGTGACTCGAGGGGCGAACTCGGGCAGTTGAACCGTATCGCCGTCGCGACCGGTGACCCGGACCGGGTGATCCCCGACGGTATACTCGATCATCACCGTCTTCACCGTGCCTTGAGCGGGATCGCCGTCGGCGGCCAGACTCGAAACCGCCAACGACTCCTCCCCCGACTTCAACAGCCTCTCGACCGCGGGCCGGACATCACGCGTGCGGCTTGGATCGTCAAGAACACCGTAAACGGCGGTCTGCAACACCTTCGCCGGTCCTTTCGCGGCGTCCGGCAGAAGCGACTCGCCGTCCCGTGTGATGGCCACGACCGGATCTTCGGCTCTTCCACCGGGCCGGAACACGACGAACACCGATCCTGCGGGACCCAACGGGATCGGGAGCGCCGTGGTTCCGCCCTCGGAAGACCATGCCGCAACGGGCTCGATCCGGCCCGTGTCCGGCCACCACAACTCGGGTTGCTTGCCGGCCGCGCGAAAGACGCATCGCGCCTCGACCGGTTGAGTCTTTGGATTCGCCACGAAATAGAGGTCCACATCGTCGATCCGCCGGTGGATGGACCGCAGCGCCGGCCGACACGTGACGTCCGGCCCGACACCCAGGAAAGCCAGCGCTTTCTCCGGAGTGGTGTTCCAGAGCACGCGCCCGCTGCCCACCGTCCGCTGAAAGCCACCTCCTGGCAACGGCGTCGCGGCTTCGCCGGTGCCGCCCCACAGCGCATCCGCCAGATTGCCGACCCGCTCATCGCACTGCGGAAAGTCGGTCAGGCTCGGCGACCGGAGAGGCCGCGGGCCGAGGATCGTGGCCCCCGACTCGACCAGGGTCTTGAGGCGTTCGAGAAGCGCCGGAGTCATGGTGACCGCCTCCGGCAGGACCAGAAGCCGGTAGCTCATTCCGTCCGGCAAGGTCAGCCGGCCGCCCTTTACCGTCATCCGGGTCAACACGACGTCAGCCGGGCAGTGGTCATACGCATAGCCGGCCGGATTGCGAGGCGGGAAATCCTGGGGCGCCGCTTCGGGCTGAAGGTAGGCGATGTCGGCGACGAACAAGCCCTGACGGAGGAGGAACTGGCATCGGGCAAGGTACTGGTGCCAGGGACCCGACAGCTCCCACCAGGTCTGGGTGCGCTCGTAGTGCAGGCCCCATGGGCCCATGGTCATCCCCGGCCGGCGGTCGGCCCAGGGCTGCATCGCGTACCGATGAAAGACAAACCGGTTCACCCCGTCGCAGAACGCGCGATCGCCGAGCGCCTTGATGCTGCCCGGGTGATCGAGCCACTTCTCGTGGTCGCCCGCGGTGAACGCCTCAGCCCCCACGATTCCCTTGCCGTACGTGTGCGCCGCCGAGGCCATCCCCTTCACGGTCTCGAAGGCGCCGCCCCCCATCCAGAACTCACACATGGGTTCATCCGCCTGTCCTGCGTACGGAAGATCGTCGCAGGGCGCCCCGTAGGCCTCGATCGAGAGCCTGAGGCCATGGCGTCGGGCCAGCGTGCGCAAATGCCCGGCATAGTTCTCGGCCAGCAACTCGGAGATCGTCTGGCGGTAATCCCACAGAAACCGCTCCGTCACGTCGAGGCTGTCGATCACGCGCCCGGAAAGCGCCGGCAGGAAAGGCAGCAGGTCATAGCCGCGCCGGGCACGGAACTCGGCGCGCATGGCCGCGGTCCAGTTCTGGGCTCCGTTCTCCCAACTGTCGATGTGGGTGGCGACGAGCGTTCGGCCGGCGGCCCGGCCGGCATCGGCAATCACAGGCCCCATCATGCCGGCGAAGTGAGCTTCGATCCCGGTCTTGCTGAGCTTGTCGCACTCGAGACCGCGGCCGCTGGCCGGGGACGGCGCGTTTTCGACGCCGGTGCTGGTGTGACCGATCCGCATGAGGGTCCACTTGCCGGGGGGAACGTCCCACGTCCAACGGCCGTCCGCGGCCAGCGACGGCGTCAACTCCCCCACATGCGCCCGGTTGATGGCCGCCCCGGCCGGCAACGGTGGCGTTGGAGACGCTCCGACCACGGCGATCTCATAGCCCGCCTTGGCCCGGATCCGGTCGACTCGGTTCGTCCCCGGCGACGGGAACGCCAGGACCGTGATGTCGCGATAGAATCCCGCCACGGTTTCGGGCTGTGGCAACACCCCTGCGAACGAGCGCGGGCCCTCGACCTCGGTCTCCGTCCAGACGACCTTCTGCATCGAGTCCTCGGGGCGCACCCAGGGACCGCCGCTGCCGTTCCAGCCGGCATCGTTGTTGAGGTTCACCTCGAGACCGAGCCGTCCGGCCTCGTCCAGCACATGCCGGAACATCGCGCGCCAGTCGGGACTCATGAAGCCCACCGGCCCCACCGGCGCGCCCTGATCGACTTCCATGATCAGGACGCCGCCGATGCCGACCCGCTTCATGGCTTCGAGGTCGGCGGTGATTCCCTCGCGCGTGATGTTGCCGTTGAGCCAGAACCAATAGACCCACGGTCGCGCCGCGGCCGGCGGGCGACGGAAACCACGCTCGAGATCATCCCCGGCGTGTGCCGGGAAGAGCATCCCCAGCACGAGCAGCACCCCAAGGCCGACGCTCCAGTCAACGCGCTTCACAACATGGCCCCCGCAGAGTCCTCGCCTTGTGGGATTTGCGGTCAACAGGTCAAGTATCGGCCCCTCTTGTTCCAGCCCTTCCCCCCCGCTGGCGAGGACTCCATGACAGCGGGGCGCGGGACAGAGGGTCTGGAAAGGCAGAGAGGCTTCATGGGGTCGCGGATTTGGCTTGGTCTGAGGCGCGCCTCGCTGGCGAATCCTACCTGAGCCCCTTGAGACCCTCCTGGGCCCGCTTCCGCGTCGCCTGGCTCTTGGCGCCTTGGACGACTGTCTCGAGGGCCTTCTGCCGCTCCTCCTTCGAAACGCCGGGAATCGCCTTCGCCGCCAAACCCGCCATGGCCGAGTAGGCTTCCTCGGCTACGCTGGCGTCGGCGCTCAATCCTGTCAGCGCCTTGAGCGCATGTGCGGAAGGAATCCGGCCCAGTGCGGCGATGGCCGATTGTTTCTCCTCGGGCAGCTGGACCTGGGGCAGCAGCTCGCTGATCGTGAGCGCCTTGGCGTCCTCCGTGAGGCGCTTGTCGACCTGGACGCACTCGAGGTAACCCCGGAAGCCGAGGATTTGATGCGACTTTTTCCGGCCGGACTTGACCAGCGCCAGCAGGGGTTCGGCAGCCGCGACGTCGTCCGGCCAGTTGTTCGGCCATGTGGACAGTGTCCGGACGGCTTCATCCTGCACGGTTTCCTCGGGATCATTGACCGCGGCCTTGACGGCGCCGAGCGCCTCGGGACCGCCCACCGCGGCCAGGGCATGCAGTCCAGTCACACGCAGGCCGCCGTCCGCATGGCGTGTCAACGGCAGAAGATGGGGCACGCAGGCGGCCCCGCCCCGGCCGCTGACCGCCAGGAGCGCCGTCTCGAGGTTCTCGCGTTCCTGCGGGGCGGTTGTCTTCTGGATCAGCCGGACAAGCTCCGCGGCTTCCCGGTCCTTTCCAAGGACCCCGACCGTCTCGACAGCGGCGGCGCGAAGGGCCGGATCCGAATCCGTCAACGCCGGGAGGAGTGCGGGGAGAGCCGCCTCGATCCGCCGGGTGCCGGCAAGCTCGATCAGCGTCTGGCGAACTTTACCCGTGGCCTGCGGGAGACGGGCAACCAAGGCAGCATCGACTTCCTCACCCGACAACCGGGTGAGCGCGGTCTGGGCCGCCCGCGCCACCGCGGCATCCGCGTCGGTGACCGCCTCGAGCAACAGAGGCACGGCGGCGGCGCTGTCGTGGTGTTCGAGGGCGCCGATGGCGGCAACCCGCACCGGGGTTGCGCTCTTCCGGGCGGCGGCCATCACCGCGGGTATGACGGCGTCGTCGTTCCGATCCGCCAACGCCAGCAGAACCCGGGCCTGCCGTTCGGGCTGGGCCCGATCGACCTCCGCTGCGAGCGCCTGGGTCACCTCCCTGCCCGGCAGCTCGCGGGCGACGCGCAGCGCCATTGTGAACAGGGTCTTGTCCGGCGACCGCAGGTGTTCGAGGAGCAACGGGATGCCATCCGATCCGCGGGCCAGAATCGCGCCGCGGACGGCCTCGGCCCGGCGCTGCACCGGCACATCGGCGGCGCGAACCGCATCGTAGAGTTTCATCGAGGCCGCCCGATCGCCCGCGGCGAGCGAGCGCTCGGCACACAGCATGCAGCCTTGCGCCACCGCGGATCGCACCGGGACCGGAGCCGTGGCCAGCAGCGGGGTGAGCGCTGCGGCGGCCGCGCCGCCTCCGATCCGGCCCAGAGACACGGCAGCCGCGGACGCGACCTCCGGGTCCGCGTCCCGGAGTTTGGCGGCGATCAGTTCGACCGCCTTTGCATCCCGTCGGTTGCCGACCGAATACAAGACACCGATCAACAACCGGCCTTCGAGCTTGTTGATCGCCTGCCGCAGACCGTAGTCCGCCGCGGGACCGGGGATCACTTCGAGGGGAATCCGCGCCCAGGAGGACAACTCCGGATCGGTCAGCAGCGCGGCCAGCGCGGGAACGGCGTCGGCCGTCCCGCAGACGGCCAGCTGCTTGCAGGCCAGCGCCTTGTCGGCGTCCGGCTTGTCGGACTCGATCAGCGCGATCAGCGACCGCTGTTTCTCGGCGCGCGCGGCTGCGGGATCGTCCGCCGCCACCGCCCGAGCCGCGCCTGCGATCAACAGACTGCCAACCCAGGCCGCCGCCATCCCGCCCCACACGAGTCGTCGAAGATTCGCTTTCATGTTGGTTCCTTCAGGAGATTCAAGCCGCCCACGGATCGCGAATGGCCTCGGAACGGAGGCGATTGGCCTCCTCATCGCCGATGAACTCGTGCTTCTTGGGGTCGAAGCGGACCTTGCGGTTCAGGAAGAGCGCGATGTTGGCTGCGTGACACGTGATGTGCGAGTAGCACGCCACGTCGGCGCTGGCCCGGGGTTGGCCCCGGGTCTTGACACAGTCGAGGAAGTTCCGGACATGGAAGTCCGCGGGATACCCCGAGATCTTGGCTCCCTTGCCCGCCAGCAGCTCCGGCCGGCTGGCCACCAGATCGCCGTTGTCGGCGGTTTCGACCCACCCGGTCTCCCCCTCGAACCGGACCGGGCAGGACCCGAGCGGCAACCAGCCGTCATTCCGCACCACCAGCTTCACACCGTTCGCATAGCGGGCATGCAGCTCCTTCCCCTGCCGCTCGTACTCGACCGGCGCGGTGTCGTCCGCGTCATTCGCCCATTGGCAGAGATCGATGCAATGGGAACCCCATTCGAGGCAACCGCCGCCGACCATCCCGCCGCCCTTCTCGAAATTGAAGCCATCTAGAAGCCGCCGGTTGAAGGGCCGCCACGCCGCGGGCCCCAGGTAGAGATCCCAGTCCACTTCGTCCTTGGCCGGCTCCGGCTCGGGCGGCAGCCATCCGCTCGACGACGTCTCGAGCCCGGCCGGGTGCGCGTGCATCGTGTGCAGCTTCCCCAGCTTGCCCCGACGGGCCAGCTCGATCGCATACACGAAGTTGGGCAGGCTGCGGCGCTGCGTCCCCGCCTGGAAGACGCGCCCCGTCCGACGGAAGGTCTCCGCCAGTTGCAGGCTCTGCACAATGCTCCGGGTGCAGGGCTTCTCGCAGTACACATCCTTGCCCGCGTTCGCCGTCAGGATCGCCGCGCTCCCGTGCCAGTTCGGACCGGTGGCGATCAGGACCGCATCGATGTCCGCCCGCGCCAACAACTCCCGCAGGTCGCGGTACATCGCGCAATCCCCGTTGCCGTACTTCGTATCCGCCATCTTCTTGACCGCCTGACGGCGCGCCGCCTTGACATCGGCAATCGCCACGAACTGAACGTCCGGCTCCTGGAGGAAGCAGCCGAGGACATACGATCCCCGGTTTCCAATGCCGATCGCGCCAAGAACGATCCGTTCGCTGGGCGCCACCCCGCCGTCCTTGCCCAACACGGCGGCTGGCACCACCTGGGGAACCGCCAAGATCACCCCCGCCCGCACCCCCGCCCGCAAGAAACGCCGCCGATTCCATCGAGTCGATCCGTCGTGCATGATAAGTCTCCGCTGGCCGGGCCGATCCGCCCCGCCCTGGTTGTGTTCTTTGAACTGTAACAGCCGTTCTCCGGCTTCAGACGTTCGGATGTTCGACCCGCCCTGCGCACGGGTCAAGCTTTGCCTGCCCCCCCCTGGCCGGGAGCCTCACAACGCCGAGCCGCGTCAGGCAATTCGATTCGATCTTTCGCTTCGCACCAATCGTCGCTATAAGGCCAGCATGTTCCAGACGATTCCAACGCTCGAGGGTGGATGCGGGGTGATGGCCGCGCCGGTCCCGCCGGCGAACGCCAACCCCTGAGAAGAACCATGCGCATCAAGGGTCTCCTGCGGGCGTTCCGCCAGATTCGACAAGAGTTGCAGCGAGGAATTGCCGCCGCCGACCGGCCGCAGTTTGGCGCCCGGGTCCGGTCGCTTGTTGGGACGGTCGAGCAGCTGTGCGCGGCCCACGGGACAACGCCAGACCGGTTGCCCGGGCCCTCGCGCAAGGTGTACCTGTTCTTGAAAGAACTGGATCTGGACCGTCTGCCGGTCCGGCCCCAGGGCGAACCGGCGCCTTCAAGCCCCCGGACTCTGGCGCTGCGGAACATGGTGGCGCTGAGGGATGCGCTTGCGGACCGCTTCTGGCGCGACGTCGAGTCGCTGGCCGCGTCTCCGGAGGCGCGGCGCGCGTTGCAGGGGTATATCCAGACCCAGGTTGCGGCCATCGAGAGTGTTTGCACCGACAGCGGGGCAAACCCCGAAGCGCTCACGGGGTCGTCGCGGGAGGTCTATGGATGGCTGAGATTCCTGGCGGACGAGGAGAACCTGGCGCTGCATGTGGCGGCCCTCGAACGGTCCAGGGCCGCGCTGGCCCCGCGCCGGGCATTGGCGCCGCTGGCGGCGTCCGTGACGGTCCATCTCGTGCCCGTGAAATTGTTGTGCCGACGGCGGCGCTACCGCAACGAGGTGCTGCTGACGGTCAGCGAGGGCTTCCTCCATGCCAATGCCGGGGTGTGGGAGGCGCTGATCGATTTTGCGCTCCAGCACCGGGATCCCGCGGGATCCGCCCGCTTGCGCCAATTCGCCGACTCGGATGAGTTTGCGGAGACACTCCTCGAGATGGAACCGCAAGCACACAGCGCGGCCTCAGCCGGACGGGGGTGCGTGCACGATCTCGAAGCGAGCTTCGCCCGCGTCAACGCCTCCCATTTCAACGGGGATCTTCCGAAGCCGCGGCTGGTCTGGAACGGCGCGCTGACCGGGCGCAAGTTCGGGCATTACCGCCGGACCACGGACACGGTGATGATCTCGGTGTCGCTGGATGCACCGGCCGTGCCGGAGTTTGTGGTGGACTACGTGATGTACCACGAACTGCTCCACAAGAAGCACAGGATCCAAATGGTCAACGGCCGCCGGTCGATCCATACGCCCTCCTTCCGCGCCGAGGAACGGCGCTTCGCCCGGTGGGCGGAGGCGGAGGCTCTTCTGCAGGCGCTGGCCCAAAAGCACAGCGCGTAGCCCGCCGGCCGAGGCCGACCGCCTCAACAGCCCCGCGACGGTTTGGTGTCCGCAACACAGGGCGAGCCGAGGGCCTTCGTTTTGCATTGGTACGCACCAACCCCAATCGCTGGACCGTCCGGTTCGCCGCTTTCACGCCCTTGCTCGCCACCGCGCTCAGCAGTACTCCGCGCGGTCTCGGTCTCAGCGCCAGACGTCGGCTACGTCAGAGCGCATGCGTCCCATTTCAATGTCCTTAGCGAGGCGTCGCCTCAGACCTTACGAAGTCTGCGATCCCATGGAACCTCCCTGCCTTTCCGAATCCTCTCTTCCGCGCCTCGCTAGTCCTTTTCCTCCGCCGCTCCGGGGTTCCGCAGGGTGCGGCCCACGTATTCCCGCCAACCGGCTGCGGTGCTTTCCTCGCACACGAGGAACCAAACGAACGCATCGTCCGCCTCGATGGCCAGAACCGCTTCGCCGGATTCCCGCTCGAGCGGGCGGCGCGCAAACGTCCGCCATCTGCCGCCCTGGACTTCGCCCGGTTCGACCACGGCCCCGCGCCAGTGGGAGTGCGTCTTCCAGCGAACCGTCCCGTGGCGGAGCGGCATGGCCAGAAGCGCCTTCGAGTGCCGCACGTCGGCCCCATCCAGCGAGAGCAGGATCCCCTGGGTTGTGTCCGCCACGACGCGCGCCTTGTCGATGCGCAACTCGCCTTGCACTTCGACGGCCCGCAGCGCCCCGGCTTTGTCCGACCAGAGGAGCGCCGGCCGGCGACGCTGCACCTCGAGCGTCGGAGAGGGTCGAAGCCCCGTCAGGGTCACCGTGCGCGACGCCGCCTCATCGTCCCCATTCATGAGCACCCACACCGCCCCGCCGTCATCGAGCGGCACCCGGTGGCTGTGGATCTCCGGCGCCTCGGGACTCAGCCCGAGGGGGCGGACTCCCGCAGCCTCGAGCACCGAGCGATAGAGCGCCCGATCCGCCTCCCCGCGCGCCACGGCAGGATGCACTTCGATCGGGTCCGTTGTGAACAGGACCCGGCCGCGGCCGAGCCCATGCTCGACCACACAGGGCGTTCCGTCGGGTGCGGCCGCGCGGACCACGGCTCCGAGGGGAGCCACGGCAATACAGGGTTGGGCCAGCGCATGCGTCGAGGGCACCTCGAGGTTCGGATAGAGCTCCTTCACGAAACGCACGCCGCACAGCGCCTCGAGCCGATCGGTCCGCGTCCGCCGGCGCGCCTCGTCGAAACTGAGGTCGCCCGAAAGATACAACACCCCGCCCCCCTCGACCCACGCCCGCAGCCGGGCGCACACAGGCTCGGGCGGACAGAACGGCAGCGGATAGAAGATCGCGCGCGCCGCCTTGGGGATCACCAGGTCCTGCTCGTTCAAGGTGCCGAGGTTGTCCACGTGCAGCGAGAGCGCGAGTTCGATCGAGCGCAGGATCCCCTCGATCACCGTCCACTTGGCGCCCCCCATCCGATGGCTGTCGGGCGTGAGAACGTATACTTCCGGATCGCGGTACACCGGCCGGAAGTGCCGGAAGAGGAAGCTCTGGTTCCGATGAACGTAGGCGGTGTCCCGGGGGACGCCGTCGCAGGGATAGACCATGCCCCAGGGGAACACGCGGTGCGCGTCGTCCTTCCAGCACCAGTTGTGGATACGAGACGCGCCGAGTCCGAACGCCTGATGCGCGATCCCCAGGAACAGCTCGATCGCCTCCTCACGGGTCCGGGCGGTGTGATACCCGTAGTCGGCGCCGTCGCCCCAGGCCGGATGCACCTTCACGCCGTACTCGCCGGGCCCGGTGGACTTCCCGCGCCAGCGCTGGTCGTTGTACTTGCAGAGCAACGGGAAACGCGCCAGATCGGCGCCCCGCTTCTCGAAGAACCCGAAGTTGGCCAGGTCGAGGGTCCCGATGGCCGCGGGAAGATCGACCCCCTGATGCGGGAGTTGATAGAACTCGGCGGTGGTCAGATGCCCGGGGTCCTCTTCACGCAACGCATCCGCGAGAATCGTGCACCAGCGCTCGACCAGCCAGGATCGGAACCGGTTTTGATCGTAGATCCGGACGTCTCCCCATGGCTGGTTCGAGTCCGAGTATTCCTCGATCCGCAGGGATCCAAGCGCTGCGTCGGCCGACGCGACGCCCCAGGCCTCCGCCAACAGTCCGGCCGTGCCGTATCGGTCCTGCAGGAAACGATTCCAGTGCGGGGACACGGCGTCGCTCAGCTCGCAGCGCAGATCCCCATTCACATAGTAGATCAAGCCGGGGACCTCGCGATATCGCCGGGCAAACTCGCGGCAATAGGCCGCTTGCTCTGTGAGCTCCGCGTCGTCCACGGCCGTGTTCGCCCCAATCCAAAGCCCGGGGAAATAGACCTGGCCGCACTGTTGGGCCAGCTGGGTCACGCCGTCCACCTTGCGCAGCATCCGCTCGCGGCTCTCGGCATCGCGCGGGGGCGGGGACTGGAGGTTCTCGTAGATCTGCACCCCCAGGTCGCGGCGTTGCCGCATGTCCTCGAGCCACTGCAGCGGCGTCTCCCGCCGCGTGGTGAACACGTAACTCCAATCGTCGGTCCCGAAGAGAAACACCGGCCGTGCCCCAATCCGCAGGTAGTTGTCGCGGAACGACAGCGCCGGCCCCCCGGCAATCGCCTGCGGATTCCACACCACAAAGCCACTCTCGATGGCGTCCACGCCCCGGTCGGCCCGCCACAACCGGCCGCGCAGCCGGTAGAAATCCGCCAGGAACCGCCCCGGACGCCATTCCAACGCCACCGCCCGCGTGGTGCCCGGCTCGAGGACGCACCGGGTCTCGAGACGGCTGACCGGCACCCCCGGGGATTCGAGGGTCTCGATATGCACCGTCAGCCGCAGGTCCGCCTGCCGGCGCCCGAAATTCGCCAGTGTCGCCTGCACGGCCACGCCCTCCCCCTGGCGATAGCAGCCGCGGTCGGTCCCCAACGCCACCACGTACGTATCCTCGACCAACGCGCCGACGATGTCCGCCAAGGCGCGTCCCATCCCCGGTTCCGAGGCTGCGAAGACATCGCGGTTCGTCACCCCGAAAAACGCCCAGCTCGACCCCGCGTAGGGACCGCGATCATGCCGGAGCATCGCCCCCACCGCACCGCGCAGCCGGCCCCAGGCGTCGTACCCGTTGATCAGCGGCACCCACCGCGCCTCGTCGAAACCCACGACCCCCGCCGCTGCGTGCCCGGACAACACGCCCTCGAGTCGCAGCGCCGGGTCGATCACCGACTGTCCCGTCGCCGCCTGCGCGGATCGAACGCGCTCGAGGGGGTAATCCGCCTGAAACACCCCAAGCTGCGTCGGCTCCGTCCGGAGGCCGTCCTCCGGCACCCCCCACCGCGTGTTCAATCGCTCGGGTTCGCGAACCGTCCGCTCGTGCCGGACCACCAGCGCTTGTTGACCCGAATGCCGGGTCCGCGTCGACACCGTCCATTGCGCGGGATTCGAGACGCGCCCATGGACGGGAGCCGTGGAATCCACCGCATACGGCGGCTCGAAGCCGGTCTCGAACCGGATCTTCCCGGCCGCATCGACGATCGACACATCGTCGAAGGCCGCCACCCCGCGGCAACGATACAGCCCCGCCCGCACCTCGACAACCGCCGCCGCCGGATGCACCTCGAACCGGTGCGTCACCGCCTGCCAGTCGCGCGTCCCCTGCACCCGGCACAAGTCGCGCCACGCCACGATCCGCCCCGCCCGGTCAAACTGGTAGATCGCAAAGTAGGCCATCCCCGGGCCCTTGACCCGGGCCGACTTCACAAACCCGGAGAACTGCAGCGGGCCCGATCCGCGCAGGCCCTCGGCGGGCGATCCACACTGCCACAAGGCGTGCTCCTCCGGCTCGGACGGCACTCCAGCAGGCCGCTGCCATCCATCCCCCGCCCGCTCGAGCAGATCGTCAAACGCATACCCGCCAGCCGAAAGGAACTTCCCGCCGTCCCGCAGGAACCGACGGAAGTTCCCGGCCGCCTGAACCGGAAAACTCGGCCCATACGGCAGCACCAGCACGTCAAACAAACCGCGGTTCAGGCACCGCGCGTCCGCCAGTCGCGCGCTGTCCAGCGTCGCCACGCCAAAGCCCGCCTCCCGCAGCAACGACTCGATGCGCTCCGGCGACGCCGCGCCCGGGCCGGCGGGCAGGTCGTCGTTGAGAATCGCCACCATGCCCCGGAGACCTTCTGTGACCTCGGGCAGTCGCACGGCGGCCCGATCGGCAGCCCCGACGCCGGACGCCTCAGCCGCCAGCGGGCCTTCGGCCAGCGTCACGTCGTCGAACCAGACCGTTCCCTCGGCCCGGAAGAAGCCGCACCGGATCGACAGAGTCCGGCACTCGGGGTCGAGGGTGAACGTGGCCTGGTGCGACGTCCAATCTGCCGGCGCTTTCGCCTGCAGAACGTCCTGGGCCCGGACCAGGTCGCCGAAATCATCCAGCTGGTGCACGGCGAAGAAGGCGTATCCCCCCTCGGGCTGGGGACGCACTGCCGCCAACCGGACCCGGGCGCTGCAGGTGTACTCGAGACCGGGGGTCAGATGCCGGACTTCGATCCCGGCCCAGCCGCGCGTGATCCGCAGCGACCCGCGCCCCGAAGCGGCCACGGTCCAGTCCAAAGCGCAGTCCCCGTGCCGCTGCCATTCGCCCAGACCCGACTCGAAACCGCCGTCCGCAAGCTGATTCACCGCCCCTCGCGCAATGCCCGTGCACAGTCCGAGGAGGACCAGCAGAGTCAGGAGCCCTCGAGTCCCGAGGCCATTCGTCCCTTCACGCTTCATGTGCCGCGCCAGTTTTCGGGAATCCCACGGATGCGGCAAGCGCGATTCCGGGGGAGAGCTGCAATTCAGACACCGGGAGGATGGCGAGCGTCAGCGCGGGGTGGGCGGTGGGATCGGGGGGGGCTTGAGCTTGCGAGCGCGGGGACACGGTAGCGGACCGGGGAAACAGCGAGTCAGTCTGTCACTCTGTTATTCCGGGGCCTGGAACAGGAGCGGACAGAACTTGACTTGCTGGCCAAGCGTTCCAAAGTCCAAGGAGCCTCGGGTCCTCGCCGACAGGGGCAGGGGCTGAAACGGGGGAGGCCGAAACCTGACCTGATGACATCGAGTTCCACAAGTCGAGGGCTCCAGACCGCGTCAGCCCGTCGATGACGTCGTGGAACGGGATCCTGCCCATGGCACTGCGAAGAGCAATTCGTCTCGTGCACCTGTTCGCTTGTTGGGCCTTGGTGTTGCACGCCGGGATCCCCGAGCCCATTCCGGGGCCCTGTGCTGAACTGCCTGCCCGCCCCTACGTTTGGTTTCGCGGGGAGGGAGATTCGGAGGACGCGGGAGGGACGCATCCCGGCCTGGTCGTTGGAGGGGAACAGTACGCTCCAGGCAGGGTGGGACAGGCGTTCGTCTTCACGGGCCAGGAGGAATTGCGGGTGCCGGGGAGCGCAGGATTCCTGCCCGCCCAATACACGGTGGAAGCGTGGGTGTATCCTACGCTGTACGACGGCTGGACGGATACGATTCTGAGCAAGGAATCCTCGACGTCCCTGACCTACCAGATCCTCGTGGGCGTCCGGGGACCGGTGACTCCGGAGGTGGGATCGGTCCCGATGGGGCACCTCGTGTTCGCCCTGCACGGCGTGGCGGGTCTGCCCGGAGACTATGGACCCTTCACCGATGGCGGCGTGGCGCTGCCGACCCACGAATGGTCGCACGTGGCCCTGGCGGTCGGGGCGACTTCCGTGACGGTATACGTCAACGGTGCACTGACGCGCGAAATCACCGGTATCACCGGGCAATTGACGCCAGGCAATGGCGATCTCGTCTGGGGCGGGCGAGGTGCCTTCTTCAATGAGGTCATCTTCGAGGCTGCCAACGACCGATGGAACGGGATGCTCGACGAGGTCACACTCCACGAACGCTGCCTCTCGCCGGCGGAAATCCTCGCGTTCTGGCAGGCGGGTTCTCGAGGCAAGTGCCTGCGGGATGTGGCCGTTCGGCCCGGACCGACGATCGCCGCAACCGTGGGCCAGTCGTGCGAGGTCACTCTGACGGTCACCAACATGAGCCCGGAGGCAGTCCCGGGAGTCCGCGTTCACGGGGTAATCCCCGGAAACGTCGGCTACATGTCGGGGACCTCGAGTGCGGGGACCGTCGAAGCCACCCCCGATGGCTTCCAATTCGAACTCGCAATGCTGCCGTCCCAGTCGGCGGCCTGGATCCGGATTGTCGTGATGGGATTGACCCCGGGGCTCGGGATTCTCGAGGCAACCCTCGACCTCGACAGTCCGGATTTCAACTCGGGCAACAACGCGGCCCAGGTTTCGGTGCAGGTCGCCGCAGGCTGTTCGGTTCCGGCGGAGGGCTTGGTCGGTTGGTGGCGAGCGGAAGACACGCTGCTCGATTCCGTGAGCGGGGTGGACAGCGGGGCCGGTCAGACCTACGGCGAGGGGCGCGTGGGCCGGGCCCTCACCTTCGCCGGTCGCTACGAGATGGCGAACCTGGGGAACCCGGTCGCGCTGCATCTGCAGGATTTCACCCTCGACGCCTGGATTCGGCGCGGGCGGACTGACCGGATCACCGACGTTCCCTCGTATCCGGCTGCCGCCATCCTGAGCGCCGGGGCGCAGCGCGGATACACGCTCGCGCTGACGAAGGACGGCCAGCTCTTCCTGGGACGGGTCAGCAGCCCCGGGCTCTACGTGCCGGCAGGTCTGACCGACACCAACTGGCATCACGTGGCCGTCACGAAAGCGGGCACTGCGGTGACGTTCTACCGGGATGGGCTCAAGGTGGGCGCGGGGGTGCTGGCGACCGACTTCCAGTTTCAGGAGGCGTTCACGCTGGGCAATGTGCTCCAGGGATGGCCGATGGGGTTCGTCGGGCAGATCGACGAAATGGCAGTCCACGACCGGCCGCTGTCGGCAGCGGAGATTGCCTCGATCTGCGTTGCCGACACCGCCGGCCGATGCATCCGGGACCTGGATCTGGGGTTCGAGAATCCGCCTTCCCTGGCCACGGTGGGCGAACCGCTGGGCCTCCGGGTCCGCGTCCGCAACATCGGACGCGAACCCGCGCCGGGGGTGATCGTCAGCAACACCCTGCCGGCCGGCTTCGAGGCGTTGTCCGCGACGCCGTCGCAAGGAGTGGCGCGGATCGCGGAGGGCCTGATCGTCACCGAACTGGGAGAGATTGCCGAAGGGGCCTCGGCGACGGTGGACTTCCTGCTGCGTCCGACAGTGTTGGGATGGGCCACCAACCGTGCGGAGGTGATCGCGCCGGGGGACTTCTGCGCGGGCAACAACACCGGGTCGGCGACGGTGAGCGTGGTCCCGCCGTGTCATGGGGCCCCCGACGGGCTCGTGGGGTGGTGGCGCGGGAATGGCGATTTCGCGGATGCCACCGGCTTCAGCGGGCTTTGGTTGTATGGCACCGCCGGTTTCACGGATGGCATGGTGGGCCAGGGATTCGCGCTGCGCGGGGATTCGGGAGTGCTGGGGATCGGCCCCTTCCACCAGCTGGCGGTGCAGGACTTCACCGTCGAGGCCTGGGTGCGGCGTGCCGACCTGGTGGCCACCACCCACAACCCGGTCCTGTCGTCGCTGCCCGGTGGCGCGATCGTGGGAAGCGATCTGACCAGTTGGTCCTTCGGCATGCTGAACGACGGCCGGCTGTTCCTGGCTGGCGGCGCCGAGCCCTACCCGGTGAGCACAGCGGCCGTGATGGATCTCGAGTGGCATCACGTGGCCGTGGTCAAGAGCGGCCCGGCAGTGCAGTTTTACGTCGACGGCGCCGACGCCGGCCAGGGCCGGCAGGAGGCCAAGTACCAGTTCGCCTGCCCCTACGGCTACGTGATTGGCGGCGTCCTGGCGCCGAACATCACCTGGCAAGCCTGGTGGGGGGATCTCGACGAGATTGCGGTGTACAACCGCCCGCTGGATGCGGAGACGATCCGAGCGCTCGAGTCTGCCGGCAAGTGCGCCAACGATTTGCTGTTGGCCTTCGAGTCGCCGCGACTGGTTCTGCGCGAGAATGAATCGGCGGACTATCGACTGACCGTGCATCACAAGGGCGATGTTCCCGGCCGCGACATCGTGGTGACGAACGTCATTCCCGCGCGGTTGGTCCTGACGCGACACCGTGCAACGGCCGGGTCGGTGACGGAACAGGGGAACGTCCTGGTCTGGGAGGTGGGGACGCTGCCGGCCGCGGATGGCACCGCAACCCTCGAGTTCACGGTTCAGGCACCCGCGGCTGGCGTCTACCCGATCTGCGCGGCAGCCGCCATGCCGCTGGCCGACTTCCTCCCGGCCAACAACCGGACCGAAGCGGTGGTCAATGTGCTGGGATCCGGCCGCGAGTGCCTGGCGGCACCGCGAGGATTGGTCTCCTGGTGGCGGGCGGACGGCACGGCCGCAGATGAATCCAGCGGAGCGTCGGGCACTCTCCTGGGGAATGCAGCCTATGCCGAGGGGCTGAGCGGAAGCGCTTTCCGCTTTCACGCTCTCGGCGACGCGGTCGCCCTGGGCGATGATCCGCGCTGGCACGCCCCGGAATTCACCGTGGAAGGCTGGATCCGCGTCGAGCGACCCGAGGCGCTGCTGACGATCATGGACCAAGGTTCCGTTGTCTTTGGGGGACGGGATCTCTTCCAGTTCGGCGTCGTGACAGGCGGCCACCTCTTCGCGAGCTTCAATCACAGGTATGGCGCCTCGCCACCGGCGATCACGGACACGAACTGGCATCACGTCGCCTGGGTCAAGGATGGCGACATGATTCTGATGTACGGCGATGGCGTGTTGCTGGTCGCCTACACGTTTGGCGACGGGCGCTTGCTCGCCGAAACGCCCTTTGCCATCGGGGGGCTGATCAATGCGTCGGGCAAGGCCGGGGCGACATTCCCCGGCAGGATCGACGAACTCGCCTATTACAACCGGCCGCTCGATCCGCACGAGATCCAGGCGCTCGCAACCGTGGGTGCCGGAAGCAAGTGCCGGGACGAGATGGTTCTCGACGGCCTGACGCCTCCGCAGCTGTTGCCCGTGGGCGAGGAGACTGAGGTCGAGCTGCGCGTGGAGAACCGCGGCTCGAATCCGATCGAGGGCGTGATGTTGACAACCCTGCTGCCGGCGGGTGTGGAATGTACGGCGGCTACCAACTCGCTGGACGCGGCCTGCGCCGTGGTGGACGGCCGGGTCGAGTGCCCGCTGGGCACCCTCACGCCAAACGCCGTCGTCGGCGTGAGCCTGCGCCTCCGTCCGACCGTCGCGGGGAGGTTCGCCGTCACGTCCGTGCTAAGCCGGGACGGGAGGGATCTGTTCGAGCACAACAACACGACGAGCCTCGATCTGGCCGCTGAACCGCTCGAGGTGAGCGCCGGACCCGACGTGTCCTTCACCGAACCCAGGGGCCTGTGGACCCAGGCGACCGCCTGGTTCAGTCTGAAGCTCAATCTCCCGATCGGACGGACGGTTTCGGTGATGGCCCGGTTCGTCGACGGAACGGCCAGAAGAGGTGAGGACTACCTGGGCGGAGACCAGCGCATTGTATTCCCTCCCGGAATCACAGAGGCCAACATCGGCGCTCAAGTGTTCGGAGATCTGGCCTTCGAGTTGCCCGAGACGTTCCAACTGGTCCTCAGCGACCCTCGAGGGGCCATCCTGGGACGCGATCGACTCACCTGTGTCATCCGGGACGACGACCCCAAGCCGCAGGTGGTCGTCGAGGATGCAGTGATGTCGGAAGGGAGCGCCGGGACGAACGCGATGCAATTCGTGGTGCGCTTGACCGGCAACACCAGTCTCGCCACGGCGGTGAACTTCACCACCGCCCATGACCTTGCCGGGGCAGAGACGGACTTCGTCCCCGCTGCCGGACAACTGGTCTTCGCGCCAGGCGAGACCCACCGCACTGTGGATGTCGAGGTCATCGACAACTCGATCGTCGACGGCAACCGGCATTTCCTCGTCCTGCTGAGCCTGCCGTCCGGGGACGCGACGGCGGACCTTGCGGATGCGGAAGGCGTGGGGATCATCCTGGATGATGACGTTGCACCGGGCCAAGTGGCCCGTTTCGCCTGGGATCCGATGCCCGAGGGCGTGGCGGCAGGAGATTCGCTCCAGGTCGGTCTCACGGCCCTCGACGCCCTGGGCCTGCCGGTGACCAATTACCGCGGGCCGGTGCAGCTCTCCGCAAGGGCCGGCAGCGGCCGACCGGCATCCCTGGTTCTCTCGGAGATCACCGTGGGCGGGTCGGATGCCGTCGAATGCCAGAACGTGACCGACCACGCGCTCGATGTGTCAGGCTGGACGGTGCACTGCTACGACCTCACCCGCTGGCCCGCGCCGCGAGCGACGTTCGTCTTCCCCTCGGGCACGGAGGTTCCGGCGCGGAGCGTTCTGACTCTTTCGGAATCCGGCACCCCGCCGGGTGCATTCCCAGCCTTCCGATTGGGGGCGCCACTGATCTGGGGAAGCGGCGACTCGGTCCCGCCGCACCTCGAAGGCTCTCCCCGGCCGGTGGCGGTCTGGTTGTTCGACGCCGCGGGACGGTCCCGGGACTTCTTCTGCGGCAACGGAGCCGACGCGGCCGCGATCCTGGTTCCGCGACGGTTGTCGGACGAGGACTGGCGAACCGGCTCGACGCCGCTCGAAGACGTTGTCTCCTTCTCGACTTCGTTTCAGCGATGGGGGCGGCAGAACAACCATGCGCTCAGGGACTGGCAACGGGCCATGACAACGTTGTCTGCAACCAACTCGTCGATCGCGTTGCCGTTCCGCGACGCCCTCGTCATCCCGGTCGAACCCGCGGAAGTCAGCGACTTCGTCGATGGCCGCTGGGAGGGCCGTGTTCGCGTGCTCGCAGCGGTTTCGCCCCTGGCGTTGGTCGCCGAGGACCAGGCGGGTCACGAGGGCTGCTCGACGGCCGTCCCCGTCCATCTTCTCGATGATCTGGCAGTGAGTCTCAGGGCCATGCCGGATTGGTTCACGTTTGGCAGCAACGGCGCAGCCTACGTGGCCACGGTGACCAACCCCGGTCCTTCGCTGGCCAGCGGCGTGAGTGTCAGGGTCTTTCTGGACGCGGCGCTGGGATGGACACCGATCCATCGCGCCATTCCCTCGAGCGGGTCAGCAACCGTGCAGGCCGGGGCCAATCCCGAGGCCCGGGCGACCTTTGACGAGTTGGGCCCCGGGCAATCCGCTTCGTTGGTCATCGAGCTGCGGGCCTTGCCCACCTCGATCCATGGACTCACGAGCCCGCGCATCCTCAACGCGTCAGCCACGCTCTCCGCAGGAGTCGCCGACGGCAACCCCGACAATGACGAGGCCGTGTCGGCCACCGAGATCGTCGGCCCCGGCAGGCCGCCGCCGGCGGGGCTCGTCGGGTGGTGGCCGGCTGAGGAGGACGCACGGGACCTGGTCGCCGGCCATGAGGGCACCTTGGGAGAGGGAGTCGGCTTCACGGCAGGCCGGGTGGGCATGGCCTTCTCGTTCCCCACCGGCTCCGGTTCGGTAGTCGTTGCTGACGCTCCGGACCTGAACGTCGGTGCAGGGGAGGATTTCAGTGTTGAGACCTGGCTTCGATTGCCCGCGGATTCCGGCACGAACCGGTTCTGGATCGCGGGCAAGGAGGCCCTGTCGATCACCCCGGAAGGAAAGAACCGCGTTGGCTGGGCCCTCTGGACCCGGGACGGCCTCCTGGGTTTCCGATTGAGCGACCGAGTTGCCGCCACACCACCCCTCGAAGTCGAGAGTGCCCCAGGGACAACCAACCTCAGGGATGGACGCTGGCATCATGTCGGGTTGACGGTCTGTCGGACGATCGCCAATGGCGGGGGCGTCGTGGTGGACGGCCAGTGGGTCGGCGGATTTGACGCCCGAACCGAGTCGGGCAGCCTCGAGACCAACGGCCCCTTGCGGCTGGGGGGACACCCGCAGTCGCCAGGGGAATCCTCGGCCGCCGCGGACGTGGATGAGCTGTCGCTGTACCATCGGGCCTTGTCGCTGCACGAACTGCGGACGATCAGCCACGCCGGTCCAAATGGGAAAACCCCGTACACGCTCCTGACCTCGTTTGTTGAACCTCTTGAGCCAGGAGTCGTCGGACGACCGTACCGGATGGCACTCGCAGTAACCAACACGGGCCCGATCTCGCCGCACGTCGACTTGCGCCTGACCTTCGATCCCGGTGTGTCGGTCCTTGCCGTGCGAACGTCCCAAGGCGCCCTTGCCATCAACGAGCCGGTGCCAGGCCGGATCGAAGGCTCGCTGGGGAACGTGCCGGCAGAAGCAACCGTGTTCGTCGAGCTCTACTTGCTCTCGAATCAAAGCATGACAGCCGGTCTCCTCGAAGTGACCCCGTCGCCGCGCGGCCGACCCGACTCCCGGACGCTCGAGCTCCTCTTCGAACCCGACTCCGACGGCGACGGCATGCCCGATTCATGGGAGGACCAGTACCGCCTGGATCCCGAGCAGGCCTCGGACGCCGCAGAGGACAGCGACGGCGACGGCATGGTCAATCGCGATGAGTTCGAGGCCGGCACGAGTCCCGAGGATCCGGCGAGCTGCCTGCGATTCGAGCGTGCCACTCTGGCCGAGAAGACGATTCTCCTCCGGTTCGCGGCGCAGCCCCGGCATTCGTACTGGTTGGAGAAACGAGGGGACGGAGAGACCGTCGCGGCCTGGCAACTGGTCAGCCCCGAACTGCGCTCAGTACAGGGCGGGACGATCGAACACCGCGCGCTGCGTTCCGACGATGACCGCGCAGCGTTCTACCGAATCCGCGTCTGCAGCGACCGGTGAGCTCACGGGCAATCCGCAGATTGACGAATCACTCGACCACCACGGCGCACCGGTCCCGGGCAGCCTCGATCGCATCGGGAAGGTCCCAAATCCGCAGCACGTTGAGATAGTCCGGTCCCTCGCGATGGCCCGCCGGAAGACCGCGCACCTCGAGACGCTCGAGCCCGGACGCGAACAGGGAGGCGTACACCGCGTTCACCGCCATGCCGCCTTCCGCCTCGAGCGTCAGAGGCGCGCCCGGAAACAACTCGATCGCCGCCGCCATTGCCCGCCGGATGTCCCAGACCCGCATCCCGTCCAGCGTCTGCCCCAGAAGCATGAACCGGCGCCGGATCTGTCGCGCCTTCGCGGCATCGCCACTCCACGCCGTCAGCCCAATTCCTCGGGGCGCGAACCACAGGCGCGTCTCGGCACCTCCCGCGACGGCCTGGGCCAGCACCGCCCATGCGGCTGCATCCGCCGGCGTCACCTGCGCCCCCAGCGCGGCGCGCTCCTCGGCCAACTCGGCGGGGTAACCCCCGGTCAGTCCCGCCAGACTCGCCTGCCACGCTTCCGGTCCGACGATCCGCAATCGGACGCGGTTCGACGGGGCCGCTTCGAGCGGAGAAAGCGCGTAGAGCCGCAAATCGACACCGGGCTGGCTAATGAAATCCCATAGGCGCAAACGCGTCCCATCGCGCTCGGCCGTCCGAACCGCCTTCAAGTCCAACGGTCCGGCCTCGAGGGGCCAACCGCCGAAGCACTGGGATCGCACCAAGTCCGCCTGCGCCGCCCGCCATTCCTTCTGAAGGGCCGGGTCGAGCCCCTGGGGCATGGGCTTCGCCACGGGCACAAACCGCTCGTGAACCGTCGTGTTGATCGCATCGGCGGGCAGGACGTCGAACACCCGCAGATCCCGCGGCTCGAAGTACTTCTCGGCCGCAGTCCGCACCACCGATTTCTCTGCTTTCAACCAGCGATTGAACCAGCGGAGGACGGGCACCTGCAGGTCCTGGGTGTCCTCGTGCGGGCCCTCGGTGATGAGCAATCCCAATCGCCCGGCCGCGCCAAGGATCGAATAGACGCGCCGGACCTTGTCGTGGACCCGCAGGACGCCGTCCAGCGGGAAGATGGTGTCCTTGTCCGAATTGCAGAGCAGCAGGGGCCGCGGTGCGACGAGCGCCGCCAACAGCGGATAGTCCCACCGATACGTGTTCACGAAGAACATGCAATCGCAGTGCCCTTCGACGGTTCCATCGACCACGTGATTCTCGAGGTCCGTGATGCCGGCCACGGGTGCAGCGACCTTCACCCGGTCGTCCAGCGCCGCCACAAACCAACTGTACGCCCCGCCGCCCGATCGCCCGGTCACGCCCAACCGCTCCGGATCCACCTCCGGACGCGACGCCAGCAGGTCCAGGGCGCGCATCCCGTTCCAGGCCTCGACACCCGCCGGCGTGTAGCCGCGCGAGTTCCACCACCAGAGCCCCTCACGGTACGTCCCGTGATGCAGCCCTTCGATCTCGCCCAACTGCACGGTGTCAATGATCAAACACACGTACCCGTTCTGCGCGAACCACGCCCCGTGATGCTGGTACCCGGTCTTGTTCCCGCAGCTCACGCCATCGGCCACCACCCGGCTGTGCCCGCACAGGTACAAAACCCCGGGAAGCTTGCCGGACACAGCCTTCGGCACATAGAGATTCCCTGTCACGTACAGCCCGGGCAGGGACTGGAAATGCAGCTTCTCGACCCGGAACTCGTCGTGCTCGAGCTGGCCCGTCACGGTCACGCGCAGGTCGCCCCGCTCCGGCCAGGGCAGCAACCCGAGCATTTCCCGGAGCTGACTCCGGCGTCCGGACTGCACGGCCTCCCACTCCGCCGCCGTGCCAACCTCCGCACCAACCTCCGCAAGGCAACCCCGCTCGATCACCGCGGTCTCCGCGGCGAAGTAGGCCGCCAGCGCGCGGTCGGCCGGAGTCGGAGGCGGAACAGGCGCTGTGGCGGCAAATGCCGAGACTGATTGGATCGCTGATAACGCAGCGAGACCGGGCCGGATCCATTCCATGCCGCGAGCTTTCAACGAATCCGCCCGGGACTCAAGCCTCCGGAATCCTGTCCTGCACCCGTCACCCCTTCACCCCTGCGAGTGGCACTTTCTTCTTTGGAAATGGGACGGCCTGTGCTACAAGAACCGGCCTGTCGAGAACGAGAAACGGATCGCGGACGATCGCAGAAAAGCTTATGTCGCAACATCGGAGTCTCCGCCCCACTGCCACCCTGGGGGCCAAGCGCAACGTGCTCAAGCGCTTCGAACGGGTGGAATTGCTCAAGAAACGGGGTCAGTGGAAGGAAGGGGACCGCGTGGTGGGTCTACGGAAGACCAAGCCGGAGGCTTAGCGAGGCGGGTCACAGGCCCAAACCAGTCTCCAGCCTCATGAACGCCCCCCTGCCTCTCCGGGCCCTCTGTCCCGCCCCCCGCGATCAGAGGGTCCTCGCAGGCAGAAGGTGAGAACGCGCCTTCAGAAAGTGCTGGCGGCGGCAGGCGTGGCTTCCCGGCGCGGCAGCGAAGCGCTGATCGTCGCCGGCCGCGTCTCCGTCAACGGCGCGATCGTCACCCAGTTGGGCTCGCAGGCGGATCCGGCACACGACGAAATCCGCGTCGACGGCGCGGTGATCCACGCGCGACGCCGGTTGTATGTGCTGCTGAACAAGCCGGCAGGGTACGTGTGCTCCCGTCAACCCGCCGAGACCCGACCGAAGGTCGGCGATCTGCTCCCGCGGGAATGGGCCAGCCTGTTCACCGTCGGACGCTTGGACCGCGATTCGGAGGGGCTCCTGATCCTGACCAACGACGGCGATTTCTGTCTGCGGCTGACGCATCCCCGGTTTGGCGTGCCCAAGACGTACCGGGTGCGCGTCGTGGGTCGGGCGACGCCCGCCGTGGTTCACCGCCTGCGGGAGGGCTTGGTGGACGCGGGGGAGCGCTTGCAGGCGGAGAAGGCGCGCCTGTTGTCGGCCAACGCATCCCATAGCACCCTCGAAGTCACGCTGCGGGAAGGCAAAAACCGTGAGATCCGGCGTATGCTGGAATCCCAAGGGCTCGAGGTGGACCACTTGGCGCGCATTCGGATCGGTCCCTTGACGCTCGGCGAACTGCCCCGGGGGAAGTACCGCGTGCTCCGCGAGACGGAAATCCGGACCCTGCTCGAGACCTCGCAGGAAACCCGCGAGCCGCAACAGCGCAGCGTGGCCAGGCCGCAACCCAAGGCCAGAGCCGACACCGCACGCGCCATTCAAGGCGAAAGCCCACCGGGAGCCGATGGCGGACGTTCAAGCCCCAGGCGTTAGGCGAGGACCCGGCGTGGGACCGCGGCGTTGACAGGGACTCTCCTTCGCCGTCTACTGGGGATTGCTATGCGACACCTGAATCACGGGCAGATCGCGGCCCTGGGGGTCGCCGGGTGGCTCGCAGCGCTCTCAGCGCAGGGCGAGATCACGGGCCTCGTGAAGTCCGACCGCGTCAATCTGCGGGCAGCCCCGTCGGTCTTGAGCGAGATCATCTGCCATCTGCACCAGGGCGAAAAGGTCGTGATCCTCGAATCCATCAAGCCCGACCGGCCGCAGCCCGGCGAACTGGCGGAATGGCTCAAGATCCGACTGCCCGCGAACACGCCGGTGTGGGTGAGCGCCGAATTCATCGATGACACCGCCTCCACGGTCACCGCCCACCGCCTCAACGTGAGAGCCGGCCCGGGCGATAACTTCACCATCATCGGCTCTCTCGAGCGCGGCGCGATCGTCCGCGAAATCCGGGTGGTGGAAGACTGGATGGAGATCGAGGCGCCACCGGGCTGTTACGGATTCGTCGCCGCTTCGTACGTGGATTCCGCCGGCGGCAGCACCACGCCCGTCCCGGCGCCTAATGCCGGAGCGCAACCGGCAATCGACACGACATCGTCGACCGCCCCCGTTCCGGCCTCCTCGCCCGCGGGACCGGCCCCGGCGCCTCCGCCTTCCGCCGCGCACGCGGCATCCGCACCCCTGCCCCCGCAGATCGGACCGCCCATGACGCTGGCGACGCCCGGGACGGCAACTCCCTCACCCGCGCCAGCACCCCCGGCTCCGCCCCCGGCCGCGCCTGAGCCTGAGCCGCCGAAGCCGGCGCCGGCTACCCCCTCGATCGAACCGCCGGCCACGGCTCCCGCGGCGGCCGAAGCGCCCGAGACCGGCGGGCCTTCCCAGCGCCGCATTGTCAGACGCGAGGGCATCGTGGCCGAAACCCTGAGCATCCAGGCGCCCACCCGCTATCACCTGAGGGCCCTCGACACCGGCCGGAGCGTGAATTTTCTCCTGCCGGGAGATCCGGCGATGCGAATCGCCCGCTTCCGGGGAGCGCGCGTCGTCGTGACCGGCGAGGAACAACTGGATCCCCGATGGCCCCAGCTGCCCATGATCGAAGTCCAGTCGATCCAACTGGCTCCATGAGCGCCCTCTCGAATCTCATCGACGGACGGGCCATCGCCGACGAACTCCATCGCGAGACCGCCGGCCGCGTCGCCGCCCTCGGCGCCCTCGGGATCCAACCGGGCCTCGCCTTTGTCCGCGTCGGCGAGGACCCCGCCTCCCAGGTCTACGTGGGCATGAAGGAACGGACGAGCCGGCGCCTTGGGATTCGATCGCAAACCCATGTTTTTCCGGAGAGCGCCGAGGAAGCCGAAGTGCTCTCCCTGCTCGACCGATTGAACCGGGACCCGCGCGTCCATGGCGTGCTGGTTCAGGCCCCCCTGCCGCGCCAGATCCGGTCCTCGCGAATCACGGCCGCCGTGCTCCCCGAAAAGGACGTCGACGGATTCCACCCGGTGAACATGGGCAAACTGATGCTCGGCGATCCGACTGGGTTCGTCCCCTGCACGCCGGCCGGAGTCCACCTGCTGTTGGTCCGCTCGGGAATCACGGTCGGCGGCGCCCATGTGGTGGTCCTTGGCCGGGGCAACATCGTCGGCAAACCGCTGGCGGCGCTCCTGGTCCAGAAGACCTCGCAGGCCAACGCCACGGTCACGCTCTGCCATTCGCAAACGCGGGATATTGCGGACCACTGCCGCCGCGCCGACATCGTGGTCGCCGCGATCGGCGTGCCCGCCTTCCTCCGGGCGGACATGATCCGACCCGGGACGACGGTGATCGATGTCGGCGTCAACCGCGTCCCCGATCCGGCGGCGGAGAAGGGCTACCGGCTGGTGGGCGATGTGGATTTCCCCGCCGTCCAGCCGATCGCCGGCCGGATCACGCCCAATCCCGGCGGCGTGGGCCCCATGACCATTGCGGTGCTAATGCAAAACACGGTGCGAGCCGCCGAGTTGGCTGCGGCTCCATCCCACTCCAGCGGCGCTCATGATTGAGCGCCAGTCCAACATGACCCCATCCACGCATGCAACCTACCCGCATCCTGCCTGATCTCCAGGCGTCACTGCTCTGTGAAGACGTACGCCAGGAGGCCACCGGCAGCTTCATCATCATCGGCGTCATCAGTCTGATCCGAGTGCCCCAGGTGCCAATCACCGCCACGAAGCTCTGTGTCTTCAACCGCTGGACCGCCGGCATCGGCACCTTCAGCCAGAACGTCCGGTTCATCGCGCCGGACGGCACGACCGTCCTGCGCCAGAACGCGCTGAAATTTGCACTCCAGGACGCCTCCCACCACGCCATCAACGTGACGTTGTTCGGCCAGCTCGAGTTCCCGAGCGCCGGCGTCTACTACGTCGAGGTGCTCGTGGACGACGTGATGAAGCTTCGCTACCCGGTGCCGTTGATCGTCCAGCCGCCGCCCGGAGGACAACCCCAGCATCCCACCCCGCCGCCGCCAACCCAGACCCGCTAGCCCCGGCGGCGGGCGCCACCCGCCATGGACCCGCAGCTTCCGGCCACTCCCTCGCCGCGATGCCCGTGGCAGCCCCTGACCTTTCGCGGCGTGGCGGGTCTCGCCGTGACGTCGCCTTCAAGGCTCAGGACGGTGGCGACGCTCGCCGCCCTCGTCCTCGGAGGGGTGATCCTGCATTACGTCGCCACCGCCTGGATGCCCGCAATCCACACCGCGGTGCGCCAACTCCCACCCGCCGGCGAGATCCGCGATGGCCGTCTCGTCTGGCCCACCGAGGGCCCGGTGGTCCTCGCCGACACACCCCGCCTCACCATCCAGGTTGACCCTCGAGGAACTGCCCGCGACACCCAGGGATCGGATTGGAGCATCACCTTCGGGCCGACGGCGCTCAGGATCTCCTCGTTGCTCGGGATGTCCGAGATCCCCTACCCCACCGCCTGGATCATCGCCCTGAATCGACCCGAGATCGAACCCCGGTGGGGCGCCTGGCGTCCCCATCTCCTGCTGGCCACCGCCCTCGTCAGCGCCCTAGGATTCCTGGTCCTGTGGAACGTGCTCGCGCTGTTGCTCAGTGCCCCCGTCAAGGCGTACTGCCTGCTGCTCAACCGCCGCTCCGATGGGCGATGCTGTCGGCGTCTGGCCCTGGCTGCCCTCCTGCCCGGAGGACTGGCCATGGGACTCGGCCTCCTCGGCCACACGCTGGGTTACCTTCAGCCCGCCGAGCTGCTGCTCGTGTTCGGAATCCACCTCCTCGTCGACCTGGTCTACCTGACTGGCGCACCCTGGGCCCTGCCCGCAGCCCAATCCACATTCACCCCGCTCCCGACCGCAGCTCCGGCTCCGCCGCGCAGCTCCGACAAGAACCCGTTCGCTGCTCCCGATTCGCGGGCCCGTGACCGCAACACGGACCGCGACGGCCACGACGACGCGTGAAGCGCCGTTCAGGCCGGCGACTGCCGTCCGTCGCAGCCAGGCCTGACGGCCGCCGCCATCGCCCGGCCTGCCAGCCAACCCGTCGTCCAGGCAGCCTGGAAGTTGAAGCCGCCCGTCAGACCGTCGATATCCAGCAGCTCCCCCGCGAAATGCAGGCCGGGCATAAGCCGGCTCTCCATGGTCCGCCAATTCACCTCGCTCAGGCGGACGCCGCCACAGGTGACGAATTCCTCCTTGTTCTGGCTCCTGCCATCGACGGCGATCTCGGTCCGGAACAGGCGCTGTGCCAGCTGATGCAGGGCAGCGCGCGAGAGCCCGGCCCACCGCGTTTCCTGCGGGACCCCGGCGGAGAGCACCAGTTGCTCCCAGAGGCGCGCCGTCAGCGGCGGGAGGGGGCTGTTGACCACCCAACGCGCCGGTTGGGACTGCCGCCGAGCCTGGAGCCCGGCCACGATCATCTCGAGAGTCAGCGACGGCAGCCAGTGGACCTGCAGGGCAAACCGATAGTCCAGCCGGTGGAAAACTCGCGCGCCCCAGGCGGACAGCCCGAGGATCACGGGCCCGCTCAATCCCCAGTGGGTGAAAAGCAGTGTGCCGCGTTCGCGAAGGCCGTGACCGGCGACCGAGACCTCCACGGTGTCAACAACCGCCCCGGCCAAGGCGCGGATCCAGGGTGCCTCGACGTTGAACGAGAACAAGGATGGCACCGGCGGCTCGAGGACATGCCCCAGGTCGACCGCCAAACGCCCCACTCCCGGCACGCGGCAGCCGCCAAGAGCCAGGAGAAGACGATCGCACTCGAGCGTCCTGCCTCCGGACAGCGTCAGCACAAACCCCCCATCGGACCCGCGGATCACCCGTTCCACGGCGCAGCGCGCAACCAGCCGGACCCCCGCTTTCCGCGCGGCATCGAGGAAGCAATCGATGATCGTCTGCGAGGAATCGGTAGTCGGGAAGAGGCAACCGTCGGCCTGGGTCTTGAGCTTCACACCGCGCCGTTCAAACCAGGCGATCGTGTCCCGGGGCTGGAAACTGCCAAAAGCCCCGCGCAACGCCTTTCCGCCCCTGGGATAGTGCGCCGCGAGCTCTTCTGGATCGAAGCAGGCGTGGGTCACGTTGCAGCGCCCGCCGCCGGAGATGCGCACCTTGGCCAGAAACTCGGGGCCCTGCTCGATCACCATCACTTCGGCTCCCGGACACGCCTCGGCACAGGTGATGGCGGCGAAAAATCCGGCGGCACCACCGCCCACGATGACGATCCGGCGCTCGCTCATCCGCCGGACAGTAGCGCAAGGAACCGGCGCTGTCGTCCCTGAACTAGCGAGGCGCCGCCTCAGACCCAGTCGAGTCCCCAGGCACATGAAGACCCTGCTGTGCTTGCCCACCCCGCTTCCGCGCCTCGCTAGGGGTCCGCCCGCGGATCGAGCGCGTCCCGCAGCCCGTCTCCCACGAAGTTCAGCGCCAGCAGGACCACCATCAGCGTCCCTGCCGGAAAGGCGATCATCCACCAGTAGATCCGGATCGGGTTGATCTGCGCCGCTCCTTCGGCAATCAGCGACCCGAGGCTCGCCTGGGGCGGCTGGATGCCCAAACCTAGGTAACTGAGAAACGACTCGTAAAGCACCACGGCCGGCACAGTCAGGGCCAGATACACAATCACAATCCCCACCACGTTCGGCAGGATATGGTGGAACACCACGCGGATATGCCCGGCTCCAAGGGCCCGACTCGCCTGAACAAACGGCCGGGTCCGCAAGGAAAGCACCTCCCCGCGCACAATCCGCGCCATCGTCAGCCAGGAGACTGCCCCCAGACCCCCGAACAAGCCGGCGAACTTCAGGATCGCCCCCCCCCGGGCCGACAGCCCCCGCGACACCCACCCGTCCACGGCCGCGTTCAAGGTCGTGATCAACACAATGACAAAGATGATCGATGGCAACGCGTAAAGGACATCCACGATTCGCATCATCGCCCCATCCACGCGCCCCCCGAGGTATCCGGCGGCGGCTCCCCAGATCACCCCGATCACCAGACTCACCGCCGCCCCGACCGCACCCACCAGCAGTGAGATCCGAGCCCCATACATCACCCGGGTGAACAGGTCCCGCCCGTGGACGTCGGTGCCAAACCAGTGCCCCGATCCCGGGGCGACGAACTGCAGGTCGCTGATCGCGTCTGGAGCCTGGCACCCCACCCAGGGCCAGACCAGGATGAGCGCGATAAACACGCCAAGAAACAGGGCGCTCACCAGGGCTCCCCGGTTCCTCGCGAACCTCCGGATCGCCTGGCACGCCGGCCCCCTCGAGCGGTGCGCGGAGGCAGGATGCCCCGCTGCCCCTCGACGGTTCCTTGGCACTGCATGCTTCATCGGTCTGGTGCGCGCCTCGTTAGTCATAACGCACCCTCGGATCCAGGAACGCGTACAGCATGTCCACGATCAGGTTGAGCCCCAGCAGCAGGATGGCGTACAGCAGCACCAATCCCACCACCATCGGGTAGTCCCGGTTCAGGGAGCTGTTGACCATGAACACGCCCAGCCCGGGAATCTGAAACAGGTTCTCGATTACAAAGGACCCCGTCAGCAGATCCGCCAGCAACGGCCCCGAATACGATACCACCGGCATCACGGCCAGCCGGAACGCGTGCCGCATCAGGACCCGGGTCTCCCCAAGGCCTTTCGCCCGCGCCGTGGCGATGAAGTCCATCCGCAGCGTCTGCAGCATCCCCTCCCGCATCATCCGCGCGATCTTGCCCGCAAAGTACAGCCCGAGACTCACCGTCGGCAGCACCGCGTGCATCGGCGATTCCCATAATCCCACCGGCAGCCATTGCCAACGAATCGCGAACACGGTCACCAGCACCGGCCCCACGACAAAACCCGGAATGCACACGGCCAGCAACGTCAGCACACTCACTCCGTAGTCGGACCACTCCCCCTTCCGCATCGCGCCGTAAACGCCCGCCGGGATCCCCACCCCCAGCGCCAGCCCGAACGCCAGCAATCCCAGACTCAAGGAAACCGGCAACCCCTGCCGGATGATGTCGGTCACCGAATGGTTGCGGTACTTGAGCGAGGCGCCAAAGTCCCCGCGAACCAACCCGCCGAGGAACCGCAGGTACTGCTGGCCCAGCGGCTCATCGAGATGATACCGCGCCCGCAGCGCCCGCTCGACGTCCGGCGAAGCCGGCTTCCGCTCCCGATCAAATGGCCCCCCGGGCGCGGTCCGAACCAGCAGGAACGCCAGCAGGCTGATCACCACCAGCAGCGGCGGCAGCAGGAGAAGACGGCGGACCAGGTACATGGCATCCTCGACGCTGGCCTCCGGCTCAAGGCCCACTCCCGCCGCCGCCCGCCCCGCCCCGATCGACCCGGCGGATCGCCCACAGCGCATGCTCGGACCGCAGATTGCTGTGAATCCCCGTCACACGCGCCGGATCATACAGCTCCATCCCCACATAGAAAAAGACCGGGATCACCGGCAGCTCCGTCTCGACCAGGATCGCCTCGGCCTCCCGCAGTCGCTCCTGACGGCGCTCCGGCTTCGTCTCGGCATTGGCCGCCCGCACCGCCTGGTCGTACCGGGCATTCCGCCACCCGGTCCGGTTGTTCGGATTGTCGCTCATGAACAGATCGAGGAACGTGTTCGGATCGTTGTAGTCCCCCACCCAGCTGCTCCGGATCAGGTCATAGTCCAGCATGTGCTGCGCGCGCAGATAGGTCTTCCACTCGAGCTGCCGCAGCTCGACCCGCAACCCGAGCTCCCGACCCCACATCTCCTGAAGCTCGACCCCGATCTTCCGATGGCTCTCCTGCGTGTTGTAGGTGTAGACGAGGGTCGGGAAACCCCGGCCTTCCGGGAACCCCGCTTCCGCAAGGAGCTGCCGCGCGGCCGGCGGATCGTGGGGAAGACCTTCCGGCGGCTGGTAGATCAGCGGGCCATTGGCAATGCCCGGCGGCGAAACCGTGCGCGCGACGCGCTCCCCCCCCCGCAGGATCTTCCGGACAATCCGCTCCTTGTCGATCGCTTGGGCCAATGCCCGCCGCACGCGCGAATCGAGGTACGGCGCCTTGGTCACGTTCACACGGATGAAGTAGTTCCCGAGCGACGGATAGGCGTGAAAGTCAGGGCGCTGCCGCATCCGGTCCATCAGTTCCAGCGGCATCAGCTCCTTGTCCCAGATAATGTCCACCGCCCTCGTCTCGTACAGATTGAGCGCCGTGGCTGGGACCACGCAGGAGAGCATGTCCACCACCTCGCTCTGAACCGCCGCCGCATCCCAGTAGTGCGGGTTCCGCCGCAGCCGGACGCGGTCGTTCAGCCGCCAGCTCTCGAGCGTGTAGGCGCCGCTGGCCATGAACGGACGAGCGTGCAGCCAGCGGTCGCCGTGGCGCTCGATCCGCTGTCGGGGCACCACGGCATAAGGCTGAAAACTGCAGAGATCGAGGAAGAACGGCGTCGGCGACTCGAGCTCCACGCGCAACACCCTCGCGCCTTCCGCCCGGACCCCCACGCGACTGAAGTCCTGAAGGCGACCGGTGGCGTAGGCCTCACCGTTCCGGAGGTAGAACAACACACCCACGTACTCGGCCGCGGTTTCCGGAGACAGGATTCGCTTCCACGACCAGACGAAATCCTCGGCCAGGATCGGTTCGCCGGTCGACCACGCCGCGTTGGTCCGCAAGTGAAACGTGTACGCCTTCCCGTCCGGGGAGACCTCCCACCGCGCCGCCAATCCTGGCACCGGTCTTGCCTCGACAGGATCGAACCGCGTCAGTCCTTCAAACAGCGTGGAGGCAATCCGCCCGTCCGCCTGGCCCGTGACCACATGGGGATCGAGCGACTCCGGTTCGGCCCCGTTGATGATCACAAGATCCGCCGGGCGCCGGGCAGGACCACAGCCCGAAAGCAAGCCCCAAACCCCCAGGAGACTGCCAAGGGCTGCCGCCTTCAAGACCACGGCGCCCCGACGGCGCATCCCCCAAAACGAACAACGCGCCCCCGGTCTTGAACCAGGGCCGCGCCGTGTCGCATGCATGGAGTCGACTCAACGACCCGGCGAATCCGGGACGTTCGTGCTCCCCGCGGGGACCGCCGCTGCCGGAACCGCAACAGGCGCCGACGTCGGCGCAGCCGGCACGAGGTTCGTGCCCGCCGCGGGCAGCACCGGAAGGACGGTGTTGCTGACGGAAGGCATGATCGACGGGGCGCTGGCCGCCGGCTTGCCCCGCCGATCGAGCTCGAGCAGCACGTCCCGCCGGCTCGCCTTCGCCTGGTGCGTGTACAGGACCGCCAGCGTCATGGATACCGCCAGGAAAAGACCCGTGCCGTACTTCGTGAGCCGGCTCAGCGCCGTGCCGGACCCCGCCCCGAACAGGGCGTCCGACGTTCCCGCTCCAAAGGCCAGGCCGGCCCCGGCGTCCTTCTTCGGCAGTTGCACCAGGATCAGCAGGATCAAGAACAGGCTGTTGATCACTAACAACAGCGTCAGCAGGCCAATGATCAGTCCCATAACAGGGTTCTCCGCGGACTCAAATCGAATTCTTCACAATGTCAGTGAAGCTGCGGATCTCGAGCGACGCCCCGCCCACCAGGGCGCCGTCCACATCCGGCAGACTCATCAGCTCGCGCGCGTTCGCCGGCTTCACACTCCCACCATACTGAATCCGCACGCGGCGCGCCACGGTGTCATCGAACACGCCCGCCAACACCCGGCGAATAAAGGCGTGGGCGGCCTGAGCCTGATCCGCGGTGGCGGTCCGACCCGTCCCGATGGCCCACACCGGTTCGTAGGCCAGCACCGTCTCCTCCATCTGGCTCTTGCTGAGCCCCGCCAGACTCCCCTTCACCTGGGTCTCGAGCACCAATTCCGTCCGGCCCGTCTCCCGTTCCTTGAGCGTCTCGCCAATGCAAACGATCGGTTTCAGCGCCGCGCCATGCGCCGCGGCGGCCTTCGCCGCGATCACGGCATCCGTCTCCGCGTGGTACTGCCGCCGTTCCGAATGCCCCACGATCACATAGCGGACCGAGAACTCCTTCAACATGACGGCCGCAATCTCACCCGTGTACGCCCCGGGCGGATGCTCGCTCATGTCCTGCGCGCCCAACCGCAGGTTCGAGTCCAGGATGGCCTTCGACACCTCGCTCAAGGCGGTGAAGGGAGGGCAGACCACAAGATCCACCTCCTTGACGCTCAACAGCTCGCGCTTCAAGCCGTTCACGAGGTCAAGCGCCTCGGCCACGGTCTTGTTCATCTTCCAGTTGCCCGCAATGATCAGTTTGCGATCCTTGTTCATGAGAGTGATTCCTGAAAAAGGGACGGGTCCTTTCTTCATCAATGCCCGCCGCAGCAACACGCCTGGTCGGCAAGCGCGGCCACACCGGGCAGCACGGCGCCTTCCAGGAACTCGAGGCTCGCTCCGCCGCCGGTGCTCATGAAAGTGACCTGGGCCCCCAAACCGGCCTTGTTCAGCGCTTTCACACTGTCCCCGCCGCCAATGATGCTCTTGGCGCCGGCTTGAGTCGCCTGGGCCACCGCCCGTGCCACCGCAAATGTCCCCTCCGCAAACCGTTTGTCTTCAAAGAGGCCCATCGGACCGTTCCAGAGAATCGTTCGCGCCTTGGCCACCACCGCGGCGTAAGCCCCGACTGTCGCCGGCCCGATGTCGTAGCCCGCCGCGTCGTCCGGACAGTCCGGAGTGGCGTTCACACGCAGGTTCTGATAGTCCACCACCGGACGGCCCTTCTTGTCGAGCTTGTCGGTCGGCACCGGAACCGCGATGACGTCGTCCATCGGGAGCAGAAACTGCACCTTGCGCTCCGCCGCCTTCGCCAGCGCCGCCTTCGCCACCTCGACCCGCTCCGGCTCGACCAGCGACTTCCCGATCCGCCGCCCCTGGGCCAGCCGAAACGTGTACGCCATTGCACCCCCCACCAGAATCGTGTCCGCCTTCTCGAGGAGCCTGTCGATGACCGTGATCTTGTCCGAGACCTTCGCCCCCCCGAGAATGACCACGAACGGCCGCGCCGGATCCTCGAGCTCGTCGCCGAGGAAACGCAGCTCGCGATCCATCAGCAGCCCCGCCACGCACAACCCGCCCCGCCGGGCGATGACGCGCGCCACCCCTTCCGTCGAGGCATGGGCGCGATGGGCCGACCCAAAAGCGTCGTTCACGTACGCGTCCGCCACCCGGGCGAGCCGTTCCGCAAACGCCGGGTCGTTGGCTTCTTCCTCGGCATGGAACCGGACATTCTCGAGAAGCAGCACCTCGCCCTGCTTGAGCGCGGTGGCTGCGGACTCAACCTCCGGCCCCACACAATCGTTGGCAAAGTGCACCGGCCGGCCCAGCAGCTCTCCCAGCTTCGCCGCCACGGGCGCCAGCGTCATCGTCGCATCGCGCTTCCCCTTCGGGCGGCCCAGGTGCGCCGCCAGGATCAATGAGGCGCCCTGCGCAATCAGCGCTTCGATCGTCGGCAGCGTCTCTCGAATCCGGGTGACGTCCGTCACCACCATCTGCCCGTCCTTCTCCTCGATCGGCACGTTGTAGTCAACTCGCACCAGCACGCGCTTCCCGCGCAGGTCAACCTCTCGAATCGTCAGTTTCGCCATACCCAGATCTCACCTTTCAAACCGGCAATCCCCGCCGCCTCATGCCTTCGGACGCTCGGCACGCGAACGGGACGGACGCCCCTCGCGCGGCGCAGCCGACCGCTCACGCGGTGCCCGGGCAGGCTTCCCGTCGGCCGCCGGAGCCGCGGGCTTCCCTTCGGCGCCGGGCGCAGCCTCAGGCACCTCGGCGGGCGCCGCGGCCTGGACCACCACCTTGAGCTTGGCGTGCACGTCCGCGTGCAGGCGCAGATCCACTTCGTAGGTGTCCAAGGTGCGAATCGGCTGATCGAGATGGATCTTCCTCCGGTCGAGCGTCACGTCGCACTGATGCTTGAGCTCGTCCGCAATCGTCCCCGCGGTGACCGCCCCGAACATCTTGCCGTCGGCGCCCGTTTTCACCGTGATCTTGAGCACGATCCGCGACAACGAAGCCGCCAGCTCGCTCATGGTGTTCAACTCGTGCGCCTCGCGCTCAGCTCGCCGCTGGCGAAGCACCTCCAGCCGGCGCTTGTTCGTGGCGCTCAGCGGGATCGCCAGCCCGTTCGGAATCAGGAAATTCCGGGCGTACCCCGCCGCGACCTTGACCTGGTCCGACTCCGCGCCCAGGCCCACAATGTTGCTCGTCAGAATGACTTCAGTCTTTGCCATACCAGTAATCCATGCTTGGCCCCAACCCACCGCGGCGCCCGGGAGTTTCCCGTCGCCGCTCTAGAACGGGACATCGTCCTCTTCCTGCGCCGGAGCCTCGGGCTCCGCAGCCGCCGGCTCCGGCACCGCGGCCGCCGAAGCGGCGGCACCCGCTGCCGCGGGGCGGACCGCCCCTGCCCCCGTCTCCTCACCCTGCGGACGGCCGAGAAACTGAACGGAATCGGCCACCACCGTGAGCTTGCTCCGCTTCTGGCCGGTCTGCTTGTCGTCCCAGGTGTCCATCCGCAGGCGGCCTTCCACCAGGATCTGCCGGCCCTTTCTCAAATACTGCCCCACCGTCTCCGCCGTCCGGCCAAAGACGTCGATGTCCACGAAGGTCGTCTCTTCCTTGGTCTCGCCCGCCTCGTTGCGCCAGGTCCGATTCACAGCCAGACCCACCTTGGCGATCGCAGTCCCCTTCGGCGTGTACCGCACCTCGGGATCCCGCGTCAGGTTCCCGACGAGGATCACCCGATTGAAACTGGAACCGGCCATGTTTTGCCTTTCCCTTACGAGGCTGCCGGCACGGCCTGCTTCGCCGGAGGCGCCACGGTGATCAAAACCCGGAACACATCCTCATTCAACACAAACCGGGCGCGGAGCGCCGACACCAGCGCCGGCGTCCCGCTGAAGATGATGTTCACGTAGAAACCGGCGCTGTGCCTCTTGTCCGCCACCCGGGCGAACGAGCGCTTGTCCATCTTCTGGATGGTCTCGATGGTCCCGCCCTGGGCGGTGATCTCCGCCGCCACCTTGTCGATGAGTTCCTTCGCGTTCTCCTCCCGGCCCGCCGTGTTGAGGATGAACAGACCTTCGTACCGTTTCACTCAGCTTTCCTTTGTTCTCGGAGCCGATCCGGCCCCGTTAAATCGATTCATGGCCAGCACAATGCCGCCGCTCAGCCAACACCGCACCGCATCCACACCCCGCTCAATCACTTGCGCGAACTGAGCCGCTTCCTCGCGGCTGAAGTCGCCCAGCACGTGCCCCGTCAATTCCCGATCCGTCGTCTGCCGCCCGATCCCCAATCGCAGCCGGGGATACGCCTGGCTGCCCAGGTGCTGGATCACGGACTCCAGGCCGTGATGACCGCCACTGCCGCCCTCCGGCCGCAGCCGAATCTCCCCCAGGGGCAGATCCACGTCGTCCACCACCACCAGCAACCGATCCGCCGGCACCCGGTAATACCGCAACCAACCGGCCACCGCTTCCCCGCTCGCATTCATGAAGGTCAGCGGCTGACACAGCCAGCCCCGCTGCCCCTCAATCCGCGCCTCCGCCAACCGCGCGGCGGGGTTCTTCTCCTCCCGCCAACAACCCCCCGCCAATTCCCGAAGCCGTTCCACCAACCGAAACCCCGCATTGTGCCGGGTCCTCTGGTAGGCGCCTCCCGGATTTCCCAACCCCGCAATCAGGAAGCTCAGTTCCATGCCGGACCACCCTTAGCAACCATGGCCCGCCAGGCACAAGCCAGGACGGAGCTATTTCTTTTTCTCCGCCTTCTCCTTCTTCTCCGGCACCGCACCCTTGTCCGCACCCTTCTCCGGAGCCTTCTCGCCCGCCTTGCCTCCCGCCGCAGGCGAGGCCGCCTCCTCCTCGTCCTTCTTCTCCTTGATGACCTCGGGTTCGAGCGGCGCCCCCTCCTCGACAGCCGCCGCAGCCGCTTCTTCGGCCTCCGTCGGAGGCGCTGAGACCGCGATGACCGAGATCGACTTCTCGCCGAGGATCTGGACCCCCGGCGGGGCCTGGATATCGCTGATGTGAATCGCCTGGCCCACCTCCAAGTGCGAAACATCGACAACCAGAACCTCGGGGAGGTCCTTGGGCAGACCCCGAACCTTCAGGCTGAACAGAACGTGCTCGAGAATCCCGCCACCCGTCTTGACGCCAATCGCTTCGCCCGCCGTCTCGACCGGCACCTGGATCACAACCCGCTCGTCGGCGGCCACCTCGTGGAAATCCACGTGGAGGATCTTGCCGCTGACCGGGTGATGCTGGACCTGCTGAAGCAGCGCCAACCGCCCGGGCTCGGCATCACCCTCGACCTTCAAGTCGAGCAGGATGTTCTGCGCAACAGACCGATGGATCAAATCCTCGAGCTCCTTCAACTTGACCTCGAGGTTTTGGGGCTGCCTCCGGCGCCCGTAGATGACGGCCGGAACCCGGAACGACGCCCGCAGTTTCTTCACGCCGGAACGACGCGCTGCCGTCCGCGGATACGCAGTCAACACTTCTGACTTCATGATCGAGATCCCGATTCCACACCCGAACGGAGCATCATCCGATGCGCCCGCCGTTGAACTCGAAAAGCGAAGTAACCGACGAATTCGTGTGAATTCGTTTGATCGCTTCGCCCAACAAGCCCGCCACCGAAAGCGTGGTGATTTTCACCCCGTCAATGACGGGGCGGAGGACTGTATCAGTCGTGATGAGTTCGTCAATAGCGGATTTCCGCAGCCGCTCGACCCCCAGATCATTCAGGATGGTGTGCGAGACACACGCCAGGATCTTCCGCGCCCCTTTCCGTCGCAACAGGCCCGCCGCCGTCGTTAGCGTCCCCGCCGTCTCCGTGAGATCGTCCACCATCAGGACGTTCTTCCCCCGAATGTCCCCGATCAGCGTCATCGACTCCACCTCAGTCGGGCTCTTGCGCCGCTTGGCCACGATCGCCAAACCCGTCCCCATCACCTGGGAGTACGCGTAGGCCATCTTCAGACCCCCGACGTCCGGACTGACCACCACCAGGTCTTTCCTCTGGTTCTGCCGCAAATACTGATACATCACCGGCGCCGCATATAGATGATCCACCGGGATGTCGAAAAAACCCTGGATCTGCTGGGCGTGCAGGTCCATCGTCAAAACCCGGTTCGCCCCCGCCGCAACCAGGAGATTCGCCACCAACTTGGCCGTGATCGGCACCCGCGGCTGGTCCTTGCGGTCCTGCCGCGCATACCCGTAGAACGGAAGCACCGCCGTGATCCGACTCGCACTCGCCCGCCGCAGCGCGTCCATCATGATGAACAATTCCATCAGATGATGGTTCGTCGGCGGGTTCGTCGACTGCACGATGAACGTGTCCTGACCCCGGACGTTGTCCTGGATCTTCACGAAGGTCTCCCCGTCGGGAAACTCCGAGACCACGCACCGGCCCAGTTCGATGCCGATGTACTTGCAGATCGCCTCCGCCAAGGGGCGATTCGAGCTGCCACTGAAGATTTTCACGTTTGCCCGCTGTTCTGCCCTGCCAACACAACAGATCCCCCTCACCCTCCCGCCCGTCACCGTCCCCAAGGCTTAAGGCGGGGGGCTCAGACTCTCGGAACGCGTCGGACTCTACCACTCGGCCCAGCCCGTGCAAGACGATTCTCCCAAACCGCAAACTGTTGGTTACCAAAGTCATTCGCCGACGGCAGCCCATTGCCACCATCGGCGAATGCCAACCCAAGTAACCTAACCAACCAAGCAACTAACCAGTTAGTTGCACCCAGAGAAAGTAGCTTATCCCGTGCCAGTCACCAGCCTGCCCCCACCCCCCTCCTCGGGTAAAAGTTGCTCTTGACACGCGGGGTCCCCAACATCCCACGCCGATCAGTTCGCGTACTTGATCGGACTCCCGTACGGCGTGGATTCAGCCACCGGCACTGCCTTGCCCGCCAGCAGCGATTCCACCGCCTGCTTGACGTAATTGCGCGCCGTCCGCGGATCGCCGGTCGTGCCGGGCCGATCGTCAATGGCCCCCTGGTAAGCCAGAAGACCCTGCTGGTCGATGACAAACAGGTGCGGTGTCGTCTTCATCCCGTACAGTCGCCCCAACGCACCCGCGTGATCGTCGATCCAGGCGGTCGCTCGTATTCCGTTGTCCGCAAACTCTTTGCGCGCCGCCTCCGGCTTCCGGTACGAGGCGCTCCCCACCGGCGCCGAATTCACCAACAACCACACCACGCCCCGGTTGACCGAGTTCCCTTGAAGGGCCTGTATCGAGCCGCTCCGATAGTGATTGGCACAGGCCGGACAATCCAGGTTGTATGCCTCGAGCACAACGATCTTCCCCCGGTAATCTCCGAGACGATGAACCCGCCCATTGATGTCCGTAGCCGAGAAATCCGGTGCCGACTGCCCGACCTTTGCCTGACCCCACACCGATACCGACCCCACCACTGCCGCCATCAGGCAGGCCTGCACGACCCACATCAGTTTCGCTTTCATAAGGCGTGATCCCGTAGTCATCCTGTTCCCCATGCCCATCCCACACACTGGATCCCAAATCTACAGAAGCAATCCAGGGCCCTCTTATTCAAATCCCCTGCAACCGCACACCCGCAAGTCGTTCGTCATGACGGGCAAAGGCTTCCCATCCAACGGGCCGAGTCGGGCAAGGCCGACCCAAAGCTCGGTGGCCCGATTCTCAACATGCCCGCAGTGGTGAACTGGACCACCTACTCTCCAGCCGCCTGCGCCAACGCCTCGAGGACTATCGCGGGCGTCAGCGCTGTCGGCAACACCTGGGGGGCCCGGTTCAAATCCGCAGGAAACACCAGGACCAACGGCACCCCTGCCCGCCCGTGCCGCCGCAACTCCTCCGTGATTCGCGGATCCCGATCCGTGTAGTCGGCCCGGAACGCCACGGTTCCATCGCGCTTCATCCTCTCGCGAACCTCGGCGACGTCAATCGCGAACTTCTTGTTCCACAGGCAATTGGGACACCACTTGGCAGTGAAATCGACAAGAACCGACCGACCGTTCTGACGCTCCCGATCGACCGCCTCCGGACTCCATCGATGCCAGGCAATCCCTCCGGGCACATCCTGGATCACGTCACCTGCGGATACCGTTGTGCGAGGCGTCCTCCACTGCAGCCGACCTTCCAGGATCCCTCCGTACGCCACAGCCGCCAGGACAACGCACAGCGCCATCGACCAACCGGCCCTTGCCGTCCCCCTCTGGACATACTCCCCCCAAACCCAGGCGATAAGCGAGAGCACCATGACAAACAACCCCAGCCACAAGAACCCTCCATCGCCGTAACTCGGCGCCGCCAAATCCAAAAGCCACACCGCCGTGCACGCCATCGGAAACCCCATCAACACCTTGAACCGGCCCATCCAAGGCCCCGGCCGAGGCAGAAACCGCAACCACCGCGGCTGCGCACTCAGCAGGACATACGGAAACGCAAGCCCGAACGCCGTCGCACTGAACACCAAGAGGATGATCCCGGTCGTCTGCGTGAAGGCAAAACCCACGGCCACGGCCAGAAACGGCGCCGTGCACGAAGTCCCAAGCGCCGTCGCCAGAACGCCGTTGAAGAAGGCGCCGGCCGACCCCTCCCGCGCCGCCCATTGGGAGGCCGCGCCCATGGCCCGCCCTCCCAGCGAGACCTCGAACACCCCAAACAGATTCAGCGTGACGAGCGTCACCACAATCAGCAGCGCCACCCGAAACCAGGCGCTCTGCATCTGCATCCCCCAACTGGCAGCACCGCCCGCCTGTTGCACGCCGATGACCACTGCCGCCATAACCAGAAACGACACCCAAACACCCAACCCGTACATCATCCCCAGCCGGCGCACGCCTGCAGGGTTCTCCCTGCTCTGCTGCACGAATCCCAAAATCTTCAGCGCAATCACCGGCAACACACACGGCATCACATTCAGGATCATGCCTCCCAGAAATGCCAGCAACAGCATCCCCATCAGCGACCGCCCGCCCGCCTCAGAGCCCGTCACCGGTCTGCTGCCCCCCCCCCCAACCGCACCCTCGGTGTCGGAACGAGGCGGCACCGCCCCCCGCCCGGGCTCGAGAACGACTTCGTAAGCCTTCTTTCCCCCCTCGCTCCTCCCCGCGGGGATCAGAACCCCGGCAATCCTCTCCGGCGCCGCTGTGCCCGACCACTTCACGGTCTTGGACAGCTTGAACCGCCCGGACTCCGCCTCGAGCACTTGAACGGCCGGATCGAGTTCGTAGTCCTCTGCCGGGTAAGGCGCGAAATCCTCCGGCACAAACCCGCCCGCCGCCACGCCCTCGACCACCAACGACGCCGTCTTCGCCGCACTGGACCCGGACCAGGTGGCCACGACACCCAGGCGCGGTTCAGGCACCGGAATCCGACCCCGCCACGCGGCAAATCGCTCCGCGTTCGGGGCGGGCACAGTCTCACCCGCAACCCGAAACGACCCCTGAAGATTCGTGCTGCCCGGCACACAGGTCTCCTGGCACTCGAGCCATGAGACCTCGACGTCAACGGCCACCTCCCCAGTCGGATGATCCGCCGCAATGCTCAGCGGCACCAGCAGAACCGCCTCGTCGTGGTGAACGTAAGTCGTCATCCCCGAGGCAACATAACGCTCCGGCGCCGGCCACTGGATCGCGCCCGCCGTCAGCCCGCGCGGCAGCTTCCAATCCAGCGCCGTCGCCATCCCCGATTCCCCGGGGTTCGACCAATAGGTATGCCATCCGGGAGCCATGCGCAGCTGGACTCCAGCCCAAACGGTCTCGCCCGGACGAACCTGCGCAGCGGAAAGGAAAAGCGACGCCCGGGTGGCGGTCTCCGCCCAAACCGCCCCGCCGACCGCCTCCCCCAGCATCCCCATCAGTATCAGCAACCACCTCTGCATGGCCCCCATCATTCCGCAGAACCGGCCGCTGCGCAAACACTAGAGCCCTCGACTTGTGGAATGTGTGGTCAACAGGTCAAGTTTGGTCCCTGCCGTTCCAGGCCTCCCCTTCCTCCGTCGAGGACTCTACGTTAGCGAGGCGCGGAAGGGAGGGTCCGGAAAGGCAGGAAGGCTTCATGCGATCGCGGACTTCGTTAGGTCTGAGGTGCGCCTCGCTAGCCCGTGATCGCCAGACCGCTGCCCCCCCCGGGAGCCCAACGCCCGTCGAACGCCTCGCCCTTGACGAATGAACCGGCCTCCGTAGATTGAGCGCGGCAAGACGCCAAGGTGCAGGTTCGTGCAGGATCCGGTTTGACGGCGGTGGACTTTCCGGGCCCGCGGGCACGGCCTGGCCCAACCGACCACCGCAAAGGAGGAAACCATGAATGGCAAGGAAAACCCCAACCCCCGCAGTGTCCCACCCCGCAACAAACCGGTTCAGGAATTCCGCATCGGCGCCCTCAAGGCCGCCATCTGGGAGAACAGCGTCGGCGACGTCATCCGCTACAACGTGACGTTCTGCCGCGTGTATAAGGATGGCGAACAATGGAAATCGACCGAGAGCTTCGGCCGCGATGACCTGCTGACGCTGGCCAAGATCGCCGATCGCGCACACTCCTGGATCTGCGATCAGCGCGCGACGACCTGAGTCAGTCCCGCGACATGCCGGACCGCCTGCCTCGATCTCGGGCGGGCGGTTCGCGCTCGAAGGGAGACTGTTGACTTCCGGCTTGGTTGACCGGCGGGGCCTGTGGCTAACTCCTGTCGTGCAGGTCTACACGCGATACCGGGTCCCACCCCGCCGCGGCCGGCTGCAACGCTGGGCCTATGCCCTGCTCGCAGGCGGCGGCCTGGTGTTCCTGGGCTGGGTTTTCTCGCGCTACGCCGTGGTGCCCAAGGCACCCGCCCCCCGTCAGACCGCGGCCTTGGTGTCCACTGGCCAGTCCGTCCGACTGCCCCCGGCCACCAATGTCCTTCCCCAAACGCTGACACCCAAGCCCTCCCCCGCATCGTCAAACCCGGCCGCCACCAGCATCATGGGCCGGCTGTCCCTGACCAATCTGATCGGACTGCCCGACGCGGAGTCGACGAGGTCGCCCGTGCAATCGGTCCTGGAGGCGCAGATCGCTCTCGCAGGCCTGGGCATCTCGCCCGGCTCGATCGACGGCCTGGGAGGAATCCAAACCCGGGCCGCCATCCTCGCCTTTCAGCGGCGGGAGCGCCTGCCTCCCTCCGGCCTGCTCGATGCCGCCACACGGAACCGCCTCCTGTTGACAGGATCCACCCTGACCCACTACGCGGTCTCGTCCGACGACATCGCGCGGCTGGCGCCCGTGAGCCCGACCTGGCTCGGCAAGTCCCAGCAGCCGCGGCTTGACTACGAAACCGTGCTCGAACTCGTCGCCGAACAAACCCGATCCCATCCCCGGCTGCTCCGTCAATTGAATCCCGAGATCGACTGGGACAACGTCTCCCCGGGCTGCGCGGTGCGGGTCCCGAACGTCGTGGTGACCCCGCCCCCGGCCAAGGCCGCCGAGGTCCGCATCCGCCTGGCAGCCAAGACGCTCCAGGCGTTTGACGACACCAATCGCCTCCTGATCCACTGCCCCTGCAGCATCGCCCGCCAGGTGACCAAGCGCCCCCTGGGCACCCTCCGCGTCGTGGTCGTCGCGCGACAACCCAATTACACCTTCAATCCTGACGTCTTTCCGGAATCGGCCGAGGCCCGGCGCCTGGGACGCCGACTCATCCTCGCGCCGGGCCCCAACAATCCCGTCGGCACCGCCTGGATCGGTCTGGACCGCCCCGGCTACGGCATCCACGGCACGCCGCGACCGGAGGACGTCGGGCGGACGGAATCCCACGGCTGCTTTCGCCTCGCCAACTGGAATGCTGAGGCCCTCGCCAATCTGGTGGCCATGGGAACCCCCATCCGCGTGGAACCTTAGGACTCTGCCGACTGAGCAGTTGCGATTTCCGCGTCCGACTCTAGACTGTACCTATGTTTGCGCCGCGCCACCGACCGCTGCTGCTCGCGGCTGTTACCTTGTTGGCCATCTGGGCCGTCGCCCTCGGCGGCTACTGGCTCGCCCGCAGCCAGCGGGTGACCCCCGAGAAGATCCGCGCCTTTCTCCAAAACGTGGATTTCGCGCAACTCCGGGGCGAAGCGCGTGCCCAGGCCCTCCGCGAGCTCGCCCGGAAACTCAACCGGCTGACCTACGACGACCGGCGCACCGCCAGGCTGGACCGCGAGTGGACCCGCTGGTTCGAGGCCATGACCGACACCGAGAAGAGCGAGTTCATCGAGGCCACACTCCCCACCGGCTTCCGTCAGATGCTCGGCGCGTTCGAGCAATTGCCCCCCGACCGCCGCCGGCGGACCGTCGACGAAGCCCTCAAACGATTGAAGGAAGCGCGCGACGACCTTGAAACCGAGGAGGGCTGGGAGCCTCCGGACGGCGCCACCAACGGCATCCCCGTCGTCAGCGAGGCAGTGCGACAGCAGGTCATCACCACGGGCCTCAAGTCCTTCTACTCCGAGAGTTCCGCCCAGACCAAGGCCGAGGCCGCTCCGCTCCTGGAAGAACTCCAACGGATGATGGAAAACGGGGCCTTCCTCCGCGGTCAGCGGCACCCGTGAAGGCCCGCCAGCCATGGGCGTCGGTTGCGGGTCCCAGGTGTTCGCGCCGCGGAGTTGTTCCGCCCTCGCGGCGGCGCCGTCGCACCACGGAGCCTTCGAGCGCTTTCACGCTCATCGAATTGCTCGTGGTCATGTCGATCATCGCCCTGCTGGCAGGACTGCTGTTCCCGGCGCTTGGCAAGGCCAAGGAGGCCGGCCGGTCCACCGCCTGTCTCGGCAATCTCCGACAGATCGGAATCGCCCTCCAGCTCTACACCCAGGACTACGGCAACCGCCTGCCTGAAATGCGCGACCGCCTCTTCGAAACCAACAGCCTCCCCGCAACCAACCACCAGCTCACGATCGATATCGTGCTCTCCAACCACCTCGGCTCCGTCCTCGTCCTGAAATGCCCTTCGGACTCTAAAGGACTCTTCGCCCAGACCCGGTCCAGCTACTCCTGGAACAGCCTCCTGAACGGACAGGATGCCGAGCACCTCCGAGTGTTCGGCATCGATTTTGACCCGCATCATATTCCGGTCGTCTTCGACAAGGAGGCGTTCCACGCCGCGCGCGGCGAGAAACGGGGCGTGAACTACCTCTACGCCGATGGCCACATCAAGAACCTCCTGGCGATCGAAGGAACCCGATGATCGAGCTGCTGGATGTGTGGAAACGATTCGGGCGACGGCTCGCCGTCGAGGCGGTCTCGCTGCACGTCCCCGCGGGGGAAATCTACGGGCTCCTCGGCCACAATGGCGCCGGCAAGAGCACCGCCATCGGCATGATGCTCGGCCAGGTCTGGCCCACCCGCGGCGCAATCCGGGTCTGCGGACACGACGTATTCCGAGCCCGGCGCCGGGCGCTGCATCCGGTCGGAGCCATCTTCGAGACGCCGGCCTTCTATGATTACCTCAGCGGATGGCGCAACCTCGAGATTCTGAGCCACTACACCGCTCCCACGCCGGCCCGGCGCCTGCAGGAGGTGCTCGACTGGGTGGGCCTCGCCGGACGCGAGCATTCGACCGTCCGCACCTATTCCCACGGAATGCGCGCCCGGCTCGCCCTCGCCCAGGCGCTCCTCCCGCAGCCCCGGCTCCTGATCCTCGACGAGCCAGGCGACGGCCTCGACCCCGAGGGCATCCACGAAATGCGGCAGACGATCCTCCGTCTCCATCGCGAGCTCGGACTGACGATCCTCCTCTCCTCGCATCTCCTCACGGAAGTCGAGCAGCTCTGCACCCGCATCGGCGTCCTGCGCCAGGGCCGCAAGGTCTTCGAAGGGTCCCTCGCCGCGGCGCGCCAGTCCCAACCCTGGATCCGCCTGCGAGTCGACGATTTCCCGTCCGCGGAGCAGGACCTGCGAGCCGCCGGACTGATCGCCGAAGCCCGACCCGACGGCCGCGTCGCCCTCACCCCGGGAACGGAGACGGACGTGATCGTCCGGCGGCTCGTCGACCGGGGGCGGCGCGTGTTCGAGGTGGCCCGCGAAGAGCAGACCCTCGAGGACTTTTACCTGGCCCTCATGCGACGCTGACGACCATGTTCTTCCGCCAACTCCACAACGAGCTCTGGAAACTCTTCGGCAAGAAGCGAACCTACATCGGCTTCTTCATGTTCCTCCTCTCCCAGAACGTGATCGCCCTCGTGTTCCGATTCACCCAGGCCTCCCGCCCGATGCAGCGCCTGCTCGAAACCAGCGGGCATATCGCCGAACCCTTCATCTCCGTGCTCACCGTCGCCACCATCATGCTCGTGCCGGTCGCCGCCTTCCTCCTCCCCCTCTACGTCGCCCTCATCGGCGGCGACCTCGTCGCCAAAGAGGCCGAGGATGGCACCCTCCGCATGATCCTCTCCCGACCCGTCTCCCGATTGCGGCTCCTTCTGGTCAAATGGGTGACAGGAGGCCTGTTCGCCGCGCTCCTCGTGGCCTCCCTCGGCGCCTTCGGGCTCGGCTTCTCCCGCTTCTACTTCCCCTGGGGCGGCCTGTTCGTCTGGATGCCCGCGGCCGAGATCTTCGGCGTGTTCGACGCCGGCACGGGCCTGCTGCGGTACCTGGGCGGACATCTCATGCTGGTCCCCGAGGCGGTCTCGATTCTCACCCTGGCTCTGATGTTCTCCTGCTTCAACGTCAAGCCGGCGGCTGCAACGGTGCTGGCCCTCTCGTGCGTCTTCGTCAGCTTCATCCTCGAGAACATCCCGTACTTCCGTGAATACCAGAACTGGTTCTTCACCCACCACCTCCACCTCTGGCAATGGATGTTCGCCGAGAAAATCCCCTGGTGGCGGATCGGCCAGTCGCTCAGCCTGCTGGCCGGCTTCAATGCCACATTCCTCGCCGTCGGCATCGCCGCCTTCCACGTCCGCGACATCAAGTCGTGAGGCGTTGCCGGAGAACCCCGTCAACCCCAAATGCGCCTCATGGGCGGGCCTCGCCGATAAGGGTCTGTGCAACCGGCGCCTGTCGCTGAGAAACCGCAGGCTCGGCACAAAGAACCGGCTGGATACCCCGCCGTCCATGGTTCCCGCTTGCGGGCGTCGAGCGTTGATATATACTCCTTCTATGAAGACGACACCGTATCCGTTGGCGATGCCGGCAGATCTGCTCGGCGAAGTGCGCGAGACCGCCGCCGCCACGGGCCTTTCCCTGGCCACGACCATGCGCCAGAGCATGCGGTTGGGCCTGCCGCACCTTCGCCGGCAACTGGCCCCCGTCACCGCGCTGAAGCCCTTCACCCATGCCGAGGCCCAGCGCGCATTCGGCCCTGACCCTGACGGCGACGCCCTCGCAGCCCGCCTCGCGCGCCGGCCCCGGCCCGAACCCAGGAACGATCCATGAAGGCCTGGGAAATCTGGAGTTGCCAACCGAGCGGTTGGATCACGCCCCATCCGGCAGTGATCGTGTCCCACCCCCTTCGCGTCGCCCACAAGCCCGAAGTGGACGTCGTGATGTGCTCGACCCGCCGCTCCCAACGGGAAGCCTGCCCACACGAAGTCCTGCTCGATGAGGCCGATGGCCTGGACTGGCCGACCCTGTGCAAGTGTGATCTGTTGCACACGTTCGCGCGAGAGGATCTGAAACACCGTCGGGGTGTTGTGACTCCGGAACGACGCCGGCAGATCATCGCCACGATCCTCCGGGCTCATGACTGGGTCTGAGGAGTCAGACCCCGAGGGCGATCCTGAAGATCCGATCACCGGCTCCAGGCCCCGCGCTCAGGCTCCCGTCGGCCGATCCCCCACGCTCGCCAGCTCCTCGTTCGTGATCGCGTTGATGATCTTGAACTGCTCCGCGTGGAAAGACGGCTCCGGCCGGAAGGAGAGCTTGCCGAAATACCGCTTCTCCATCTCGATCAGGATCTTCTCGTCCTCCGTCCGCAGCCGGTCGAGCACCACGGGATGCACCATGATGCGCAGCTGGAAGTCCGACTCGTCCCGCTGCCGGCGCTTGAGGATCTCGCTCAGCCGGCGCTGGATCTCGACGCTCATGGTCAGAGGGCTCTTCACCTTGCCCCGCCCCTTGCAGTAGGGACAATCGTCGTAGACCGCCTCCCGCACGCTCTCGGTGTGGCGCTGCCGCGTCATTTCCATCAGCCCCAGCTGCGAGATCGGCAGGATGTGGGTCTTCGCGCGGTCCCGCTTCAGCCCTTCCTTGACCCGCTGGTAAACCTGCTGGCGATCCTTGTGGGACTTCATGTCGATGAAGTCCAGAACGATAAGCCCCCCCATGTTGCGGAGACGCAACTGCCGGCAAATCTCGTCCGCCGCCTCGAGATTGACCTTGAGAATCGTGGAGTCCGGGTCCTTGCCGCTCTTGTGCCGGCCGGTGTTGACGTCGATCGCCACCAGCGCCTCCGTTTCGTCGATGACGATGTACCCGCCGCTCTTCAAATGCACCTGCCGGGCAAAGGCGCTCTCGAGCTGACGGCTGATGTTGAACCGATCGAACACCGGCTGGGATTCGTTGTAGAGCTTGACCTTGGCCGCGGACCGCTTCGAGATCCGGAGCACCATGGCCGACACCCGCTCGTGCTGCCCGTGGTTGTCAATCACGATCCGTTCCACATCCTCGGTCAGGAAATCCCGCACCGTCCGCTCGATCAAGTCCGGCTCCCGGAAGACACAGGCGGGCGCCGGCACGGTATTGATCTTCTCCTGCACCGCCCGCCACTCCTCGAGCAACAGCGCCAGATCGCGGACAAAGTACCGCGCCTTCTGCCCCTCCCCCGCAGTCCGAATGATCACCCCCATGCCGTCCGGGATCGTCAGCGTCCGTACAATCCGCTTCAGACGCTGCCGTTCCTCGTGATTCTCGATCTTCCGCGAGACGCCGCATTGGTCGGAGTTCGGCAGCAGCACCAGGAACCGGCCGGGAAGCGCCAGATTCGTCGTCACCCGTGGCCCCTTGGTGCCGATCGGACCCTTGGTGACCTGAACGATGATCTCGGTCCCCGGCGGGTAGAGCCGGGGGATGTCCTTCTGCGTGATGCGCGGCTTCTCGCGCGGTTTCCGGTTGTCCCGCTCCACCAACTCGACCCCGCTGTCGAAACCCGCAGGCACAATGTCCCAGTAGTGAAGAAATGCGTTCTTCTCGAACCCGATGTCCACAAACGCCGCCTTCAGACCGTCCTCGAGGTTCCGGACCTTGCCCTTGAAAATGCTGCCCACCAGCCGCTCGTCCTCAGTCCGCTCGATCGTGAACTCCTCGAGCCGCCCTTCCTCGAGCACGGCCACCCGGGTCTCCAGGGATTCGGCGTTGATGATCACCTCCTTGTGGGTCTGCTTCTTGGGCCGGATCAGCCGCTGCACCTTCTTGATCACCTTCTCCGCCGCCGCTCGCAGGCTCCCCATCAGACCCTGCGGCTGGTCCCGCACCACCACCGGCTGGTAGTCCTGTTCCTCGACCTCCGCCGGCGTGTCGAGATGCGGCTCCCGGAAGGACCGCCGGACCCCCGGCTCCGCCCCCGCCACCACGCCCCCCCCTTCCGCCGTGTCCTCGGGCAAACCCGCGGCGCGGTTCTCGGCGCGCTGGATCTCGCGCTCGTGGCGCCGGACATCGAAGACCGGCTCGTCCGGCGCCTTGCCATCAACCGCCTCCGCGCGGGCTTCCTGGGCGGCCCGTTCAGGTTTGAAGGTCTGGCCCCGGCTGGGCCGGAACCGCTGGCCGCCACGACGGCGGCGGGAGAAACTGCGCTCACTCATAGACTTAATAGTGGTTGCGGTAACGATACACATTCTGAAGCAGGCCCGCGGCGATCAACGAGCACATCACCGAAGTTCCGCCGTAACTCAAGAGCGGCAGCGGTATGCCCGTCACGGGCGTCAACCGGATGTTCATCCCGATGTTGATGAACACATGACAGAACAACAGGGCCACCACCCCGACGGCGATCAACCGGCCCAGGCGGTCGCGCGCCTGGCCCGCGATCCGGACCCCGCTGAAAAACACCACCGTGTAAAGCGCCAGCACCGTCATGCTCCCCACAAAACCGCTCTCCTCCGCGATCACGGAGAAGATGAAGTCGTTGTGCGCCACCGCCCGCGGCAGGTACCCGAGAGCATTCTGCGTCCCCCGGCGCCAACCCTTGCCCGTCAGACCCCCCGAACCCACCGAGATCATCGCCTGCGCCACATTGTGCGCCGCGTCGCGGTACTCCTTCAGGGCCCGCTGCCGCTCCGCTTCCGTCGCGGAGGGAGGAACCGAGGCCACGCCAAAATAAACCTGCAACCGCCGCCGCTGATACGGCTCGAGCTTGAGCTGCCACTGCGGCGGCGCCAACAGAATGTCCACCAGCAGCAGCACCACCACCGCCCCCGCCCCGCCCAGCACCCGCCACAAATACCTCCCCGGAACCCCCGCCACGAACATCATCACAAGACCCACCGGGAGAAACACCAGCGCCGATCCCAAGTCCGGTTCCTTCAGGATGAGCAGGAATGGCAGCAGGGTCAGACCCAGAGCGGTCAGAAAAACCCGGCTCTGACGCAGTTCCGGCTCCGGGCGGCTCAGGTAGTTGGCCAGCGCCAGCAACAGGGCGAGCTTCGAGATCTCCGAAGGCTGAAATTGGATCGGCCCCAGATCGAGCCAGCGCCGGGCACCCCACCCATGACTCGTCCCCACAAACAACACCGCCACCAGCAGCGCCACCGAAACCCAGTACCCCACCATCGCCCACCGCGCCATCACCCGATAATCCACCAGGCACACCGCCACCGCGCCGCCCAAACCCACGCCGTACCAGACGAGTTGACGGAAATGATCCAACCGATACCAGGGCAGATCAGCCGCCCCCTCCCGCGCCAGGGTCGCACTGGCAACAAAGACCGCGCCCACCGCCAACAGCCCCATCACCGCCAGCGCCAGCGGCCAGTCGATCGCCGATTCCCGGGGCTTGAGGGGAGGCAGGATCATGGTCAGTCCAAGGCAGCCAGGCCCGGCCCCGGCCTCGAAGACCCCCGCAGCCGCTGCTGGATGGCCTCGTAGATCTGCCGCGCCACCGGCGCGCACGTCAACCCCCCGGAACCGCCCCCCTCCACCACCACCACCACCACGTAGCGGGGCGAATCGTACGGACCGAACGACACAAACCACGTGACGTGATCCACCACCCTCCCGCCCTTCGTGATCTGCGCCGTCCCCGTCTTGCCGCACACCCGAAACCCCGGCAGCCGCGGCTCCCGGCGCCCGGTGCCCGGATTCACCTGCTGAAACGCCAGGTACCCAGTCCCCTCCGGCTCCTCGGTGTCCGCCAACATCGCATCCCGAATCAGCTCGAGATGGCGCGCCGGCACCTGCAGATCGCCCCGCACCTGCGGCAGATCGCCCGCAGCCGCAGAAGTCTCTGCCGACGGTTCGGCCGGCTCCCATCGCTGGACCAGGCGCGGGCGCAGCACCCGGCCGCCGTTCGCCACCGCCGCGGTCAAAACCGCCATCTGCAAAGGCGTCGCCGTAATCTCCTGCCCAATGCAGGCATTGGCCACATTCCCCTCGTTCCAAACGCCCACCACGTCCTCGGGCCGAGGAAAGACACCGCTCGATTCCTGTCGCGTCGGCAGCCCGATCCGCTCCCCCAAGAAGAACCGCCTTCCCATCCCCAACACCCGATCCCGCCCGGCCCTCAAACCGTGATGAATGAAATACGAATTGCTCGATCGCTTGAAAGCCCTCACGAAATCGTAATCGCCCGGAGGCACCGTGTCCTCGATCTTGCGACGCCCGACGCGGATGGCACCCCTGCCCGGCCGCGCCGGATCCGGCTGCACGGTGTAGGACTCCTCGGGGTCCAGCCCCGCCCCGAGCGCCGCCAGCGCCGTCACAATCTTGAAGGTCGACCCGGGATTGTAGGCGCCCTGGGTCGCGCGATTGAACATCGGGCGCTGCTGATCGTCGTTCAGAAGCGCCCACCGCTCGGGCGGCAGAGGCCTCACAAATTCGTTCGGATCATACGCCGGCATCGAGACCAGCGCCAACACGTCGCCATGGACCGCGTCCATGACCACCGCCGCCCCCCGCACCGCCGGTCCCACCCGCCGCAGCGCCTCGAACGCCGCCCGCTGCAACGGCAGATCGAGGCTCAACACGACGTTCTGCCCCGGTTGCGCCGTCGCCCACACCTCCTCCGAATCCCGGTAGCACAGGCTGTTCACGGCCACCGACTTGACTCCCGCGCGCCCCTTCAGCAGGTCGTTGAAGGCGTACTCGACACCCACCGCGCCGTCGTAGCTCGGAAGACTGTAGCTGAACCCGCCCTCCTCGTCGTCCCGCGCCAGGTCGTCCCGCGTCAGATACCCCAGTACGTGCGCCACCCGGTTGCTCTGGGGATAGAACCGTACCGGTTGCACCTCCAGATCCATCCCCGGCCACGCCGGCGCCTGCTCGAGAAACCGCGCGATCTGCAGGGCGCTCAGGTTCTCGAGAATCGGCAGCGGCCGATACGGCCACTGGCGATGATGCCGCCGATAGTCGCGATCGGTCACGGCCACCGGTTGCCCGAAGAAAACCGCAGCCTGCTGCAGCGCATTGCTCACCACCGCCGACCGCACCTGCACCGACAACCGCTCGCGCTCCGCTCGTGTCAACCGGCGCCCCGCCCGCGCCCGCGTGAACTCCTTCTCGAACTGCGGGCGCAATTCCTCGAGATACAAGTTCAAGTTGTAGCTCGGCCGATTCTCGGCCAGCACCAAGCCGTTCCGGTCCAGGATCTTCCCGCGCGTCGCCGGAATCCGCACCGTTCGATACGTCTGATTCAACAGGCTCGCCTGATAGTGCCGGGCCGAGACGATCTGCACGTACCACAGCCCCGCCAGCAGGACCAACATCCCCGCCGCCAGCACCACCGCCACGGCCCGCAGCCGCTGTTCGCCTTTTCGGAGTTGGTCCAGGATCAGCATTTCTAGTAGCGGCCCCGCTTGATCTCGCGATCCAAACGGAACGAAACGCCCGCCGCCGATTGATACGAGAACAGCCCGGTCAACGCGCCCAGCATCCAAAACATGAACGGCGTCAGCAGACCCCCAGCCACCGCGATCATCGCCCCCTGCCACAAGGTGCCCCACCCCAGCAGGGGCCGCTCTCCCAGCGTCAGGAGCAAAACCAGCGTCAACAGGGTCACCCCCCCGGTCGCCAGGGTCCCGATCACAAACTGCGCATACGGCAGATGCCTCAGCAGGAGTTCCCGCCGCCGATGCAGCACCAACCCCGCCCCCAGCAGCGGCAGCACACTCACCCCCAGGGGATTCCCCGACAGCGAATCCACCCACAGCCCCCCGCAAACCGCAATGGCCGCCACCTGCCAGACCGAGGCCGTCAAAGCCGCGTAGACCATCAGCGGCGGCAAGTAGTTGATCTGCGCGCCCAGCCACCGCCGCGGCGAGTCAAACACCGCCTCCGCGAAAACCCCGCAGAAGGCCGTGCCCAGAAGCAGGATGGTCCCCAGCCAGTTCACAGGAGCAACACCATCACCTCCTGGATCTTCGCCGTGTCCACCAGCAGTCTGACCCGCGCTTCGGTGTATAGCCCGTAGCCAACACTGCGGTGATCCACAATCGTCCCCACGGGCAGACCCGCCGGGAATACCCCTCCCACCCCCCCCGTCAACACCATCTGCCCCGGCCGCAGCCCCGTGTTGCGCGGCAAGTGCGTCAAATCCACCAAACGATGGTCCAAAACCCCTGATGACGACGCCGACAAAACCCCCACCTCGCCGGTCTCCCGCACGCAGACCGACACCCGGCACTTCGGGTCGCCCACGAGCACCACCTCGCTCGTGGTCCGTCCCACGGCCCCCACCCTCCCCACCAACCCCTCCGGAGTGACCACCGGCTGGTTGGGCCGCACACCGTCCCGCTCCCCAAGGTCGATCCTCAGCGTCCGCCACCAGGCGGAGGGATCGCGGCCAATCACTTTCGCTGCCTTTCCCGCCCAGGCGCCGGACTTGGACCACCCCAGAAGCGCCCGGAGACGCTCGTTCTCCCGGGAGGCTTCCGCCGCCTGCACCGCCTGGAGCCGCAGCTGGTCGTTGGCCCGCCGCAGCTCGGCGATCTCCTGAACGAGACGGGCACGGGAGGTGAGCGCGTTGCCAGCCCGCCCCACCAGCTCCTGGCCGGAGCCGACCACGCCGAAGAGCGGCAGAAAAAGGCTGCCGATGGCGGACTTGGCTCCGGCGGCAGCCGGTTCGCGCAGGCCCAGGAGGACCAGCACCAACACCGTCACCGCGCCGAAGGCCACAAGGTGCGGCCTGCTAGACATTCATTACCCCGTCGTTTCTCTCGGGGCGAATGCACGGCTCCCGCTGCAGCAGGCTAGCTCGAGGAGGAAGCCACTCGCTTCAGAAAAGACAACTCCTGGAGGACCCTTCCAGTCCCTTCCGCCACCGCCGTCAGCGGGTCGTCGGCAATGTGGACCGGAAGAAACGTCTCCTCCGCCACCAGCCGGTCGATCCCCCGCAGCAGGGCGCCCCCGCCCGCCATGACAATCCCCCGGTCCACAAGGTCCGCCGCCAACTCGGGCGGACACCGTTCCAGGGTGATGCGGATGGCCTCCAAAATACTCGAGAGGGGCTCTTTCAATGCCTCCCGGATCTCCTCGGAGCGAACTGTGATGGTCTTGGGAAGCCCGGTGCTCAAGTCCCGGCCCTTCACATCCATGGTCAGCTCCTGCTCCAAGGGATATGCCGATCCGATGCGGATCTTAATCTCCTCCGCCGTGCGCTCGCCAATCATCAGATTGTGGGCGCGTTTCATGTGCGCAACCGTGGTCTCGTCGAACTCGTCGCCGCCAACCCGCAGGCTGCGGCTGAACACAATGCCCGCAAGCGAGATGATCGCCATCTCGCAGGTGCCCCCGCCGATGTCGACAATCATGTTGCCGGCCGGCTCGTGCACGGGAAGCCCCACGCCAATGGCGGACGCCATCGGCTGCTCAATCAGGTAGACCTCCCGCGCCCCGGCGTGCGTCACCGAGTCCTTCACCGCCCGCTTCTCGACTTCCGTGATGCCGGAGGGAACCGCCACCACCACCCGCGGAGCAATCAACTTGCGGTGGTGAACCCGCTGGATGAAGTGCCGCAGCATCGCCCCCGTCACGTCAAAGTCGGCAATCACGCCGTCTTTCATCGGACGAATGGCAATGATATTCCCCGGCGTCCGGCCCAGCATTCGCTTGGCCTCTTCGCCAACGGCAAGCACGTTGTTCGTGCCCGCCTGAATGGCGACCACGGACGGCTCCCGCAACACGATCCCCCGGTCCCGAACAAAAACAAGCGAGTTCGCGGTCCCGAGATCGATCCCAATGTCGTTGGAGAACAGACCCTTAAGTTGCGCAAACATGAGAACCGCCTAACACAGGGCCGAACCATAGTGGCCCCTGCCCGACCGGGTCAAGACTATACCGGACGCATTTCGCGCTTGCATGCCCGGGCCCTGTTCCCCGATGCTCCCCCCAGTGTCGAGCCGGCCTCGTTGGGCCCGGGCAGAAGAGAAGCGTCAACCAGTGCGTGAGCCGGAACCGCAGCAACAGCAAACCTTTCGTGTGGAAGTGGTTTCTCCCAGCCCAGGGAGGGAATTGCGCTCAACACTCCAATGACCCGGCAGCCCGGGCGGCCCTCACAACGTACGACCATGAGAGCAGACCCTAAGCCTCGCCACCGCCCCAGGCGCCCCTCGGCATCCCGTATCGCCCTATCGGGCGTTATCATGGCAGGAGCATGCGCCAACGCCTTCGAGCCCAAGGATATCATGGCTTTCAGCGTGGGCCCGGTCGTCGTCAAACCGCACCTGGCGATCTCCGAAACCTACGATGATAACGTGTTGTACTCCGCAAGCGGGAACAAGGAGTCGGCATTCAGTACCACGGTGGCCCCATCGGTCACCCTCCGCTTGGGCCGGGAGGGCGCGGAAAACCGCATCACGTTCAATTACGTGTACAGTCAGTTCTGGTACCACGATGGACCCCCGTCCCTCGACACGGCCATGTCCCACAACCTCGGCCTTAACGCTGCCTTTCAGCGCAACCGACTGTCCGCACAGACGTCGTTTACCCTCGCCTTCATGGACACGGTCTACGGCGGATACGAGAGTTTCGACCAAGGCGCACTCACTCGCAGTAGCACCGTCGAGCGGATCGCGTACGGACTGACCCAGAACCTGGGTTACCGATTCTCCGAGAAGATCGAAGGCCACGGCAGCTTCAGTTTCAACGCCACCGACTTTCGTGATCCCGGGGCGTACTACGACCAGGAAACCTGGCGTCTGGTGGGCGGAGCCGGGTATTTCGTCCGCCCCAAGATCCGGCTCTTCACCGAGGTCCATTATGCGCAGACTTCCAGCGACCCCAATCTCAGTCTCATGGCCAAACCGCCCGACATGGACACCCTCGGAGTGTCCTTCGGGGTTGGATTCCCCATCAGCGATCGTCTGAGCGGAAGCGCCCAGGTTGGCTACGAACAGAACACCTGGGATGACGACCAAGGGGACTTTGGCGCCCTGACGGCCAACCTCTCCGTGACCGCCAAACTGACCGACAAGACCACCGCAACGCTCAGTTACAATCGGAGCGGTTCGGCGTCGATTCAGGCCTACGCCTCAGCTTACGTCGGCGACCGGTTCGCGCTCAACCTCGCGCAGACCATCGGCAACGTTCGCCCCGTCGGCCTTTCGCTCGGATTCAGCTACGGCGTGAACACTTACGAAACAGGCGGCGTCGAAGGCCTCTCTAATGACCATTTTGGTGTCAATTTCCGCATCGGATACTCCCTGTTGGAGTGGCTGCAGACTTCACTCTCCTACGATTATTCCCGAAGCTCCGGCGGCTCCGGAACGGCCGTTGACTACGACAGCAATCGGGTTATGCTAATGGTCAACATCGGATACTGAATCGCTGAATCGCCATGAGACTGCCTCGAACCTGTGCCGCCCTGCTGACCGCCCTGCTCGGTCTTGGTGCCATCGCCGCCGAGTCTCCGGGCACCAACGAATCCGAACGCAAGATCGGCCCTTCCGATCTGCTCGTCATCACGATCACCGGCGAGAAGGACCTCCAGACCGAATTCCGCGTCGCGGCGGTCGGCACCATCCAGTTCCCCTTCCTTGAGGAAGTCGAGGTGGCCGGCTTCACGCCCGCTGAACTGCGGGTCCGCCTCCGTGAACTGCTCATGAAGGACTACTTCGTCGACCCGCAGGTGATCGTCTCCGTAAGAGACTACAGGACCGACTTTGTCCGGGTCATCGGCCAGGTGCTGCGCCCGGGACCCATCTCGCTCCCCCCGGACCAGAAGCTCGATCTCTTCGACATCATTGCCATGGCGGGGGGCACTACCCGCACAGCCAAGAACACCGTCGAGTACACCCACAACGGCGTCATGCAGAAATTCAAGCTCGACGATCTCAAGAAGGAGACCGACCCCGCGAAGAGAATCTGGGTCCAGCCCGGCGACACCATCGAGGTCCGGGAAAGCGCGTTCTAGAATCCCATGGCCTACTACCCGCAAACCGCCACCAACGAGACCTTCGAGGCCGCGGCCCCCGCCGCGAACCTGAACCTGAGGCACTACTGGCACGTGGTCCTCGAGCGTCGCTGGCTCGTCATCGCGGCGTTCGTCTCCGTATTCGTCCTCTGCCTCGTCTACCTCTACAAGGCGCCCCGCGTATACGAAGCCTCGACCCGCGTCCAAATCGACCGGGAGACCGATTCCTCATTGAATCTGGGTCAGGCGATCATGTCCCTGGGCGCCATGGACCAGGATTACCTCCAGACCCAGTACAAGAACCTCCTGAGCCGATCCCTCATCGAGACCGTGATCAAGAAGGAGAAGCTGGCCGAAGACCCCCGGTACGCCAAGGAGTTGGATATCGCCAAAGAGGTCACCGACGACATCACCGTGGCCCCCATCCGGATGACCCGCCTTGTCGAGGTCAGCGTGCAACATACCAGCCCTCAGAAGGCCGCCAACATCGCCAACACCCTCGTCAACGATTTCATCGAGCAAAACACTGTGCTCCGCCAAAAGCGAACGCTGGACATGCTCTTCTTCCTCAAGAGCCAGGCCAACGGCCTCGAACGCGACGTCGCCAAGGCCGAGGAGGAAATCCAAAACTACCGGATGACCGCCAAGTTCGTCTCTCTCGATGCAAACTTCAATTTGATCGCTGATTCCCTGAGCACCGCCCAGGCCAAGTACGCGGAAATGAAGGCCCGCGCCCAGACCGCCCAGACCTCCTTTGATGAATTGGACAGGCATATCAAGGCTGGTAAACCACTCCATACATTCCCAACCATAGCGGCTGACGCGAAAGTCAGCTCGCTGCAGATGACCATTATCAGCACGGAGAGAGATCTCGCCGTACTCCTCGAGCGCTACAAGGACAAGCACCCGTCGGTGATTGAAGCCCGTACTCGGTTGGAGGAGACCCAGCGGGCCTTGGATCACGCCACGCAACAGGTGGTCGACACGCTCCGGGCCGAGGTAGCCCTCGCCAAGGCCGCAGAGGAGAACCTCAACGCCAACGTCAAGGAATGGGAGCAGCGCCAGATGGACTGGAATGCGGCCAAGACCCAGTACGACGTCCTCATGCGCAAGGCCGAGACCAGCAAGGCCCTCTTCAATACCGTCCTCACCAAGATGAAGGAGATTGAACTGGTCCAAAAGGACAAACCCAACAACATCCGCGTGATCGACCCCGCCGCGCCCCCCACCATTCCGGTCAAGCCCCGCATCGCTCTCACCCTAATCCTCGGGGCGGTCGGCGGCCTCGCCATTGCCATCGGGCTCGCGTTCTTCGTCAATTACCTCGACGACTCCATCAAGAGCCAGGACGACGTCGAGACCTACCTTCACCTCCCGTTCCTGGGCTACGTCCCGAACATCAAGTCGAACAGCGTGGTCGAGCGCGATTTGCAGGCGCATCTCCATCCGCAATCCAACGCCGCGGAGAGCTTCCGCACCGTGCGCGCCGCGATCGCCCTCGGCAGCAAGGCCGACAAACTCCGCGTCCTCACCGTCACCAGCACTATCCCCTCGGAGGGCAAATCCCTGGTCGCGTCCAACGTGGCCATCGTCATGGCGCAGACCGGACTGAAGACGCTCCTGCTCGACTCCGACATGCGTCGGCCGTCCGTCCACAAGGCCTTCCAGCTCCATAGCCCCGTCGGCCTCTCAGCCTATCTCACCGAGAAGACCAACAGCATCGATGAACTGATCCACACCACCGAGGTCCCCAACCTGGACGTCATCTGCTGCGGCCCCTCCCCATCCCAACCCTCGGAGCTCCTTGGCTCGCGCCGCATGATGCAGTTCATGCAGGAAATCAGCCGCCGCTACGACCGCGTGATCATGGATTGCCCCCCCATCTCCGCGGTCAGCGACCCGCTCGTCCTCTCCGCCATGGCCGACGGCGTGGTCTTCGTCACCAAGTTCAACAAGATCCGCCGCGAACACGCCCGTCGCACAGTCCAGCGCCTCCAGGACGCCGGCATTCACATCTGCGGCGTGGTGCTCAACGACATCGATTTCGAGGGCCGCGATTCGTACTACTACTCGTACTACTACTACCAGAATCGCTACTACTCGAGTTACTACCGCGCCCGGGGTGAAAGTAAGACAACCGCCGCACCGGCTTCCGCCGCGGCGACGGCGGACAAGACCCCGGCCAAGAAAGCCTGAACGGCCGCCTCACCCCATCGAGGCCGATTCCCGGGCGGATGTGACTTCCTCGTTGCAGTTCCGCTGAGCGGTCTTACATTCAATCCATGTCTCGGAAGAACTCCGCCGAGGGCACCGCGCGCCGCGGCGGCAGCGATGTTTTGGGGATCGTCCTCATTTGTCTGGCCCTCCTGGTGGCCGCAGCGCTGTTCACTTTCGACAAGTTCGACCTCGCCGCCAATCGTGAGCCACCCAACCAACCCGCCCACAACGCGGCGGGACGCATCGGCGCCAACGTCGCCAACGTCCTCTTCTTCACAGGCGGCGCTGCCGCCTACCTCCTCCCAGTGCTCTTCCTCGGATTCGCCGCCGCCCAGTTCAGTCCCTCGCTCGATTACCTGCGACGGCGCTGGCCCTGGGCCATCCTTCTCGTGCTGACCTGCGCCGCCGCCCTGGACTGGGGAACCAACCAGACCACGCTCGCCCGCCTCGCCCAAGGTCACCCCGCCCCAGCAGCCGGATTCATGGAGCGCCTCTCGCTGAATCTCAACGCCCCCAGCGCCGGCGGCGTCCTCGGCATGAACTTGAACCGGTTCTGCTTCGCCCACTTCGGCACGGTCGGAGCAGCCATCCTCTTCGCCACCCTCTGGCTGATCTGCCTCTACGGCCTCACCCACTTCCAAATCGGCGAGTGGTTCCGCTCGGTGATCAGCCGCCTTAAAGCCGCGTTCGACGCATCCCGCAACGAACGGGCTCTCGCCCGCCGCGCCCGCGAACTCGAAGCCGAAGCCCGCGAACTTGAACGTAAGCTCGCCGAGACCGCACCCGAGACCCCAACACCCCAACCTGCGCCGCTGGCCACCCGCGCCGGCCTCGGACCCGACCTCAAGCCGGTCCCCGAACCCACCGTCCGCGACTTGAGCGTGCCCCACATCCCGCCGTCCGCAGCTCGCAAGCCCGCCACCGCGCCCGGCAAACCCGACAAGCCCCTCGAACCTGACCCGGAGCCGGAACCGCCGACCGAGGTGATCCCCGCCCATGAAGTCGCCCGCGAGGCGCCCGCCGCGTCCCCCAAGGTCGCCGAGGACGAACCCGCTTCTCCCGCTGCCGACACCGCCCTGGAGCCAGCCGAACCCAACCCAGCCCCGACCCCAAGCCAGCCCGCCGCCCCCAAACCCAGGGCTGCCGCGCGCCGACCCAAGCCCATCGCCGTGGCCGCGCCGCCGGAGATCGGCAATTACCAACTCCCGCCGCTGAGCCTGTTGAGCCTGCCGGAGATTCCGACAAAACCCACGGAGTCGAGGGAGGAGTTGATGGCCAACGCGCGCCTTATGCAGCAGACACTCGCCCAGTTCGGTATCGAGGTCGCCCTGGGCGATATCACCAAGGGACCCACCATCACCCGGTACGAACTGCACCCCGCCCCCGGCGTCAAACTCGAACGAATCACAGCCCTGACCAACAATATCGCCGCCGCCCTTAAGGCCGAGCGAATCCATATCCTCGCCCCCGTCCCCGGCAAGAGCTCCGTGGGCGTCGAAGTTCCCAATGCCGTCAAATCCAAGGTGGTTCTCCGGGAGCTCCTGGAATCCGAGGAGTGGCGGACATCGAAAGCGCGGGTGCCCCTCGCGCTCGGCAAGGATGTCTACGGACACCCCATCGTCGCCGACCTGACCGAGATGCCCCATCTGCTCATCGCCGGGAGCACCGGCTCGGGCAAGTCCGTCTGTATCAACGCCATCGTCGCCTCACTCCTCTACCGCTTCCGGCCGGACCAACTGCGCTTCGTGATGATCGATCCCAAAGTGGTCGAGCTCCAGCAGTACAACGCGCTCCCGCATCTGGTCGTTCCCGTGGTGACGGACCCCAAGAAGGTCATCCTCGCCCTGCGCTGGGTCGTAACCGAGATGGACAAGCGCTACCAAATCTTCGCGCGCGTCGGCGTCCGCAACATCCGCTCCTTCAATGATCGACCCAAAGACAAACCGCTGCCCCGCCGCGAGCCCGAATTGCCGCTGACCGCCCGCCGCGAGAAAATCGAAGCCGGCGCCGACGGTTTCGCCGTGGAAGTGGACGAGGAAATCGTCGTCCCGCGCGACGACGACATCGTGATTCCGGACAAGCTCAGCTACATCGTCGTCATCATCGATGAACTGGCGGATCTCATGCTCGTGGCGCCGGCCGACGTCGAGATGGCCATCGCCCGCATCACCCAAATGGCGCGGGCCGCCGGCATCCACTGCATCGTCGCCACCCAGCGCCCCAGCGTCGATGTCATCACCGGCATCATCAAAGCCAACATCCCCTGCCGCATCGCGTTCCAAGTCGCCGCCCGGGTCGATTCGCGCACGATCCTCGATGCCATGGGCGCCGACAAGCTCCTCGGCAAAGGCGACATGCTCTACGTCCCGCCCGGTTCCGCCCGGCTGATCCGCGCCCAGGGGGCCTTGATCACCGATCCGGAAATCCAGGGCGTCGTCGAGTTCATCACCCGCCAGGGCAAGCCCAGCTACGAGATGGAGATCCACCAGCAGCTCTCAAAACCCGTCCTCGACAACGGCCAGGGCCCCGAGGAAGACGAGAACGTCATCCAGCAGTGCATCGAGGTCATCCGCAGCGAGCAGAAAGCCAGTGTCTCCCTCCTCCAGCGCCGGCTGCGCCTGGGCTACACCCGGGCCGCACGCATCATGGATGAACTCGAAGCCCGCGGCATCGTCGGCCCCAGCAAGGGGGCCGAACCGCGCGACATCCTCATCGATCTGGATGCCGCCAGTCCCCCGGATGACGCCGCCGATTCGCCGCACTAGAGTCCTCGACTTGTGGAATGTGTGGTCAACAGGTCAAGTTTGGCCCCCGCCGTTCCAGACCTCCCCACCTTCCGTCGAGGACTCTCCATTAGCGAGGCGCGGAAGAGAGGGTCCGGAAAGGCAGGGAGGCTTCACGGGATCGCGGACTTTGTTAGGTCCGAGGCAGCACCACACTAGCCCCCCGTTAGCCACGACCGGACATCGCCCCCCCCCACAAGCCCTCGGGGTCTGTGCAAACCGGATTTCCTCTTCCCACAGACCCTTACGGCAGCTCGCGAATCACCAGCCTCCGCCAACGGATCTCGAGCGGCTCGGTCCGGTCTCCCACCCCATGCACCTGAAGCGCGATGAAACCCGCAGGCGTCATCGCGTCCTTTAAGTCGGCCGCCGGCACACCGTTCAGCCATGTCCGAAGCCGATCGCCGCGGCATTCGATCCGCAACTGGTTCCAATCGCCCGCCCGAAAGGCCTTCCGCGCCGGCTCGTTCTCCTTCAAGTCCTGCAGCCAGCCGCGGCGGCCCTCGTCGTAAATGCCCCCGGTCCACGCCCGCGCGCTCGGATCAATCTCGACCTGGTACCCGTGAACCCGGCCCGCAGGTATCTTCACGGTGCGATCCCCCGCCGTCACCGTGCGCGCCTCGTCAAACACCTCGCTCCGCACCTGCACCCCCGAGTTCAAACCCGGCGTCGGCTTGAACTCCAGTTCGAGAACGAAATTCGTGTACGCCCGCACCGTGCATAGAAAGGAGTTCGGCGTCTTGGGCACGGTCTGACCAATGATCTGTCCGTCCTCGACCCGGTACTTGGCCTTGCCCCCGTGCTGGACCCAACCGGTCAGATCCCGGCCGTTGAAGAGACCCGAGGTCGCCTCCGGCTCACCGGCCAAGCCTGACCCCACTCCCAACGCCATCAGAAGCCCCACAAGCCTTCGTGTCGACATGACCTGCTCATACGCCCAACACGGCCCCCTGCCAAGCCCCAATCAACGTCAAATCTCAAATCCCCAATCCCTAATCCCCAATCCAGCCTGACTACGGTCACCGCCCGCCTCGCGCGTACGCCATGTAATACAGGACGGGTACCGCCATGCGACTGATCAGCAGCGATGCCACTTCCCCCGCCATCAGCGCAATCGCCAGGCCCTGGAAAATCGGGTCAAAGAGAATCACCCCCGCCCCCACCACCACCGCCAGCGCCGTCAGCAGCATCGGCCGGAACCGGACGGCTCCAGCGTCAACGACCGCCTCCGCCAAGGGCATCCCCTCCCGCAGGCGCAACTCGATGAAGTCCACGAGAATGATCGAGTTCCGCACGACAATTCCCGCACCCGCCATGAACCCAATCATGCTCGTGGCCGTGAAGAAAGCGCTCATGGCACCGTGAGCCGGCAGAATGCCAACCAGCGAGAAGGGAATCGCCACCATCACGATCACCGGCGTCAGAAACGACCGGAACCAGCCCACCATCAGCACGTAGATCAACACCAGCACGGCGCCAAAGGCGAGACCCAGGTCGCGGAAGACCTCGATGGTGATGTGCCATTCGCCATCCCATTTCAGGGCCGGCTCGTGGTCCGTGAACGGTTGCGTGGCATTCAAAACCCGAAGCCCGGCCCGCGTGCCGCCAAACTCCCGCATATCAAGCCCCTGCAGCGCCCGGTTCATCGCGAGGATCGCGTAGACGGGGCTCTCGACAGCGCCGGCAACGTCCCCGATGACATAGGTCACGGGCATCAGGTTCTTGTGATACAGGCTCTTGTCCGTCACCCCTTCCTCGACCGTGACCAACTCCCCCAGCGGCACCAATGGCGACGCTCCCGCAAAAGCCGTCGGCTCCGGCAGCGCATTGCCGTCCCCCGCCCGCACCCGCAGACCCAGCAGATCGTCCACGCGCGTCCGGATCGAACGGGGCAGTTCGAGCACCAACTCGACGTCTTCCTTCTCGCGCGGGAGATGAACCAGGTCCACCGGCAGCCCCCCCACCGCAATCCGGAGCGTCTGGGCGATCGTTTCCGCGCTGATCCCGTTGAGCGCGGCCTTCTCCTTGTCGACCACAAGCCGCGTCTTCGGCTGTTCGGCCTCGATGTACCAGTCCACATCCACCACACCCTCGGTCTGCTGGAACACCTCGATGACCTTGCGAGCCAACGCCAGACGGGAGGCGTCGTCCGGCCCGTACACTTCGGCCACCAGCGTCTGCAACACCGGAGGACCCGGCGGCACCTCGGCCACAGCCACCCGCCCGCCGTGCCGGGCGGCAATCGCCGCCAGGCGCGGCCGCACCCGCTTCGCGATGTCGTGGCTCTGCGCCTCGCGATCATGCTTGTTGACGAGATTGACCTGCAAGTCCGCCACGTGAGCCCCGCGCCGGTTAAAGTAGTGGCGCACCAGCCCGTTGAAATTGAACGGCGCCGCCGTCCCAACGTAGACTTGGTAGTCCGTAACCTCAGCCTCGGTGCGGACTGCCGCGGCAATCTCCCGTGCGACGCGGGCCGTGTGCTCGAGGGCGCTTCCCTCCGGCATGTTGAGGATGATCTGGAACTCGCTCTTGTTGTCGAACGGCAGCATCTTCACCTTGACCCAGCCGATCGCCACTGTCGCCATCGACCCGCCCAAAAGCGCCGTGATGGCCGCCAGGAACGTGTATCGCCAGCCGCGATGCGCAATCAGCGGGCCCATCCACCTCCGGTAAAGCCGCGTCAGCGCGTCCTCCGGCCCGTGCCCATGCCCCCCCGCGGCGCCAGCCCCGCCCGCCGTCCCGCCTGCTCCCGCCGTCAAACCCGAGTACTTCCTCCCCCACCGCAGGATCCGTATCGATGCCCACGGCGTCACGATGAACGCAATCGCCAGCGACCACAGCATTGCCGCGCTCGCGCCAATCGGAATCGGCCGCATGTAGGGACCCATCAGCCCCCCCACGAACGCCATGGGCAACACCGCCGCGATGACGGCGAATGTCGCCAGGATCGTCGGATTCCCCACCTCGCTCACCGACTCGACCGCAATCGCCGCCCACGGCCGCCCCCGGTTCTGCGGCAGATGAAAGTGCCGCACCAGGTTCTCCACCACCACGATGGCGTCATCCACCAGAATCCCAATGCTGAAAATCAGGGCGAAGAGCGTGATCCGGTTCAGCGTGAAACCGAGCAGATAAAACACGAGCAGCGTCAACGCCAGCGTCGCCGGTATCGCCACCCCCACAATCCCCGATTCCCTCCAGCCCAGCACCAGCCAGATCAACACCGAAACGCTCACCACCGCAATCCCCATGTGCACGAGCAGCTCGTTCGACTTCTCCCGGGCGGTCTCGCCGTAGTTCCGCGTCACGGTCCACCGCACGTCGGAGGGGATCACGCGGCCCTCGAGGCTCTCAACCTTGCGGAGCACCGCATGCGCCACGGTGATCGCATTCGCGCCGGGCCGCTTCGCCACGCTCAGAGTCACCGCCGGCTCTTCCCCGGCCGATGCCGCCCCCCCGGCGGCGCCTCGCCCGAATAGAACATACTGCGTGGCCTCCTCGGCATCGTCCCGCACCTCGGCCACCTCGCGAAGATAGACCGGTTTGCCGGCGTAAACCCCCACAATCACGTTGGCCACCTCTGCAGCGTTGGACAGAAACCCGCCCGTCTCGACCGCCACCTCCCGGTTGTCTCCCGTAAGCCCCCCGGCCGCCGATTGCCGGTTGGCCTGCTGCAGCATCGGCACCAGCCCCGCCGCACTCAGGTTCCGCGAAGCGAGCTTCGCCGGGTCCAGCAGCACCCGCACCTCACGCCGCGCACCCCCGATCAGCGTCGTCTCCGCCACCATCGGCACCTGCTTCACCGCGTCGTCAACCTGACTCACCAGACGCCGCAAGGTCAGATGATCATACCGCGGACTGTGGAACGTCAGCGCCAGAATCGGCACGTCGTCGATCGACCGCAGCTTGATCAGCGGCGCCGTCACCCCGTGGGGTATCCGATCAAAGTTCGACTGGAGCTTCTGGTTCAGCTTGACCAGGCTCCGCTCCGTGTCTTCCCCGACCTTGTAGCGGACAATGACGAGGCTCTCCCCGGGCCGGGAGGTCGAATAGACGTACTCGACTCCCGGGATCTCCCAAAGCAGCTTCTCCATCGGACGCGTGACTCGCTCCTCGACCTCCTTGGCCGTGGCGCCGGGCATCGCCACCATCACGTCCACCATCGGCACCCGGATCTGCGGCTCCTCCTCGCGAGGCAGCATCACCGTCGCAAATGCGCCCAGCAACACCGACGCCACCACAACCAACGGCGTGAGCTTCGAGTTCACAAACGCGCCGGCCACCTTCCCCGCCAGACCGGTCGGCGCCGCATCGCCCGCGGCTGTGCCTGAGTTCATCGGTGTGTCGGATTCCATCCTCTACCCCCCGGCAGTCGCGCTCCCCTCAATCGGTCCCTCGAACCGCCAGCGGCTGGCCGTCGCGCAGACCCGCCGCCCCCTCCACCACCACGTCCTCTGCCTCGCTCAAGCCGGACACCACCTCCCACTCGCCCCCCAGCCGCCGGCCCGTCTTGATCAGACGCAGTTGAGCCTTCCCCTCGGACGCCACAAAGACCATCTCCATCTGCCCGCGCACCACCACCGCACCGGAGGGCACCCGGACCATCCTGGCGTCCGCCAGCGGCACGGAGACCCGCCCAAATTGCCCCGGGCGAACCCCCGGTGCGGCCGGCAGATCCAGCACCACCCGAGACGTCCGGCTGTTGGGGTCCGCGCGCGGCGCGATCTCCCGCACGGTCCCGGTCAGCCCGTCGGCCACCGAAGCCACCCGCACCGCCAAACGGGCGCCCATCGCCACCCGCGACAGCGACGCCTCGGGCACATCGGCCTCCAACTGCAACGCCCCCGGGTCTTCAAGCTCCATTAAAGCCCGCCCAGGCCCGGCCAAATCGCCAAGATCCGCCAGCTTGCGGGTCACGACCCCGTCAAAGGGCGCCCTCACCACCGCGTGCGCCATCTGGGTCTCCGCCTCGGCCACCGCGGCTTGCGCCACGCGCTGGCGGGCCTCCACAGCGTCGTATTCAGCCTGCGTCACCGCCTGCTGCTCGAGCAGGGATTGGAACCGCTTCAAGTCCCGGTCCGCCTGCCGCCGCAGCGCCTCCGCCTGGTCCAACCGGGCCCGTATCTCCCGGGAGTCAAGCTCGACCAGCGGATCGCCCGCCTTCACCGCCTGGCCCAAAACCACCTGCATCCGCTCGATCCGGCCGCTCACTTTCGCCTCGAGCGACGCCCGAAGCTTCGAGCGCACCGTCCCCACCACCTCCTCCATCACCGGGACGGACTGTGCCGATACCTTCTGCACACGCACCGCCGCCGATGGAAGCTCCGCCGCCACCGGCGCCTCAGGCGCGCGCCGTCCGCAGCCGGCCGCCATCAGCACCGCCACAGCACAAAGGCCGCCCAGTGTCCCAGTTTTCATCGGTGTCAAACTCGACTTCACTCCGCCCGCTGCTGCGTGGAACCACAGCACCCTCCCGGCGCATTACCCACACCCAGCCGCCGGAGGATCGACTCCGCCGGACAGAACCCCGTGAGCGCCGACTGGATCAGGTTGCACCCCACAAACACCCCCAAAAGCAACCACCACTCGCTCACCCAGTGGGCCAGCGATACCGAGACAAGCACCATGCATCCCGCCAAAATGCGAATCGCGTTCTCCATCTTCATAGTCAATAACAAGTCCCCTTGGCAACTCCTAGTGTAGAGTCCTCAACGGAAGGTGGGGAGGCCTGGAACGGCAGGGGCCACACTTGACTTGTTGACCACACATTCCACAAGTCGAGGACCCTAGGTGCTGCCGCCCGAAAACCAAGGTCCCACGCACCCAGCTTAACTCCCCGCGGCACTCTCGAGCAACGCCTGCAACGCCCGGGGAGCAGGGCCCACCACGTTCTCGATCACCTCCCCCCCCTTGAACACCATGAGTGTTGGCACGCTCATGATCTTGTAGCGCGCCACCAGCTCGGCGGCGTCGTCCACGTTGATCTTCACCACCTCGACACGCCCGGCAAACCCCGGAGCCAGCTTCTCCAGAACCGGCGCAATCACCTTACACGGTCCGCACCACGGCGCGTAGAAATCCACCAGCACCGGCACCGGAGACTTCAACACCACCGACTCAAACTGCTCTGCTTTGATCTCTTTCATGTTCGCTTCCTGTTGTTTGTCGTTCGCTATGCCCAAAGCGAGCCGTGAACCGGCCAGAAGTTACGCCCCATCCCGCCTGGTTGCGGGTGGGTCAAAACACTTGACAGGGTGAGGCGCTTGCCGAGAGGCTTTGGTCGACTTGGGCAACCAAAAGGGCCGCGGCGGGGTATGTCGATCCTCGATGTGGCCCTGCTGTTGTGGTCCTGTCCGGAGGATCTCGCCGGCGGGGTGCCGCGAAACAGCAGGTCCCCGCATATGAAGCACACGGAAAGCACACCGACACTCGAAGCGCATCGCAAAGGGAAGGAAGGGTCCACCGGCTCACCGGCGTCCCCGCCCGAGGGAACAGGGCCACGGAGATCAGGGACACCCAGGCTGCTCGACAAGGTCCGCAGCTACCGGAGCGCGGCCCAGGTTCGCGCCCTGGGCTTGTACCCCTACTTCCGCACAATCTCCTCAGCCCAGGATACCGAAGTCATCATCAATGGCCGGAAGGTCCTGATGTTGGGCTCCAATAGCTACCTGGGCCTGACCAATCACCCCAAAATCAAGGAGGCAGCCCAGGCCGCAGTCGCCAAGTACGGCACCGGGTGCGCCGGCTCCAGATTCCTTAATGGCACGCTCGACATCCATCTCGAGCTCGAACAGGCGCTGGCCCGCTTGGTCCGCAAAGAGGCAGTCCTCCTCTACAGCACCGGCTTCCAGGTCAACCTCGGAGTCATCAGCGCCCTGGTCGGCCGGGGCGAATACGTGATCGCCGACAAAAGCGACCATGCCAGCATTGTCGAGGGCTGCCTCCTCTCCCAGGGCCGGTTCGTCCGGTTCGCGCACCAGGACATGGCCGCCCTCCAAAACCGGCTTCAAAGCATCGAACCGGACGTCGGCAAGTTGCTCGTCGTGGATGGCGTCTTCAGCATGGAGGGGGACATTATCCATTTGCCCGAGCTTTGTCGCCTGGCCCGCGAACACCACGCTGTCATCATGGTCGACGACGCCCATGCCATCGGTGTCCTCGGCCACGCCGGGGCCGGCACCGCCGATTCCTTCGGCCTCACCGACGATGTCCATCTCATCATGGGCACCTTCAGCAAGTCGCTGGCCAGCCTCGGCGGCTTCATCGCCTCCGACACCGCGACCATCGACTACCTCAAACACAATTCGAAACCCCTCATCTTCAGCGCGAGCATGAGCCCCGCCAACGCCGCCGCCGCGCTGGCCTCCCTGAACCTCATGCAACATGAGCCGGAGCGCATCCGCCGGCTCTGGCATAACACCGAACGCATGAAGCGCGGGTTGCTCTCCCTGGGATTCAACTTGGGCGCCTCCCAAACTCCCATCCTGCCGGTCTATGTGGGTGATCTGGTCAAGACCTTCAAGTTCTGCCGGCGTCTCGAGGAAGAGGGCGTCTTCGTCAATCCCGTCGTCTCGCCCGGTGTGCCCCCCGGACAGGAGCTGCTGCGCCTGAGTCTCATGGCCACGCACACCGACGCACAGATTGACTTTGCCCTGGATCGATTGGGCACCGTCGGACGCGAACTGGGCCTGCTGTGAATGAGAGTCCTGGTCACCGGCGCCACAGGTTTCGTCGGAAGCCATGTCGTCGACCGCTTGGCCGCCCGCGAATGCCCCACGGTCATCCTGCTGCGACAAACCAGTTCCCGCCGCTTCCTCGAAGCACACCACGGCCGCCTCGAGGTTCATGAGGGATCCCTCCAGGATCCCGCCACCCTCGATGCCGCCGTCGCAGGCGTCACCCACGTGGTTCATTGCGCCGGACTCACCCGGGCGCTGCACCGGACCGACTTCGACGCCGTCAACCACCGGGGCACAGTCCGTCTCCTGGATGCCCTGCGCCGCCACGCCACCGGCCTCGAACGCTTCGTCCTGGTCTCGAGCCTCGCCGCCCACGGCCCCGCCTCGAACACCCTGCCAGCCCGGGAAACCGACCCCCCAAGACCCGTCTCCGCCTATGGCTCGAGCAAGCTGCACGCCGAGGAGGCCGTCCGCACCCAGTGCCCATCCGGCTTTGTCATCCTCAGGCCGCCCGCCGTCTATGGCCCGCGCGACCTCGAGTTCCTCCGCCTCTTCCGCGCGGCCCAGACCGGCCTCGTCCCGAGCATCGGAGGCGGACGCCAGGAGTTGACCCTGGTCTACGCACCCGACCTCGCCGAGGCCCTGGTGCACTGCCTCACCCACCCGGCGGCTGCAGGCAAGACCTACCATGTCGGCGCTCCCGAGGTGGTCACCGCCGCCAACTTGGCCCGCGAGATCGGTGCCGTCCTGGGTCGTCGCCCGCGGTTCCTCCCAATACCCGCCCCCCTGGTTCCCCTGGTTTGCCAAATCGCCGCCCTCGGTGCCCGCTGCCGCCGCAGACCGAGCCTGCTCGCCCACGACAAGCACCGCGAGTTGCTCGCCCTGGGTTGGGTCGCCGATACCACCCGGCTCGAGGCCGAGACGGGGTTCTCCTGCCCGACACGGCTCCGGCCAGGCCTCGAGCACACCGCTGCCTGGTACCGTGCGCACCGCTGGATCCCGTGATCCCCCACCTCCCCCCAAGATGAAGCAGTACACGTTCATCGATTACGCCACCCAGGGCTACATCCTCATCGTCGGACTCCTGATCCTCCTCTTCCACAATGCCACCGTCCCCGAATGGCCCTGGCTCCTCCTGGCCCATGCCGGCGCGCTCGTCGGAGTCCATGCCCTCGTCACCGCCAATGCCCGGTGGCCCGGGCGTCCCCTCCTCGAATTCCTCCGCTCCTTCTACCCCGTCCTCCTCTACACCGGGTTCTACCGCGAAACCGGCGCCCTCAACCGGATGCTCGTCCCCGATTACCTCGATGCCTGGTTCATCCTCGCCGAACAGCGGATCTTCGGGTTCCAGCCCTGCATCGCCTTCATGGAGGCCCTCCCCGTGCTCGCGGTGAGCGAGGTGCTGTACGCCTGCTACTTCTCCTATTACATCATGATCTCCGGCATCGGCATCGCTCTCTTCCTCCGCGACCGCCGCCAGTTCTTCCACTACGTCGCGGTCGTCTCGTTCGTCTTCTATCTCTGCTACCTGACCTACATCTGCCTGCCCGTCATGGGCCCCCGCGCGTTCTATCGCGAGATCGACGGATTCCATCTGCCGGAGGAGGTCCAGGCCCTGGCAGGCAACCCAACGTACCCCTCCGCCGTCCAGATCGGCCCCTTCTTCAACCTCATGGCCTGGATCTACCGCCACTTCGAAGGCCCCGGCGCCGCCTTCCCCAGCAGCCACGTCGCCATCGCCCTCTGCACCGCCTGGTTCTCATGGCGCTACCTGCCCCGCATCCGGTGGTTCCACTCGGCAGTCGTTTTCCTCCTCTGCCTGGCGACCGTCTACTGCCGCTATCATTACGCCATTGATGTCCTCGCCGGCGCCCTCACCGCCGCCATCCTCGTCCCGCTCGGCAATCGACTCTACCACCGGTTCTCAGCCCCACGACCTCATTCGGCCGGGCTGATCCAGTAAACACCGCCCCGCCGGGCGCTGAATTCCACCGCCCCCGAACCGAGTACTCGAATTGGCACCGAACTGCCCCGCGCAGTGCCCGACCGCACGCCCACCGGGATCCCCGCCCTGATCCGGCACACGCCCGCGAGGCTCGATTCCAGTCGTGCCGACTCGAGCCGGCACGCTTTCCAGGTCAGATCCACCCCAAAACCACCGCGCGCACGCAGCCCGGACACGCTCCCCTCAGCCCATGCCGGCGGCAACGCCGGCAGCAACTCGATCTCCCCCGCGTGGCTCTGCAACAGCATCTCCGCAATCCCCGCCGTTCCTCCGAAATTGCCGTCGATCTGGAACGGCGGATGCAGGTCCAGGAGGTTGGGAGCCGTGCTCTTCCGCAGCAACGCCATCAGATGCTCGTAGGCCTTCGCGCCATCGCCCAACCGCGCCCAGAAATTGACGATCCAAGCCCGGCTCCACCCCGTGTGCCCCCCCCCATGCGCGAGACGCCGTTCGAGCGTCACCCGCGCTGCCTGCGCCAGTTCCGGAGTCGCCTGCCGGGTAATGCCCCGCCCCGGATGCAGCGCGAACAAGTGCGACATGTGGCGATGGCCCGGCTCCGGTTCTTCATGGTCATCGGCCCATTCCATGATCTGTCCATGCCTCCCGATCCGCGTGGGAGGCAACCGCGACAACACCCCGCGCAAACGGTCGCTGAAATCACGATCCGTCTTCAGCACCGCCGCAGCCTCGAGGCAGTTGCCCATCAGATCCCGCAGAATCTGGATGTCCATGGACGGCCCCATGCAAAGACCGCCCACCTTGCCGTTGGGCAACCGATATGTGTTCTCCGGAGAGCTCGATGGCCCCGTAACCCAACGCCCCTGCTCGTCCTCCACCAGGTAGTCCAGGAAGAACTCGGCCGCCTCTTTCATCGCCGGATAAGCCCGCCGGGCCAGGAAAACCCTGTCGCCCGTAAACCTATAGTGCTCCCAAAGATGCTGGCAGAGCCACGCCCCCCCCATCGGCCATAAACCCCACCCCGCACCGTCCGCCGGTGTCGTGAACCCCCACACGTCCGTCAGGTGATGCGCCACCCAGCCGCCGGCCCCGTAGTGCACCCGCGCCGTGCGACGACCGGGCTCGCGCAACGACTCGATCAGTTCGAACAACGGTTCGTGACACTCGGACAACCCGGTGACCTCCGCCGGCCAGTAGTTCATCTGAACGTTGATGTTCAGGTGATAGTCGCTGTTCCAGGGCGGATTCAACCCCTGCGCCCACAAGCCCTGCAGGTTCGCCGGCAAATCGCCGGGTCGAGAGCTCGCAATCAACAAGTACCGCCCGAACTGAAAGTAGGTCGCCACTAAATGCGGGTCCCCCCCCCCGGCCTGCACCGCAGCCAAACGCTCCGGCGTGGATCGTGCCGCCGCACTCTCCCCCCCCAGATCCAGGGTCACCCGCCCGAACAATCGCCGGTAATCCCGAATGTGATCCGCCCGGAGACGTTCATACGACTTGCGCGCCGCCGCCGTCACGTGGGCCCGGGCCGCCTCCCGCGCGTCGCGCCCCCCGAAACTCGTCGCCCCCGCCAGGAGCAGGGTGATCGCAGTCGCGTCCCGGACCTCGAGTCGCGGCCCCGGCACGTACACCGAACCGCCCTCCGCCAGCGCCTGCACCACCACGTGATACTCGAGACCCTCCCCGCCATCGATCTCCCCCTCCATCATCAGCCGGTTGGGAGCCTCGACGGTCGTCCGAAAGTCCCGCTCCCGATCCAGCGTCGCGAAGCAGGTCAGCGCCCCCGGAACCGAGGCCGTCAAACGCATCACCAGAACCTGGTCCGGATGGCTTGCGAACACCTCCCGCGTGTAATGCACCGCCCCCACGCGATACGTGATCCGCACCACCGCCGTCTCGAGGTCCAGTTCCCGCCGATACTCCTCGAACGTCTCCTGATCTTGAAATGCCAAACGGAGATCGCCCAGCGATTGGTAAGGCCGGATCCGCATCGGCTTGCCCATCAGATACTGATCCGCCAGCTTGACCGCCGCGTCCGGCTCCCCCCGGAACAGGAGACGCCGCACCTCGGGCAGATGCGCCAACGCCTCGGGATTCGTCGTGTCCCGCGGCCCCCCCGACCAGAGGGTGTCCTCGTTGAGCTGCAGATGCTCGCGCTCAACCCCCCCGAACACCATGGCTCCCAGACGGCCGTTGCCCACCGGAAACGCCTGCCGCTCCCAGTTCGTGGCCGGCTCCGCGAACCAAAGGCTCATACCGCCCGGACGCGCCGCCGCGCCCGACACCAGCAACACCCATCCCCACACCGGCAACCAATGCCGCCACATCATGAATCGGGCTCTCATCGCCCCCCCATTCAACGGCATTTCGCCCAGACTGCCAAGCCGGCGATCGCCTCGGTCTCCGCACCCTCCATCGAAAGACCGTTCTTCCCTTCCACTCTCACCGTTGCACGGCCCCCTCGCCACCCCCCCGCATCGGCCACGCCCCCGTCCACCGCCGCTGCCCAAACCACTCCCGGAAATTCTCAAACACCCCTTTCACGTCGTCCCGCGACTCCGACACCACCCCGTCACTGAAGTACCGCACCCGCAGCACCTGCCCCAGGCTCAACCCCGTGTGGACTATGAGTCTGTCACCATGTCACCCCAGCCGTCGCATAATCAACGTTCGATGCCCGAGCCCTCTGGCGGGTGACGATCCGGCTGGCATCCGGGCTTGAGTGGGGCGGTCGCTCTGCTACGTTCACCACATGAATCTGAAGGCGATCATTCATGAAGCCGAGGAGGGCGGATATTGGGCCGAGGTGCCGGCGCTGCCTGGCTGTGTCACCCAAGGGGAGACGATGCAGGAAGTGACGGCGAATCTGCGGCAGGCAGTCGAGGGCTGGCTTTCCGTGGAGACGCCGGAGGGCGCTTTGGCGCAGAGCGACCGCGTGATCGAGTTGGCGCTGTGAAGCAAGTGTCGGGCAAGGAGTTGGCGAGGGTGGTACGCCAGAGAGGTTGGACGTTGGCCCGGGTTCACGGGAGCCATCACATTTTTGTGATGTCTGGGCGGCGGGAGAGGATCGTGGTTACGGTCCACGCCAACCGCGCGTTGAAGATGGGGTTGCTGCGTGCGCTGATGAACATCGCAGACCTAACGGAACATGATCTGTGAGGGCATGGAACCCGTCGCTGCACCGAACCGCCGCCTCGAGTCTCGTGTTCGGATGCGCGGGCACGGTCGGACGCCGGATTCCCTGCCGGTGCCCGTGGGTCGTTCGCAGCCTGTTGGGCCATGTCGTCGCCGGGACCGCCAGGGATGTCGAACCCAAGGCCCTGCGGGACTTCAGCCGCAGCCTGACCCCGGACCGATTGAGGAGACGGTAGTCGTACGATGCCGCCATGAACCTGGAGGTATTCGATCCTGAGCGCCGTCGCGCGCTTCCTTGAGTCGAGGCAACCGAGATCCCCTTGCAGCTGAACTGGTGCCCCGGCCAGGACTCGAACCTGGGACCAATTGATTAAGAGTCAACTGCTCTACCAACTGAGCTACCGAGGCAACCGCGCAGGGCAGTAAAGGAACCAAACGTCTCCCCCGAAGGCAAGCGGAAAACCACCCCCCGGCATGTTGGCATGTTGTCTCCCTCGCCTCCTGGGAAGGGGAGAAGAGGATGGGTGAAGCTCCGCTCCTTATGCGGTCCTTGCGCGTTATTGCGGCAATCCCCTTCCGCGTGAATCGGAGCTCACGTGTTCGCGCTGCCCCACAGGAACCAGAGCAGCGGCCCGAGGATCGGGGCGAGAACGATGATGATCACCCAAAGCACCTTCACGTTCCGCGGTTTCTTCGAGCGCAGACACGAGTAGAGCCCGGCCACGGCGAGAAGGAAAGGGATCGCGCCGGCCAGCACGCCCAGCAGCCCGGGAACGATCGCCAGAAACAGCACCACCGCGAGGATCAGCACCGCCGCCGCCCCCAACGCCAACAGAATCTCGATCAGTGTCATCCGGGTGCCCGCCATTCGACCGCCAGCCGCCTCCCCGCGCAAGCCCAAAGGCAGATCCCTGCTTCGTCGCGAGCTCAGGCGGGGCTTGCTCACTTCCACGCCGTCCGCCAATCCCGGGCGCCAACGCTCAGCGTGCGCCCGTTGATGTCCACGTCCACCGGTTGGTCGTTGAAGTTCTCGACCACCCAACTGCCGTCCTTGAAGAGATAGAGCCCCACTTGGTTGGGCGCCCGGAACCGGACTGCAAACGGCTGCAGCAGCGGCTCCCGCAGGCGGTCCAGCGTCCCCTGGGAGAGCGCGAGCAGCGACTTCGGATCCCCGCCCACCCGCAGCACCTGAACGTTCCGGGCCGTCAGATCGACCTGGTTCGTCAGCCGCGCGGCCAGCCCATCCGTCAGCAGCACCGCTCTTCGGTCCCGGATGAACCGCCGCAGCCGCGGGACCAACCCGGGGTCCTTGAGCGCGTGCACGGAAAAGAACGCGGCCGGCGCGCGCGCCGGGAACTCGTAGCACGGCACGAGGGGCACGCCCAGCATGCCCACAAAATCGAACACGCGCGCCTCGTCTTCGGCGGCGCTGCTGGCCGGCTTGTACGCCGCCACGCCGACGACCGGACGCCGCCGCACCTCCTTCGCGATCGCCAGCAGGCCGGGGATTTCCGCCCGCAGAACCTCGATGTTCCGCGGCCCCGTTTCGCTCTGCAGGCTCCCATAACAGAAGAGCAGCGATTCCCGGGCACCGCCCAGAACCGTCTGGCGCGCCTGCTCGAGGTAGGTCCGCTCGGTCGTGCCGTAGGGATCGTACCAGCCGCCGCCGCACTTCGCCCCGCCGAGGTCGCCCAGCCAGCGCATGATGAAATACGCCTCGTACGGCACGGTGCCGCCCCACCGCGGATCCCGGTAATCCCGGGTCTCGGTGCCGACCCAGATCCGGTCGAAATCGCGGGTCTGACGGGCGACGTCGTAGCCCCGCTCGTGGAACCGGTCGTACCATTGCGGGTACTTGAGGATGAGCCGGGCGTTCGGATTGACCCGCCGGGCGGCCCCGAGCACGTGTTCCCTCGAGACCTGGAGCATCAGCTCGCATCGATAGTCGGCCCAGCTCTCCCCCGCCACCGGGTGCGTCTTCCCCCCCACTGTCACCGTCCGGGCCTGCCGAGCCGCGTCACAAGCCGCGCACGCGCAATCCGTGAACCAGAAGTCGTCGATCATGACCTCGTCCGAGAGGCGGGCGGCGAACTCGAAGATGGCGCGCACCCGATCCTGGGTGGCCAGGTCCGTGTAGCACGAGATCAAGTTCCAGCCGGTGGACTGTTTGCCGACACGCGTGGGCGTGACGCACCCGGAGACTCCGAAGCCTTCCTGGCGGAACCGCGCCATGGCGTTGGACACGGCGGCGCCGTCCGCCTGGTAGCCGTCCCGGAAGCACTCGATGTAGACCTGGGTGACCGCGGTGCGCTTGCACCAGTCCAGCGCCGCCGCCAACCCGCTCTCGCCCGAGAGGCGTCCCCGCACGTCCTGCGCCGTGAACAGCGTCGAGAACCGGTGGACCTCCGATTCCCGGCGGGCGAGACTCCAGAGGTCCGTCCCCCCGGGAGCCTCGCCAGCAGCGGCCACGCGGGCAGTCAAGGCGGCGGCTGTCACCACCATCATCGGGATCAGGAACAAAGCGCGCATGACGGACGAATACGCCTGCCGGCATTCCACCGCAACCTCCATCATTGCAAAGAGCGGCTCCGGCCGGTACTGTCCCTCCTCCGGTTGCATGGATGATTACAAGGTCCAGTTCGAAGTCTTCGAGGGCCCGCTCGATCTCCTTCTTTACCTGGTGAAGAAGGAGGAGGTCGACATTTACCAGGTCAACCTCACGCGGTTGGCCACGGAGTTCCTCGAGTACGTCGAGCTGATGCGCCAGCTCGACCTCGACGTCGCCGGCGAGTTCCTCGTCATGGCCGCCACCCTCCTCTGCCTCAAGAGCCGCGAGCTCCTGCCGGTCGACCAGCAGGCCCCGGGCGGCGAGGAGGAGGGGGACGACGCCAGCGACCCGCGCTGGGAGCTCATCCGCAAGCTCGTCGAGTACAAGAAGTTCAAGGACGCCGCCGCGCAACTCCACGAACTCGAGACGCTGCAGGAAGCGACCTTCGCGCGACAACCCCCCAAGCCCGTGTTCGACCGGCCCGCGGCGCGAACCGACGTCTCGCTGTTCGACCTGATCGGCGCGGTCGGCGCCATCCTGAAACGGTTCCAGGAGCGGCGCGAGACCCGCGAGATCGTCCCTGACCGCTGGACCGTCAGCGAGAAAATCACGTTCATCCGCGATCAGCTAGGCCGCCGGGGCTCCCTGAAGTTCACCGAGCTCTTCGATGGAGCCGGCAGCCGGCCGGAAATCGTCGTAACATTCCTCGCCCTGCTCGAGCTCGTCCGCCTCCGACAATTGCAGGCCACACAGACCGAACCGTTTGGCGAAATCGAACTCACGGCAGCCCCCGACGCGCCCCCGGCGGAGTCAGTCCGGATCGAGGTTGTCGAGGGCGCCGATGGCCCCGCGCCCACCACCACGGCATGACCGAACTCGAGTCCATCCTCGAGGCGATTCTCTTCGCCTCCCAGAAGCCCCTGAGCCCGTCCGAACTCCGGTCGCTGCTCGTCGCCACCGCCGAACACGCGGAGGACCCTGCCGGCAGCGCCTGGAAGCACGTCAAACTCGATGCCATCGAGACCGCCCTCGAAACGCTCCGTCAGGCCCACGAGACCGCCGCCCGCACCTACCGGCTCGCCTGCGTGGCCGGAGCCTGGCAGTTCGTGAGCCGGCCCGAGTTCGCCCCCTGGCTCCGGGTGCTGGCCGGCGAACGCACCCGCCCCGGACGGCTTTCCCAGCCCGCCCTTGAGACGCTCACCATCATCGCCTACCGCCAGCCCATCACCCGGGCCGAGATGGAACAGATCCGCGGCGTGTCCGTCGACGGCGTTCTGCAGACGCTGGTCGAGCGGGGACTGGTCGAGACCATCGGACGCGCGGCGGTGGTCGGTCGTCCCATGCAATACGGAACGACCCCTCTGTTCCTGCAGTACTTCGGATTGCGCGACCTTGAAAGCCTGCCGGCAGCCGACGAACTGCGGCGCCTGCCGGTCGAGCGCCCGGCGGGCCTTGCGACGGCGGACCCGGGACTGGCCACCGCGCCTCCGGAACAACTCACGCTGCCCACGGAAACCCCGCCGGCGGAACCGCCTCCCGGCGATGCGACAGCACCCCCTGCGCCCCCCTCTTCGGATGAACCTCTCGGACCATCGCAAGGCCATTGACCATCTCGACCGCGCCATCGTGCGGCTCTTGAACGAGCGCACGAAACACGTGCTCGAAATCGGCTCCTACAAACGCAAGCACGGCGAGTCCATCTACGCCCCCCACCGGGAGCGGGTCGTCCTGCAGCGGGTCACCCGGATGAACCGCGGCCCGCTCAATAACGAGGCGGTCCGGGCCATCTACCGCGAGATCATGTCCAGCGCCCTCGCGGTCGAAAAACCGATGGCCATCGCCTACCTCGGCCCCGAAGCCACCTTCACCCACGAGGCCGCCCTCCAGCGATTCGGCACCAGCCTCCGCTACGTCCCGCTCCGGACCATCGCCGATGTCTTCTCCGACGTCGCCAAGCGCCGCGCGGATTTCGGGGTCGTTCCCGTCGAGAACTCGACCGAGGGCATCGTCACCCACACGCTCGATATGTTCATGGACAGCGATCTGAAGATCGTCGCGCAGATCGTCATGCCGATCCACCATTGCCTCATGGCCGCCGGCACCCGGCGCCAGATCCGACGCCTCTACATCCATCCCCAGTCCCTCGCCCAGTGCCGGGGCTGGATCCAACGCAACTTCCCCAACACCGAGACCATCGAGACCTCCTCGAACGCCCGCTCCGCAGAACTCGCCGCCCGGGACAAACGCTCCGGCGCCGTCGCCGGCCTCCTTGCCGCCGAGAAACACGGCCTGCCCGTCCTCGAACACAACGTCCAGGACAACGCCGCCAACGCCACCCGCTTCCTCGTCCTCGGCCGACAGTCGCCCCCCCCCACGGGGCGCGACCGCACCAGCCTCATGTTCTGCGTCGCCGACCGCGTCGGCGCCCTCCACGGCGCCATCGTCCCCTTCCGCCGGTACCGCATCAACATGACCAAGATCGAGTCCCGCCCGAGCAAGCGCAAGGCCTGGGAGTACTTCTTCTTCGTCGACTGCGACGGTCATGCCCAGGACCCGCGCGTCGCCAAAGCCCTCGAGGACCTCGAACGCCACTGCGTCTTCGTCAAAGTCCTCGGCTCCTACCCGAACGCGGAGTAGCTAATGTGGCGTCCTCGAAGGAAGCAGGGGAGGTTTGAAACCGGAATGGCCAAACTTGACCTGTTGCCCACCTGTTTCACAAGCCGAGGACTCTAGACTGCGCTGGGAATACGGGATTCGCCTGCGGCGAACAGGAGTCCGCGCGCCGGTTCTTCCCTCCCCCTGCGACCCCGGAGCGGGGGAGGGATCGAGGGAGACGGGTACCCCGCGGGGTGCGGTAGATCAGCAAGGCCGGTGACCGACCGGGTGCATCTGCTTGCAGGTTTTCCCGCAGCGCTCGCAGAGGCGCAGAGCAGCAGAAGGCAAACCGCGGAACACGGAACACGGAAACCAGGGAACATCTTTTCTCCCCTTGGCGTCTTCGAGCCTTTGCGTTGCCTTCCGGGCGGTGGCATTCAACGCAAGGACGCAACGGCGCGGCGCAGGGGACAAGCGCGAAGTGGCAAGTGGCAAGAGCACGCAAACTCTCAGGACACCGCCGCTTGCCACTTGCCACCCCACGGCCCGCGGAGACCGATCCCGAGACCGAGACCGATTTCGATTTTGGGAGGAGGAGGTCAGATCGGCGGGGGAGGCGCCGATTGCGGCAATTCTGAGAACGGGAGCGCGGCGATGTGGGTGCCGATCGCCCGTGTGAGCGCTTGCGGGTCCGCCTGGTCCAACCGCCGCAGGACGTGGGCCCACCGGCAGGCGTAGCTCCCCTTCTCGTCGAACGGCAGGTGCTTGAACAGCGTGTCGAACGCCCGACGATGCTGCCGGTAGTGCGACTGGACCTCGCGGAATCGAGCTTCGAACGCTTCGAGATAGGCGCCGGCAAACTCCCGGGGATGCCCCACGAACGCGGTTCGCTCGTTCACGGGCCGGGCGTAGGCCCTGGCGAACTCGAGCAGGCTCTCCTGCCGCCAGGCGACGAACGACCCCGCGTTGTCCGTCACCACAATGCGCTCCGGCAGGCCGTGGGCGTCCTCGACCACCACCTCGTCCCCCTGGTCGAACACGACCTCGCCCGTCGACTCGCGCGCGCGGCCGACAATCAGGTTGGGAACCGCCGCGGCCCCCAGCAGCCGGGCCAACCGGAGGGCGTACTCCGGACGCGCATACCGCGACCGCGGCAGCGACCGGGCCGGAAAGCCCGGCACATACGCGCGCTCGAAGTACGTCACCGGCACCAGCAGCCCCACCATGTCCGTCTGTGTGCCCTGGTAAGCCTCCTGGAACCGGCGCATGTTCACCTCGAGCCGGACGGCCATCCCGAGATACCAACACCCCAACCGCCGATCGAGGATGTACTCCGTGTAGTACTCCGTCTCGAGCAGCGCCCGCGCCAGGTCCTTCCCCTCGTCGAGACGCTCGCGCACCCCGTACTTCTGCAGCCGCATGAACCGCGTGATCGGACCGGGCTGGCCCATCTGCTTGAGCTCCGCCACGTAAACCTCGCGCCGCCCGCCCTCGTTCGATCCGCCACCCGAGGAGGTCAGAATGCGGCCGACGTTGACGTACTCGATCCGGCCGTACTCCCGCATGAAGTTGAAGATGAAATCCCGGACCTTGTCGTCACAAAGCCCCTGGAACCAGGAGAGCTCGGGATGTTCCTTGGCCTGCTCGAACACCGTGTCGACCATCAGCTCCCCCTGCTCGAACCGGCCGCCCGGCAACCACCGGATGCGCTGGTTGAAGTCCGGATTCAACCCCGCCAGCGCCACCTCGGTCGCACTCTCGTCCCGATGCCCGATCAGCGCCGAGAACATCCGGGTGCGCCACAATTCCTCCTGGGGATCATCCTGCCGGAGATCCGCCGGAACCGCCGCCTCGAACCGCGCCACCAGCTGCGCGTAGGCCGCCTGCAACGCCTCCGCCGACAAGTCCACAAACCGCACCCCGGCGAAGTCCCCGGGGCCAAACGAGGCGTCCGTGGCAAAAAACGCCACCTCCGGCTCGCCCAGACGGTTCAGCGCCCGGCAGTGATCGGCGATCTCCTGCAGTTGCCGGGCCAGGGCACCCGGCTGGCACCGCGCCAGGCTCGCAAACCCGGCATAGGTCAAATGGCGGGTCCCCGAATACGCATTGTAGTAGTAGACCGGCTGCTCCCGGATCGCCACCCGCGACCCCTGGATGAGCTGGATTGTCTCGGCCCGGCTCGTCGGCAACGCGCTGATCCGCCACAGCTCACCCCGCTCCTTGATCGCCTGCTGGACGCGGCTCAAATCCACGTTCAGAAACCGGATCTGGGGCTTGAGATACTCCTCCTGAAGCAGTTCGTCCGCGGCAAACGCCGCATCCAGGAGACTCGGATCCGGCCGGATCTGCAGGACATCGCCCGCCACGATGAGATCGACCGACTGCTCGCACAGCCTGGCTTCGGCCGCCGCATCGAGCACCGGCAGCCCTTGCCGGACCCGCTCCCCGTTCATCCACTCGAGGAACCGCAGCCGCTGGGAGCCGTGAAAACCAGGCGTCGTCACCAACACCGCCGGATCCAGGAACAGCGTTGCAATGTTCGTCCGCGGACGTCCATTGTCCCCCCGCTCGAACAGCGGCGGTCCGATCCGAAAAAGGCTCATACGCTACTCGAACGAGACCCGGCTCAGACAATTCGCGTCACGCCGGTGCCCGGAACAATCTCTCCGATGAGCCAGGCGCGGTGACCCGACGCCGCGATGCGCCGGCGAACCGCCTCCGCACAGCCCGGAGCCACAACCGCCACCAGCCCGATCCCCATGTTGAACACCTGGTATAGCTCGACCTCCGCCACACCCCCGCGCTCCGCCAGCAGCCGAAACACCGGCGGCACCTCCCATGTCCCGCGCCGTATCAGCGCATCGCACCGCGCCGGCAGAACCCGCGGCAGATTGTCCGTAAACCCGCCGCCGGTGATGTGGGCGAACGCCTTTAACACCCGCCGCGACGGCGGCACCGGCGTCTGACCCGACCCTTCGAAGCGCCGGAGCAACGCCCGGATCACGGGACCATAGCTGACGTGCACTTTCAACAGCTCGTCGCCCACGCGCCCGCCCAGCTCCGGCACCCGGTCCCTCGGCTTCAGCCCCATCTGCTCGAACAAGATCCGCCGCGCCAGGGAATAGCCGTTCGTGTGCAACCCGTTCGATGCCACCCCCACCAGCATGTCCCCCGCCCGAATCGTCCGCGGCCCGTCGCGCAGCGCTCCCCGGTCGACCACCCCCACAATCGTCCCCGCCACGTCGTATTCGCCCGCCCCGTAAAACCCCGGCATCTGGGCGGTCTCGCCTCCGATCAGGGCGCAGCGGTTTTCGGCGCAGGCCTTAGCAAAACCTCGGAGGATCGCCTCGAACACCCGCGGCTCGAGCCGGCCCGTCCCCAGGTAGTCCAGGAAAAACAGCGGCTCCGCCCCCAGCACCGCGATGTCGTTCACGCAGTGGTTCACCAAGTCCTGCCCGATCGTGTCGTGCCGGTCCATGGCAAAGGCCACCTTCAGCTTCGTCCCAACCCCGTCCACGCTCGCCACCAGGACCGGCTGCCGGTACCTCCGAGGGTCAAGGGCAAACAAGCCGCCAAAACCGCCCACCGTCCCGATCACCCCCGGCCGACGCGTCCGCGCCAGCAACGCCGGAAGTGTCGCCTTGACCGTGTTGCCCAACTCGATGTCCACCCCGGCAGCGGCATAGGCTCGCCCCGGCTTCCTCACGCTCGCCATGCCGTCAAGTCAGACACAGATCCCATGCCATGGAAACACCGTTTTTTCTGCAGCCCCCGCCGCGAGTCCGTGCTACAAGAAACCCGCGGACGGCGCGAACCGCGTCCGGGAGGACCGGAAAGGGCGCGCCGAGTGCCAGAGCCCATGGCGGTCGAACTCACCAACACGCTCGAGAACCTCGGCATCGCCCTGGGGCTTGGCTTGCTCGTGGGACTCCAGCGGGAACGGGCAGCGTCGGAACTGGCGGGCTTTCGCACCTTCCCACTCGTGACCGTGCTCGGCGTCCTGTGCGCCATCCTGGATCAGGGACACGGCCGATGGCTCACCGCGGCCAGCCTGCTCGCCCTCACCGCCCTCGTCACCGGCGGCAATCTCCTCCGCCGATCCGAACCGCGCATCGACCCGGGCCTCACCACGGAAGTCGCCCTGCTCGTCATGTTCTGCGTCGGCGCCTGCCTGGTCCACGGCCACCGGTCCGTGGCCGTTGTCGTGGGCGTCGCCTTGCTCGCCTCCCTCTGATGAACCGGGGCCGGCTCTTGACGGCACCCCAGTCTTTCCCTCGCCCCGCGACGAAGGAGTGGGGAGAGGGACAGAGGGAGAGGGGTGCGCACTTTTTCCTTTTCGAGCGCCGGCTTTTGGCGTTGCCTTTGGCCCCTGCATGACGACGGTGGTTCCAGATCGGGAGTTCATCGCCCGGCATGTGCGGACCCTCCCGCGCTCCGGCATCCGCGAGTTCTTCGACATCGTCCAGGGCATGCCCGACGTCATCTCGCTGGGCGTCGGCGAACCGGACTTCGTCACTCCCTGGCATATCCGCGAAGCCGCCATCTACGCCCTCGAACGCGGGCGCACGACCTATACTTCGAACCTCGGCCTCCTCAGGCTCCGCGAGGCCATCGCCGAGAGCGTCGCCCGCCGCTTCGGCGTCGCTTACGACCCACGCCGGCAAATCCTCATCACCGTCGGCGTCAGCGAGGCGCTCGATATCGCCCTGCGCGCCGTCCTCGACCCCGGCGATGAGGTCGTCTACCACGAGCCGTGTTACGTGAGCTACTGCCCCAGTATCGCCCTGGCCTACGGCGTCCCCGTCGCCGTTCCCTGCCGCGCCGAGGACCACTTCGCCGTGACCGCGGACGCCATCGCCGCGGTCCTCACCCCTCGCAGCAAGGTCCTGGTCCTCAACTTCCCCACCAACCCCACCGGCGGCACCCTCACCCCGGCCGAGCTCGAGGGGATCGCCCGCCTCGTCCGCCGCCATGACCTGCTGGTGATCACCGACGAGATCTACTCCGAACTGACGTTCGAGGGCGAACACCGCAGCCTCGCCGCCCTCCCCGGGATGGCCGAACGCACGATCTTCCTCCACGGCTTCTCGAAGGCTTATGCCATGACCGGCTTCCGCATCGGCTACGCCTGCGGCCCCGCCCACCTCGTCGAGGCCATGATGAAAATCCACCAGTACTCGATGCTCTGCGCCAGCATCGTCAGCCAGGAGGCCGCCCTCGAAGCCATCCGAAACGGCGACGCCGATACCGCCGAAATGCGCGAGCACTACCGCCTCCGCCGCCATGTCATCGTCAGCGCCTTCAACCAGATGGGCCTCCCCTGCACCCTGCCCCGCGGATCGTTCTACGCCTTCCCCTGCATCCGCAACACCGGCCTGACCTCGAAGGAATTCGCCGTCCGCCTGCTCCAGGAGGAACGGGTCGCCTGCGTGCCCGGCAGCGCCTTCGGCCCCGCCGGCGAAGGCTACCTGCGATGCTGCTTCGCCACCGCCCTGGACCGGATCGAAATCGCCGTCGAACGAATCGCCCGCTTCGTCCGGAACGTCTCCCGTTGAGCTCCGCACCCCTTCCGGAGCGCGAGTTCCACCGCTCCAGTGCCGAAACCTCGCCCGGAACCGCAGTCCGCTGCGACTCCGTCGGCTTCGCCACGCCACCGCGCGTTCCGAATCGCGAAAGACGTCGGCGGCAGGTGCATCACCATACTACTGAATGGACAAAGACTGGTATTGGTGCCATACTTTTGTCTCGTGAAAATGACCCTGCGAATTGACGAGGCCTTGTTGCGCCGGGTCATGGTCGCCACAGGAACCTCGAGCAAGACTGCCGCGATCGATCTCGCCCTGCGTGAAATGGACCGGCGAGCCCGCCTGGTCCAGTTGGCGAGTGAAGGGCTCGGGCTCAGTCCCACGGAATTGAAGACGGCGTTCGATCCGGCTTCCACCCCTCACACCGCACCCCTCCTGGCCGAGAAGCCGCCCGCTTATGGCCGCAGACCCCGTGCTCGTCGATAGTAGCTTCTATATCCGCACCATGCGCGAGGGGAGGGATCCCCTGAAACTGCTGGCGTTCACCGCCGCGACGCGTGACTTGGCGGTCTGCGGCGTCGTCCGCTGCGAAGTGGCGCGCGGCCTGCATCACCGCACCGTCCTCGATCGGTATCAGGCGATTTGGAATGTCATGATCTGGATCCCTACCGACGATCGACTCTGGCAATCCGCGGAACGACTCCTGTGGCAACTGGATCGACGGGGTGTGATCCTCCCTCTGCCGGATGTCGTGGTGGCCTGTTGCGCTCTTCGTGCCGGGGCTACACTCCTGGCTGTCGACCGCCATTTCAGCCACATCCCCGGGCTGCGACTGATCGACCGGCTGGAAGCCTGAGCCGGATCCCGCGGAACCGGATCCCGCTGTGCCGCAAAACGCCCAGTTGTCGCACTGCCGGGCCTCTGCTAGAGTCCTGCCGTGTGGATCAGGCCGGGGACAGGTCAAAGCCGGATCCCTCGGGTCACGGGCATTGCACAGCATGGGAAGCGAGATCATCAGCTCAATCGACGCGACGACGGCCGGGGTCGCCCCCGTGTCGCCAGCCCCCAACAACGCCGTCATCGCCGTCCGCGGCCTGACGAAGGTCTTCAAGGACTTCTGGGGCCGCCCCAAGGCGCGCGCGGTCGACCGGGTCGACTTCGAGGTCCGGCGCGGAGAGGTCTTCGGCTTGCTCGGCCCCAACGGCTCAGGCAAGTCCACCACCGTCAAAATCCTCCTCGGCCTGCTGTATCCCACCCAGGGGCACGTCGAGGTCTTCGGCCATTCGCCCCGACACGTCGCCACCAAGGCCCGCATCGGATACCTCCCCGAAGAGTCCTACCTCTATCGCTACCTCGATTCGGGCGAGACCCTCGATTTCTTCGGCAACCTCTTTCATCTCTCGCCCAGGGAACGCCGCCAGCGCAGCGAGCAGTTGCTCGAAATGGTCGGGCTGAGCCAGGTCCGGCGCCGCACCGTCGGCGAGTTCTCGAAGGGTATGCAGCGCCGCATCGGACTCGCCCAGGCCTTGATCAATGACCCCGACCTCGTCGTTCTCGACGAACCCACCGCGGGCCTCGACCCCATCGGCTGCCGCGAGGTCAAGGACCTGATCCTCGCCCTGGCAGCGCGGGGCAAAACCGTCCTCCTGAGCAGCCATCTGCTCGCGGATGTCGAGGATGTGTGCAATCGGGTGGTCATTTACTACGGCGGGCGCATCCAGGCCATGGGAACCCTGAAGGAACTCCTCGCCACACCCGACGCCATCCGAATCACTGTCCCCATCCTCCCGCGCGACATCCTCGAACGCGTGCTCGAGATCCTCCGCCGCGAAGCCGGCCCCGACCGGGTCCGCCTCGATAATCCCACGCAAAACCTCGAGAGCTATTTCCTCGGCGTCGTCGAACGAGCCAAGCAAAGCGAAGCGACCTCGGGCGCCACCTCGGGCCATCGCGTGGCCGCCTACCTGCGCGGCGAGGACCAGGCCGTCCCTTCCGTCGACCGCGCCCTGGAACGGTTCGCTCGTCCGGCCGAACCCGAAAGCCCCCGCGTCACCACCGCACCCCGCGAACCCGCCGTCGACGAGTCCCGGCTCGCCGCCCTCAGCCAGGGAGGCCCCCCATCGCCGCCCCCGACACCGCCGGCAACGCCCGCCGCCGCCCCTCCCAACCTCGACCAGGCCGATCAACGGCTCACCGACCTCCTCGGAGGCAAGTCCTGACGCATGCGACCGGTGGTGGCCATCGCCCGTCTCACCCTGAAGGCGGCCTTCCGGTTCCGCCTCGTGCCCGTCCTCGCCTTGCTGCTCATCGGCGGCGTGCTCTTGCTGCCCGCAGTGATCAAGGACGACGGCACGGCCCGCGGCCTGACACAGATCGTTCTCACCTACACGCTCGGGCTCATCACCGCCGTCCTCGGGTTGACCACCCTCTGGCTCGCCTGCGGCACCCTGGCGGGCGACATCGAGGATTGCCAACTGCAGGTCGTGGCCGTGAAGCCGGTGGCGCGCTGGCAGATCTGGCTCGGCAAATGGCTCGGCATCCTCATCCTCGACGCCCTGCTCCTGGGCCTCTGCGCCGGCACCGTCTTCCTCCAACTCCAGTGGCGCGCCCGCCATCTTTCGCCCGCCCAGCAGGAGGTCCTCCGCAACGAGATCTTCGTCGCCCGCGGCTCCGCCCGCGAGGTGATCCCCGATCTCGACCCGGTCATCGACGAGATCCTCAAGAAGCGACGCGAAGAACCCGACTTCGCCCGCCTCCCCCGCGCCGATGCCCGGCGCATGGTCGCGGATCAGGTCCGCGCCCAGTACCAGGTCGTCCTGCCGGGATACACCCGGATCTGGCGCATCAACCTGGCTGAGCACGCCGCGGCGCTGCGGGACAGGCCCCTCTACCTCCGGATCAAGTTCTTCGCCGTCGATCGCGCGCTCACCGGCACCTACGAAGGCCTCTGGGAAGCCGGCCCGCCCTCCGCGTCGCAACGCGTCGGCCAGGTCTTCAGCCACGCCGCCGAAACCTTCCACGAGTTCCCGCTCCCCCCCAACTTGCTCGACACCGAAGGCGTGCTCACGGTCGAATACACCAACCAAAACCCCACCGCCCTCTTCTTCCCCATCGAGGACGGCTTCGAAGTCCTTTATCACCAGGGCTCGTTCGCCACGAATTACATGCGGGGCGTCCTCGTCGTCTTCTGCTGGCTCGCCCTGCTCGCCGCGGTCGGACTCGCCGCCGCGAGTTTCCTGTCGTTCCCCGTGGCCGCGTTCTTCGCGCTCGGCTTGCTCATCCTCTCCTTCTCGACCGGCACGATGAAGAACATCGTCGAACAGGGCACCATCCGCGAGGTCGACCACGACACCGGCATGGTCGCCGAACCCAACTGGTTCGACCACACCTCCGTGGGTGCGTTCCGCGCCGCGCTCTGGACCGTGAACCTCGTCCGCGATTTCTCGCCCATCGAAGCCCTTAGCACCGGCCGCACCGTCTCCTGGACCACCCTGGCCCGGGCCTTCGGTCAAATCGTCGTCCTGGTGGGCGGACTCTTCGCCGCCTTCGGAGTCCTCGTCTTCACACGACGCGAGCTCGCCACCGCCCAGGGGAAGGTATGAAGCGCCGCTCCTCCCGCATCCGTCAGGGGATCCTGCTGGCCGTGGCCGCGGCGCTGCTCGTCTCCGCCTACCACTCCGAACGCGGGCTCAACCAGCGGCGAAGCGAACTGGGATTGACCCGGGTCGAGCCGCTGACCAACGCCCCCCCCATCCTCGCGCTCACCACCGTCGCGCTCGGCGGATTCCGCGGGCTCATCGCCAATGCCCTCTGGATCCGCGCCATGGACCTCCAGGAAAACGACCAGTACTTCGAAAAAGTCCAGCTGGCGGATTGGATCACCAAACTCCAGCCCCACAACGCCACGGTCTGGGTCGTCCAGGCCTGGGACATGTCCTACAATATCTCGATCAAGTTCAGCGACTTCCGCGACCGCTGGATGTGGGTCAAACGCGGGATTGAACTCCTCCGCGACCAGGCCCTCCGCTACAACCCCCACGAGGTCCTCATCTATCGCGAGCTCGCCTGGCACTTCCAGCATAAGATGGGCGCGAACATGGACGATGCCCACAAGTTCTACAAGGGCGTCTGGGCGGCCGAAATGGAGGCCGTCCTCCCCGGCGGCCACCCCGATTGGAAGGAACTCCTCGACCCCCAAACCCCCGAACAAAAGGAGCGCGTCGCCCGACTCCGCGAGATCTACCGCCTCGACCCCGCCAGCATGCAGGAGACCGACACCACCTACGGCCCCCTCGACTGGCGGATGCCCGAAACCCACGCCATCTACTGGGCCGCCCTCGGCAAACGCCTCGCCAAATCCAAGGAAGACCTCATCCAGCTCCGACGCGTCGTCTACCAGGCCATGGACCTCGCCTTCCGCCGGGGCCGCCTCATCGAATCCCACCTCGATGAGGGATTCCGACTCGAACCCAACCTCGACATCATCCCCAAAACCCACGCCGCCTACGAAGAGGCCATGGCCGAAGACGCCGTCATGCGCGATCATATCAGCCGCGCCCACAAGAACTTTCTCCTCAATGCCGTCTATTTCCTCTACACCCACGCCCGAACGCGCGAGGCCGAAAGATGGCTCGCCGTCGTCAAGGAGAAATACCCCAGGGATTACCCCGCAGCCATGACCCTCGACGATTATGTCGTCAAGCGGGTCAGCGAGGATGCCGGCGAAACCGACATGGACCGCACCACCTCGAACATCATGGGCGCGCTGCGGTACGCTTATCTCAACCTCGTGGATGGCGACGAAGACGCCTACAACGGCTACCAGGCCCTCGCCCGCAACCTCTGGACCCGATACCAGTCCAAAATCCTCGGCGGCCCCTCCGAGAAACGGGTGGGACTCCCCCCGCTCCGTGACATGCAGATCGAGGTCGTCCGCTACCTCCTGACCTCCTCACGCCGGCTCCGCCCCGAAGCCGAGGCCATCTTGCGCAGCCAGCTCCCGCCGGAACTTCTCCCGGGCACCAACATCCCGCCGACACAGCCGACGCCCCCCGGGTAAGGGTCCTGAAACAGCGGCCGCCCGTGTTCGGATCGCGCCTCGTCTGAAGCGCAGCGGGCTGAGTTCGCTGACCGGGTCCTCTGCGGTTCTGACGACCCGCGCCCCGAAAGGTCAGATCCCCGCCAGTAACCGCTCCCAAAGCCGCTCGTTGGTCATCGCCCGGACCAGGAACTCGTCGGCCTCGTTCCCCGGCACCGCCGAGGGCGGCTCGAGTGGCAGCGTGATCGTCAGGCCCAACCCCCGCTCCTGTCCCTGGCGCACCTGGATCCGGCCCCCGTGATGGTACACCACAAAGTAACAGGCCATCAGGTTGATCCCGTACTCCTGCGGCTGCTCCTTGCGCGTCACAAACGGGTCGAACAACGACAGGATCGCGTCGGGCGGAACTCCGGGGCCATTGTCGCTGATGCGCACCTCGATTTCCGCCGGGCGGCTTCCGTCCGCCGGATGAAGCGCCGCCTCGAACCGGACCACGCCGCCCTCCTGGAGGTTACAGAGTTCATCCCGCAAGAGCAGGGTGAAGAGCTTGCCGAACCGGGCGCCATCCACCCGCAGCGCCGGCAGGGTTGCGTCAATCTGGTTGCTGACCTCGATCCGTCGCTGGGTCAACTCCGGGGCCAGCGAAACCACCGCCGCGTCCACCGCTTCCTTCAAACGCACCTCGGTATCAAACCGGAACGGACCACTCGCCCCCGCCGCCAGATCGGTCAGCAGATCCAAAATCATCCGAACCCGCTGCTGCACCGACCGATGAAAATCCTGCCAGAAGGTCGGATGCCGCAGCTGGGTCAAGTCCAGGTTCTCCCGATGCAGCATCTCGGGCGTCAGCTCGAGAAAGGTCCGGACCGCGTCCATCGTGTTCCGCAGGTGATGCCCCAACCCCGCCGCCAGCACCCCCAGGCTCAGAACCCGATCCGTGATCACCATCCGGTGCACGGTCGAGAGCTTCTCCCGCAACAGCAGGTCGCGCTCCGTCTGCACGATGAAGAACTCGAGGCTCCGGCGAAGCGTGGCTTCCAGCAGCGGCACGTCCCAAGGCTTGGTGACGTACTTGTAGATCGCCCCCGCGTTCACCGCCTCGATCGCCGCCTCGAGGTCCGCAAACGCCGTCGCCAGAATCCGAATGATGCGCGGACGCAGTTGCCGGGCCCGCTCGAGAAACTGCACGCCTTTCTCCCCGGGCATCCGCTGGTCGGACATCACCACGCCGATCTCGTCCTGATGATCCTCGAGAAGCCGGAACCCGTCCTGGGCATTCGTGGCCGTGAGGATCCGGAACTTGTCGCCAAACGCCCGGTTGAAGTACTTCAGGGACAACTCCTCGTCGTCCACATACAGCACGGCGTAGCGTTTGTAGTCGTAGATGGTATCCAGAGAGTCCATGACAATCCCTCAGACCGCCCGAGCCACCTCGTTCTTATCGCTCACCTGCCCCGGGAATTCCAAGGCAAATTCGCAAAACCTCCCCGGCTCGCTCCGCACCACAACCCGCCCGCCGAACTCGTTCATGAGCCGATACACGATGCTCAAGCCCAGACCGGTGCCCTGCCCCACCTCCTTCGTCGTGAAGAACGGCTCGAACACCTTGCCCAGGTGAGCTTCCGCAATCCCGTTCCCGTTGTCCCAAATCGTCAGCACCTTCGCATCCCCCCGCACCTCCGCCCGCAGCCGCAACGTCGGCGATTCGCCCGCAAACTGCTTCTCCTTCAGGGCATCCAGCGAGTTCTGCATCAGGTTCACAAACACCTGGATCAGCTTGCTCCGCGACGCCCGCACCGCGAAATCCTCCGGGATCTCGTTCACCACCGTCACCCGCTCCCGCCATTCTCCCGCCAGAAACCGCAACGCCGCCCCCGCCGTCAGCGCCACGTTCACTTCCTCCCGCACGCTGGCCTGCGGATGGGTGAACGTCCTCAGATCCGAGACAATGCTCGCAATCCGCGATACCCCCTCCCCAAGATCCCGCAGCGTATCCTCGAACTCCGCTCGCGCCCCCTCCGGCAGCCGGGGACCGTACGCTGCCAGCGTGTAAAGGCCCGTCCGCGTGAAGTTCAGCGGGTTGTTGATCTCATGGATGATCCCCGCGCTCATCCGCCCCAGGGAGGCCATCTTTTCCGACTGCACCAGCTGCAGCTCCGTCTCCTTCAGCTGCTGCAGGGTCGCCTCGAGCTTCTGGTTCTGCCACGCCAGAGCCCGCTGCAACTGGTAATTGTCCACCAGGTTCTTCAGCCGCACCCGCAGCTCCGTCGTCGAAAACGGCTTCGACAGGAAATCACTCGCCCCCGCCGAAAGCGCCTGCAGCTTGGTCTCGTCATCCGCCCGCGCCGTCAACATCACGAACGGAATGCTCCGCGTCGACGGGTTGGCCCGCAGCTCGCGACAGACCTGCACCCCGTCCTTTTCCGGCAACATCATGTCGCACAAGATCAGATCCGGCAGATACTGGCACGCCATGGCCGCTGCCTGCTCGCCGTCCACCGCTTCCAGGATCTCGTAGTCCTCCTCGAGTTGAAGCTTGAGAAAGCGCAACATGTCCGGTTCGTCGTCCGCAATCAACAGCCGGGGCCGCTGCTGATGGCTCCCCCCGGGGGTCCACGGCCTCAGGCTCTCCCGCAACGGCACCAAGTTCGAAAACAACTCGGCACGGCGATACAGCGACGCCAGCCACAGTTCCCGCCCCTGATCGCCCCGGCGGGCCTCGTCGGCCACCGCCGCCGCCGCCGCAGGCCGATCCGTCGGCGCCGACACCCCCCCCGCCGGAACCGGCGCCGCCGCCGGTGCCGGCCCCACCGGGATCCGGACAATCATCGTCGTCCCCGCCCCCGACTGGCTCTCGGCGCGCACTGAGCCCCGATGCAACAGCACCAGCTCCTTGACCAGCGCCAGCCCAATGCCTGCCCCCTGAAATTTCCGCTGCGCCGACGAGTCCGCCTGCCAGAACCGGCTAAACAGGTGGGGCAGGTGCTCCGGGGCAATCCCCATCCCGGTGTCCGAGACCTCGAACACCGCCTCGTCCCCCTCCCGGCGCGCCCGGAGCGTGATGCGCCCCCCGGCCGGCGTGAACTTCACCGCGTTGAACAACAGGTTGAGAAAGACCTTCTCGAGCTTGTCCGGATCCGCATGCACCACCGTCAGCTCGGGACTGATCTCGCAGTTCAACGCCAGCCCGCGATCCTCCGCAAACCGGCGCACCGCGTTGAGCAGCCCCCGGAGAAACTCCTCGATGGGCACGTGCGTCGGCTGCAACTTCGCCCCGCCGGCGTCCAACCGCACCAGATCGAGCAGGTCGTTGATCAGCTTCAACAGCCGCATGCCGTTGTTGTGCATCGTGTCCACCAGGTCCCGAAACTGGGGATCCGCCGTCGGCGCCCGGGCCCGCAGCGTCTCCAAAGGACCCAGCAGCAGCGTCAGCGGCGTCCTCAGCTCATGGCTGATGTTGGCAAAAAACCGGCCCTTGAGCTCGTCCAGCTCCCGAAGCCGCTGGTTGGTCGCTTCGAGGGTCTTGCGGTTCTGATCCAGCTCGAACCGGGCCGCAAAATCGCTCCAGCGCAGCATCGACTGGATGTGATTCCCCATCACCACGATGATCCCGGTCAGGAAGAGGAACCAGAGGTTGTTCACGAAAACACCGCGCACCGGCGGCGGCGGCACCCCGCCCACGGCCGCCAGATACATCGCCAGAACCAGGGCCACCGCCACCAGGCTCTGCACGAGGTTCCATTGCAGCACCAGGCCAATCGCCAGCAGCACCAGGTTCAGCCCGGCATAATAGGGCGATTCCGCACCCCCGGCCTCATGGATGATCCAGGCCATCGACGCCGCGGGCATCATCGCCAGCAGCACCCCCACGCTCCGATAGAACCGCTGGAGCATCGGCCCGCTCACCAGAACCAGCAGCGGCAGCATCGCCAGCGCCCCCACCAGCCGGACCACAAAAAACGACCCGATCCGCTCCGGGTACATGAACCAGTCGACCAGCGAACCCGCCGGCAGGACGACCATCGCCAGGATGCACCCGATCCGGATCCGGCTGAGCCCGATCCGCTGCTCGTCCTCAGCGTAGGCTGCAGCCGTCTCCGAAGGGGGCCGCGTCATCGCTCAAGCCTCCGGTCTCCTCAACTCGAGGAACAAATTCACCGCCGTCGGATCCGTCAGCACCGCCGGGGCATGCGAGGAAGCCGGCGCCAACAGCCGCATGTGATCCCGCGTCCGGTATATCAAGTGCCACTCGAGCAGGTAGTCCATCGAATGCCGGAACGGCTTCGACGCATCCACGTTCGTCACAAGCAGCAGCCCCCCGGGCGCCAGCATCCCGTAAAACATCTCCGTCAGCCGCGCACACACCCGGTCCGCCACGTAGTCGAATAACCCGGCACAGTAGACCATGTCGTAAGACCCCGCCGGAGCGGTCTCGGGCCGCCCGTAGTCCTTCAGCAGCTGATGAATCGACTTCTCCTCACACACGATGCCCGTGCGCCGGCCCAGGCGACCCTTCAGCTCCGCCAACACGCCGCGCGTGTAGTCGAGCGTCTCCGCGTTGAAATCCAGAAGCCGGAAATCCACCTGGTCCGCCAGCGGATCCTCGAGGAACAGCTGCACCTCCCGCGCGGGGCCACAGCCCAGATTGAGCACCCGCAACCGCCGCCCCGCCGCCGCCGCCCGCCGGGTCTCCTCCTGCAGCCGCTGCACCAGGTGCTTGATCCGGTTGCGATGCGCTTCCGCCGGCGGGTTCTGCAGGAACACCACATTCACCAGCTTGGCGAACATCGTGGCCCCCTCGTGGGGATCCCGCAGAATCATGTTCACCATCTGATAGTCCCCCGCGTACCCCAGCGGCTTGTGAAAGGTCCGATACACGAACGGCGAACACATCACCAGCGGGTGGATCTGACGCCGGGCGTACGATCGCGCCGCCGGCCGCATCTCCTCCTCGACCCGCTCCGCAATCTCATCGAAACGCCCCATCCACTCGTGGATCTCCGGCAGGATCCGCCCCTCCAGCTCCGTCAGCACCTGCCGCTCCATCTCCACCCTCGGCCCGCTCGGCTCCGAACGCACCCCCAACTCGACCTGGTCCAGCCACCGCCTCAGGTCCATCAACAACATCTGGAAATCCGTCACCGCCAGCTTGAACGCCGGGTCGATCGCCAGCGTCTTCCGCCACTGGGCCATGAACGCCGCGAATTCCTCGAGCAGCCGGTTCGGCTGGCTGATCGGCGAGAACAAGTCCACGTCCAGCCATTGGTCGCTGTCCAGCGTCACCTCGCACAGCAGCATGATCCCGGTGTTCACCAGATTGCTCACCACCGCCCGCCCGGAATACACACGCCGCCCCGCAATCGTGATCTTGAACTCGCTCAGCACCTCCGACATCTGCAGGAGACTGTGCGGGTTGTACATCTCGAACACCGCCGCAAAGCGCGTCAGCCGCACCGCCGTCGCCCGCAGGGCCGTTCCCTTGCTGTTGTGACACGTGATGAGCGTCTCCTGATCGCTCACAAAGGCGTTCGTCGTCCGTTCGCTCATGTCGGAAGCACCATCCCGCCCCACCCGCCGCGGACCCCGCACCCGCACCCGCTCCACCGCATACTTCAGTATGCCCAAAGCCAATGCAAGCTACCTAGCCCCCAACCTCAAGCAAAGATAATTCTCCCTACTGGCGCGCGTGCCCGGGTGCACCCAAAGAACCTGCTGTCATCCCCGCACAATCCCGCTACTCTCCCCCCCATGACGCTCCGCGGCAAACGCCTCGGCCTGCTGCTCTCCACCGCGGCCACGCACCCCGGTTTCACCCACGGCATCCGCCTGGCCGAGGCCGCCCTCGCCCAAGGCCTCGATGTCTATCTCTATTGCATCGACGACGCCGTCACTGGCGTGGCCGACCCCCGCCTTCAGGCGCTCCGCCAAAACGGCCTCAAGCTCTACGCCTGCGCCTACGGCGCCCAGCGCCGACGCCTCCCCCTCACCGATCACGCCACCTTCGCCGGCCTCACCGTCCTCAGCGATATCATCGCCACCACCGACCGGTTCGTCAGCTTCAACTGATGCCCCCAAACCCGTGAACCCTCGCGTCCTCTTCCTCATCGCCAGCGACCCCCGCTCGAGCCCGCGCCCAGCCGAAGCCGTCCGCATCGCCGCCGGCATCGGCGCCTGGCACAAGGCCGACGTCCGACTCTGCCTCCGCGATGCCGCCGTCCTCGCCCTCGGCGAGTGCGTCGAGGACCTGGTCGACGACGATCACTTCACCCGCTACCTGCCCATCCTCCACGACAACCACCGGCCCGTGCTCGTGCCCCGCGGATCCCCCCACCTCGCCGACCTCGGCCAGGCCATCCTCCCTTGGCGCGAGATCGATGATCACGAACTCGCCCTCGAGATCAGCGCTGCAACCTACACCCTCCGCTTCTGAACGCCCCCTGCCATGCGCCGCGTCCTCCATCTCATCACCCGCCCCAAGGACCCCTGGCTCCACACCCTCCTCGAACCGCCCCCTGCCGAGCCCGAAACCGTCGTCCACATCATCGACCTCACCCCACCCGATCCCGACTACCAGGCCCTCCTCGAAGAGATCTTCAAAGCGGATTCGGTCGCTGTGTGGTAAACCGCCACTCCGCGGAATCCGCAGGGTCTTCTGCGATTCGTTCCGGGAGTGTATGATGCCGCCATCGTGCCATCGGACACGTCCAACACCCGTTCGCCCACGCCCCCCTCCTCCGCGGGGATCGGCACCCTGCTGACCACCATCGCCGCCTCGCCCGCACTGGAACAGTTCCGCCGCCTCGCCGAACTCCCCGGCGTGCACGCCTTCGCCGGCGCCGCTCCCGCCGCGCAACCGGCTCTCGCCGCCCTCCTCCACCAGTCGTTCCCCAGCCGACCCCTCCTCGTCGTCACCAGCCACCCCAGAGAACAGGACCGATTCCTCCAGGACACAGCCACGTGGCTAGAGTCCTCGACTCCTGGAACATGGGCTCAACAGGTCAAGTTCGGTCCGGTCAGCTTCCAGGCCTACCCACCTTCCGTCGAGGACTCTACATTAGCGAGGCGCGGAAGGGAGGGTCCGAAAAGGGAGGAAAGCTCCATGGGATCGCAGACTTGGCTGGGTCTGAGGCGCGCCTCGCTAGGGTCCTCAAGTCGTGGAACCGGCAGTCAACCGCTTGCCCCTGCTCTCTGTTCGTTCGCCGCTTGGGATGTCCTTCCCCACGAAAGCCGCCTGCCCCAACCCGAGGTGCTCGGAGACCGCCTCGAGACCCTCGCTGCCCTGCTCTCCGCCGCCGATGACCCGGCCCTCCCCGCACCCGTCATCGTCGCTTCGGCAGCCGCCCTCTCCCAGCGCACCTTCCACCCCGACCACCTCAGACGCCGCCTCCGCCGCCTCCGCCAGGGCGATACCCTCGACCCACTGGACTTGATCGAGTGGCTCGAGGACCAAGCCTACGAACCCGAAGCCCAAGTCACTCAGCGCGGCGAACTCGCCCTGCGCGGCGGCATCGTCGATGTCTTCCCCCTCACCGCTCCCTGGCCCATCCGACTCGAGTTCTTCGGCAACACGCTCGAGTCCCTCCGTGAGTTCGATCCGCAAACCCAAATGTCCCGCGGCACCCTCGCCGAGGCCATCTTGACCCCCGCCGGTGAGCTCGGTCTCCTGCGGCGCCCCCCCGCCCCGACACCCGGCGACCTCCCCGGCGCCCCCGCCCCGCCCCTCCTCGCCGGCCTCGTCGATTACCTTCCGCCCAACGCCATCATCCTCCTGTCCGAACCCGCAGCGATTGACCGCCAGGCGCAGCAGTACGCCAGCCAGATCCCGCGCGGCGACCCTTTCTTCCTGCCCCACCCCGAATGCCGCCTCCCTTCCGGCCAGCAGCCATTCACGTGCCTCGAGCTGGCCGAGATCGCCCACCCCCCGCCTGCGCCACCCGACACGCCACCGCCGGCCGCCGACCCGCCCGACCTCGGCCTCGAAAGCCTCGACGCCTTCCGGCCCCTGCCGGACCGAAGCCCGGAAACCGCTGTCGCTGAGACTCAGCGGCGGGAGTTCTTCGCCCAGCTGCACCGCTGGTTGCGCCAGAACCACGCCGTTCACGTCTTCTGCAACAACCACGGCGAACGCCAGCGCTTCGAGGAGATCTGGGCCGATTACGGCTACGGCCAAGCCTCCCCCAAGGGGCCCCCTCGGCACCCCTCCGGCGACACAGCATCCCCCGGCACCACCGCCCCACTCCAGGTCCATGTCGGTTCGCTCAGTCGCGGCTGGCGCTGTGAACCGGCACGAGCCGTCGTCGTCACCGATGCCGAGATCTTCGGCCGCTACCGCATCCAGCGGCCACGCCGGCACCGGGCCGCCCACGCCCCCGCCACCACGTCGGTCTTCGACGTCACTTTCACTGACCTCGCCCCGGGCGATTACGTGGTCCACGTCCAGCACGGCATCGCGCGCTATCTCGGGCTCCAACGGCTGCCCCGCGCCGGCAACCGCCGCGACGCGCCAAGCGCAGCCGACGACGCCGAGGAATGCCTCGCCCTCGAGTTCGCGCCAAGCCAGCCGGATCTCCCGCCGCCGAAACTCTACGTCCCCATCACCGAGGCCCACCTCGTCAGCAAGTACGTCGGCGCCGGCAAAGGCCTGCCTCCCCTCAACGTCCTCGGCGGCAGCCGTTGGAACAAAGCCAAGGCCCAGGCCGCCCGCGCCGTCCGCGACCTCGCCGCCGATCTCCTCGCCCTCCAGGCCGCCAGAGCCGCCCAGGCCGGGATCGCCTTCCCCGAAGACGCCCCCTGGCAGCGCGAGTTCGAAAGCGCCTTCCTCTACGAGGAAACCCCCGACCAACAGAAGGCCATCGCCGACACCAAACGCGACCTCGAAGCCCCCAAGCCCATGGACCGCCTCATCTGCGGCGACGCCGGCTTCGGCAAGACCGAAGTCGCCCTCCGCGCCGCTTTCAAAGTCGTCCTCGCCGGCAAACAGGTCGCGGTGCTCGTCCCCACCACCGTGCTCGCCCAACAACACTACAACACCTTCCGCGAACGGATGGCTGATTACCCCATCCGCATCGAGCTCCTCTCGCGCTTCCGCACCCGGGCCGAACAAGCCGCCGTCCTCGACGCCCTCGCCGGCGGCGCCGTCGATATCGTCATCGGCACCCACCGCCTCGTCCAGCCGGACGTGACGTTCCATGACCTCGGCCTCGTCGTCATCGACGAGGAACAACGCTTCGGCGTCGCCCACAAGGAACGCCTCAAACAGCTCCGCCGCCTCGTCGACGTCCTCACCCTCTCCGCCACACCCATCCCGCGCACGCTCTACCTCGCCCTCACCGGCGCGCGCGATATGAGCACGATCGAAACCCCGCCCCATGACCGGCTCCCGATCGAAACCCGCATCGCTCCCTACAACGAGAACCTCATCCGCGAGGCCATCCAACGCGAGCTCCACCGCGGCGGCCAGGTCTTCTTCCTCCATAACCGCATCGCCGACATCGAGACCGTCGCCGCTCGCCTCCGCGCCCTCGTCCCCCAGGCCCGCATCGCCGTCGGCCACGGCCAGATGCGCGCCGATGACCTCGAGGAGGTCATGACCCGCTTCGCCGCCGGCGACGCCGATGTCCTCCTCTCGACCACCATCGTCGAAAGCGGCATCGACATCCCCAACGCCAACACCATCTTCATCGACCGCGCCGATCGCTTCGGCCTCAGCGACCTCTACCAGCTCCGTGGCCGCGTCGGCCGCTACAAACACCAGGCCTACGCCTACCTCCTCATCCCCCGCCACGCCGGACTCCTCGCCGATGCCCGCAAACGCATCAGCGCCATCCGCCAGTTCTCAACCCCAGGCAGCGGATTCAAAATCGCCATGCGCGACCTCGAAATCCGCGGCGCCGGCAACCTCCTCGGCCCCGAACAAAGCGGCCATATCACCGCCGTCGGCTTCGAGCTCTATTGCCAGCTCCTCAAACAAAGCGTCGCCGCCCTCAAGGGCGAACCCCTCCCCCCACGCATCGACGTGGCCGTCCGCCTCGATTTTCTCGACCTCAACCCCGCCGCCCCGTCACCCGAACCCGCCCCCGCCGCGGACCCGCTTCGCGCCTCGGCTTGCCTGCCCTTGCGTTACGTCCCCGAGCCCCACCACCGCATCGAAATCCACCGCAAGCTCGCCCAAGCCACCGACCCACGGTCCCTCGATGCCATCGCCAGCGAGCTGCGCGACCGGTTCGGCCCCCTGCCGCCCGCCGCAGAATTGCTCCTGGCCGTTCTTTCCCTCAAGTTGACCGCCGCCAGCCGCGGACTCACCGCCATCGAAACCCGCGGCGACAAACTCCTCCTCAGCCGCGGCCGCGACCTCGTCCAGGCCGGCGGCCGGTTCCCCCGCCTCACCCGCCGCGCCCCACGGGCCCGCCTCACCGAAATCCGGCGCCTTATCCTCTCCCTGCCGCCCGTGCCGCGCTGACTCTTCCCGCCGGTAGCCGCGGCCGTCAGCGCCGCGCTGACTTCTCATTCGCCAGCCACGGTCCTTCGGACATCCAGCGCCGACTCACGCCGGCGGCTAAGCCAACGCCCACGGCACGATGCCGCCGGTGTTCTGTCATAATCCTGAGAGCATCGAATGAACCCGATGGAACCCCGCCGGCGACCTCGACGCCTCGCCCGTCTTCTGTGGCGCGCAGCGTTGGGCCTCCTCGTGCTGTTCCTGATCGCCGCCGCCGTCGCGGTATTCGGCTGGCGATACGGATTCCGCCCCCTCCCACCCATCGATCCCCGGGTTGACCTGCACAGCCCCTATGAAGTGTCCCTCGAGCAGTTGCCCCCGGACCACCCCGGGTTCTGGATCCAACGCATGCAAGCGGCCCCAGGCTTCTCCATCTCCGGCGAGGCTCTCTTGCACCGGTTCGTATCTGACTACCTGAGGTGGGGGCACACGACCGCAACCAACCGGGCGAAGGTGGCCGAATGGACTGCAGCTCTGCCTCTCCTCAAGGAGTGCTACGACCGGGTGCTTGCCACCTCCGATCGGCGAATCGTCAAATGGTGGTCCGGGCGCGATTCGCAGAGGCCCAACCCCACCGACGAACGCCACCTCTTGCTCCTATATGCCATCTGGCAGGCCGCTGAAGCCGAACACGCTGCAACTCCCGCCCGAGCCTTCGAGCACCTGCTCGATGGCTGGCGCATCGCGCAGGCCCTCCCGGGTTTGGACACGCCATGGGGTGATGGCAACTTGGCGACAGCCTGGCGGCGGCTGGCGCTGACCGCTCCGCTGCCGCCGAGATCGGAGGTCCTCGCGTTGCTGGCGAGGCTCACCGCAACCACGGCCACACCCGTTTCCCTGGAACAGGCCTTCCACATCATGGCGTGGCCTTGTCAGGAGACGCATGTCACAAATCCCTTCTTGTTGGCCGGTACTGAGAACCTGCCGCTGCGAAAGCTCATGGCCTCGGCTTTTGGATCCGCTCTTGAAGAGACACTGGAAGGCGCCGGCCGCTATATCCAGTGGGGCCTCCGACGCGTGGCGGGTGGCGCCTCCGAAACCCCGCCCCGCTTCGAGGGACTGCGAACCTTCGCAGAGCCCCTGGCGATCACCATGCGGCATGTGGCGATCCTCCTCGCCCGCACGAACGACCTCGACCACGTGCACCGGGCTTATGTCGGCGGCGTGCTGGCCAGACTCCGCGCTGGACATACCAACGAAGCCATCGCCTGGGCTGAAATGACCTGTGCCAAGCGGCCCCGAGCTTGGTATTCGCTCTTCGACAGGCCGGCAGCCTGGAGCGTCCCATCCGCGACGGGATCACCCGCCGGTTGCCTCGAACGAATCCGCTGGCACAGGGTACAGGTCGAGTCCTGCCGCCTCACCCTCGCGCTCAGGCTCTACCGCGAAACCCATCGCCGGTGGCCCAATTCCTTGTCGCCGTTGGTGCCGGACATCCTGCCCGAGATCCCTCTCGACCCGTTCAGCGGGCAGCCGTTCCTCTACCGGCGCACCGATGCCGAGTACGTGTTCGCAACCGTGGGCCCCGTGGGCACCGAGAACCGGTCTCCGGATTGGCTTTTGTCCACGAATCGACTGACCGCCCATGACTCGGGCCGCCGGCAAGTGTTCAGCTCGATGGACCCGGCGCTGGCCCTGGCCGAATGGCAGCGCCAGCAGGCGCAATCGAATCCCACCTTCGACGTGCGGATGCTGCTCCGCTACGGTCTCCTGCCTCGTGGAACGCGCATCCTGACCCAACCCCCCACCGCCACTTCCCCCTCAACCAACACCGCGCAGTGACCGTTCCTGGTGGAACGCCCCCGCAAACCGGCAGAAGCGGTGCGTCGGTGCGTCCGTGCGTGGCGTAGGCGGGGTCTCCTACGGGCTTGGATGAGGTGCTAGCGAGGCACCGCCTCAGACCTAACGAAGTCCGCGATCCCATGAAGCCCTCCTGCCTTTCCGGACCCTCTCTTCCGCACCTCGCTAATGTAGAGTCCTCGAAGGCGGGGGGCTAGCCCGCCCGCGAGCGGGCGGGCCAGCCCGGAGCCGACACCCCACGCGCCTGCAAGGCGAAAACCCACCAGGAGCCGATGACGAAGGTTCGCGCCACACGCGTTATTGATAAGTCGGGGGGATGCACTACACGGTTCCCCTCACCCGCCCTTCGGGCACCCTCTCCCCATCGGATGGGGAGAGGGCAGGGTGAGGGGTCCTGTAGCCCATGCCGGCGACTGCTCAGTAGGCGAGGATCCGGGCGGTCTTGCACCCCTTGCGGCACCGGCCGCGCCTGGAGTACAGTCCGGAGCCACAAATCACAGCCCCGCCCATTGCGCTCCGAGACCACGACTCCGAGATATCATGAGGTTCTCTCGCATCCGGCCCGCCTTCGCGGCCATCGTGCTCGCCGCCCTCCCCGCGCAAGCGGCCTGCCTTTACTACACCGACCAACCGGCCGGCTCCCCCGGCTCCGTGATCGCCGTCACACCGGACGGCTCACGACAGCAGACCCTCCTCACCGTGGCCGGTGCGCCGGACCTTCGCGGGATCGCCTGGCACCGCGCCTCCGGACGCCTCTTCGTCCTCGATAACGGAACCGCCAAGAGGATCTTCTCGATCCTCCCGGACGGCACCGGCGAGCAGACGATCCTCGCCCTGAACCCGGAGGCCCTCAGCGCCGACCTCGAGATCGATGACACCACCGGCCATTGCTACTGGGCCGAGGCCAGCGTCAGCACCGCCGGCAACGGGTTCGTCAAACGCGCTGCCCTCGACGGCTCCGGCGTCCAACCGGTCGTGACCACCCTGCCCGGCGTCACCACCGCACCGTACTTCCTGTTCCTCGATCCCGTCGGAGGCTTCATCTACTGGGGCGTCCCCAGCAGCGGCAGCGGGCCCAGCAACTTCCGACGCGCCACCTTTGACGGCGTGGTCGATCCCGACTTCCTCCTCCCCACGCCCACCCGCACGCGCGACCTCGCCGTCGACGCCGCCACGCAGACGGTCTACTGGTGCGACCGCCAATCGGGCGCGATCTACCACCGGCCCCTCGAGGGAGGTATCACCGACTTCGTCCTCTCCGGCCTCAATGCCCCGCACGGCCTCGCCCTCGATCCCGAGGCCGGCAAGGTCTACTGGGCCGACACCGGGGCACGCGGCAGCGGCCCGTTCAACACCAGCGCCCGCCGGATCGCCCGCTGCAATCTCGATGGCACCGAGTTCGAGAACCTCTCGACCCCGGAACCCGACAGCGAGCCCTGGGACCTCGCCTTCGACACCGCCAGCCCCACCTACGCCGACTGGCGCACCCGCTTCTTCTCGATCACCACCCCCCTGGCCGGTCCCAACGACGACTCCGACTTCGACGGCGCCCCCAACCTCCTCGAGTACGCCCTCGGCACCCACCCCCGGCGCGCCACCGACATCCCCCGCCTCGCAGCCGACGGCACCGCCCTGCACCACACCCGACGCCGCCATGCCGATCTGACGTATCAGGTCGAGGTCTCGACGGACCTCGTCCATTGGCACTTCAATGGCGACGACACGGCCCTGATCTGGACCACCGACGATCCGGCGACGCCCCTCACTCCTGACCTCGAAACCGCCCGCGTGCTCCCCGGCCCCGCCCTCGCCAACGCCCCGGCCGTGTTCTTCCGCCTCCGCATCGCGGCTCCATCGCGTTCAGCGGACTGAGGGGCCCGCCGGGCTCCAGCAGCGCTCGTACAACGCGGCTGTCTGCCCGTGCAGCAGCGCAATCCGCGCAGCGGCCGCGCCGTCGCCCGCAGCATACTGGATCATCAGCCGGCCCTCTTCGAAACAGAGTTCGTCGTGCTGGGGGAATACTTCGCGCATCAGAAAATGCGTGTAGCGCACCAACCGGAACGGACCGTACGACCGCGGCAACTCGCCTCCAGGGCACTCGACCGCCACCGACCGCAGGTCCCGAATCGCCGCGATCAGGTCGGGCAATTCAAGCGATTTCGCGAACGCCACCGTGAAATAGCGGCCGAACGCGTCGCTGACTTCGGCGCCGTGGGTGTCGCTGATGCCGCACACCGCCACGCGCCGCCCTTTGGCCCGTTCTTCCGCGTACCGGGCCACCTGCAGCGCGTTGATGTCGTTGGCGGGAATCGAGTCCCGGCTGTCGCCGCTGATCAATTCGAGGGCGTCAAAGACCTCGGCTGCCAACAGGTGGTCCAGCAGCGCCTCGTCCACGTTGTGGCGATTGCCCGTCACCCAGTAGGGATGGCAGAACATCGCCAGACCGTTTCGCTCCCGGATCCGGTCCGCAGCCCATCTGCAGGCTGCAAACTGAAACCGGTTCACACCCGGCGGCGTCTCCGGCAGCGAAGCCGCCAGTTCCGCCACTTCCTTCCGATACACCGCATCGTTCGTCCGGTACAACTCCGTGATCCCGGCATTCGCCCCAAAGCTGACGATGTGCACCGGGTTGTCCGGCGTGTGCACCTCCTCCCCGGGATAGATGCGCAAATCCACCGGCACGCCATCAAATGCTTCTCTTGCCTTGAGCGACGACGCATAGAACCGGTGGTCCGTGAGAGCCATGAAGTGAAGCCCCGCACGCCGGCACGCCCCCGCCATGTAGGCCGGCGACTCGACCCCATCCGAGTAGTGGCTGTGCATGTGGATGTCCCCCTTGTACGGCCGCAGCGCGTACAAATCCTCGGCCGCAGAATAGACCCGGAACTGCCCCAGCGTCCGCTTCCTACCGCCCGTCGTGGCTTCCAACACCAGGGCGTGTTCCTGCTCCCCCTCGAACAGGGCGGTGATCCGGATCCGGCCGTTCTCCGGTGTCACCGACATCTTCGTTCCCGGCGCCCATCCGCCCCGCTGCGGCAGGGAGATCATCGGCGCGTAGGTCAGCTCGTAAGTCGTCCCGCTCTTGAACACCACCTGCTCGTGCAGGGGGATGATCTCGACCACCGACGTCTGGTTGGCCGGGACGATCTGCGGCCGAACGTCGTAGAATCGGTTCTCCGGCCGCACTCGCAACCCGCTCGGCAGTTGGGGGCAGAACAACGCATCCGCCGCCGCCGAAACCGTCCCCGCCAGCACCAGCAGGGCAACCGTCATCCATCGTGTTCGCATTGCTTTGTTCCCTTGGTTCTTCTGGTTCATCGCGTCGCCGCTCAGTCCCTATCATGATGCAGGCCTGCTGCGAAGACAACATTGCCCTCCCGGATTCTCGCCTAACGCCTGCGGCTCGAACGTGCGGATTTGGGACGCAACAAAACCCTTGCCTTGTCACAGGCCAAGTGCTCTGGTTCTCCAACGTTCGCGGCCACCGGCAACGTCAAGGGTCTGGGCCAACATGAAGCGCCCCGCGGTACTCCATCTCGCATCGCTGCTCCTGGCTCTCAAGAGCGTGCAAGGCGCCTACCGGATCTTCGGCACCGGGATGGAGTTCCGCTATCAGGTCAGCATGTCGATTCTGGTCTTCGTCTTTCTGGCGACTATCGTGTTGCTCTATTGTCGCCCGCGCATCGGCCGGTGGCCTGCCGGTCTCTTCTTTCTTTGCTCTGCATTGCTCGCACTTCGGTTTCTCATCCGTGGCAACGACTCGCTCGCCACATCCGTCCAAGCGTTCGCGAGTTTGCTGATAAGCACTTGGCTGGCTAACGCGTTGCTGGGCGGGAAGACAGTCACTGAGTACCTGAAATGCACCCATGCCTGACTCCCGGGCGTCCCGCGCCACGGGCGGCACCGCTTTCGAGGACGACCTTGCACCGGGCAGTCGCGCCCCCGCGCCCTGCGTTGACTGCCCTCGGTTCCGCCTTGTGAAGGGCCCGCCCTTTCCTTCAGCATCCCCGGAATGCCGGACGCGCTGGACGCTTTCTCCGACCTGTTCCTCACCCCGCACGGGCGACTGCGGGTCGAGACCGCCCCACTGCCGTCGCCGTGGCCCGATGCCCATGCTGCCCAACGCGTCGCGCGCGCGTTCGCCGAGTCCCCGGCGGCCGGTCTCCTGCACTTGGCAACACGCGAGCTGGACACCGTGCTGCCGGCCGCCGCGGGGTGGTGGCGCGAGTTGGGCCGGCGGTACCTCACCCAACTCTGCCACCTGGCCGAAAACAAGCGGCACCCCACGCACCCGTTCGCCTTCATGGCCAGCTATGCCTCGCGCATTTCCAGCGAGTCGCGGGTGCAACACCTGCCCTTGGGACGCGCGCTCCAGGACTACGCCGGTGCCGGCAACAAGGCCGCCTTGCTCAACCTCCTCGCTCCCGTGCAACGGGCGGCGGAGAAGAGCGGCTTCGTCCGCGAATTGGTGGACAGCAGCCGCATTTTCAAGCCCCTGCCGTGGACGCCCGCCGAAGCGTACCAGTTCCTCAAGGACGCGCCTGTGTGCGAGGAAGCCGGTGTCATCGTGCGGCTGCCGGACTGGTGGAAAGGCGGACGCCCGCCCCGTCCGCGCGTGAGCGTGCGGGTGGGCCAGCGCCCCGGCGCGGGCCTGGGCGCGGACACGCTCCTCGACTTCTCGGTCGAAGCCACGCTCGGCGGCGAGCCCCTGACCGACCAGGAGTGGCAATCCCTGCTCCAGGCCACCGAAGGCCTCGCCCTGGTCCGCGGCCAGTGGGTCGAGGTGGATCCCGACAAGCTCCGGGACGCGCTCGCACATTCGAAGAAGGTCGAACGCCTGTCGCGTCAGGACGGCATGTCGTTCTTCGAGGGCATGCGCCTCATCGCCGGCTTCCAATCGGGTGCCGCCGCCGGCCAGGACCCTGCGCAGGCCGTCGAGCGCGAGTGGACGGGCATCGAACCGGGCTCGTGGCTCGAGGAAGTCCTCGCGGAGCTGCGCTATCCGTCGCGGCTCGGCACCGGGGCGCCCATTCCCGGTTTGCAGGCGCAGTTGAGACCTTACCAGGCGGTGGGAGCCAACTGGTTGTGGTTCCTGGCCCGGCTGGGCCTGGGCGGCTGCCTGGCCGACGACATGGGCCTCGGCAAGACCCTGCAGGTGCTGACGCTGCTGCTGCGACAGAAGAACGAGACCCCCCCTGAGGCCGGTGGCGCGCCGGCGCCCGGGCTCGCCGAGGAGCTCCCCAGCATCCTCGTCGTGCCCGCCTCCCTGCTTGCCAACTGGCGTGCGGAAATCACCCGGTTCACCCCCGCGCTCCGATTCGTCATCGCGCATCCGTCCGAACATGAGGATCCGCTGGCATTGCTCGAGTCCTGCGCGGGACGCCAGGCCGACCTGGTCATCACTACCTATGGCCTGGTCGCCCGACTGGAAGCCTTCCGCCGACGCCCATGGAAGTACGCCATCCTGGATGAGGCGCAGGCCATCAAGAACCCCGGCACCCGCCAGGCCCGCGCGGTCAAGGAGCTCAGGGCCACAGCCCGCTTCGCCCTCACCGGCACCCCGATCGAGAATCGCGCCGGCGATTTGTGGTCCCTCTTCGATTTCCTCAACCCCGGCCTGCTCGGCTCAGCCGCCGCCTTCGCCAGGTTCATCCGTGCCCGCGACGACTCGAAACAGCCCGACTACGGCCCCCTGCGCGCGCTCACCCGCCCCTACATCCTGCGGCGGCTGAAGACCGACAAGACCATCATCTCCGACCTGCCGGAGAAGACCGAGGTCCGCGCCTGGTGTTCCCTCACCAAGACCCAGGCCGCACTCTACCAGCAGGCCGTCTCCGAGCTCGCCGGCGGCATCGGGTCCCTGGTCGAATTGCTGCAAGGCCGCTTCTCCGACCACGTCATGGGAATCCTGACGCGCAAGGAAACCGGTCTCTTTCCCGCTCCCGCCGAGATCAAGTTAAAGTGCTCGTGCCCCGATTGGGCCACCATGTGCAAACATGTCGCCGCCGTGCTCTATGCCGTGGGTGCACGGCTGGACCAGAGCCCAGACCTGCTCTTCACTCTGCGGTCCGTCAACCATGAGGAGTTGATCACCCGAGCCGCTTCGGCCGGCGATCTCGCTGCCAAGACCCAAACAACCGGTCTTGAACTGGCCGAAAGCGAAATCGGCGCTGTCTGCGGTATCGAATTGGACACCCGGAACGAACCGGCCCAGCCGCCAGCCCCAACCCCGCCGCCGCCGCGCACAAAGAAACGCACGCCCAGACCTCGGAAGACCCTCAAGCCGGCCAAGCCCTCGAAACCGGCGCGCAAAGGCCGCAGGACATCGGCCCCGGCCCGCAGCGTCCGTCCGCGCACCCCACGGAGCTCCGGCATCTAGCGAGGCGCGCCTCAGACCCAGCCAAGTCCGCGATCCCGTGGAGCTTTTCTGCCTTTCCCGACCCTCTCTTCCGCGCCTCGCTAATGTAGAGTCCTCGAAGGCAGGGGGGGTGGAACGGCAGGGACCAAACTTGACCTGGCGACCCCATGTTCCACAAGGCGAGGACTCTAGCGAGCGCTTACGGCACCACGACCCGGTAGTACCGTTCATGCCGGCCCGTGAAGGCCGGGTCCGCAACTGTCACGGGACACGTCGTCTCCTGCGCCGGGATCAAGGCCAGTACCGACCACGCCCCGCCGCTCATCGCATCCCGCGACTCGATCCGGCAGGCCTGGCCGGCGATGGGCGTCAGCCATAGGCGGAACACCGGCTCCGGACCGTCCGCCCACTCCGCCGCGTCGATCGAGGGCGCGCCCTGCCCCGGCTGGGCCGGATTGTCCAACCCCGGCGAACCCCTCCCCGCGCTGGGCCGCCACTGGGCCGGATCATCGCCGTACCCGGCGGCGATGATGCGCTCGAGAGACGGCCCCCATCCCGCGGCCTCCGCCGGCCACGGCGCCTCATCGTCATACCGTACCCGGTCCACGGCAACCTCCGGCACCACAAACCCACCGTCCGGTCCGAGAACCGGCGCACCAGGACGCACGAGCACCAACGCCTCGCCGCCCCCATCGAGAGCCCCCGCGTACGGACCCAGCACGAGCACCCCGGCCGGAATCGAGTGCCGCACCCTGAATGACGCCGGGTCCACCCCCACCAGCAGCAGCAGACTGCAGGGAGCCATCTCGATGTTCGGCGGAAAGTCGTAGCCCACCCCCTCGAGACGCCACGTGTGGGCCGGTACCAACGGATCGTACAGCTTCACCGGCTGGTCCGTGATGTTCTTGAGCTCGATGAACTCCTCGTCGCCGTCAGCCGGCAAATACCGAATCTCGTTGATCACCACCGCACCCGACCGCGGACCGGCATTCGCGGACCCGAGCGTGCTCCGACGTTGGATCGGGAACTGGACGTCGCCGACGCTGTTGGTGTGGCGCCCGAAGGTGTCCCCCAGGCCGGCAGCCCCGAACTCGAAGCCGTCGCGGTGCCCGGTGATCTGGCCCGCGGCATCCGCGGAAAACAGGAACACCTCCTCGCCCAGCGCGCTCAAACCAAAGCCCGGTTCAGCTCCCTGACTCGAGCCAAATTGCGTCGCGTCCAGCACCAGGTAACCGCCCGGGGGAACCGTCGTGCCCGCGGGGATTCGGTACTTCGCCGGGACGTCGCGGTCATCCGTGAGATTCCAGCACCCGATGTCCACCGCCTCACCCGTCGGATTATAAAGCTCGATGGCATCCACATCCGGTGCGGCGGTGTGGGTCATGACCTCGTTGATCACGATCGGGGCAATGAGCACTAGCGGGTCCGCCGCGCCGGGCGAACCGCCGAGCCGGCCCGATCGCCGCCACTGGCCCGGATCGCCCCAGGCCCCCAATGGCGCCTGCTCATCCGCCGCCACCAGCGAAAAGCCATAGCCGTCCGTGATCGGTTCCCAGGAGTCGTCGTACTCGAAATCGAGGATCGGTTCCGCCAGAGGCCCCACCAACACCAGACGTTCCCCGGAATGCGCCAGGCTCCGGGCAAACACACCGCCGATGGCAATCTCGGTGCCGTAGCGGGCGATGAATGCGTCCCGGTTCCGAACCAGAACCACCCGCTCGCCGGGGACGAGCACGCCACCCGCGAACCGGAAGTCCACCCCGCCCCCGAGCGTGTACCCGGCCAGGTTCAGGGTCGCCGTACCCAGGTTGGCAAGCTCGATAAACTGGAAATCATCGGCGGCGTACGGGCTTCCCGCGGAGGCCGGCGCGGGATGGTACTGGATCTCCGTAACCGCAAGCCGGGGAATTTCCGTGTAGTAGGAGCGAACCGCCGGGCCGCTCCATCGGCCGCTGTCGTAGGCCCGGGCGAACAGGCGCACATTGCCGGAGAGCGTCATCGGCACAAGGTAGGTGAAGGACCCGGACGCGACCGAGCCGCCCGAGAGCCGCGGATCCCTGCCGTCCAGCCTGTAGTAGATCCTGCCCTGGGGCGCCGACAACGCGAGCGACGCCCCCGGCTGGATGAGCCCCTCCGGAAGGCTGGGCACGGGAACCGCCAGGAACTGGCTGTCGATCCAGACGTAACGATCCCGCAGCCACGTCTTCACCCAGTCGAGCACCTCGGCATAGGTCCCGGCGTTGGCCAACCCGGGCGGGTTCGGCCACACGTAGGAGCCCAGCCGGGGCCACCGGCTGAAATCCCGGGCCTGGGCCGGATCGAGCAGCGCGGCCAACTCGTCGATCCGCCTCACGATCCGCTCGGCATCCAGAACGTTCGTCCGCAGGACGGACCAACGATCCGTCAGCCGCTGGTTGAAATCCGGATCGCCCGGCTCCGAGATCAGGCGCCGGAGCCAGAGGTGGTCGCCACCCGAGATCAGGGGCCAGTACCAACTGGCGGCATACTGCCCCTCGAGATAGTCCGCATTGCCAAAACTCAGGTTCCAGTCCCAGATCGGCTCCATCCGGATCTTGCCGCCCCGGTCTTTCTGCAAGTAGTTGCTGAGGCGATAGCCGTCGATCTGCTTGGTGAACTCGACGATCCAGTGGTTGTCCGCAAAGGAATCGATGTCGATGTAGCGCGGATAACCGGTGGAGGGGCTCTTCCAGGCGGCGCCGTACAGAGCCGCCTCGAACTGGTTGAGGTGGTTCTCAAGCCAGGCGCGCTGCGCCGTCGTGAGATCGTCTCCTCTCGGATCGTGGTACTTCAGGTACTGGCCGTAGGACGTCGTGAAGCTCACGTCGTTCGGACTGTCCTTGTCCTTCTTGAAGATGTACCCGCCGGAGATCGCCGGCTCCTGGCTGTCCGCCGGATCGAGCCTCGCGATATCGACGCGGTCCTTGCCGATCTTGATCCGTTCGAGGAGGAGATACACACCCACATAATCGTCGTTATTGACTCTGCCGGACGTGTCGCTGCCGCCGTCGGGCCGGGTGCCGTTGAGGAACACCTCGACGTGCCGACGGCGCACCGCGTAGTGGCCCATCTGCTCGAACAACTCGTGCGCCAGGAAGTCGTTCAGGAACGTCTTGTCGTTGTAGAGATTCAGCAGCACCCAATCCGAATCCGCCGGCATGCCGAGCAGCGACGCGTCCCGGTCCTCGTCCCATTCGTCCCGGAGCTCGACGTTGTACGGTTTCTTGGGAAAACCCCAGGAGGTCTGTCCCCGACCCTCGATGCCCGCCCGCCCGTGATAGTCGGGCCGACTCAGGAGCGTGGCCCGATGGGACGGCCGATGGGTGTCGATGACCGTGATCGTCGCCGCAGCGCGCTCCGCCATGTCCGGCTGCAGCGCCTGACCGTAGGCGTCAATGATGACGAGCGGCAACGGCGAGCTGAAGGCGTGAAGACCCGTGTCAAGAAGGGTGTAAACCTCCGTCGCCGGCGCGCTGGGGAGCATCCCCGCCACAAATGCCCGCGCCCGGATCGCCCGGCTCTGGGTCACCGAGATCGGTCCGGTGTACAACGTCGAGCTCTCCGTCGGCAGCTGGTTGTTGACGGTGTAGCGGATCGTCGCTCCCGGCGTGGCCGTTAGCAGCGTGACCGTGAACGTATTCGTGTAAACGCCGCCGCGCACCGAGAACTGTACCGGCTCGGCTATCCCCGCAACACCCGACACGTTCGCCATTCCCGGCGTCCCCGGCGACAAATGGGCGTAGACCCCGCCCCCGACCCGATACTCCGAAAGCCCGGCCAGCACCAGGAACGCCGAGTCGCCCGCCGTCCGGTTCATCGCGTGAAGAGCCAGCAGGTTGGTCCCCGATCGCAAAGCGGCCAGCCTCGACGAAAGGTCGATCCACTCGTAGTCCAGCGCCGCGTGCGCGGCCGTGGCGGGCGTGGACCAGGCCGGTGCTGCCGGCGCATTGCGCGTCGCCACCAGCTCCCCGTTGAGATAAGCCGCAAAACCGTCGTCGTACTTGATCTTCAGCGTCAACGACTCGAGCGCACCGGCCTCCTCAACCACAAACGGCAGCCGCACATAGGCCGAGACCTGCCGGTTGACCATGAGCGCTTCGACATCCGTCCGGATGTCGCGGCGATAACCCGCGCCGCCGCCGCCCGACACCGGGGTCGAGACCACCGCCAACCCGCCCGCCGCTGTGTCCCCCACCAGATCAAAGTCGTTGGCGGTCCACCGCCATCTCCAGCCCGACGCAGCCCATAACTCGACTTCCGATCCCCCTCCCCGTTCGTAAAAGACCAGCCGCAGCGCGTGCTCGCCCGCCTTCGAGAAATTGAAGGTGGCCATCGTGGCATCGGGGCCCCGGGGATCCGGATGCTCGAGGACTTTGTCCCCCACTTCGAGCCGGAAACCGTCGTCGCTGTGCACCCCGAACGTCCAATTCCCGGACTTCGGCAGGGTCACCGTCCCCGTGGCCTCGATCACGTAGTCCTCGACGTCCCCCACCAGCCCCGGAACCGCCCGGTCGTCGCCGTAGTTGCCGCCGCTGCCGCTGTTGACGTAGTTGATCACAGGCGCCGTCTCGCCATACACCGCGGCCTGCAGGGACGGCGTGCTCAGGACACGTTCCGCCGTCGCCAGGTCCGACACGTAGACGTTGGCCTTGACCACGCGAACGGCAAAGCCGGAGACGACCGTCTCATATCCGACCCCGTTGGTCCCAGCCTGCCAGCCGGCGTCGGCAAACTCGGGGGCCACCCAGGCCGTCCCCAGGGCGCCATCCGTCGGAATCCGGACCCGGGCCGGCGCGTCGGCGGCAAGAAGCGTTGTCGTCACACCGGTTCCCCAGGAGACATCCGGGTACTGCGGCGGGAAGGCCGGGGCGAATTCGCACACCCGGGTTGCGCCATCCCGACCGACCAGGGCCAGGTACTCGCCTTCAGCGCTCAGCTTGAAGTTGGTATGCAAGGGGGCACCTGAGACGCGGCGGTCCTTGTCCGAAGCGAACACCACCAGGAAACGGTGCGCCCCGAGCGGGGTGGGGGGGAACTGCCACTTCGTCAGCAGATCCGGGTCGTCCGTCAGGTACCACCCGCCCAGATCCACCACTGCCGAGCCCGCGTTGTAAATCTCGATCCAATCGGACGCGGCGCCGTCCTCGTCCTTCAGACCGGTCGAGTTCGACGCCATGAACTCGGAAATGAACACCTGGGCCCGCGCCCCCGCGGTCAACAAGACCAGACCCAGCACCACCCGCAACACCCACGTCGTCCGGTTCGCTCCCAAGGTCGTCATCACAGGGCAAAGGTCCATGCCTGATTCGCTTCGGGCTTGGTTACTGCAATTTCAAGGCCAAGTGAAACCGGATGTCCCGATCCGACTGTGAGCCTGTCCCCCTATCCCCCATTCCAGAATGACTGCGCCGGACCGGCTTTGGATCCTCACCTTCATCTCGTTGGTACCACCGCCTCCGCTATGCAGCGTGCTGACCCCGGCTGGCATCGCAACCAGAACCCCAATAGACGTCGGCACAGCTTACATCCCTTCTACCAGCGCCCCGTCCGGCGCAAAGAACGGAAAGACTTGCAGTCAGGGGCTCGGCGACAATCGGCTGCGAGGGGACCCGGATTCAGCCCCCCGAAGAGGTGTTGGCCAGGTTTACGCTCCTGAAGGAGTGTTGCGGCCTGTGAGACTTTCCGGAAGTGCATCGCGAAGATGTACATCATTGCACATAAAAGACTTGCATGGCAACGCAAGCCGCACACCGTCCAGCCGGCATGGCCTGTGCTCCATGCAACAGCCATGAAGAGAATGCTCGCTTTGGGAGTTGGGGTTCTGCTGTGTGCGCTGAGCGCTTCGGCAAACACATACCTCTACGACAAACCTCTTCCCCCGTTCGCGCCGCCGCAAGGTGATGTCCCGTGGATCACTCTCGATGTGAACGGGAACGTGTTCGTCTTCGATGTCACGACCGCAAGCACCCTCAATAGCGTCTTCTTTAAGGTCCAGAGTCCGAAAGCAGTGTCGGCTGGGGGCTCCGCCACGGCACGCGTCGTTGACGACGGGGACTACAATCTGGCGCTCGACTTCGGCGGCGTAAGCACGGGGGAATACACCGTGAACGTGACTGGTTGGGACGGCATCTTCCTGCTCCCGACGGACGGCTATTACTCCGTGGCGGAATTCGCAGATGGCTCGTGGGCGGCAGATAGCCCCATCTCAGTGCCCGACGGAGGGTCCACCCTGACGATTCTGGGTGTCACCCTTCTGGGCTTGAGCCAGGCGCGGCGTTGCCTCCGTTAGGCCGGGACTACTCGACGCAGAGACCGTCCAGCCACAGGGTGAAGGAGTCCCCACCCCACGAATCCACGGCGAGACTGATGGCATCGACACGCCCGAGGCTGAATTCGCCGGTGGTCCGGTCGGCCCAACGGGTGTCTCCGGCTAAAGCTATGACCACCGGCATCCAGAGCCAGCGCGCCTCGCTGAACGGAGGGTCGTTCAACAGGTTCGCCTCCGCCGCCGGCCGCAGTTCCCGATGGCCACTCGGACCAATCAACCGGACCACAGGACCGGCGTTCTGCCAGCCAGGGACATTCGGATTCCGGGCCCGGATCCAGAACCGGAGGGTGCTTCGGCCTGACCAGTCCCAACCCGCATCGCGCGTGGCCGGGTAAATGACCGTCGCGTAGGCGCCAGGGTACGGATCCGGCGTCACCCGGAGACATCGATTGCCAATCAGGCCCGGCGCCTCGTCCGCAAACCCCACGCGCCCCCGGCCGTGATCGTTGTTCTCGAGCTCGAATCCCCAACGGACCGCCCCGCCTTCGGTTCCCAGCTCCTGATCGACCGGTTCAACGACGATGACATCCCGCCAAGCCATGTCGGCGAGGACGCCGTTGTCGACGGTCAGGCTGACCCGAACGAACCCGGGCTGGTTAAAGAGACGTTCCACGACCGGGCCGGACGCCGGCTGGCCCGCAAACCACCAGCGGAAGGACAACGGCAGATCGCCGGCGCTGCCGCTCGAGGCGGCGTCGAACCGGACTTTCTGTCCGACCAGAACGGTCTCGGGTCCCATGAGATCGGCAACGGGCGCTCCAACCCCGGTGATCGGACCGGCCGCCAGCTCGATCCAATCGGTCGTGTTCGTCACCCAATTGCCGAGAGCGTTGTCGGTGAAGGTGTTCCCGGCCAGGACGATGGCGGATCCCCACCGGCCCCAGATCCCGATCCGGTTGTGTTCGATCCGATTCCGCTGGAGCAGCCAATGCTCGGTCCGCCAGACAAGGCCCTCTGACGCCGTGTCGCCGCGGAAGGCGATGCCCGCGCCGTTGTTGTGATGGAGGTGGTTGCCTTCGATACGCGTGTGCGTGGCGGGGCCCCCGACAATCACGATGCCGCCGTGGCCGAACCCGGCCTCGGGCGCGTTGTGATACCCGTTGGTGAGCCCGTTGAACGCCGCTTCGTTCCCCACCAGCACCGTCTGGTCGCTGCCCCCAAGCCAGAACCCGTAGCTCCCGTGATTGGCCCGGTTCCGGATGAACGTGTTGCCAGGACTCCACGACTCGACACAGTTGTTGTTCGCGTACGACATGTCATTCCCGACGAACACGTTCCCCTTCGAAACCCACCGGTTCAGCGGCCGGATGAACACGCCGTCGCCACCATGAGTGATGTCGTTGCCGTACCAGTAGTTGTCGTCCGACCCGGTCTCGATCAGGACGCCGGTCGAGTCCCGCGCATGCACCTCGCCCGCCTCGCGGTTGATCCGGATCCCATGGGAGAGATTGTTGTGCAGGAACTTGTTCCGCGACGCCCGCCATAACTTGGCGCACGTGTTCGAGCACTTCGAAAAGTCATTGTCCTCGATCAGGTTGTCGTTCGCCCCCACCAAATGCAGCCCGTCCCATACCCGGTTGGCACGGGTCTCCTGAATCACGCAGTGCCGGGCGCCCTCGGCGTAAATGCCCCCCCGCGGCGGCAGCTCGCCCCACCCATGCCCGGGGTTGTGGTAGTTGTCCGAGAAATCGCAGCCCACGACCACAACCGCCTCCGCCCGGCGGAGGACCAAACCGGTGGCGAACCCGCGCGCCGCGAGGTGCTTCACGGTCACCCCCGTGGCGTCCTCGACGAGAACGCCGACGCCAGCGTCTTCAAGCGACTTGGGATCGCCCACGGTTCCGGGGCCCGCTAACACCGCCCCACGACCGTCGATCGTCACATGACTCGCCCGCACAACGAGCCGCGCCGCGAGCCGGACGCCCGGTTCAAACGCATAATCGTTGGTGACAACGATCTCCGGAACCGCCTCGGCGGCGACAGCCGATGCCACCAGGCAAAGACACCCGGTCAGCAGCCAGACCGGCCCCATGCACCCAACGCTGCGAACCCACCAACGAGTACAACCGTCGGTCATGCCGTGATTAACCGGGGGACACAGCACAAGGTCAAGCGCCGGAACCCGACCGGCCGCAAAAAGGGATTGCCGCAAAAAGGGATTGCCGCAAAGGGGATTGCCGCAAAAATGCGCAAGGAGCGCATAAGGAATGAAAGTCCAACGATCCCCCCCTCTTGTGCGCCTCTTGGCGGCGATTCCCCCTTCCCTGCCTTCTTGCAGCGACCCCACACCCCAACCTCTTCGCGGCACCGTTCCCTCTCTTGCGCCTTGTGCGCCTCTTGGCGGCGATTCCCCCTTCCCTGCCTTCTTGCGGCGGACCCACACCCCAACCTCTTCGCGGCCACTCCCTCACCGTTTCTCAGACGGCATCTGGACAATCGCCGTCTCCGGGACGATTTTCCTGACCAGGAGGAGACAGATCAGCCGGTTCCCGGCAACACACCTATGAACGATATCATGCGGCTCTGCGATGCGATCCGTGAAACCGCCTTTGCGATTCATCGGTACCACCGACACGGACACTTGGAGAGGATCTACGAGAACGCCCTGGTCCACCGACTCCGTCGGCTTGGCATCGATGTCTGTCAGCAGCACCGACTCATCGTCTATGACGAAGATGGCACAGTCTTGGGCGACTACTGTGCCGACATCTTCGTGGACCACCGTCTCATTATTGAAGTCAAGGCTGCCAGAGCGCTGACCGACGAGCATGTGGCCCAAGTGCTGGGCTACCTCCGTGCCTCGCGGATCGAGCACGCCCTCTTGATCAACTTCGGGGCTGCTCGTTTCGAGATCAGGAAGTACGCGCTTTCCCTGCCGACCCCCGATGACTGATGCAAGGCCCCCTGATCGCAGCTGCGGCAGACATTAGGAGCAGGGAACTGCCTTAACAACGGCAGGAACACAAGTCCACCGATTCCCCCTCTCTTGCGCTTTGTGCGCCTCTTGGCGGCGGTTTCCCCTTCCCCTGCCCTCTTGCGGCGACCCCTCCCCACCTCTTCGCGACATCGCTCCCTCTCTTGCGCGTTGTGCGCCTCTTGGCGGCGATACTCCCTTCCCTGGCTTTCTTGCGGCGACCCCTCCCCACCTCTTCGCGACATCGCTCCCTCTCTTGCGCGTTGTGCGCCTCTTGGCGGCGATTCCCCCTTCCCCTGCCTTCTTGCGGCGATTCCCCACCCCAACCTCTTCGTGGCACCGCTCCCTCTCTTGCGCGTTGTGCGCCTCTTGGCGGCGGTTTCCCCTTCCCCTGCCCTCTTGCGGCGACTCCCACCCCGACCGCTTCGCGGCCACTCCGTACGCGAACGCGGAGCTTGTCCCCGACACGCCCGGCGTGCACGATGCCGCCCGTCGCCCGCGGCGTTTCCAACTGAACCCGGGGGTGGCCGCTCATCTATGAATCGGGCATTTGCGGCGGGCTTCTCGATCGTCCTCGCCGCGGCCGTAACGGCCGCGGCAGCCGTCGGGCCGGAGGTTGCTCTGATTGCCCATTGGACCTTTGACGATCCGGAGTCGTCGCTCGTTCTTCGGGACAGCGCGGGGCGGGGTGGTCTCGATGCACAAGCGGACCGGCCCGTACCGCAGATCCGGGGTGTGGACGGCCTGGCTCTGCACCTGCGCGGATCCCATGCCCTGCGGATCGGCGGCTCGTTCGGCGACGCAGCACTTGCGGCGATCACTTTCTCCGCGTGGGTGAAGCCCGGCGACCTGGGTGGCTTTCGCGAGATCTTCCGTCAGGAGTGCGCCTGTCGCCTTCTCTTTTCGTTCCAGGAGAACGGCACGATCCTCTCCCTGGGGCTGAACATCGGCGGCTACGTCGAGTGCGACGCGCCGGTCGACCCCGGGAAACTGCGGGACGGTCTATGGCACCATTGTGCGGCGTCATTCGACGGGCAATCGATGCGGGTGTTCCTGGACGGAACCGAGATCCGCGCCCTCGCGCGTCCGGGGCGGATCGCGATTGATCCCGGGGCCCCCGCCTTTCTGGGGTCGAGTTCGGGCGTGAGCGAGCATTTCCAGGGCGGACTCGACGATGTCCGGATCTACGCCGGCGCTCTCGACCCGACCCGGATTGCCGCACTATTCCAGGCCGGGGACACAGCCCGGCAACAACTTGCCCGCGAGCTCGAAGCGCTCCTTGCAACCGTGTATCAACCCGCCCCCGCGTTTGCGGAGACGATCGTGCGATCGCGGACGAAGTTTCACGAGGTCAACCCGGCGTGGGCCACGGACCTGGTCCCACCCATCGAGGCCCGGTTGCGAGCGACGTTCCCGAAGGAATCCAGCCGTTTCCTGGAGGCGACGGGCCTGAGCCCGGCGGCGTACATCGGCTCGAACGAAACCGGGCTCGAGCGCCGCCTGGTCGGCCGGGTGATCGAGTTGCTCGACGAATACCGGCCGTTGACGCCGGCCCAGTGGCAGCGCCAGAGTGCGGCCGACCGCCGCCGATGGGCCGAGATCGAGGCGCTCCGGAACCGGCTTGAACCGTGGGCGCCCGACGCCGACAGCGCCGACCCGGCCTCGCCCGAGTGGATCCGATCCCTGCTCGAAGCGGCCGCGCACATCCAGCACCGCCCGCGGCTTCATGAACCGGTGGCGCCGTTCGTCCGACCCGAAACACCCGCCGCCACGACGCGCTCGGCGGAGGAAGGCCGCGCTGCACTCGAACGCGATTGGCTGCACCAGGCGGGCAACGCGCCCACGCCGGACCGGATCCAAAAAGAGATCGGCTGGACCCGCGACTTGGCCCGGCGGATCCAGGCGTGCGCCACGGCTCCGGATCTCGACGGGGATCTGCGGGAGCTCGACCGGTTGAACCAGGCCGCTCAGGACCTGACCCAACCGGACCCGCAACTCTATTTCAAGGTCCGCGCCCTCAAGCGACGAATCGCGTTTCGGAATCCGGTGGTGGACTTCGACCAAGTGCTGCTCGTGGACAGCCCATTCCCGCAGGGGTCCGAGTGGCGACACGAGACCCGGCATCGGCTCGGTTACATGGCCGTTCCGGGGGGGCGTCTTCTGGTGCTCGATGGCCTGCGGCCGGACGGCAGGGTCCGGCAACTGGCGCCCGAGGCGCCGCTCCACGGCGCGTTTTGGCGACCCGACCTCGCGTACGATGCGCGAACCGTCCTCTTCTGCTTCAAGCCGCACAACGAGAAGTCGTTTCATCTGTACGAAATCGGCGTGGACGGCTCCGGTCTGCGGCAGCTCACGGATGGGCCCTACGACGACTTGGACCCCATCTACCTGCCGGACGACCGGCATGTACTCTTCAGCACCACGCGCGGACACACCTACGTCCGATGCATGCCGCCCACGAGCTCGTTCGTGCTGGGTCGATGCGACCGTGACGGCCGCAACCTCTACATCGTCTCCGCGAACAACGAACCGGATTACCTGCCCTCGATCATGCCGGACGGGCGGGTCCTCTACACCCGCTGGGAGTACACGGACAAACCCCTGTGGCGGGCACAGAAACTCTGGACGATGAACCCGGACGGCACTCAGGTCACGATGTTCTGGGGCAACCAAAGCGTCTGGCCGGACCTCGTCAAGGACGCCCGCGTCATTCCCGGCAGCCGACGCGTGATGTTCACCGGAAGCGCACACCACGATTGGTTCGCCGGCTCGGTGGGCATCATCGATCCGGACCGCGGCTTCAACTTCCCCGACGGCTTGACCAAAGTCACCGCCGATGTCCCCTGGCCCGAATGCGGCAACGGCCCGGTCGATCCCGTGGAATCCCCCGCCTACCATGAGAGCGGTCTATTCCCGGCCTATTACTCCCCCTACCCGCTCGGCGACCGCGATTTCCTCGTCTCGGCCGAGCGCCAGGGCCGGTTCGTCCTCTACCTCATGGACGTCGAAGGCAACCGGGAGCTCATCTTCGAAGGAGCCCACCACGTGTTCCACGCGCAACCGCTCCGTCCGCGGCCCCGCCCGACGGTGATCGCCGACCGCGTCGTCTGGCCGATGGCGGGCGCCGCCGAGGACGCCCAGGACGGAGTGCTCTTCAGCAGCAGCGTCTACCAGGGCGCCCCGGCCGAGCTGCAGGGAAAGGCGCGCTTCCTGCGCGTGTTCAGCATCGACCACAAGACCTACACCTACTGGTACAAGCGCCCCTACATCTCGACGGGCCCCGTGGTCTCCACAGTCCAATCCGAAGGGGTCAAACGCCTCCTGGGCACCGTCCCCATCGAACCGGACGGGTCCGTCTCCTTTCGGGCTCCGGCGGGTCTGCCCCTGCACTTCCAGTTGCTCGACGAGCGCCAGCGCGCGCTCCACACCATGCGCAGTTTCGCCAACGTGATGCCGGGCGAGTACCGGGGTTGCCTCGGCTGCCACGAGTCCCACAGCCGGACCGCCCCGGTCGAGCCGACAGCCCTGGCGCTGCGGCGCCCCCCGCACGAAATCACCCCGCCCCCCTGGACGGACACCACCGTCAGCTACCCGCGCTACGTGCAGCCCGTGCTCGATCGGTACTGCGGGCAGTGCCACCAAGGCGACGGGGAAGCCAGGGAGACCCTGGATCTGACGCTCCGCCCCGGCGAACCGGTGTTCCCGGAACCGTATCATACCTTGATCGGACGCCCGACGTGGGGACAACCCTATCAGCGCGTTGAACCGGCGCCCCCCGGCTTCGGCATCGCAGGCTGCCTGTTGGTCGAAGCCTATAGCACCGTGGATCCCCAGGCCTATGTCACCCCAAAGCCCATGTCCTCCCTCTCCTACCGCAGCCGCTTGATCGACTGGGTATCAAGCGGAGAACACCACGGGATCCGCGTCGACGACGTGAGCCTCCTGCGGCTCATCGTCTGGGTGGACGCCATGTGCCCCTACCTCGGCGACGAGGAGATCCGCGCCATCCCCGACCCCGTGTTCCAAGGCGTGGACTGGCTCGCCGTCCGCCCGCGCGTGGCGACGGCGCCGCGGATCCTCCGCCCAGGACCGCTCGATCCCCCATGAGCCGTCGCTGCCAGCGTCGGGTGTTCCTCAAGGCCACTGGCTTGTGCGCCCTCGCGTCGGGCCTCGGCCTCGGATGCCGCACCGCCCCGCCCGACAAACCCGCCAAGGCCCGCGAAACCTCGACCCCAAGCGTGCCCGTTCTCTATTGCTCGGATCTGTTCCACCCCCACGTGGATCCGGACGACCACTTCGACCTGGCCACGCTGCATGGCCTCGATCGTGTGAACATCGCGGGCATCGTCCTCGACCAGGGACAACGCCAACTCGAACGCCCCGGCCGAATCCCGGTCTCCCAGCTCCATCACTTGACCGACCGGAACATCCCAACGGCCATCGGCCTCGCCACACCGCTCCGCGGTCCCACCGACCCCGCTCTCGATCAGGCCCCGCGCTTCCAGGCCGGCACACAGCTCATCCTCGACACCCTCCGGCAATCCAGGCAACCCGTCTCGATCATCGCCGTCGGCAGCGTTCGCGACGTCGTGGCCGCCTTCAACCGCGAGCCCGATCTGTTCCGCCGGCGCGTGGCCCGCATCCTGGTCTTCATCGGCGAAGCCACGCGCGAAGATCATCGGGAATACAACGTCGGGCTCGATCCGCACGCCTACGTCGGCCTCCTTCGCTCGGGACTGCCCATCGACTGGGTCCCCTGCTTCGATGGCGGCCCCTGGCAAAACCGCGGGCACGCCTCCTTCTGGCAGGCCACACACCGGCAGTTGCTCGAACACGCGCCCGACCCGCTCGTCCAGTACTTCCTCTACGCGCTCGACCACGAGCGAGGCGATCCCATCGCCGCTCTCGCCCGACCCGTCGACCCCGCGCGCCGCGACCGGCTCTTTGCCGGACAGCGCAACCTCTGGTGCACCGCCGTCTTCGCCTGGGTGACAGGCCGGACGGTCGTCCGGACCGGAACCGACTATCGCCTCGCGCCACCCCCCGCCGGGCCTTCTCCGGATCCAGAGACCCCGGCGCCCCTCTTCGGCTTTGAACCCATCGAGGTGAGCGTCGACGACCACGCCGTCGTCCGCTACGGCGGTCCCAACACCCGGTGCGTTCGCCGGTTTGTCGTCCTCGATCCGGCCCGCTACGCAGAAGGCATGACCCGGGTGACCGCCGCCCTGCTCGCCCAATTCCCCATCCGCAATGCGCCGCGGACGCCGTCAGTGGCCGGATCGCGGTGAACCTCGTGAAAACTCGCCGGCGCCATCGAAGCGACGGCTGCCTCGCCCCCTTGCTCGCGCTGCCATGGGCGGCTTTGTTCCTCCTCTGGCTGGGCCTCGCCTGAGACGTCCGGCAGCCGGGCCTCGACTGGGACCGCGTCCGGACCGTCGAGCAGTCCGGGCGCGATTTGATGGAGCGCGGCCTGAAGATCGTCCTCCCGGACAAGCCCTCGGCTCAAACGTGGCTCTACCAGCGTGTCCGCTGAACCGCAGCCCAACCGCAGCCCGCTCTGGCATCACCAGAAGATGACGTAGAGCGCGAGGGTCAGCGCCACCACCGCCCACCCGAACCGCTTCGCCGACCGCGACGGCGTCATGTCCATCTTCGGGTTGACCGGGAGCACCACCGGGCTGGGCAGCGGCTTCACCAGCGTCATCACCGTCAGCACGACCACAATGACGCCCAGGCAGATCGCCATGCGGTCCAGGAACGCAATGCCCGGCGCGAGATACTTCAAGCCGCCGTAGAGAATCGGGTTCAACACCAGCCCCACCGTCCCCGCCGACCGCGGGGCGCGATGCACCAGCAGCCCGAAGAGGAACACCCCGAGGATGCCCGGCGAAATGAACCCCTGAAACTCCTGGATGAACGTGAAGATCCCCCCGAACGCCGGACTCCCGAGGCTCGGCGCCACCCACAGCGCGATCAACACAAAGACCACAATGCAAACCCGGCCGCACGTGACGAGCGCGTATTGCGACGCGTCCTTCTTCACCTTGCGGAAGATGTCCATCGCAAAGATGGTCGATGCGGCATTGAGCATGGCCGCGATCGAGCTCACCACCGCGCCAAACAGGGCCGCCAGCACAAACCCCAGCACCCCGTGCCCGCGCGGCACCAGATTGCGAATCAACGTCGGAAACGCCGCGTCGAAGTCGTGGCCGATCAGCTTCTGCGACACGGTCACGTTCGCGGTCTTGGCGGCGGCCACGAACGCCGCGTTCCGCGTCGCGAGCTCGGCCGGCGCCAGCGGCGCCGCCGGCGGCGCCCACGCCTCCTTCACCAGCGCCGCATTGTGGGACGCCATGCCTTCCGCCGTCTCCGGATGCAGCTTGGCATATCCCGCCGTGAACTGGTACACGATCGCCTTCTTCGCCGTGTACGCCGCCTCGACATCCCGGTTCTTCAGGTCCGCCTGGCCCGCCAGATCCTTGTGGAACAGGTTGAAAGCCAGAATCCCGGGAATCACCACCACGAACGGAATCAGGAGCTTCAGAAACGCCGCAAACACAATCCCCTTCTGACCCTCAGCCAGCGACTTCGAGCCCAGCGTCCGCTGCGTGATGTACTGGTTCAATCCCCAGTAGAAAAAGTTCGGAATCCACAAGCCCACCACCAGCGCGCTCCAGGGAATCGACGGGTCGGTCAACGGCCGGACCATGTGCAGCTTCCCTTCGGGCAGCGCCCCGGAGTTCAGGCTGAACCACCGGCTCCAAGCGCCGGAGTCCGCCAGCGCGCCCGGGTCCAGCGCGGGATTGCATGCCGTCGCCGCCAGAGCCGCCGGATCCGCCGACCCCAGGGCTTTCATCGCCAGATACCAGACGATCAACCCGCCCAAAACCAACGCCGACCCCTGGATCAGATCCGCCCAGGCACACGCCTTCAATCCGCCCGCAAATACGTACACCGTCGCACTCACCCCGATGATCCAACAGCCCACCGTGATGTTCCCCAAGTCGAAACCCAGCAGGCTCTGGCCCTGAAAATAGACGCAGATGACCTTCGCCCCCGAGTAAATCACCGACGCCGTCGGTACCCCCACCAGGATGATCATCGTGCTCACCGCCATGACCGTCCGCGCAAAGGTGTTGTACCGGTACTCGAGAAACTCGGGGATCGTGTAAATGCCGCTTTTCAGAAACGACGGCAGGAAAATGAAGGCAACCACCACCAGCGTGATCGCCGCCATCCACTCGTAGCTGGCAATCGCCATCCCCAGCCAGTCCGCCGCCTGGCCGCTCATCCCGACAAACTGCTCCGTCGAGATGTTCGCCGCGATCAGCGAAAACCCGATCAACCACCACGTCAGACCCCGCCCCGCGAGGAAGTAATCCTGCGCCCCGTGCTCGCTGCGGGTCTGTTCGCCCGTGCTCTTCCAGAGCCCAAGGGCAATCACCGTCCCCACAAATACGACAAACACCACGATGTCAATGAGGCCAACACCCATAAGTCTTCGCTCCTGCGCGAGCGCCGATCACCACCGGGCGCCACGGACCCGGTCTCCTGGCGGCGTGCAACGTGAGAAAACACCGGGACCGCCCCCGCCGCAATGCTTTTCTTGACCGTGCCTCGGGGGCTCAGTGCTCACAATCGACAGTCCAGCTCCGTCTGGCGACCCAACCGTTGACGATTATTGGACCCGAATGACGTTTGCGACGGCGGAGGCGTCACGGGTGTCAACGTCCTGTCGCTCAAACCACTCGCTGAAGGTCCCGCAGCCAATCCAGTAGTACTGACGGTTGCCGCGACGGACAAAATGAAGGTGCCGAAGCATGGGCCTGCATCCACGATGAACCGCAGCCCCCGGGAAACGCAGGCTACGACCCCAACCCGCGCGCCTGGCGGACCAACTCGATGTACTCGCGAGCGTTGCGGGTGATCTGGTCGAACGCACGGGCCGCAATCAGCGGCCTGCCCACCAGCTCGCCTCCCACCCCGATCGCACACGCCCCCGCCCGGATGTACTGCGGCGCCGTCTCGCGGTTCACCGAGCCTGTCGGCATCAGTTCGATATGGGGAAACGGTCCTTTGAGGTCCTTGAAGAACTGCGGCCCCCCCACCCCGGCGGGGAACACCTTGACCACGTCCGCCCCCGCCTCCCACGCCCCGAGCACCTCGGTGGGCGTCATCGCCCCCGGCATGCACAGGATATCGTACCGGCGCGACATCACGACCACCTCCGGCCGCAGCACCGGCGACACAACGTAACCCGCTCCGGCCAGAATCGCCGCCCGCGCAGTCTCCGCGTCCAGCACCGTCCCCGCGCCGATGACGACGTCGTCGCCCAGAGCAGCGACCGCCTCCTGGATCACCCGCAACGCCTGGGGCACCGTCAGCGTGATCTCGACGAACTCGACCCCCCCTTCGCGAAGAGCCCGCGCCACCTCGATCAGGTCCCCGGGCTGGTCCGCCCGAATCACCGCAACGACACCGCCGGCCTTGAGTCGGCGGAAGACTTCAGTCTTGGTCTGCATGTTGTCTCGAGAATGACAAGGCCACTGCCGCAGCACTTCCTGCCCACGCGGCCCCGCGCACGATCCAGTCACCCCGAACCCGCCCCGTGCGTCAAGCACGGAGTCCGTCGCGCACTGACGCGACGCGCGCGGCGGTTCGGTGGAGCGGCGGGGTCGGCTTACATTTCGGCGGTGCCGGAAGGAGTGGAAGACTGCCCGGCGGAGCCAACAGCGGCAGTGCCGGGTCTTGGAACAGGCGCCGCCGGACGGTCCAGCCCGGATACCCGGCTCCGAATCCACCAAACGGCCAGGAGAACCAAGACAGCAACCCCAATGAAACAGAACCGAGTCTTAGTTTTCATCTCCGGGGGCAGCAAGGGACCGCTGGGTTCTGGATTTGCCCGTCGAGTTCCTCGATTTGCTGCGCCAGGAACCTGTAGGGGGAGCGCGTGCGCGTTCCCTCCTCGCCCTGTCGAACGAGTCGCTCCAATTCAGGTTATCCTGAGGCCATCAACCCCGCACGCGCTGCCCAACCCCTCCGTCCTCAGCCACCCCGGCCCCCGCACCCCACCCCCATACACTCGCCACGAACTCCCTCCAGGACCCGAAGCGGCCGCACCACCAAGGGATCATTCGACGTGACCCCATGGCCTCACTATCCTCAGAAAAAACGGAAGGAAACGATGCGATGAGAAAGACGCTGGTTCTTTGTTTTGGGTTAGGGGTGGCCGTTCTGGTGTCCGCGGGGGAACGGGTCGCGCTGTGGCCGGAGGGGAAGATCCCGGATTTCCAGCCCCAGCAGATCGCGGCGACCACCGAGGAGGTGAAGGCTCCGGGATTCAAGGCGGCGGAACACGTGATGCCGTATCTCGACTGGTACGAGGCGCCGGCGGCAAA